>NZ_JBEYUF010000033.1:0-66127 GCF_040643355.1 Micromonospora sp. NPDC047187
CCGCTGCCTCAAGCGCTACATCGCCCGACAGCTCTACCGAACCATCACCCCCCACCACCGCACCCCTTGACAACCCCCACTCACAGATCGGCGCGGCGCGGCGGGGCGGGGCGGGGCGGGGCGGGGGTGGGGCGGGGCGGGGCGGGGGTGGGGTGGGGTAGGGGGTGGGGGTTAGTTGCCGGCTTGGGGTTGGGGTTGGAAGGCGGTTCGTTCGCTCGGCGGGACGAAGTCGCGGACCGGTTGGTCGCGCAGGGCGAAGGCGAGCACCTCACCGACCGCGTTCACCATCTGGGCCTGCACCGCCTGACCGACCGCGTCCCGGGGATCGTCCGGGTTCGCGGCCATCGACGCGACCGCGAGCTGCGGCGTGAACGCCACTACCGTCTCCGTCTCGTACCGCTCCGAACTGCCGGTCTTGCCCGCCACCGGACGGCCGAGCTTCGCCCGCAACCCGGGTGCGGTGGCGCCGTCGCAACGCCCGTACATCGACTGGTCGCCCACCGGGCAGCGGGCCGCGTCGATGGCCGCCCGCGCCACGTCGGCGTCGAGCACCTGTCGGCAGTCCGGCTTGGCGGCGTCGACCGGCCGGCCGCCCGAGTCGGTGATCGAGACCACCGGCAGCGGCGCACACCAGGTCCCCTCGGCCGCCACCGTGGCGTACGCGCTGGCCAGGTCCAACGGGGTGGTCGCGGCCACGCCCAGGGTGAACGGACCCCAGTCCTTCGCGCCGTAGCGGGCCAGCTTGGCGTCGGACTCGGCCCGCAGCACGATGCCGAGCCGCTCGGCCATCTCCACCACCCGATCGGCGCCGACCTTCTCGGTGAGCCACGCGAAGTACGTGTTCACCGAGCGGCCGAACGCGCTCCACATGGTGCGGGGGCCGTCCATCGACGACGGGCTGGCGTTCGCCGGGCACCACCGTCCGTCGCAGCTCGCCTCCCCGGTCACCGGGAAGCGGGTGAGCAACTGGGTCGGCGCCACGAAGTCGGTCGACAGCGGCAGGCCGGACTCCAGCGCGGCCAGCAGGGTGAAGAGCTTGAACGTCGAGCCGCCCTGGTACCCCTCGATCGCGCCGCCGCCGGCGATCAGCTGGTTGACGGTGTTCGGGCGGTTCTTCTGCCCGACCGGGTTGTCCGCCACGCTGTAGGCGCGGTTCACCGACATCGCCAGCACCCGCCCGGTGCCCGGTTGCACCACCGCGGTGGGCACCGCCTCGGCCCTGGTCGTCGGATAGATCTTCAGCACCTGCTCGGTGGTGGCCCGCTGCACGCCCGGGTCCAGCGACGACACGATGGAGAAGCCGCCCCGGCGCAGCGCACGCTGCCGCTCGTCGGCGGTCGCCCCGAACGCGGACTGACTGCTCCACCAGCGGGTGAACCAGTCGCAGAAGAAGCCCCAGTCGTTGTGCCCGTCGGGCACGCCCGTGCAGTCGTTCGGGGTCTCGCTGGGCCGCAGTTGCAGCGGTTCGGCGCGCGCCGCCGCCGCCGCGTCCGCCGGTACCTGCCCGGACTCCACCAGCCGTTCCAACACGTACGACCGCCGGGCCACCGCGCTGTCGGCGTCGCCGTTGATCGGATCGTCGCTGTCCGGCGAACGCACCAGACCGGCGAGCAGTGCCGCCTGGGCCAGGGTCAGCTCGGCCGGGGAGCGGGAGAAGTACCGCTTGCTGGCCGCCGCGATGCCGTACGCCCCGGCACCGAAGTAGGCGATGTTGAGGTAGCGGGTCAGGATCTCGTCCTTGTCGAGTTCCCGCTCCAACGCGAGCGCGTACCGCATCTCCTGGAGCTTGCGGACGGTGGTGAGTTCGGTGGCGGCGTCCCGCTGCGCCTCGGTCAGCCGGGGGTCGTTGCTGAGTACGTTGCGGACGTACTGCATGGTCAGCGTGGAGGCGCCCTGCCGGGTCCGGCCGTCGCGCTTGTTGACCGTGAACGCGCGCACCACGCCCCGCAGGTCGACCCCGCTGTGCTGGTAGAACCGGACGTCCTCGGCGGCCACTATCGCCCGGCGCATCACCGGAGCCACCTCGTGCAGCGGCACGTCCACGCGATCCTCCTGGTAGAAGGAGGTGATCAGGGTGGTGCCGTCGTTGGCGTAGAGGTTGGAGCGCTGCGCGGTGGGCGGCGTCCGGAGCGTGTTCGGCAGCTCCGAGTACGGCGTCGACAGGGCGCTGAAGCCGATCCCGAGGACCAGGGCCGCGGGTAGGGCGGCGGCGGCCAGCACCAACCCGGCCAGCACTCCGGCGATCACCACGGTCAGCAGTTTGTCGAGTTGGGCCCGGATCATCAGCTCTCCCCGCAGGAGCCGGTCACGCTAGGACCCGTTCAGAATGACCCGGAACGCCCCTTTGGCCCTGGGTTTTCCCCAAACCCGGAGGAAACTCGCACCACGCTCAGGGCAGTAGCGCGCCGGCCAGCGGGTGGACCGTCTCCTCGATCTCGTCGGCGACCCGGCTGAAGCACTGGTCGCCACGACCCCACGGGTCGTCCAGATCATCGGTGGCCAGCGCCGAAGCGCCCAGCCGCGCGTCGTGCGCCGCCGCCACCAGGGCCATCCCCCGGGCGTACACGGCCTCCGGGGTGGCGTCGCCCGGCGGCAGCGCGGCGGCGTCCACAGCGGCCAGCAGCCGGCCGAACTCGCCCAGCACGAACGTCCGGGACGCCGCGTCCGGACGAAGCGCCACCACGTACTCCTGCTGGTCGGCGGTGGCGGTCAGGACCAGGTCGGCGGCGTCGATGTGGTCCGAGCGCAGCTTGCGCGCTGCGAACCCGGCCACGTCCCCACCACGGCCGGTGACCTGCCGTGCCGCCGGCGGGTTCATCTCCTCGCCCGCGTGCCAGCCACCCGTACCGGCGCTGTGGCTGTGCACCAGCTCCTCGGCCTGGGCCGGGTCCTGCGAACGCCGGGTCAGCCGCTCCCGCACCGCCAGGGCCAGCAGCCGCTCCGCCATCGGCGAGCGGCAGATGTTGCCCATGCACACGTGCAGAACAGTGAACGGGGGCACTCAGACCGCCCGACCGTCGACGAGATCCGGAACCACGTCGCGCAGCTTCTCCAGCGGGATCGCCCCGGCCCGCAGCAGCTGCGGCACCTCACCGGTCAGATCCACGATCGTGCTGGGCACCGGATCCGGGCAGGGGCCGGCCTCCAGGTAGGCCCGCACCGAGTAGCTGAGCTGGTCACGCGCCTCGTCGGCGGTGACCGCGGCCGGCTGGCCGGTCTTGTTGGCCGACGAGACCGCCATCGGGCCGGTCTCGCGCAGCACCTCCAACGCCACCGGGTGCAGCGGCATCCGCACCGCCACAGTGCCGGTCTTGTCGCCCAGGTCCCACTGCAGGCTCGGCGAGTGCTCGACCACGATCGTCAGCGCACCCGGCCAGAACGCCTCCACGAGGTCCCGTGCGGCGGTGGGCAGCGAGAAGACCAACCCGTCAAGGGTGTGCCGCGAGCCGATCAGCACCGGCGGCGGCATCTGCCGACCCCGGCCCTTGGCATCGAGCAGCGCCTTCACCGCGTACGGGGTGAACGCGTCCGCGCCGATCCCATACACGGTGTCCGTCGGGAGAACGACCAGCTCGCCGTTCTTGACCGCCTCGATCGCCGCAGCGATGCCGCGGTCCCGATCGGCGGGCGACCGGCAGTCGTAGAGCATCACGAGGAGTCAGTCTGCCACGCCGCCCCGATCGGGGCGTGCTGGCCGTCCGCCCGTCGGGACGCGGTCGCGTAGCGGGGACGCCCGGTGAGGTCCGGATGCTCCGCCACGGCGGTGAAGCCGCCGTCGCGGGCGAGCAGTTCGGGCACCGCCGCGCCGTGGGTGTCGTCGTGCTCGACGCCGAACACGCCCCCGGGGCGCAACAGCACCGCCGCCCGGGCGACGACCGGCCGGATCACCACCAGACCGTCAGCGCCCCCGAAGACCGCCTCCGCCGGGTCGTGCCCGGCCACCTCCGGCGGGACCACCACGTCGTCCGGTACGTACGGCGGGTTGCAGAGCAGCACGTCCACCCGGCCCGCCAGCTCGGCCAGCAGGTCCGGCGCTGTCACATCGGCCTCGACCACCTCGATCGGGCGGTCCCCCGCCGCGGCGCGCTCCGCCGCGTTGCGCCGCAGCCAGGCCAGCGCCGCCGGGGACCGCTCCACCGCGATCACCCGCGCTCCCGGCAGCTCCTGAGCCACCGCCAGCGCGATGGCGCCGGAGCCGCTGCACAGGTCCACCACCACCGGATCGGGCCGGCCCTGGGCCTGCTCGACGCCCCAGCCGGCCAACAGCTCGGTCTCCGGCCGGGGTACGAAGACACCCGGGCCGACCGACAGCTCCAGGTGCCGGAACCCGGCCCGACCGGTCAGGTGCTGCAACGGCTCGCGCGCGGCGCGGCGGCGCGTCAACTCGTCGAGCCGCACCAGCTGGTCGTCGCCCAGGTCGTCGGCGAGAGCCAACCGACCCCGGGGAACCCCGAGCACGTACGCCGCCAGCAACTCGGCCTCCACCCGGGCCGAGCCGACCCCGGCGGCGGCGAGCGCGCGAGCCGCTCGGGCCACCGCGGCGGACGCCCGGATGGGGCCTGTCCCTTCGGGGGGGTGTTGCGGCAGAGTACTCACGACATAATCATGAAGCGTCACGGGCGGCGTGACGAACAGGTGCGCCCAGGCGCGCACGACAGGAGGTTGGCGGGTGGGCTGGCTCGACCGGGTCGATGACCAGGTTGACGCCCTGACGCACGCCCGGGCGTTGCAGGAGGCCAGCCGCTCCGCGGAGGCGTACGTCCTGTTGGAGCGTGTGATCCGCACCACCAACGACCCGGCGGCGCGAGCGGACGCGATGGTGCAGCGCCTCTCCGCGCTGATCAATCTCGGTCGGACCGCGGAGTTCACCAGGGCCATCGAAGAGGCGTCGACGGCGGTCCGCGACCTCGCCGAGCCCTATCTGCACGGTCACCTCAACGCGCTGGCCGCGCTCGCCGCGCACCACCAGGGCGCACTGGACCGCTGCGTCATGCACCTCGTCCGGGCGGCCCGGGCGCTGGGCGCCGTCGCCGACCCGGACCGGGACACCGCCTGGGGCTGGCACGACCTGGCCATGGCCTACAGCTACCTCAGCTTCCACGGGTACGCCCTGGGCGCCATCGAGCGGGCCCGGCAGCTCGGGCTGACCTCCGGGATCCCGGAGGAGACGTTCGCCGCGCCGGGCATCCGGCTGCGCAACGCCGTGGCCCTGGACCACAACGGCGACAGCGATGGTTGTCTGCGGGTGCTCCGGGACGTGGCCGCCGACCTGACCCGCTTCGTCCGCGCCGGGCGGGCCGGCCAGCTACGCCCGAGCAGCCTCGCCGCGTACGGCTACGCGGCGGCCCGACAGGCCGCGCTCGGTGACCAGGTGGCGACCGAAGGCCCCGAGCCGGCCCGGTTGATCACCCACGGCGGGGACAGCGCCCGCGCCCGCGACCTGCGTCAGCTCGGGCAGGTGTGCCTCGCCGTCGCCGACGGTCGGCCGATCGAGGCGGTCGCGCGACTGGACACCGTCCAGGTCTCCAACGAGACGCTCGGGGCGGCCGAGCCGGCCCGGCTGCGCAGCATCGCGTTGACCCGCGCCGGGGACCACCTGGCGGCGCACCGGGCCGACCGGCTGGCGTTCCGGCTCGCCGCGCAGCGCAACGACCGGCTGCGTGACGTCTACATCGACGGCATCGCCGCCCGCATCGACCACGAGGAGATGCGCCGCGAGGCGGCACGCTTCGAGGGCGAGGCGTTGACCGACCCGCTCACCGGGCTGCCGAACCGCCGCCGGCTGGAGCGCTACATCACTGCCGTTGTCACCCGCGGCGATCGAGTGGTGATCGGCGTCTGCGACCTGGACGGTTTCAAGGCGGTCAACACCCGGCACGGGCACCACTCGGGCGACCTGGTGCTGCAACGCATCGCCGGCGTGATCAACCGGGTGATGCGCCGGGGTGACTTCGTGGCCCGCTACGGCGGTGACGAATTCGTGGTGGTGTTGCCGGACACCGGCATGACCGAGGCCGCCGAGGTGGCCCGCCGGATCGAGGCGGCGGTCCGCCTGGAGGACTGGGAGTCGTTGGTCCCGGGCACCCCGGTCGGGGTCAGCATCGGCTTCGCCGAGGTCTCCGGTGGCAGCGGGTTGCGCGACGCGCTCAGCGTCGCGTTCGAGCAGGCCGACCGCGAGATGCTCCGCGCCAAGACCCGCCCCCGCGCGAGCTGATCGGCCCCCGCGCGAGCGGGTCAGCTCGGTGCCGCGGTCAGCGGCGGGTCAGCTCGGTGCCGCCGGCGAGCCGGGCGGCCCGGTCGGCCTCGGTGAGGGCGTCCAGCACCCCGTCCAGCTCGCCGCCGAGGGCCAGATCCAGGTTGTACGCGGTGTAGCCGATCCGGTGATCGGTGATCCGGTTCTGCGGGAAGTTGTAGGTGCGGATCCGCTCCGAGCGGTCCACGGTGCGCACCTGGGCCTTGCGCGCGTCCGAGGCGGCGGCGTCGGCCTGTTCCTGGGCGGCGGCGAGCAGCCGGGCCCGCAGGATCCGCATCGCCTGCTCCCGGTTCTGCAACTGGGACTTCTCGTTCTGGCAGGAGACGACGATGCCGGTCGGCAGGTGGGTGATCCGCACCGCCGAGTCGGTGGTGTTCACCGACTGGCCACCCGGGCCGGACGAGCGGAACACGTCGATGCGTAGTTCGTTCTGGTCGATCGTGACGTCGACGTCCTCGGCCTCCGGCAGCACCAGCACCCCGGCGGCGCTGGTGTGGATCCGGCCCTGCGACTCGGTCACCGGGACACGCTGCACCCGGTGCACGCCGCCCTCCCACTTGAGCCGTGACCAGACGCCGTTGCCGCCGTCCGGCACACCCTTGGTCTTGATCGCCAGGGAGACGTCCTTGACCCCGCCGAGGTCGGAATCCTGTGCGTCGATCACCTCGGTGACCCAGCCGTGCCGCTCGGCGTACCGGGTGTACATCCGCAGCAGGTCACCGGCGAACAGCGCCGACTCCTCGCCACCCTCACCGGCCTTGATCTCGACGATCACGTCCTTGGCGTCGTGCGGGTCGCGCGGAATGAGCAGCTCGGCGAGCCGCTCCTCCAGCACCGGCAGAGACCCGGCGATGGCGTCCGCCTCGGCCGCGAAGGACGGGTCCTCGGCGGCCAACTCGCGAGCCGCGGCCAGATCGGCGCGGGCCTGCTCCAACTCGTCGGCGGCCTTGTGCAGCGGCACCAGCTCGGCGTACCGGCGGCCGACCCTGCGCGCGGTGGCCTGGTCGGCGTGGATGGCCGGATCGGCCAACCGCTTCTCCAGCTCCGCGTACTCGTCGAGAAGGCCGGCCAGACGCTCGCTGCTCATGCTGCGGATGCTCCTTCGACGGTGCGCGACGACCGGGCCGGGGCCGGGAGGCCAGCGGCCGGACGGAAACGGAGGAAAACGCGGACGGCGCCCGCGTCCGGTGAGAAACCGGACGCGGGCGCCGAACGAGGAGTTACTTGGCCTTCTTGGCCTGAACCTTGGCGTACTTCTGCTGGAACTTCGCGACCCGGCCGGCGGTGTCGAGAACGCGCTGCTTACCGGTGTAGAACGGGTGGCAGGCGCTGCAGGTCTCGGCGTGGATCGCCCCGCCCTTGGCGGTGCTGCGGGTCGTGAACGTGTTGCCACAGGAGCAGCTGACCTCGGTGGTCACGTACTCCGGGTGGATGTTTGCCTTCATCGCCTCGGTCCTCTCGTTGGTGGTCGCCGGGTCGCCGTCATCGCTCGTCGCGCCGTACACGACGGGCTCGGGCGTGAACCGGAACCGGTGGCCGATTGACCAGTGTGCCATGGGCCTGAGCCGACCCGGTAGTCGGGCCGCACACCTCGTCCGGCATCGTCAACACGTGCCTACCCGTCCGCATTCCCGCCGCCCGGCGGGGCATTCGCGCACCCGGCGGATCGCCGCCGGGTACCCCGGCCGGGGTACGCCCGTCGAGCCGGAGGTGCGCCGATGACCCGCCTGATCGCCACCCGGGGCCTGCCCGCCTCGGGCAAGACGACGTTCGCCCGCACGCTCCAGCCCTCCGTGTCGCGGGTCAACCGGGACGATCTGCGCCGGATGCTGCACGGTGAACGGTTGTTCACCCAGTGGGCCGAGGCGCAGGTGACAGCAGTGCAGCAGGCTCAGGTCGAGGCGTTGCTGCGGGCCCGAGCGGACGTCTGCGTGGACGACACCAACCTGCGCGCGCGGACCCTACGGGGCTGGGCCGAGCTGGCCGCCCGCCACGGCGCGGACTTCGAGGTGCACGACTTCACCGACGTGCCGCTGGACGAGTGCCTGCGCCGCGACGCCGCCCGTCCGGGCGCCGACCAGGTCGGCGCGGACGCGATCCGCCGGCTGCACGAGCGGTACCTCCAGGGGCGGGAGTTGCCGTTGCCGGTGCCGCAGGCCCGCACCGGACGCCCCGCCGTGGTGCACCCGCCGTCGGCCGAGCCACCGGAGATCGTCCTGGTGGACATCGACGGCACCGTCGCACTGGCCGTCTCCCGCAGCCCGTACGACATGACCCGGGTGGGCCAGGACCAGCCGAACAGCGCGGTGATCGCGGCGGTCCGGGCGATGCACGCCGCCGGGTACGGGGTGGTCTTCTGCTCGGGGCGGGACGCCTCCGCCCGCGCGGCCACCGAGGCGTGGCTGGCCCGGCACGTCCGAGTGCCCTACCTGGGACTACACCTGCGGGCCGTCGGCGACTCGCGGAAGGACTCGATCGTCAAGCGGGAGATCTACGACCGGGAGATCCGGGACCGTTACCGGGTGGCCGGCGTCTTCGACGACCGTGTCCAGGTGGTCCAGATGTGGCGATCCCTCGGTCTCACCGTCTTCCAGGTGGCCGACGGCGACTTCTGAGGTGTCCGGACGGGCCCCATGCGTGGGGCCCGTCCGGACAGTTCACCCGGTGACGGTGATGGTGGCCTCGGCACGGGCGCCGTTGACCTCGACAGTCAGGCGTATCGGCGCGCCGGGCCGCCGCAGTGCCGTCAGGGTGCCGGTGGCCGGGTCGAACCGGGCGGTGTGCCAGGGACGCACCCCGGCCGCCGAGCCGACGTGCACTCCCGGCGAGGCCGACCAGTCGGCGCTGACCGGTGCGGCCACCGGGACCGTACGCCCGCCGGGCTGGGTCAGCGTGGCGGTGACCGCCGCTGGGGTGCCGACCGCGACGCTGGCTGGGGCGGCCATCGTGAGGCGGTCGGTGTGCGCGTGGAACTCCGCGTCCACCCAGCGCGGGCCTTCGGCGAGCGGGTCACGGCGGGCCCGGTCGGCCTCGGCCGGGGTCACCGGGTCCACGCCGAACTCCGTCCAACCGGTGAAGCCGCCCTGGTCGGCAGGGGTGGACGGCGTCTTGCCCGCATTGCCGTTGATCACGTACGGCACCCCGTCCACCCGGTCGGCGTGGAAGGTGCCGACGTGCCCGCCCACGAACAGCGCGCCCTTGCCGGTGCGGTGCTGGAAGTCGGCCAGCCATTGCTCCAGCAGCGCCGCCTCCTTGCGGTCGCCGAGCTGGCTGGCCTGCGCCGGGCTGGGGTCGCGCGGCGGGTGGTGGTGCAGGACGACCACCGAACCCACGCGCCGGTCGGTGGCCGCCGCGTCCAGCGCCTCGCGGAGCATCCGTACCTGGTCGAAGCCTCCGCCGCGCAGCGTCCCGGTGGACGAGTTCAGCGTGACGAACCGGGTGCCGTTGTGATCGAACACCCGGGAGGTGGCACCGAACACGGCCGCGAAGTTGCTGATCGGAGCGCCCATGATCTCGTGGTTGCCGGGCACGTAGTACCAGGGCAGCGCGTCGCCCAACTCCTCGTCGAGGATCCGCCGGGCCAGCGCGAAGTCGGCCGGGTAGGCGGTGTCCACGAAGTCGCCGTTGATCAGGAGGAAGTCCGGCCGGGCCGCCCGCACCTCGCGCAACGTCCGCCGGGCCTGGGCGACCAGGTCGCTGTCCGGGTCGGCGGCGACGAACTGGGCGTCGGAGAGCACCGCGAACCGCCACGGCGCGCCGTCCACAGTGCCGTCGCGGACCACCACCCGATCGGTACGCGGGGCCGCCTCCGGCACGTCCACCGTCGGGGGCACCTTCGCCACCAGGTCGTCGATGATCACCTCGCTGGTGTACTGCGCCGCGGCGTTCGTCTCGGCCACGTAGAAGCGGCGTACCCGCACCGGGTACTGCACCCCGGCCGGCACCGCGAACTCCACGTACCGCCAACCGGTCCAGGTGATCAGTGGGCCACGCAGCACGTGCTGGGTGTCCTGGGCGTCGTGCAGGTGCAGGCTGGGCCACTCCCCGGTGCCGTTGCCGTGGATCCACATCCCGAAAGCCTGCGGCTGACCGGGCACCTCGATCCAGGCCGGCGGGTCGGCGTACGCGGCCCGCGTGCCGGTGGACTGGCTGAAGTCGTACGACATTCGCAGTCCGGTGCCGGTGTGCCCGGGCGCCGGCGCCACCGAACCGCTGGCACGGGCCTGGCTGAACCGCCAGGACGCGGCGTCGTCGAACCCGGCGACCGGCACGTCGGTCAGCCCGACGGTGACCGGCAGGACAACGCTCGAGCGTCCGACGTGAACGGTCACCAGTCCCGAGCCGGTGGCCTGCAACGCGGCGATGGACAGGTTTCCGTCCCCGGTGGGGGTGATCCGCAGCAGATTCCGGTCGTAGTCGAGGGTGAGGTCTGCCGGCTCGATCGGCGCGGTGTTGCCTTCGGCGTCGTACCCGACCACGCCGACCACTGCGTCACCGTCGCGGCCGGTCAGCCCGACCCGCGGCGCGGTGGCGCCGATCCGGGCCAGCGGGCCGAGCACTGTGAGGTTCACCGAGCCGCTGGCCCGCCCCCGTGCGGCGGTGACCGTGCTGGCCCCCGGCGCGCCGGCGCGGAACACGCCGTCACTGTCGACCCGGCCGCGTACCGCCGGGGTCGCCCGCCAGGTGGGGGCGCCCGCCGCCGGGCCGTACGTCTCGTCGTAGCCGGATGCGGTGAGGGTGCGGGTCAGCCCCGGGAAGACCCGGTCGGGCCGCCCACCTCGCACCGGTGAGACGCCCGGGGCGGCGGTGGGGTCGCTGGCCGTCTCGACCCAGTAGCCGGTGAGTCGCCCGCTGCCCTTCGGCGCGTAGATGGCCAGACCGTTGGGCACGGCCCGTTCACTGCCGTCGGAGGGGCCGTTCTCCAGCTGTACGGCGGGCGCGCCCGGCTCCCGGGCCAGCAGCGTGGACGATCCCCCACCATCGAGGTTGAGCGCGTGGTGGGCGCCCAACTCGGCCATCATCCGGCCCATCTCGGTCTGCGTCACGCCGCGGCTGTCGACCTGACGGCCGTCCACCGTCAGCATGATCATCTTTCGACCGTCGGCGCTGAATCCGACAGCGGTGCGCGGGGCGAGGGTCGGGTCGGCGATGCTCTGCACGACGCCGTCGCGGACCAGGACGTTGCCGCCCCCGACCGCCGCGTGCAGGGTGCTGCCGTCGGAGGGCTTCGGCCGCCAGGCCACCGCCACCGGGTCACCGGGGCGCAGGCCGGCCAGCGCGTCCGCGCCGAGGTCCCGGCCGAGCAGCACGGTGCTGCCGGCGACGATCGGGCCGCTACCGGCCACGCTTCCCACAGCGGCCACCCGACCGCCGGTCACTGTGACCTCGACCACCCGGGCCGCGCCCTCCACGGCACGCTGCCGGGAGTACGTCCCCCACAGCTCGGTGAAGGCGCCGATGCCGTCGGCCTGCACCATGTTGTTGAACTGGGTCAGCGGGACCGGCCCGGTGGGCAGTGTGGCGCTGCCGTCGAAGTTCACCTCGATCACCCGCCCGAGCCCGTTCGTGGTGACCGCCACCGCGTTGCGGTGACCGCTGACCCCCGACTGGATCAGCTCGCCGTCACGGACGCCGACACCCTGGGCGGCGCCGGAGTTGTTGATGTCGAAGAAGTCGCCGTTGACAGCGGCGACCGCGTGCGACTCGTCCACCGCCTTTCGCAGCGGCTCGGCCCGGCTGACCGCGCCGGAGTTGACGTAGTCGACGGTGGAGCCGCCGGCCAGGTCGGTGGTGAGCGCGTCGGCGCGCAGCCAGCCCTCGGCGTCGTACCGGTCGAAGGACGTCAGCTGCACGCCCGGCGCGACCGGCCGGGTGGCAGTCGTGGTCTCCAGCCCGCCGGCCGGCTCCAGACCACCAGCGCCGGCGGTCGGGGCGGTCGCGACTGTCGGGTCGGCGGCCAGGCTGACCGAGCCGCCCGGGCCGGAGGACGCGGGCGGCGCGTCCTCCGCGATGGTGGGCGAGGCCACGGACCGTGAGGCCACGGTGGGCGAGTCGATGGTGGGTGCCGCGGTGGCCGGCGGCGACAGGGCCAGGGCGAGCAGCGGCGTCAGCAGCAGGACGCCGGTGCGGCGGGCGGATCGTCTGCGGGTACGCATGGACGACAGTCAACCCGGCAATGAATAGAAGTTTCAATACCTGTCGACTGAACCGAAGGAAAATTCCATCACCTCACGGAGCGGGCGTCATCTCCCGCCCGCTGCGGCTCCCCCGGCTGCGGTGTCGGGCCCGGGGACATGACGAAGGGGCACGGCCGCGATGGCCGTGCCCCTTCGTCGTCACCCGGGGATGGTTACTCCCCCGGCGTCGACTTCGCGATCTGCATCAGGAACTCGATGTTCGTGCGGGACTGCTTGAGCCGGTCCAGCAGGAGATCCATCGCGGCCTGCGAGTCCAGCGAGTGCAGCACCTTCCGGAGCTTGTGGATGATGGCCAGCTCCTCCGGTGCGAGCAGGACCTCTTCCTTACGCGTACCGGACGGGTTGATGTCGATGGCCGGGAAGGTCCGCTTGTCGGCGATCTTCCGGTCCAGCTTCAACTCGGCGTTGCCGGTGCCCTTGAACTCCTCGAAGATGACCGTGTCCGCCATGGACCCGGTCTCCACCAGCGCCGTGGCGATGATGGTCAGCGACCCGCCGTTCTCGATGTTGCGGGCCGCGCCGAGGAAGCGCTTCGGCGGGTACAGCGCTGTGGAGTCGATACCACCCGACATGATCCGGCCGCTGGCCGGCGCCGCCAGGTTGTACGACCGACCGAGCCGGGTCACCGAGTCGAGCAGCACGACGACGTCGTGCCCAAGCTCGACGAGGCGCTTGGCCCGCTCGATGGCCAACTCCGCCACAGTGGTGTGGTCCTGCGGCGGACGGTCGAACGTGGCCGCGATGACCTCGCCCTTGATCGACCGCTGCATGTCGGTGACCTCTTCAGGCCGCTCGTCCACCAGCACCACCATCAGGTGGCACTCCGGGTTGTTGCGGGTGATCGCGTTCGCGATCGCCTGCAGCACCATCGTCTTACCCGCCTTGGGCGGAGACTGGATGAGTGCCCGCTGGCCCTTGCCGATCGGCATGACCAGGTCGATGACCCGGGTGGTCAGGATGTGCGGCTCGGTCTCCAGCCGCAGGCGCTCCTGCGGGTAGAGCGGGGTGAGCTTGTAGAACTCCGGACGACGCCGGGCCTCCTCCGGCTCCATCCCGTTGATCGTGTCCAGCCGCATCAGCGGGTTGTACTTGTCGCGCCGCTGGTCGCCGCTGTTGCCGCCCTCGCGGGCCGCCCGCACCGCACCGGTGATCGCGTCACCGCGGCGCAGGCCGTACTTCTTGATCTGGGACATCGAGACGTACACGTCGTTCGGGCCGGCCAGGTAACCGGTCGTCCGCACGAAGGCGTAGTTGTCGAGAACGTCGATGATGCCGGCCACCGGGACGAGCACGTCGTCCTCGTTGACCTGCGGCTCACGCCCGCCGGTCTCGGCACCGGTCTCGGTGCGCTCGCCGCGCCCGCGGCGACGGTCCCGGAAACGGCTGCGCCGGCCGCGCCGGCCGCCACCCTCGTCGTCGTCGTCGCTGTCCCGCTCGGCACGCTGACCACGGTCGTTGCGGTCACCGCGGTCGGGTCGGTCGTTGCGCTCGGCACGCTCGCCACGCTCGGCACGCTCGCCCCGGTCGTTGCGCTCGCCACGATCGGCACGCTCGCCCCGGTCGTTGCGCTCGCCACGGTCGGCACGCTCGGTCCGCTCGCCACGCTCGGTCCGTTCGCCACGGTCGGCACGCTCGGTCCGCTCGCCACGCTCGGTCCGCTCGGCACGCTCGGTCCGTTCGCCACGGTCGGCACGCTCGGTCCGCTCGGTCCGCTCGCCACGCTCGGTCCGCTCGCCACGCTCGGTCCGCTCGGTCCGCTCGGTCCGGTCGGCACGCTCCGGACGCTCAGCCCGGTCGCGGCGGTTCTCGCCACGGTCGGCCCGCTCGCCGGCTTCCGCCTCGTCGGTACGCGTCTCGGTCGCCCGCGCCTCAGTCCCCCGCGACTCGGTCCCCCGCGCCTCAGCGGGGCGAGCCTCGGTGCTACGGGCCTCCGCAGTTGCGGTCCGGCTCCGTCGGGTGCGGCTACGGCCCTCGGTCTCGGCGGCCGGCTCGGCCGGCGCCTGCTCGGCACCGCGTCCTTCGGCTGCCGGCCGGTCGGCGGTTTCCCGCACCTCGGCACGCACTCCCTCACGGGTCGGGGCGGCCGCGGCCGCGACCTCGGCCCGTGGTCGAGGGGTCCCGGCGGCGTTGCCGCCCTGCCGCTCGGAAATCGCGGCGATCAGCTCGCCCTTGCGCATGCGAGCCGTGCCGGAGATGCCGAGCGACGCAGCCAGGCTCTGCAGCTCTGGCAGCAGCATCGCCGACAGACCGGTGCCGCTACGCCGACGACGGGCGGGAGCGGCTGCGGTGGCATCGCCAGCGACGTTGGAAACATCCGACGTCACGTCGGTGGTGTCGCTCAATGGATTCCTTCCCTCGATAAGGCCGGGACTGCCCGGAGTCGGAACTCAGGTGGCCGGGCGGCCTCGGTGCACCCGCCTCGCAAGGACGCGTCGCGGGAGTCTGTGACACAGCAGCCGGTCGGTATCCCGACTCACCAACGTCGGTGAGCAGGTCTCGCCGTCTGCGGCGACCTGTGGAAACTGCGGTGCGGCGTGGGCCTTTGGCAGGGGTAGACGGGCTGACCGCCGAGAGCTTCGGGGGTGCGCCGCCCCGCAGGAGATCGCGTGCTTCGCGGCTGTGCTAGGTCTAGAGCGTAATCAACTCTTCCGACCTGCGGCAACAGGGTCCCGCTCGGCGTGTCCAAGTCTACCCCGTGCGACCCGCGCGCCGCTGACGTCTATCGGTAACTGCCAGATCTCCCAGTCTGTTCCCACTGGGAAGCCCGTTGGAGGCTGGCTGAGCGCCAGCACAGTCGGCCCCGCCCCACTGACCACAGCTGCCACATCGGCCGCTCGCAACTCGCTGACCAGGGCAGATGTGCCCGGCATCCCGGCTGCGCGGTAATCCTGATGGAGTCGGTCGACGGTGGCCGGCAGCAGCAGGGTCGGGTCCGTGGTGAGCGCGTGCACCAGCAGCGCTGCCCGCCCGGCGGTCAACGCGGCGTCACCGTGCGGCACGGTTGCCGGCAGAGCCGCCCGCGCTGTCGCTGTCAACCCGCGTTCCGCCGGGACGAAAACAGTGGGCCGCACCGCTGGGGCGACCGGCAGGGAGACGGCCCGGGCGCCGCCCGGCTCGGACCAGGCCACTGTGAAACCGCCGAGCAGGCACGGCGCCACATTGTCGGGGTGGCCCTCGATCTCGGCGGCCAGCCGCAGCGCGCCGGCGTCGTCGAGGCGGTGCTCCCCATCGACGACCAGGGCACGGGCCAGCAGCACCCCGGCGACGATCGCGGCGGAAGAGGAGCCCAGCCCGCGTGCCTGGGGGATCCGGTTGACGCACTCCACGCTCAGCCCCGAGGGGTGGGCCCCGAGCACGTCGAACGCGGCGCGCATGGCTCGCACCACGAGGTGCCGGTCGTCGTCGGGCAGCTCACCGGCGCCCTGCCCGGTCACTGTCACCCGGACACCACCCGTGGCGACCTCGGCGGCCACGTCGTCGTAGAGCCCGAGGGCGAGACCCAGCGCGTCGAAGCCCGGGCCCAGGTTGGCGCTGGTCGCCGGGACGCGGACCCGGACCGGCTCGGCGGTGAAGTTCGTCGGCACGCGCTCATGCTAGGGCTCGGGACCGACGAACCGGTCCCGCGCCCGCTGCCTGGGACCGCCGAGTTCAGCCGGCCGGGTCCGGGACCGGCTCGACGGCCGGATCGGTGAGCGACAGTCGGCGGGTGGCGATCCGCCAGCCGACCGCGTAGACGAGGGTGATCAGACCGCAGCCCGCGAGCACCACCCGTTCGTCGACCGAGTCCACCACCAGGGCCACCGCCAGTTGACTCACCGAGATCGCCAGCGTCGCCAGCATCATGTCGGTGGCGAAGACGCGGCCCCGCAGCCGGTCCGGAACTTCACCCTGGAGGGCGAAGTTCGACATCACCCAGTTGCTGCCACCCGCGAAGTGCGCAACGAAGACCAGCAGCAGCACCAGCGGAAACCATCGCACCACCGAGGTGCCCAGGTAGGACAGGCCGTAGAGCGACATGGACAGCGCGAGGCCGGGCAGCAGCCAGGCCCGGTTGGTCAACACCCGGCGCATCAGGATCGGCCCCACCAACGCTCCCGCGCCGCGTACCGCGAAGAGCAGGCCGGCGCCGAGCGGGCCGACACCGTACACGCCGGCCAGCAGCGGGAACACGGTCAGCACGCCGTTGCCCAGGCCCACCGCCGACTTGACAGTGACCAGCGCGAGCACCCGGGGGCGGTGACCGATGTAGCCGAGCGCCTCGCGAACCGCCGACCAGGTCCGCTGGGCCGGTTGGTCGGCGTCCCGGGGCGCCTGCAACGGCCGGCGGATCCGGGTGGCGAGGGTCGCGGCCACCGCGAGGCCCGCCGCCGCCACCCAGAAGCAGACGTACGGGCCGGCAGCGGTGCTGAGCACGCCGCCGAGCGAGGCGCCGACCACTGTCATGGTGCCCCAGGCCGAGCCGGCGACGGCGTTGCCCGCGGCGAGTTCGTGCGGCTCCAGCACGTTGGGCAGCGCGGCCTGGGCGGCCGGCGAGTAGAACGCCTTGGCGACCGCCACCACGCCGATCGCGACCAGCGCCAGCCACGCCGTTGCGGCGTTCCGCACGCCGAGCAGCAGCAAGACGCCCGCCAACGCGGCCACGTTCGCGGCGATCATGATCTTCCGACGGTCGAAACGGTCGGCGATCGTGCCGGTGTACGGCAGCAGCAACGCAACGATGCCGGTGTCCACCGCCAACACCAGCGCGCCCCAGACGCCGCTGCCGGTCAGGTGCGGCAGCAGCACCAGCAGCGGCACCATGACGAACCAGTCGGCGCCGAAGACCACCAGTTCGGCAAGGAACAGGTTGCGGAAGCTCCGATTGCCGGTCAGAACCGAGAGGGTGGACGCCACGGAGCGCGACCCTACCTGGTCGTCGTCTGAGCCACACCCGCTCCCAGCAGCGCCGAAACCGTGACGAAGGTGTAACCGCGCGACCGTAGCCGGTTGATCATCTCGGTCAGACCCCGCAGTGCGACCAGCCGTCGGCGCGCCCGGGGAACTCGCGCTCCACCATCTGCAACGACCAGAGCAGCAGCCGATAGTCCAGCCGGGCCGCCGTGTGCAGCACCGCCCCGCCCAGGTGGCCGTACGGCGGGCGGAGGAGCGCCGGCGGCACCCCGGTCAGGTCGGCGATCGCGTCGTGGCTGCGACGCAGGTCGCCGTACGCCTCGGCGGCGTCCAGCTCGGCCAGGTCCCGGTGCTCCCAGCTGTGGTTTCCCACCTCGTGCCCGTCGAGCCGGTCGCGTACGACGTCGGCGTGCCGGCGGACCTGCGCCCCGACCATGAAGAAGGTGGCCGGAACCCGATGCTGGGCCAGGGTGTCGAGCACCATGGGAGTCCACTGTGGTGCCGGGCCGTCGTCGAAGGTGAGGGCCACCAGGCGCTGGTTGGTCCGCCCGGACCAGACGACCTCCAGCGCGCCGGAGCCGACGTCCTGCTGGCCATTACCGAGGGTGGCGCTGGCGGGGCCGCCGGTGATCGACATTCGGCGATGGGTGATCCGCCACGCCTCGGACATCCCCGCGCCGACGGCCACACCGCCCGCCACCAGCAGGCCACGGCGCAGCAGATCGCGCCGCCCCCACCCGCCCGCGCCCTCGGCCATCCGCCCCGCCCCGCTTCACCCACACCCCCACTCGTCTACGAGGAGTATGCAAGAAGTTACAGAAAGTATGGGGTGGGCGAGTCGGAGTGTTTCCGGTCCAATGAACCCCGAAACGCCCCCGACGAAAATCCGTCGGGGGCGTTGCGAAGCACGCTGCGACCTACTCGGTCGGCTCCGCCGGAGGCAGCGGCGAGGTACGGCTACGCGGCAGCCGCAGCACCTCGAACTGGTCCGTGCCTTCCACCAACGCGGCCGACGGCGCGGGTCGCCCGGCCGGTTGCACACCCTCGGCCGCGACCGGGGCGGGCGCGCCGCTCGGCACCGCGACCTGGTTCGGCGCTGGCACCTCGTCGGTCTCCGTCGTGGTCACCGCCGACCCTCCGGAACGCCGCCGTGCGCGGCGACCCCGCAGCGACTCCTTGGTGTGCTCCACCATCGTGTACAGCGTCGGCACCAGGATCAGCGTGAGCAGCGTCGAGCTGAGCAGACCACCGATCACCACTACCGCCAGCGGCTGAGAGATGAAGCCGCCCTCACCGGTCAACCCGAACGCCATCGGCAGCAGCGCGAAGATGGTCGCCACCGCCGTCATCAGGATCGGGCGCAGCCGGCGACGGCCACCTTCGACCACCGCCTCCCGGACCCCCATGCCCTGCGCCCGGTACTGGTTGATCAGGTCGAGCAACACGATCGCGTTGGTCACCACGATGCCGACCAGCATCAGCACACCGATCAGCGCCGGCACACCGAGCGGGGTCCCGGTGACCAACAGCAGACCGATGGCGCCGGTCGCCGCGAACGGGATGGAGATCAGCAGGATCAGCGCCTGGGTGAGGCTACGGAACGTGGCCACCATGATCAGGAAGACGATGGCGATCGCGGCCAGCACCGCCAGGCCCAGGTCCGCGAAGGCGTCCGCCTGATCCGCGCTGACACCACCGATGGTGAGGCTCGCACCCGGCACGTCGATGCCGTCCAGCCGCTTCTGCAACTCCTGGCTGGTCGCGCCCAGGTTCGAGCCGGTCGCCGCGCCGGTCACCGACACGCTGCGCTCACCGTCGATGCGGGTGACCTGCTGCGGGCCCTCGCCCTGGGTGACCTGCGCGATGTCGCCCAGCTTCACCGGACCGACCGGCAGTGCCCGCAGCTGCTCCACGGTCGTCGGCGGCTGCGTGCCCAACCGCAGCACCACGTTCTGCTGCTGGCCGTCGAGCGCCACCTGACCCAGCGGCGCTCCTCGGAACGCCTGCGACACGAGCTGCCCCACGGCGGCCTCGGTGAGCCCGACCCGACCGGCGGCGACCCGGTCGACCACCACGTCGACCCGCGGCACCCGTGCGGCCAGGCTGGTGGAGACCTCCTCGACGTCCGGAATCCCGGCCATCGCGGCCCGCGCCTCCTCGGCGGCCCGGGTCAGCGCCTCCGGGTCGCTGGCCTGGACGATCACCTCCAGCTGGCTGGTCGACGCCTCCTGCCCGCCACCGAAGCTGATCTCGCCCACACCGGCGCCGAGCTTGTCGAACTCCTTGCGCAGCACCTCACGCATCTGCTTCGCGTCGGTGTCACCGTCGAGCGCCAGCGACCAGCTGGCGACGTTGTTGCCGCCGCCACCCGCCCACGGATTGTCCCCACCGCCCGCGGTCACCTGGTACGTCTCGACGCCATCGGTGCGGGACAGCACCGACTCGACCTGCTTGGCCGCCGCGTCGGTGGCCGCCAGGCCACTGCCGGCCGGCAGCTCCTGGCTCATGTTGAGGGTGTCCTGGCCGGAGTCGTCCAGGAAGTTGGTCTCCAACTTCTGCGCCAGACCGAAGGTGCCGAAGAGCACCAGCAGGCCGAGCCCGACGGTGATCCAACGGGTCGACCGCTTGCGGGTGGCGAACCCGATGACGGGCAGGTACGCCCGCTGCAACGGGCTGCGCAGCTCCTTCTCCTCAGCGGCGTGCCGTACCGCCTCGTCGTCCGCGGTGCCGCCGCGCGGCTTGAGGAACCAGTACGCGAGGACCGGGATCACTGTCAGCGACACCAGCAGCGAGGCGAGCAGGGCCACCGTCACGGTGATCGCGAACGGCGCGAAGAGCTGGCCCACGAACCCGCCGACCAGCGCGATCGGCGCGAACACCGCCACCGTGGTGAGGGTGGACGCGGTCACCGCACCGGCGACCTCCCGGACGCCGGTGATGATGGCGTGCTGTTTCTCCTCGCCGTACTCCAGGTGTCGTTTGATGTTCTCCAACACCACGATCGAGTCGTCGACCACCCGACCGACCGCGATGGTCAACGCGCCGAGGGTGAGCAGGTTGAGCGAGTAGTCACCGATCCACAGGGCGATCAGCGCCACCAGCACGGAGAGCGGGATGGAGACCGCGGTGACCACCGTCGAGCGCACCGACAGCAGGAAGACCAGGATGACGATGACCGCCATCACCAGGCCCAGCAGGCCCTCGGTGGTCAGCGACTCGATCGACTTCTCGACGAACGGCGCCTGGTCGAAGACCACTGTCAGCTCCGCGCCGGAGGCGTCCTTCAAATCGTCGAGCCGGTCCCGGATCTCGTGCGAGATCTCCACGGCGTTGCCGTCCGGTGCCGCGGTGACAGCGATACCGAGGCTGTCCTTGCCGTTGGTCCGGGTGATCGCCGTAGCCGGGGCGAGCTGCTGCTCGACCGTCGCCACGTCACCGAGGCGAACGGGTGCCGCGGCCGGGGCGACCACGATGCCGCGCAGCTCCTCCAGGGTGGAGATCGGCGTGCCGACCTGCACCGGGAGGGCCAGTGCGCCGTCGGTCACCGCGCCGGCCGGAACCGCCACGCCGTTGGTCTTCAGCGCCGCGCCGATCGCCGTCGGCTGGATCTTCGCGGCGGCCAACTTCGCCGGGTCCGGGGTGACCACCACGACGTCGTCGCGGGTGCCGGTCACCTCGACCGTGCGTACCCCCTCGACGCCCTCCAGCTCCGGCACCACAGTCGCGCGCAGCTTCTCGGCGAGCGCCCGCTCGTCCGCATTGCCGGCCGCGGCCAGCACCACCGCCGGAAGGTCGTCGGTGCTACCCGCGATGACCTGCGGGTCGACGCCCTCCGGCAGTTGGGCGTCGATCCGGCTCAACGCGGTCTGCATCTTGTTGACCACGTCGTCGAGGTCGGTGCCGAACTCGTACGTCACCTGGACGGTGGCCGCCCCCTCGCGGGAGGTGGAGGTGACCTGGTCCAATCCCGGGATGCCCTGGAGGGCGTTCTCGATCGGCTCGGTCACCTGCGACTCGACGATCTCGGGGCCGGCGCCGGGGTAGGGAGCCACGATGAACGCGGCCGGGAACTCGAGCGACGGCAGCAGTTGCTGCTTCAGCGACGGCACGGCGAACACTCCGAACACCGTGGTCACCACCGCGATGAGGGCAATCAGCCCTCGGTTGGCGAGGCTGAATCTGGCGAGCAGCGACATCGGCCTGGCTCACTCCTGAACGAGAATGCGGGCGGGGATACCCGAAAGTGTGCCGGACTCGCATACCTCGGCCCCCGCCGCCCCCGGGCCGTCGCGCCGTCCAGCTACCCGCCGTCGATCACCACCCGGACGGTGGCGCGCTCAGGCCAGGTCGAGGGCGCGCGCCGCAGCCAGCGGGTCGTTCGCGATGGTCACCGGCGCCGGCGCGGTGGAGATCGCCCATTCCGGGTCCTTCAGCCCGTGGCCGGTCACCGTGCAGACCACTGTGGAACCGGGCGGCACCGCGCCCGCCGCGGCCTGCTGCAACAGGCCGGCCACGCTGGCCGCGCTGCCCAGCTCGACGAAGACCCCCACCTCACGGGCGAGCAGACGGTACGCGGAGAGGATCTCCCGGTCGGTCACCGCCGCGATCATGCCACCGGAGGCGTCCCGGGCATCCAGTGCCTTGGTCCAGCTCGCCGGGTTGCCGATCCGGATCGCGGTGGCGATGGTGGACGGCTCCGGCACCACCTGGCCGGTCACGATCGGGGCCGCCCCGGCGGCCTGGAAGCCGTACATCTTCGGGGTGCGGGTGGTGGCGCCGGCGGCCGACTCCTCCTCGTATCCCATCCAGTAGGCGGAGATGTTGCCGGCGTTGCCGACCGGCAGGCAGTGGATGTCGGGCGCGTCACCGAGCGCCTCGACGATCTCGAAGGCCGCGGTCTTCTGGCCGTGCAACCGGTCGATGTTCACCGAGTTGACCAACGCGACCGGGTAGTCCTGGGCGAGCTTGGCGGCCGTCGCGAGGCAGTCGTCGAAGTTGCCGTTCACCTGGAGCAGCTTCGCGCCGTGCACCAGCGCCTGGGCCAGCTTGCCCAGCGCGATCTTGCCCTGCGGCACCAGCACGGCGCAGGTCAACCCGGCCCGGGCCGCGTACGCCGCGGCGGAGGCACTGGTGTTGCCGGTGGAGGCGCAGATGATGGCCTTGTTGCCGGCCTCGACCGCCTTGGACACCGCGAGGGTCATCCCCCGGTCCTTGAAGGAACCGGTCGGGTTGGCGCCCTCCACCTTGAGGTGCACGTGGCAGCCGAGCCGGGCGGACAGCACCGGCGCCGGCAACAGCGGGGTGTTGCCCTCGTGCAGTGTGACGACCGGCGTGGCCGCGGTGACCGGCAGCCGATCCCGGTACGCCTCGATCAGACCCCGCCACATGTCGCTCTCCTCGCCTCTACCGACGCGCCCACCCGATTGTCAGGGCCACCTTGGACCAGCCTGCTGGAGTGGTCAATGGCACACCCCCGCCTACCCACCTGGCGGGACGCGCGAGCGGTCCCGTCGATGATGTAACGACTCAGGCGTCACCCTCGACCCGCAGCACACTGGTCACCGACCGGACAATGTCCAGACCGCGCAGCTCACCGACGGTCGCGGCGAGCGCGGCGTCCGGTGCCACGTGCGTGACGATGACCAGCTCGGCGTCGCCGTCGCGGCCCGCCGGCCCGCCCGCCGAACCCTGCCGCACCGTCGCGATCGACACGTCGTGCCGGGCGAACACGCTCGCCACCGAGGCCAGCACACCCGGGCGGTCGGCCACGTCGAGGCTCACGTGGTAGCGGGTCAACGCCTCACCCATCGGCCGGACCGCGAGGTCCGCGTACGCGCTCTCGCTGGCCGCGCGCACCCCGGCGAGCCGGTTGCGGGACACCGCGACCACGTCACCGAGCACCGCGCTGGCGGTGGGCGCGCCACCGGCGCCCCGACCGTAGAACATCAACTGCCCGGCCGCGTCCGCCTCCACGAAGACCGCGTTGAACGCGTCCCCGACGCTGGCCAGCGGGTGGCTGCGCGGGATCATCGCCGGGTGCACCCGGACGCTGACCGTCTCCCGGCCGGTGGGGTCGACACCCCGGGCCGCGATGCAGAGCAGTTTGATCGTGCAGCCCATCGCCTGGGCGCTGGCCATGTCCGCGGCGGTCACCTCGGTGATGCCCTCGCGGTGCACGTCGGCGGCGCCGACCCGGGTGTGGAACGCCAGCGAGGCGAGGATCGCCGCCTTCGCCGCCGCGTCGAAACCCTCCACGTCGGCGGTCGGGTCGGCCTCCGCGTACCCCAGGGCGGTGGCCTCTTCGAGGGCCTCGGCGAAGCCGGCGCCGGTGGCGTCCATCGCGGAGAGGATGAAGTTGGTGGTGCCGTTGACGATGCCGGTGACCCGGTTGATCCGGTCGCCGTGCAGCGACTCCCGTAGCGGACGCAGCAGCGGGATGGCCCCCGCCACGGACGCCTCGTAGTAGAGGTCGCCGCCGCCCTCGGCCGCCGCCTCGTGCAGGGCCACGCCGTCCTCGGCGAGCAGCGCCTTGTTCGCGGTGACCACGCTCTTGCCGGCGCGCAGCGCCTCGACCAGCCAACTCCGGGCCGGTTCGATGCCACCGATCACCTCGATCACCACGTCCACGTCGTCGCGCTTGATCAGGCCGAGCGCGTCGGTGGTGAACAGGTCCTCGTCGACCGGCAGGTCACCCCGGTCGCGGCCGAGCCGACGGACGGCGATGCCGGCGATCTCCAGCGGAGCGCCGATCCGCGCGGTGAGGTCGGCCGACTGCTCGTGCAGCAGCCGGACCACCTCCTGGCCGACAGTGCCACAGCCGAGCAGCGCCAAGCGCACAGGTGACGTCATCCCACATCCAAAGCCAGCAGGTCCTCTTCGGTTTCCCGCCGGACGATCAGGCGCGCCTGGCCGTCGCGCACCGCGACCACCGGTGGCCGGGGCACATGGTTGTAGTTGCTGGCCATGCTTCGGCAGTACGCACCGGTGCCGGGCACTGCGACAAGATCTCCGGGCTGCACGTCGGCGGGCAGGAATTCATCCTTCACCACGATGTCCCCGGACTCACAGTGCTTTCCCACCACGCGGGCGAGCAACGGCTGCGCGGTCGAGGCCCGCGAGGCCAACGTCGCCGAGTAGGACGCGTCGTAGAGGGCGGTGCGGATGTTGTCGCTCATCCCGCCGTCGACGCTGACGTACGTCCGGAGGCCGTCGAGGTCCTTGACAGTGCCGACCTCGTAGAGGGTGAACACGGCCGGCCCGACGATGGCCCGGCCCGGCTCGATCGACAGGTGCGGCACTGCCAGGTTCTCCGCCGCGCACTCCGAATCGACGATCTTGCGAAGCCGCTTGGCCAGATCCTGCGGGGTCGCCGGGTCGTCCTGGGTGGTGTACGCGATGCCGAAGCCGCCGCCCAGGTCCAGCTCGGGCAGCTCCACCCCGCGCGCGTCGCGGATCTGCGCCTGGAGGGCGAGCACCCGCCGGGCCGAGACCTCGAAGCCGCTGGCGTCGAAGATCTGCGAGCCGATGTGCGAGTGCAGACCGCGCAGCTCCAGCACGCCCTCGTCGAGGATCTTGAACGCGGCGTTCGCAGCGGCGCCGCCGGCCAGCGAGAAGCCGAACTTCTGGTCCTCGTGTGCGGTGGCGATGAACTCGTGGGTGTGCGCCTCGACCCCCACCGTGACCCGGACCAGCACCCGGGGCCGGACCCCGCGCTCGCGGGCCAGCGCGGTGAGCCGGTCGATCTCGGTGAACGAGTCGACGATGATCCGGCCCACCCCGGCGTCCAGCGCCCGGCCCAGCTCGGCGACCGACTTGTTGTTGCCGTGGAAGCCGATCCGCTCCGGCGGCATCCCGGCCGACAGTGCGGTGGCCAACTCGCCACCGGTGCAGACGTCCAGGTGCAGCCCCTCCTCGGCGATCATCCGGACCACCGCCCGGCAGAGGAACGCCTTGCCCGCGTAGAACACGTCCTCGGTCGGGAAGGCCTCCCGGAAGTCGCGGCAGCGCGAGCGCAGGTCGGCCTCGTCGAGGACGTACACCGGGGTGCCGAACTCGGCCGCGATGTCGCGGACGCTCAGGCCCGCGACGGCGACCGCGCCGTCGGCGCCGCGCGTCACCGACCGCGGCCACAGCGCCGGCACGAGGGCGTTGACGTCGGCCGGGGTACGCAGCCAGGCCGGCCCCTGGTTGCTGATGTCCGCGTGCAGCGCACCAGCCTCATGAGCCCTCATGTCACATCCTCTCGGGTGCGGAGACGCCGAGCAGGTAGAGGCCGTTGGCGATCACCGTGCGGGTGGCGTTGTTGAGCCAGAGCCGGGCGCGGTGCAGGTCGGTGATCTCCTCGTCGCCCAGCGGCAGCACCCGGCAGTTGTCGTAGAACCGGTGGTAGGAGGCGGCGACGCTCTCCTCCAGGTAGCGGGCCACCCGGTGCGGCTCCCGCAGCTCGGCGGCCGTCGCCACCACCGCGGGGAACTGGGCGAGCGCCTTGAGCAGCTCGTTCTCCTTCTCGTGGTTGAGCAGCTCGGGGCGGAACGCGTCGGCGTCGCCCGGAACCAGCCCCACCTCGGCGGCGTTGCGGGCCACGCCCGCCGTCCGGGCTGCCACGTACTGCACGTAGTAGACCGGGTTGTCGCGGGTCGCCCGGGTCCACAGCTCGATGTCGATGTCGATCGGGGAGTCGCTGGAGTAGCGGGCCAACGCGTACCGGGAGGCGTCCACGCCGATCGCGTCGACCAGGTCCTCCAGGGTGATCACGGTGCCGGCCCGCTTGCTCATCCGCATCGGCGCGCCGTCGCGCAGCAGGTTGACCAGCTGCCCGATGAGGATCTCCAGGTTGCGCTCCGGGTCGTCGCCGAAGCAGGCCGACATCGCCTTCATCCGGCCGATGTAGCCGTGGTGGTCGGCGCCCAGCATGATCACGACCCGCTCGAAGCCGCGCTCGCGCTTGTCCAGGTAGTAGGCGCAGTCAGCGGCGAAGTACGTCCACTCACCGTTGGACTTGCGCAGCACCCGGTCCTTGTCGTCGCCGAAGTCGGTGGTGCGCAGCCAGGTGGCGCCCTCGGACTCGTAGAGGTGCCCCTGCTCGCGCAGCCGGTTCAGCGCCAGGTCGAGTTCACCCCGGTCGTGCAGGTCCTTCTCGTTGAAATAGGTGTCGAACTCCACCCCGAAGTCGCGCAGCGAGGTGCGGATCTCGTCGAACATCAGCGCGACGCCCTCGACCCGGAAGACCTCCTGGGCGGCGTCGTCGTCGAGCGAGCGCACCTCCGGCCGGCGGGCCTGCACCTCGGCGGCGATCTCGGCGATGTACGCCCCGCCGTAGCCGTCCTCCGGCGCCAGCTCACCCTTGGCGGCGGCGAGCAGCGACCGGGCGAACCGGTCGATCTGCGAACCGGCGTCGTTGAAGTAGTACTCCGTGCCGACGTCGGCGCCGGTGGCCCGCAGCAGCCGGCTCAGCGCGTCACCGACGGCCGCCCAGCGGACCCCGCCGATGTGCACCGGCCCGGTCGGGTTGGCCGAGACGAACTCCAGGTTGATCTTTTCGCCGGCGAGCCGGTCGCTGCGGCCGTACTCCGCGCCGCTCTCCACGATCACCCGCGCGAGCTGACCGGCCGCGGCGGCGTCGAGCCGGATGTTCAGGAAGCCCGGCCCGGCGATTTCCACCGATTTGACCCCCGGCGCCCGGCCCAGCTCGTCGGCCAGGGCCGTCGCCAGCTCCCGGGGCGGGACGCCCACCTTCTTGCTCAACTGCAGCGCGAGCGTCGAGGCGTAGTCGCCGTGCTCGGGGTTGCGCGGTCGCTCCACCACAGTGCTCGCCGGCAACGCGGCGCGGTCGAGCCCACGCTGCTCGAAGACGGCGTGGGCGGCGGCGAGGACGACCGAGGCTAGTTCTGCAGGAGTCACCCAACCATGTTATCGGGGGTAGACTCGGGCACTCGGCGGCTCCCCTGCGCGTCATCCGGCCCGCCACTCCCCTGACCGACCGACTTGACGAGGCACGATGAGCATCAGCACCCCGGGTGGCCCTGAGCGCCGCCCGACCGTGGTCAGCACCGGCAAGAAGCCGGCCGCAGGCCGGCCGGCTTCCGGCGCCAAGGCCGGTTCCGGCAAGCCGACGGGCTCCCCCCGGGCCGGGGGCAAGGGCCCGCGCAAGCCGGTCACCCCGGTCAAGGTGAGCCAGGGCCGCGCGTGGGGGCCGATCGCGCTCTTCGTCGCGGTCGGCGTGCTCGCGGCCGGCATCATCGGGTACGGCGCGTGGGCGTCGTTCCAGGGCTCCAAGCCGTGGGACAAGCGGGCCAACGCCATCGACGGCATCGCCAACATCCGCAAGTCCGACCCGGACAGCCTGAAGTACGAGTCGCACAAGTCGGGCCCGCTGACCTGGAACTACTCGCCGCCGGTTGGTGGGGTGCACAACGCCGCCTGGCAGAACTGCATGGGCGACGTCTACGACGCCCCGATCGCCAGCGAGCACGCGGTGCACAGCCTGGAGCACGGCGCGGTGTGGATCACCTACCGCCCGGACCTGCCCAAGGACCAGGTCGACAAGCTCGCCGGCAAGGTGCGTGGCGTCGAGAAGATGCTGATGAGCCCGTACGAGGGCCTGGACAAGCCCATCTCGCTGCAGGCCTGGGGCTACCAGCTCAAGCTCGACAACGCCGACGACTCGCGGATCGACGAGTTCATCAAGGACCTGCGGGTGAACGCCTCCGTCGAGGGCCCGACGGCGCTCTGCAACACCGGCATCACCGCCACCGGCACCACGCCGCGTGAACTCCAGCAGCAGCCCACCCAGTAAGGACGGCAATGACCGCTCCGGCAACCACCGACAGCGAGTACGACGAGATCCCGGCCGCCCCGGACGAGGGCGGCCGGGCCCCGGCGTCGCGCTACGGCGTGCTGGCGCTCGCCATCATGCTGGTGGTGGGGCTCCTCCTCGGGTATGCGGGTGGTCTGCTCACCCCACGGATCACCCGACCCGGTGACGCCTCGGTCGAGGCGGGCTTCGCCCGGGACATGACTACCCACCACGCGCAGGCGGTGGAGATGAGCCTGATCGCGTACCGGTCGGCGGCCCTCCCCGAGGTGCGGCAGATCGCCGTCGACATCGCCACCGGGCAGCAGGGCGAGATCGGCGCGATGCAGACCTGGCTGCGCGAATGGGGCCTCAGCCCGACCGGGTCGAAGCCGCCGATGTCGTGGATGTCCGACGGGGCCACCGTCAAGGACGGTCTGATGCCGGGCATGGCCACGCCGCAACAGATGACCGTCCTGCGCGACGCTCAGGGCATCGAGGTCGACAGGCAGTTCCTGGCCCTGATGTACGACCACCACCTGGGCGGCATCCACATGATCGACGCGGCGCTCGGCGCGACCGACAACGCCGAGGTGGTGCGGGTGGCGAACACCATGAAGAACACCCAGCAGACCGAGCTGAACAACCTCCGGCAGCTCCAGGCGCAGGCCAGGGGCTGACCGACCGGACGGGCGCACCCGGCCCGCGTCCCCGCCGATCCGTGGGCGGTGACGCGGGCCGCACCGTGTCGAGGCCATGCACCCGCCCACCCCGACCCCGCACGGCCGAACCCGTGGCCTATGACCTGAAAGCCCTTCTCGTCCCTTGTGGGCGTTTTGCGAGGCACAGGCGATTACGTTGCTTAGAGAGTTTTCTCCCCACATATCGTGACCAGTTGCGATTCGGGCTCGTTGCCCAAGACGTGGGGGTTGCACTCAGAGACGCACGGCGCTCGGTAACCAGTTGGTGCCGACGCCACACCATCGGTGGTGACGGGGCGGTGGCAGCCGTCCGTCGCGGACAGCGGCAGGGCGAGCCGGGATTGCTCAGCCGCGAACAGGAACTCGAGTTGATTGACACGCTGCGAGGCGTCCATCCCGACGAGTTCGGCCTGGACGAGGAGTTGTGGACGCGGCAGAGCCTCACCACGCTCATCCAGCGGCGCTTCGAGCTACCGCTGGACGCCGGCGCGGTCGGGGCGTACCTGCGGGCCTGGGGGTTGGGTCCGCGGGAGCCGCGCGAGCGGGCCTGCGGGCTCTGCGTCAGCGCGGTCGAGCGTTGGGTCCGCAGCGAGTACCCGGGGATCACCCGGGCCGCCCAGGAGCACCTCGCGGAGGTCTACTGGATCGGCCGGATCCGGCTGCGCGGCACGATGCCGGCCGCCGACGTGATCTCCGCCGTCTCGTCCCGCGGCCGGGTGCGCTTCATGATCACCACGCCGACTGTGGACCCGCCGCTCCCCCGCGACTTCGTGCTGCGGCTCAGTGGCGAGGAGCAGCGCACCGTCCACCTGATAGTGGACGGCTCCTGGCCGCGCAACGAGTGGCCGCGCCGGCTCCCTCGGCGAATCGTCCTGCACCCGCTGCCCAGCTGCGGGCGGGCGGTAGCCGCCTGAGCGCCGGGTGGGCCGGTCCGACACGATCGGCTCACCCGATACCGATTCGGCGTACGCAGGGGAGGTTTGCTAGTATTCTCCAGTCGCTGAGCCCCCGTAGCTCAGGGGATAGAGCACCGCCCTCCGGAGGCGGGGGCGCAGGTTCGAATCCTGCCGGGGGCACCAAGATTGCTTGGCACAAAGATGCCCCTGACCAGGGAAACCCGGTCAGGGGCATTACTCATGTGCCCAGTCAGGCCGGCGGCGTGCTTCGATCAGAACACCAGGACGCCAACATCGAGCACAACTATCATCGCGATCGCCAACACCGGAATAGCGATTGCCATCGCAAAAACGCTGATCAGCAATAAACCCAACCCCTCTTTCCATTCCTCTCGGCTTGTGCGAGGAGGGGAGGGCTGGCCTGCTGGGCGGGTCGCAGGTGCCGGACGGGCAGTGAAGTATGAAGAAGCGGCACTGGCGAGACATCCCACGGCGATAACAAGAACTGGGGATAAAGCTACTGCCAGCATCGACACTGGGTGGCTGGTAGTCCATTCCCAGAAGGCTTGGACATCGGCGTCGAATCTTCCGGCTTCTTGAATCTTGGCGTTCGCTGACCTGCCTATCCAGGTGAGGTGTGCCATGGTCAGCAATAATGGAGCCACGATAAACCAGGTGGCCGGCACGACCCACTCACGCGCCGCCCCGAAGAAGCCGGAGCACCCTTCGGTGGGGACTCCATCCGCAACTGCGGCATCTCCGGGATTTTCGAAGCTTGGCGTGGGCGCGCTTGATTCGATCGTCGCCGGCGACTCGCGTGCCGCCAGTGTCGCGATCACCTCAGGGCCTGCATCCGTTGCCGCCGGGTCGCTCGTTGCAGGTGACCCGGAGACTGGTTGTCCCTCCATCGGCCTGGCGTTCGCTGTCGTCATGGCGGGTTCCGGGATTGTTGGTGGCTCCGAGGCCGCCGAGGTTTCCTGGGTTCCCTGGATCGCTACGTGCAACGCCATGTCGGCAGCCGGCGACGATGCCGCTTCGGCTTTCGTCGAAGCGGATGAATCGTTTGGTTTCGGGTTTCGGGGACCACCGTTACGCAACACTCGGACGGTTATCACTGCGCTGGCGATGCCGGCGACGGCCGAGACAACCGAAGCGATCTTGTCCGAGACATCCAGGAGATCCGCCATAGGCAATATCATAGATTAGGTGGGAAGTGAGAAGGGGTGGCCAGCCGACCCATGGCCGTCCTATACGTGACAGGCCCCGCCCAGAACGCATCGACGTCGACCTGCGGGGCGACCAAAACGACCCGTACAGGTCGCTCGAATAGGAACGACAAGCACCTCGTCTCACCGGAAGCGCGGCGTTGCGACCCCGATTGACGACTCGACGATTCCCTAGCCGTCTCGGCCGCGCACGGACCCTGGCCGCCGGTCGCGTAGTGGTTCGATCGGCGGCCAGGGCCTTTGGTCAGCTGCCGACGTACGCGGCCAGGTGCTCGCCGGTGAGGGTGGAGCGGGCGGCGACGAGGTCTGTGGGCGTGCCCTCGAAGACGATCCGGCCACCGTCGTGGCCGGCGCCGGGGCCGATATCGATGATCCAGTCGGCGTGCGCCATGACCGCCTGGTGGTGCTCGATGACGATCACCGACTTGCCGGAGTCGACCAGGCGGTCGAGCAGGCCGAGCAGTTGCTCGACGTCGGCCAGGTGCAGGCCGGTGGTCGGCTCGTCGAGGACGTACACGCCGCCCTTCTCCGCCATGTGGGTGGCCAGCTTCAGCCGTTGCCGCTCCCCGCCGGACAGAGTCGTGAGCGGCTGCCCCAGGCTCAGGTAGCCGAGCCCGACGTCGGCGAGCCGGTCGAGGATGGCGTGCGCTGCCGGCGTGCGCGCCTCGCCGGCGCCGAAGAACTTCTCGGCCTCCGTCACCGACATCGCGAGCACCTCGCTGATGTCGCGACCGCCGAAGCGGTATTCCAGCACCGATGCCTGGAACCGCTTGCCCTCGCAGTCCTCGCAGGGGGCGGCTACGCCCGCCATCATCCCCAGGTCGGTGTAGATGACGCCGGCGCCGTTGCAGCTCGGGCAGGCACCCTCGGAGTTGGCGCTGAACAGCGCCGGCTTCACCCCGTTGGCCTTCGCGAACGCCTTGCGGATCGGGTCGAGCAACCCGGTGTACGTGGCCGGGTTGCTACGCCGTGAGCCGCGGATCGCGCCCTGGTCGATCGAGACCACGCCCGCGCCGGCCGGGATCGAGGAGTGCACGAGCGAACTCTTGCCGGAGCCGGCGACGCCGGTCACGACGACGAGCACCCCGAGGGGTACGTCGACGTTCACGTCCCGGAGGTTGTTGGCAGTGGCGCCCCGGATCTCCAGCTTGCCGGTGGGCGTCCGCACCGTCTCCTTGAGGGCCGCCCGGTCGTCGAGGTGGCGGCCGGTGATGGTGCCGCTGGCCCGCAGACCTTCCACTGTGCCCTCGTAGCAGACGGTCCCGCCCTCGGTGCCGGCGCCGGGCCCGAGGTCGACGACGTGGTCGGCGATGGCGATGGCCTCCGGCTTGTGCTCCACGACCAGCACTGTGTTGCCCTTGTCGCGCAGTTGGAGCAGCAACTCGTTCATTCGTTGGATGTCGTGCGGGTGCAGCCCGATCGTCGGCTCGTCGAAGACGTAGGTGACGTCGGTGAGCGAGGAACCGAGGTGACGGATCATCTTGGTGCGCTGCGCCTCACCGCCGGAGAGGGTGCCCGACGGTCGATCGAGCGACAGGTAGCCCAGCCCGATCTCCTCGAACGAGTCGAGGAGGTGTTGCAGGCCGGCCAGCAACGGGGCCACCGACGGCTCTTCGATCCCGCGCACCCAGGCGGCCAGGTCGCTGATCTGCATCGCGCACGCGTCGGCGATGTTCCTGCCCTTGATCTTCGACGACCGGGCCTCCTTGCTGAGCCGGGTGCCGGCACACTCGGGGCAGGTCGTGAAGGTCACCGCGCGCTCCACGAAGGCGCGGATGTGCGGCTGCAACGCGTCGATGTCCTTGGCGAGGAAGGACTTCTGGATCGACGGGATGAGGCCCGCGTACGTCAGGTTGATCCCGTCGATTTTGATCTTGGTCGGCTCCCGGTGGAGCAGGTCCTGCAGCTCCCGCTTGGTGAACTTGGCGATCGGCTTGTCCGGGTCGAAGTAGCCGCAGCCCCGGAAGATCCGGCCGAACCAGCCCTCCATGCTGTAACCGGGGATGGTGATCGCGCCCTCGTTGAGCGAGAGGTTGTCGTCGTAGAGCGCCGACAGGTCGATGTCGGTCACCGCACCCATGCCCTCGCACCGCGGGCACATGCCGCCGAGACGGTTGAAGGTCGCCTTCTCGGTCTTCGTCTTGCCAGCGCCGCGATCGACTGTGATCGCCCCGGTCGCCTTCACCGACGGAACATTGAACGAGTACGCGTTGGGCGAGCCGATGTGCGGCTGCCCGAGCCGGCTGAACAGGATGCGCAGCATCGCGTTGGCGTCGGTGGCGGTGCCGACGGTGGAGCGGGAGTTGGCGCCCATCCGCTCCTGGTCCACGATGATCGCCGTGGTCAGGCCATCCAGCAGGTCGACCTCGGGCCGCGCCAACGTCGGCATGAAGCCCTGAACGAAGGCGCTGTAGGTCTCGTTGATCATGCGCTGCGACTCGGCCGCGATGGTGCCGAACACCAGCGAGCTCTTGCCGGAGCCGGAGACACCGGTGAACACCGTCAGCCGCCGCTTCGGGATCTCGACGCTGACGTCCTTGAGGTTGTTCACCCGCGCGCCCTGCACCCGGATCAGGTCGTGGCTGTCGGCGACGTGCGGCTCGGACGGCTGGATGGCCGTGCTCATCGTGTCTCCATCTGTCGGGCGCGCAGGACTCAGCGCACTTCCTGGATTCGGACCATGTTGCCCGCCGGGTCCCGGAAGGCACAGTCGCGCACGCCGTACGGCTGCTCGGTCGGCTCCTGGACGACCTCGGCGTCGCTGGCCTCCAACTTGGCGAAGGTGGCGTCGAGGTCGGTGGTGGCGAGGTTGACGCCGAAGTAGCTGCCCTTGGCCATCAGCTCAATGATGGTCTGCCGCTCGTCGTCGGTGATGCCGGGGTTGGCTGCCGGCGGGTGCAGGACGATGGCCGTGCTGGGCTGGCCGACCGGCCCGACAGTGATCCACCGCATCCCCTCGTAGCCGACGTCGAGGCGGACCTCGAAGCCGAGGACGTCGCGGTAGAAGACCAGCGAGGCGTCCGGGTCGGTATGCGGCAGGAAACTCGAATGAATGGTGATGTCCATGCTGGTCACGCTAGTTGCGGCTCGGTGACCCGCGCTTCTCGATTCCTGACCGGTCTGGTCACCTGCTTCGCCACGCACGACGGCATTCCGGCCGTCGCCTGCGCCGCCTGCCGCCGGTAGACGCTGGGCGGCACGCCGACCAGCTCGGTGAAGCGGGTGCTGAAGGTGCCCAGCGACGAGCAACCGACAGCGAAACAGACGTCGGTGACGCTCAGGTCGCCACGGCGCAACAGGGCCATCGCCCGCTCGATCCGTCGGGTCATGAGGTAGCTGTACGGAGATTCGCCGTAGGCGAGCCGGAACTCACGGCTGAGGTGACCGGCCGACATGTGCGCGCCACGGGCGAGCGCCTCGACGTCCAACGGCTGCGCGTACTCCCTGTCGATCCGGTCGCGGACCCGGCGCAGCCGCGCCAGGTCTGCCAGCCGCTGGGCCGCGTCGGATTTGCTGCTCACCTGCGAAATCGTGCCACAACCCACCGACAATCCGCCGCACGCCGGCGCGGGCGGGGGCCGACGAGCCGGTCAGCCGGCCTCGCGGCGGGCGCGGGCCCGGCGCTTCCCCTCGTGCATGGCCTGCACCCGGGCCACCGGGATGGTCCGGCCCTCGGCCACCAGGTCGGCGGGGAGCGGTTGCGGGGCCGGCATCAGGGCGGTCCACGGATCGCCGTCGGCGAGCAGTGCGGGCGCGGTCCGGATGGTGAAGTCGGCGGGGGTCACCTCGGTCAGGTCGGCCCAGTCGACCGGGAACGAGACCGGCATCCCCGGGCGCAGCCGGGGGCTGTACGCGGCGGCCACTGTCGCCCCGCCCGCCCGGGTGGCGTCCACGAAGACCCGGCCACCCCGGTCCTCCTTGATGTACGCCGTGGTGGCCAGCGCCGGGTCGAGCCGCTCGGCGCGGACGGCGAGCGCCCGGGTGGCGGCGGCCAACTCCTCGGCCGTTGGTTCGTCGGTCACCGGGACGAAGACGTGCACGCCCTTGGCGCCGCTGGTCTTGACGGCGCCGGCCAGGCCGGCGTCGGCGAGCGCCTGACGGACCAGCAGGGCGGCGTCGACCGCCGCGCGGAACCCGTCGCCGTCCGGCGGGTCCAGGTCGAGGATCAGGTGGGTCGGGCGGTGCAGATCCGCCACGGTGGCCAGCGTCGGGTGGTACTCCACGGCCCGCTGGTTGGCGAACCAGAGCAGGGTGCGGCGGTCGTCGCAGAGGGCGTACGAGATCTCCCGGTGCGACGCCTCCGCCCAGACCGGTGCCCGGCGGACCCAGTCCGGGGTGTAGCGGGGCAGGTTCTTCTGCATGAACGGCGGCTGGCCGGGGCGGACCCTGATCACCGACAGCGGCCGGCCCCGCAACTGCGGGAGGAGGCGGTCCCGAACCGCGTCGAGGTAGTCGACCAGGTCACGCTTCGTCGCGTCGTCACGGTCGGACAGCGGCTGGTCCAGGTTGGTCAGGGCCACGCCGTCCCGGGTCTCGTCAGCCTCGCTCACCCGACCACCCTCCCGGCCCCGGTGCCGTCGGTCAACTGGACGCGGCGCTTCGGTACGGATCGATTCCGGCACCCACCCCGGCCGGTTCCGTCGGGTTGGCCGCTGACGACGGCCGGGCCGGGCGGCGGGGCAGGGTTGTCAGCGCCACCAGCCACGCGGCGACCACCAGAGCGGCGGCCACGGCGAACGCGGTCCGGTAGCCGCCGGCGAGCGCGGCGGTCTCGGCCCAGCCGGCGGCCCGCAGCCCGTCGCTGCGGGTGGCGGCCAGGGTGGCCAGCGCGGCCAGGCCGACCGCCCCGCCGACCTGTTGGGTGGTGTTGGCCAGGCCGGAGGCGAGCCCGGCGTCGGTGTCGGTCGCGCCGGCCATGGCCAGTGTGGTGACCGCCGGCAGGGTCAACCCGCCGGCCACCCCGAAGATCAACATCGCCGGGAGTACGTCCGCGACGTAGCCGCCGTCGGCGGGCAGCCGGGCGAGCAGGAGGAAGCCGACGGTCGCCAGGCCGAGCCCGACCAGCAGAACCATCCGGGCACCGAAGCGGGCGATCAGCCGACCGGCCAGGCCGAGCGAGACCACGGCGATCACGACCGGGGTGGGCAGAAAGGCCCAGCCGGTCGCAGCGGCGTCCAACCCCAGCACCAGTTGCAGCTCCACGGCGAGCAGGAACTGGAACCCGAAGTACGCGCAGACCATGAGGAACTGCACGGCGTTCGCCGCCACCAGGCCCGGGACGCGCAGCACCCGGTACGGCACCAGCGGGGCCGCCGCCACCCGTTGACGCAGCGCGAACCCGCCGAGCAGCAGTGCCGCGAGGGCCACCGCGCCGAGCGTCCGAGGGCTGGTCCAGCCGTGCTCGCCCGTGCCGACGATGCCCAACACGGCGGCCATCAGCCCGGCGGTGGCGAGCAGCGCGCCGGGCAGGTCCAGGCCGGCGCGCAGGCCGATCCCTCGTTCGGCAGGGAGCCGGCGGAGGGCCGCGATGAGGATGGCCGCCCCGATCGGCACGTTGACCAGGAAGATCGTCCGCCAGCCGGCGGCCTGGGTGAGCACCCCTCCGGCCACAGTGCCGACCGACGCACCGGCGGCGCCGGTGAAGCTGAAGACGGCGATGGCGCGGGCCCGCTCGGCCGCTTCGGGGTAGAGCCGGACGATCATGCCGAGGCTGACCGCCATGGCCAGCGCGCCGCCGACGCCCTGCCCGAACCGCGCGCCCACCAGCAGGGCCGGCCCGGTGGCGACCGCGCAGGCCAGCGAGGCCAGTGTGAACAACGCGACGCCGGCCAGGAAGACCCTGCGCCGGCCCAGCAGGTCACCGAGCCGGCCGGCGAGCAGCAGCAGCCCGCCGAACGCGACCAGGTAGGCGTTCACCACCCAGGCCAGACCGGCGGCGCTGAAGCCCAGGTCGCGTTGGATGGCGGGCAGCGCCACCGCGACGACGGTGCCATCCAGGATGATCATCAGGCTGCCGGCGCAGAGCACCAGCAGCGCCGGCCAACGAGATGGGACGACACGCTCCACGAAACGCCTCCTTGGTGCACTGTTTGTTACCGAGGTCATCGTCTGTGACCATGAACCGGAGCGGAAGGAGGCACTTTGATGTCCCAGAGGAACAGCGATGTGTCCGCGCTGGTCAAGGCCGAGCTGACCTGCGCGGCCGAGAACGTGCCGTTCACCCCGGGCCAGGCTCGGGCGTGCACCGTCCGCGAGGTGCTGGACCGGGTCGGCGGCAAGTGGAGCATCGGCATCCTGGTGGCCGCCTCGCACGGACCGGTGCGCTTCACCGAGCTGGAGCGGCACATCGAGGGGATCAGCCGCCGGATGCTCACGCTGACGCTGCGCAACCTGGAACGGGACGGCCTGCTGCACCGCACTGTCTACCCGACAGTTCCGCCCAAGGTCGAATACACGGCCACCCCGATGGCGCTGGAGCTCTACGAGTCGCTGGTCGCGCTGACCAGCTGGGCCGAGCGGCACCGGCGGGCCATCGCCGAGGCGCGGACCAGGTACGACACCCAGCACGCCGGGTAAACCCAGCGAGGGGTGTGGCGAATACCACCGCTTCCATCTGACCGATCGGTCAGGGTCTGACCGATCGGTCAGGCATGCTGGTCTGCGGGAGGTGGACCGGGCATGGTCAGAGCGGTACCCGACACGCACGGCGAGATCCTCGCCGCGGCGGCGCGGCAGTTCACGGTGACCGGCTACCGGGGCACCTCCCTGCAGGACATCGCCCGGGAGGTCGGCTGCTCCAAGGCCACGGTGCTCTACCACTTCGCCAACAAGGAAGCCCTGCTCGCCGAGCTGATGGCCCCCGCGATCGAGGTGCTCCGCAGCCTCGACGACCAGCTCACCGGCCTGACCGGAGCTGCCGCCCAGGAGGTCGCCGCACAGGGCTTCGTCGACCTCGCGGTCCGGTTCCGGCAGGAGATCGCGGTACTGCGCGGCGAGTTCCCGGAACTGCTGTGCCAGCCGGCCTTCGCGCACATCCAGGAGATCTCCGACCGGCTGCGGGACGCGTTGGCCGGGCACTCCGACCGGCCGGGCGCCCGGATCGCCGCGCTGGTGCTGCTCGCCGGCATCTCCGAGGCGTGCGGCGAGTTCGCCGACATCCCCGACGACGAACTGCGCCTCGCCCTGCTCACCCTCGCCCGGCGGGCCGTCGAACCCGTCGACGCGCCACTGCCCCATCCACCCACGACCGAGGACAAGGACTCCTGATGGCCACCCTGCTCTACCGGCTCGGCCGGGGCGCGTTGCGCCGGCGACGGCTCGTCGTCGCGCTCTGGCTCGTCGTACTCGTCGCCGCCGGCCTGGCCGCGGCGACCCTGCGCGGCCCGACGGCGAGCAACTTCACAATGCCCGGCACCGAGAGCCAGCGCGCGCTCGACCTGCTGGCCGACCAGTTCCCCGCTGCCAGCGGCGCCACCGGCACCATCGCGGTCAAGGCGCCCGCCGACGGCCAACTGGCCACCCCGCAGGGTCAGGCAGTGGTGCAGGAACTCGTCCAGCAGGCGTCGGCACTGCCCGGCGTGGTCGGCGCGGTCAACCCGCTCCAGGTCGGCGCGGTATCACCCAACGGCCGGTACGCGCTGGTCCAGGTCCAGTTCGCCAGCGGCGGGGACGACGTCACCGACGAGCAGCGCACCGCCTACGAGCAGGTCGGCGCAGCGGCAAAGGCGCAGGGTTGGCAGGTCGCCCCCGGCGGCGAGGTGCTCGGCGGCGAGCCGGAGATCGGCTCCACCGAGGCGCTCGGCGTACTGGTCGCCGCGATCGTCCTGATCATCACGTTCGGTTCCCTGGTCGCCGCCGGCATGACGATGCTCAACGCGCTGATCGGCGTGGGCGCCGGCATGGCCGGACTGTTCGCGCTGAGCGGCGTCGTCCAGCTCACCAGCACCGCGCCGATCCTGGCGCTGATGCTCGGTCTCGCGGTCGGCATCGACTACTCACTCTTCATCACCTCCCGGCACCGGCAGAACCTGCTCGACGGCCTGTCCCCGGAGGAGGCGGTCGGCCGGGCCGTGGGCACCGCCGGCTCGGCAGTGGTCTTCGCCGGCGCCACAGTGGTCATCGCCCTGGCCGGACTCGCCGTGGTGGACATCCCGTTCCTCACCGTGATGGGTCTCGCCGCCGCCGGCACCGTCACCGTCGCCGTACTGGTCGCCATCACCCTCCAGCCGGCGCTGCTCGGCTTCGCCGGTCGCCGGGTCCTCCCCCGCCGGCTGCGCTCCGTTCCCACCGACGGCACCACCACCGACGGCACCGCCGCTGACGAGGACGACTCGGACGTCACCGACCGGCCGGCCGCGACGACGACCACGACCGAGGAGCGCAACCGGTTCGGTTTCCGCTGGGCGCGACTGGTCACCCGGTTCCGCGTACCGGTCATCCTGGTCGGCCTGCTCGGCCTGGGGCTGCTCGCGCTGCCCACGCCGGACATGCGGCTGGCCCTGCCGGGCGCCGCGACGGCCGCTGTCGGCTCGCCCGCCCGGGTGGCGAACGACCTGACCGTCGAGGGCTTCGGAGCGGGCTTCACCGGCCGGCTCGCCGTGGTGGTCGCCGGTGACACGCCACAGGCCACCTCGGCCGCCGTGCCGCAGGTCACCGCCCTGCTCCAGCGCACCGAGAACGTCCTCGCGGTGGCGCCGCCCCAGCTCAGCCCGGACGGCCGGACCGCGCTGCTCGGCGTGGTGCCGAAGACCGGCCCGACCGACGAGGCCACCGAGACCCTGGTGCACGACATCCGTGGCGCGGTGAGCGGGATCCCCGACGCGGACGTGCTGCTCACCGGCGTCACCGCCATCGGCATCGACGTCTCCGAGAAGCTCTCCGACGCGCTACCGATCTACCTGCTGCTGGTGGTCGGGCTCTCGGTGCTGCTGCTGATGCTGGTGTTCCGCTCGCTGCTGGTGCCGATCAAGGCGGCGCTGGGCTTCCTGCTCACCGTCGCCGCCACGTTCGGCATCACGGTGGCCGTCTTTCAGCAGGGGCACCTCGCCGACCTGGTCGGCCTGGACACGCCCGGCCCGCTGATCAGCTTCCTGCCGATCCTGCTCATCGGCATCCTGTTCGGGCTCGCCATGGACTACGAGGTGTTCCTGGTGTCCCGGATGCGGGAGGACTTCGTGCACGGTGAGACGGCCCGGCAGGCCACCATCAGCGGCATGGGGCACGGTGCACGGGTGGTCACGGCCGCCGCGCTGATCATGATCTCGGTCTTCGGGGGCTTCGTCTTCCTGGAGGACCCGGTGATCAAGTCGATGGGCTTCGCGCTCGCCATCGGTGTCGCCATCGACGCGTTCGTGGTCCGGATGACCATCGTCCCGGCAGTGATGTCGCTCCTCGGCGACCGCGCCTGGTGGCTGCCCCGCTGGCTCAACCGCGCCCTGCCCAACGTGGACATCGAAGGTGAGGGCCTGCGCACCCACCTAGAAGACCGCACCCCAACCCGCGTCTGACCCCCACCACCCTGTCGATCATGGAGTTGTGGTGCCCGTCGTGCCCCGATCAGGGGCCTTCGTCCAGCACCACAACTCCATGATCGATGCGATCGAGCGGGCGTCAGACGCCCGCCGGGTAGGTCTCCATCTCGCCGGGGACCGCCGGCACCGGTAGCGGATGCAGGGCCGTGGTGTCATCGCACCAGATGAAGGCGTCATAGCGGTCGCCGAGCCGGGTGGGCACGTAGTTGCCCCAGGACTCGAACGACGGGTCGTAGACGACCCCGATCGCCCGGTGGTCCACGGTCTCGGTGACCCAGCCCGGCTGGTCGTCACCGCCGAAGATCAGCACCGCCCGTTCCGGCATCAGCTCGTGCAACCGCCGCTCGATCGAACCCTCCCGAGCCGGGGGCACCACCATCGCCTCGGGCGGTGAACCCCACCGGGGTGCGGCGATCACAGTGCCCCGGTAGCTGCCGAAGCCGACCAGGGCCACCGCGTCCTCGCCGTGCCGTTCCCGGGCCAACTGACCAATGTTGACCATGCCGTCGGCGGCCATGTCGGTGGCCCGCGCATCCCCGACGTGCGTGTTGTGCGCCCAGACGATGCCCCGGGCGTCGGGGCCGTAGCGGTCCAACAGCCGGTCCAGGGTGTCCTGCATGTGGGTGTCGCGGATGTTCCACGAGTCCGGCCCGCCGGCCACCATCGCCCGGTAGTAGCGTTCGGCGCCGGCCACCACCTCCGCGTTCTGCCAGGCCGAGAAGCGGTCCGGGCCGTCGGAGAGGGCGTGTTCGCGGGTCCGGGCGAGCAACCGGACAACCTCCTCCTCGCACCGCGCGGAGACGAACCGGCTGGCCGCACCGTACTCCTCGACCCTCTTGCCGTACGGCTCGAAGCACCGGTACGCGTCCTGCGCCGCCTCCAGCGACTTCGGGTCCTCCTCCCCCAGGTAGTCGAAGATCGCCTGCATCGACTCCCAGAGGCTGTAGACGTCGAGGCCGTGGAACCCGGCCCGTTGCTCCTCCGGCCGCTCCACGTTCCAGGCCCGCAACCAGCTGGCGAACCGGGCCACCTCGGCATTGGCCCACATCCAGGTCGGCCATCGCTCAAACTGGTCGAGTGCGAGCTGCGGTTCGAGCGCGCCGCCCGGCGCGGCCGTCACCGAACGGTGCACCCGATCGCAGTCGGGCCAGTCACCCTCCACGGCGACGAAGGAGAAACCGCACTCCGCGATCAACCGGCGGGTGAGTTGCTCGCGCAACCGGTAGTAGTCGTAACTGCCGTGGGTGGACTCACCGATCATCACCACCCTGGCGTTCCGAACGCGCTCCAGCAACGGGTCGAAATCGCTCGGCGCGCCGAGCCGCTGAACCAGCATGCCAGCGGCTACCCGGCCGCCGCTGCGGCAAACCGTGCGCGCGTCGCGGGCCGACACGCCGACCGCCGGGCCGTCGTGGGCCCCAACCCCGCCGGTGTACGACCACCGCGAGCGGGTAGCCGGCCGACATGACCGTCACCGGGGTTCAGTTGCAGGAGTACCTGGCCGGGCTCGACTACCCGGTCTCGCGGGAGGACCTGATCCGCTGGGGTCAGGAGAACGGGGCCAGCACGGCAATGTTGCAGATGCTCCAGGCCCTAACACCCGAGCAGTTCAACTCCCCCGACGAACTGAACGCCGCCCTCTCCACCCCCACCTAAACCCGCCCAACCCAACCCCAGCCCCAACCCGGCCCCCGCCCAGCCCGAACCCGGGTGATCAAGAGGTTTGCGTCATGCCGCGTGGCGTGTCGTGACGCAAACCTCTTGATCAACTTGGGCTGGCGGTTGGGGTGGGTGGGGTGGGGTGGGGTGTTAGGGGAGGGGGATGGTGCGGGATTCGGTTCGGGCGGTTTCGGCGGCGGCGAGGATGGTGACGACCTCGCGGCCGAAGCGGACGTCGCAGCGGTGGTCCCGGGTGCCGGCCCGCACCTGCTCGACCAGCTGGTCGATGGCGACGCCGAACGCGGTGGCGGCGTCGTTCTCGCCGAACGGGACGTTCTCGATGCCGTTCTCGCCGTAGAACACGAACTCCCGGGCCATCGACTCGGTCGGGGCATCCAGGGAGAGCGAGGCGCTGCTCGTGGCACCGCCCTCGTGGGTGAGCAGCAGATGCACCATCCCGTTCGGTCCGTCCATTGCCGCCACCTGCGTCACCCGGCCCAGCACCGGCAGGAGGATCGAGAGCGCGTGCGGGGCGATGTCCCAGAGCGCACCGTGCTCCCGACGCCACAACGAGCCGCCGTACGGGCTGCCGTCCTGGAAGATCGAGGCGAACGCGGTGGTCCGGCCGTGCTGCCAGCCCCCGGCGGCGGCGGTGGCGGCGAGGAACGCGGTCACGTTCGGCTGGAACCGCTGGGTGAAGAAGACGACCGAGGCGACCCCGGACTCCTCGGCGGCGGCCACGACCCGGTCGGCGTCGGCCACGCTGAGCGCCAGCGGCTTGTCCAGCAGCAGGTGGCGGCCGGCGCGGGCGGCCCGGACCGCGATGTCGGCCTGGATGTCCGGCGGCAGGGCGACGGCGATCGCCTCGCACTGCTCGATCAGCGCGTCGACGTCGGCGTAGGCGGGCACGCCGTACCGCTCGGCCAGTGCGGAGGCCCGCTCCGGGTTGCGGCCCCACACCCCGACCAACTCCGCGTCGGGATGGGCGTGCAGCGCCTTCCCGTGCGTCTCGATCGCCCAGTGACCGGTGCCGAACAAGCCGAACCGCAGCACGTGTACCTCCGCTGTTTCCCCGCACCGCGACAACGCCACGGACGTGATCCACGCTAGTCGCCCGGGCGGCCATGACGGCGGCGGGTTCGACCAATCGAAGCAGCTCACCTTCATTTCCAGATTCACAACGACGGACCGGACCCGCTCCTCGCCGTCTCCGTCTCCTGGCTGCAAGCAGGCGGCTGACCCCGTCCGAGAAGCGTGGCACCGGGGCTGCGGACCCCTGGACGGGTGCGCGTCACACGCGGAGAGGCAGGGCACCCCGTTACTACGACGGTTAGTAGGCTGTGCCGGTGACCGAGGCAACGACCGGGTGGCGCCGGTGACCAGCGTGGGCGCCGATTCGCCGGTGGACGGGATCGTCGCGACAGTGCCGATCGTGCTGTCGCTGCTCGTGGCGGTGTGGGCGCTGGTGGCGGCGGTACGCCACCGACCGCCGGACCGGGTGCAGTTCGTCGGTCTGGCCGTACTCGAAGTGGCGTTGTTGGTGTTGAGCGTGCTGGCGCTCGTCGCGGTCGGCGGCGGGGATCGGCCCGGCGAGCCCGGCGCGTTCTTCGGCTACCTCGTCACGCTGGTGTGCCTGCCGCCACTGGCCTGGGTGCTGGCCCGGATGGAACCGACCCGCTGGGGTTCGGCGATCGTGTGTGCGGTCTGCCTGGTGACCCCGGTGGTGGTGGTCCGGTTGCAACAGACCTGGGAGGTCCTCGGTGGTTGAGACAGGACCGGCTCGGCAGCGCACGAACTCCGGCCCGGGTCGGCTGCTGATCGCGGTCTACCTGCTCTTCGCGATCGCGGCGACGAGTCGGGCGGGCCTGCAGCTCGCCACCAAGTTCGACGAGGCGCCGGTGGCGTACCTGCTCTCCGGGGTGGCCGCGCTCATCTACATCGTGGCGGCGGTGGGGTTGGCCCGCGCCGGTCACACCGGCCGTCGGGTCGCGCTGGCGTGCTGCTCGGTGGAGCTGGTCGGGGTGGTCGCGGTCGGCATCCTGAGCCTGGTCGACAAGGACCTCTTTCCGGACGAGACGGTCTGGTCGCAGTTCGGCAGCGGGTACGGCTACATCCCACTGGTGCTGCCGGTGCTCGGCCTGATCTGGCTCTGGCGCACCCGCCGCGCCCCCGCCTGACCCGCCGCTCAACCGGCTGACCCGGTGCCGACCCGGCTGACCCGGCGACGAGGCCCGGCGACGAGGGCGCCGGCCCACCTGCCGGAGCGCCCTCGTCGGGGGTACGGGTCAGTCCCGTGGGCCGCCCGCGACGTAGATGACCTGACCGGAGACGAAGCCCGCGCCGTCGCTCGCCAGGAACGAGATGGTGTGCGCGACGTCCTCCGGCCGCCCCGGGCGGCGGACCGGGATCTCGGCGGCGGCGTGCTTCTGGAAGTCGTCGAAGTCGACCTTCATGCGGGCGGCGGTGGCCGCGGTCATGTCCGTGACGATGAAGCCGGGCGCGACAGCGTTCACTGTCACCCCGAACGGACCCAGCTCGATGGCGAGCGTCTTGGTGAAGCCCTGTAGACCGGCCTTGGCGGCGGCGTAGTTCGCCTGGCCCCGGTTGCCCAGCGCGGAGGTGCTGGAGAGGTTGACGATCCGCCCCCACTTCCTGTCCACCATGTGCTTCTGGGCGGCCTGGCTGAACAGGAACGCGCCGCGCAGGTGCACCCCCATCACCGTGTCCCAGTCGGCGTTGGTCATCTTGAACAGCAGGTTGTCGCGGAGCACACCGGCGTTGTTGACCAGCACGGTGGGCGCGCCCAGCTCGGCGGCGATGCGGCTCACCGCCGCCTCGACCTGGTCCCGGTCGGACACGTCGGCGCCCACTCCGAGCGCCCGGCCACCGGCGCCGACGATGGTGTCCACCGTCTCCTTGGTGGCCGCCTCCTCGATGTCGACCACGGCGACTGCCATTCCGTCGGCGGCCAGCCGTCGGGCGGTGGCCGCGCCGATGCCGCGTGCGGCTCCGGTGACGATGGCGACGCGGGACTCCTCCGACATGATTACCTCCCGGTAACTTGGGGTCGATCGGAGGAGCTTAACCTCAACAGGCCGACCCCCGGCATAGGCGAATCCACCGGTATCCGTGGCCGGAGACCTTCACCGCGCCGAGCTTGCCCAACTCTCCGTAGCCACGGTCGGCGAGCACGTCGATCGGCAGGTCGGCCTCCGGTTCGAGGCTGCTGAGATCCACCTCGACGTCGTCGGTGCCCAGGTTGTGCACGAAGACCATCGTCCCGGTCGGCCCGTCCGCCCGGTGCGTCAGCACGCCGGGCGGCACCGGCACGTCGATGTGGCTGGTCGAGCCGGAGCCGATCTCCGGCGCCTCCCGCAGCGTACGGATCATGCGCTCGAACCAGGCGAGCAGTGACTTCGGGTCGCCCCGCTGGGCGGTGACGTTCACCGTCTGGTAGCCGAACTCACCCTTGTCGATGACCGGGCGGACCAGCTTCTCCGGGTCCGCCGTGGAGAAGCCGGAGTTCGGCTGGTACGACCACTGCATCGGGGTACGGATCGAGTCCCGGCCGCGCAGCGACAGGTCCTCACCCATCCCGATCTCCTCGCCGTATCGCAGCACCGGCGTGCCGCGCATCGAGAACTGCAGGGCGTACGCCAGCTCGATGCGCCGCCGGTCGTTGCCGAGCATCGGGGCGAGCCGGCGACGGATGCCCCGGTCGTAGATGCGCATGTTCTCGTCCGGGCCGAACTCCGCGTACACCTGGTTGCGCTGTTCGGTAGTCAGCCGGGACAGGTCGATCTCGTCGTGGTTGCGCAGGAAGGTGGCCCACTGCCCACCGACCGGCAGCTTCGGGGTGTCGTGCAACGCGTCGATCAACTGCTCCGGGTCCTGGCGGGCCAGGGAGAGCATGAGTCGCCCGTTGAGCATGAAGTCGAAGAGCATGTGGATCCGGTTGCCGGAACCGCTGGCGTCGCCGAAGAACGTCGGTAGCTGGTCCGGTTCGACGTTCGCCTCGGCCAGCAGGACGGCGTCGCCGCGGCGCCACTGGACGTGTTGGCGCATCTCGGTCAGGAACTCGAAGTCCTTCGGGGAGTTCGGGTTGCCCGGTTCGGTCAGCTCGATGATGAACGGCACCGCGTCCATCCGGAAGCCGGAGACGCCGAGCTGGAGCCAGAACGACATGATCTTCTTGATCTCGTCCCGGACCTGCGGATTGGCGAAGTTGAGGTCCGGCTGGAACTTGTAGAACCGGTGGTAGAACCACGCCTTGGCGGTCCGGTCGTAGCTCCAGGTCTCGTCCTGCTCGCCGGGAAAGACCATGCCCTGGTGCCTGTCGTCCGGCTCGGTGTCGGACCAGACGTACCAGTCCCGGTAGGGCGAGTCCGGCGAGGAGCGGGCGGACTGGAACCACGGGTGCTCGTCCGAGGTGTGGTTGACCACCAGGTCGATGATCACGCGGATGCCCCGGTTCTGCGCCTGGTGCAGCAGCTCGGCGAAGTCGCCCAGGGTGCCGAAGCGCGGGTCCACGTTGTAGAAGTCGGTGGCGTCGTAGCCGTCGTCGCGGTTGGGCGACGGGTGGATCGGGTGCAGCCACAGGCAGGTCACCCCGAGCCGGGCCAGGTAGTCCAACCTCCCGATCAGCCCACGGATGTCACCGACCCCGTCGCCGTCGGAGTCGGCGTACGTGTCGATGTCGAGGCAGTAGACGACGGCTTCGGAATACCAACGGTCACCCATGCCGGAGGAACATCTCCGTTCGATCACCGCGGCAAACCCGTCCGGCGGGCGGCGGGCGCGGGGTGGCGTTGGCTACCGTGCCGCCATGGAGAACGACCTCGTACCGCCGAGCGAACTGTTGGACTGGTCCCGGGGCAGCTGGCTGCACCCGCCGGTACGCGTCGAGGAGGGCCCGGCCGGCGAGTTGATCGTCGAGCCGGCGGCGGAGAGCGACTTCTGGCGGCGGACCAGCTACGGCTTCGTGCACGACAACGGCCCGGCGCTGCTGGCGCCGCTGCCGGTGGGTGCCGCCATGGAGGTGAGCTTCCGGCTCGACTTCTCGGCCCAGTTCGACCAGGCCGGTGCGTTCGTCCGCGTCGACGAACGGACCTGGACCAAGGCGGGCGTGGAGGTGAGCGACGGCGAGGCGCAGCTCGGCGCGGTGGTGACCCGGGAGTTCTCCGACTGGTCGGTGGGGCCGGTGCCGGAGTGGGCGGGCCGGGAGGTGACCGTCCGGGTGAGCCGGGCCGGTGACGCGCTGACCGTCCGCGCCCGGGTCGACGACGAGCCGTGGCGACTGGTCCGGCTCGCCCCGCTGGACCCGACGGCCGAGGCCGTCGCGGGCCCGTTCTGCTGCGCGCCGTCCCGCGCCGGCCTGACAGTGGTGTTCACTGGCTGGCGACAGGGGCCGGCGGACACCGTGCTGCACCCGGAGCACTGAGCGCAGGTGTAGTTCGGGCCCCGCCGGGTATGACCCTCCGATCCCCGAAAGCGGACCGGAAGGACGACCTATGGCGTACGCCCAGGCTGGCGACCCGTCCGAGTTCACCGGGTTGACCGGCTGGGTGGCCTCGGTGATCGAGGCGATGGGTCCGGTCGGAGTGGCGCTGCTGGTGGCGCTGGAGAGCATCGTTCCGCCGATCCCCAGTGAGATCGTGCTGGCGCTCGCCGGTTTCCTGGCGCACGAGGGCGAGTTCAACGTCTTCCTCGTGGTGCTGGCCGCGACGGTCGGCTCGCTGGTGGGCGCGTTGGTGCTCTACTGGCTGGGCGCGGCGCTGGGCGAGGAACGGCTCAAGCGCTGGTTGGACCACATCCCCTTGGTGGACAGCGACGACCTGGAGAAGGCCGACAAGTGGTTCGAGCGGCACGGCCGGTGGGCGGTGCTGATCGGCCGGGTGGTGCCGGTGGTCCGCAGCCTGGTCTCCGTGCCGGCCGGGGCCAACCGGATGCCGCTGGGTGAGTTCATCCTGCTCACCACCATCGGCAGCGGGGTGTGGAACGGTCTCATCGTGGGCGCGGGTTACGCGCTCGGGCGCCGTTGGCAGGACGTCGAGCGCTACAGCGACTGGTTCAACTACGCGATCGCCGCGGTCTTCGTCGTGATGGTGGCCAGTTGGGCGATCCGTAAGGTTCGCAAGCGTCGGGGTCGCGACGACCGGCGGTCGGTGACCGCCGGTCGCTGATCCGCGTTACCGCCTACCGCCGGCGTCCTGACCGGACGCCGGCGAGCGCGCTCAGGGCAGGGTGTCCAGGTGCGGGCCCACCGTGTTGGCGAAGCCGTTGCCGTTGCTGACGTCCCAGTTCACCGACCAGGTCATCGCGCCCCGGATGCCGGGGTAGGTGCGCGGTGGGCGGAAGCTGCCGCAGTTGGTGCCCCGGGCCAGACAGTCCAGGGCGGCGTTGACCACGCTGGGCGCGACGATGCCGCCACCGGCCGCCCCCGCTCCGGCGGGCAGGCCGAGGCCGACCTGGTCGGGGCGGAGCCCGGCCTCCAATTGGATGCAGGCCAACGCGACGATGAAGTTCACGGTGCCCTGGCCGTATGCGGCGTTCTGGTCGCAGCCGAGCATCGCGCCGGAGTTGTAGTACTGGGTGTTGACGACGGTGAGGATGTCCCTGATGTCGAGCGCCAGCTTGAAGTAGCCACCGGCCGGGTTCTGCATGTCGATGGTCTGCGGCGCCATCGCGATGATCAGCCCCGACCCGACAGTGGCCCGCAGCGCTCGCAACGCCTGCGCCATGTACGTGGGGTTGAGCCCGTTCTCCAGGTCGATGTCGATCCCGTCGAAGCCGTACCGGGCGATCAACGCGGCGGCCGTGTCGGCGAACGCGGCGGCCGAGGCGGCGTTGTTCACTGTGACCCGGCCGGTCTCACCACCGACGGAGAGGATCACCCGCTTGCCCCGGCTGTGCAGGGTGCGGACGTCGGCGGTGAAGTCCGCGTCGGTGTAGCCGCCGAGCGCGGCGGCCAGCCCGGGGTCGACGCCGAAGGTGAGCGCGCCGGGAGTCGTGGTGGCCTCGGCGAAGGCGACCGCCACCAGGTCGTATTCGGCGGGGACGTCGCGTAGCCGCAGCTCGACGGCGGGGTTGTCGAAGTTGTGCCAGTACCCGGTGAGCAGGTGTTTCGGCAACCCACCGGTGGGCGGGTCGGTCGGCGGGGGCGTCGTCGGCGGTGGGGTGGTGGGTGGCGGCGTGGTGGGTGGCGGCGTGGTGGGTGGGGTGCCGCCGCCGCAGGACGCGCCGTTGAGCTGGCAGCCGCCCGGTGAGCCGGAGCCGCTGGCCAGGAAGCCGAAGGAGACCGACGCGCCGGGGGCGATCGTGCCGTTCCAGGATCGGTTGGTGAAGGTGTGCCGCTGGCCGGACGAGCTGAGCAACGCGTCCCAGTAGCTGCCGAGGGTGGTGCCGGACGGCAGGTCGAAGGCGAGGCTCCAGCCGTTGATGGTCGAGCTGCCGCCGTTGGTGATGGTGTACTTCCCCTCCCAGCCGGAGCCCCAATCGGCGGTCTTGACGAAGCTGGCGGTGGCGCCGGCGGCGTACGCGGGCAGCGCCACCCAGGCCGCGCCGAGTGTCGCCGCGAGGGCGGCGACGAGGGACAGGACAAGCGATCTGGAGCGTTTCATGCGACCCTCCGGGCCCGGACGGGCATTTATGGACGTCAACGTTGCTGCCAATTATTAAGACAGTTAACTGTTTCTGTCCAGAGGGCGCGTCGAGACCGCCTGCGGGCGGCGGAGCACCGCCTGCTCAAGAGCCGACCACACGCTGGTGGTCACCAGGTAGATCACCGCGGCGAGCGGCAGCACCAGCGCCACCAGCACTGTCGTGAACGGCAGCAGGGGCAGCAGCCGGCCGAGCGTGGCCGCCCCCGGTCCCTCGGTCGGCGTACCGGCCACCGTGCCCACCGCCGCCGACGCCCGCCGGGCCCGCCGCGACGACCACCAGGCCACCACCAGCAACACCACCAGCAGTACGCCGAACAGCGGTCCGGCCGCACCGGCCAGCCCGTCGCTGAGATGGTGACCCAGTGGCACCCCGGCCAACCGCTCGTCCAGCAACCCGGTGCCACCCTCACTGGTGCTGAACAACCGGTACAGCACCAGCAGGAACGGTGCCTGGATGAGCAGCGGCAGGCAGCCGGCGATCGGGTTCGCGCCGGCCTCGCGGTACAACGTGAACACCTCCCGCTGAAGCGTCGCCGGGTCGTCCGCGTACCGCTTCTGAAGGTCACGCACCTGCGGGGCGAGCGCCGCGCGGCGCCGCTCGCCGCGGACCTGCGCGACGGTCAGCGGCGAGATCAGCAGGCGGACGGCGATGGTGAAGAGCACGATGGCGGCGGCGGTCGCTCCGCCGCCGGCCAGTGGTTCGAGCAGCTCGGTGAGCCAGGACAGCGCGCTGCCGGCAGCGGCGACAGCGTCGTGCAGCGGTGCGAAGGCAAGCATGGGAAACCCCTCGGTCCGATTCCGGTGAGGCCCTCCCCCGGGCGGTGTCCGCTCAACAAGGGGGGCCGGTGACGGCGGGATCGGCCGCGCGGCGGCGTGGCGCTACGCGGCCGAGGGGTGCCCCGGAGCACGGGGACGAGGACGACCGGCCGCATCCGGGTCGATCTGGCGAGGCATTCGGCGGCTTCGGGAGCGGGCCCGCAGCCCGGCCCACCGCCGACCGGCACCGGGCACGCCCGCCCGGTCGTGCACCCGGGCCGCCAGCACCACCGCGAGCAGCACCAGGGCGGTCAACGCGGCGCCCGCCAGCAGGTCGACCGGACGGCCCGCGAGCACTGTGAGCTGGGCGAACGCGGACATCCACGCGACCCCGACATAGCCCAGCAGCACCGGCACGGGCCCAGCATAGGACCCGCTGTCACCTCACCCAGCCGAATCCGGCGGCCCGCCCCGAGTACGGCGCGCCGCCGCCACGTTTCCCGGCATCGCCACGTTGGGTAACCAACGAAGGACCAACGCGGACGGACCGCGACGGTAGGAACGGACGGGTGATGTCGATGACCGGTCAGGTGGCGGAGGCGCCCAGCGACATGGCTGCGGCGACCGGGTTGCTCACCGTGGGTGTCGAGGAGGAGTTCCTGCTCGTCGATCCGCACACCGGGGCCGCGGTTCCGGCCGTGGACCTGGTCATGGAGCAGGTGCCGGCCGAACTTCGCGGGCAGGTGGAGCGGGAGTTCCAGACCAGTCAGATCGAGATCGGCAGCCCGCCCGGCCTGGAACTCTCGTCGATCCGGCACTCCCTCGGCGTACTGCGTCGGGCGCTCTCCGACGCCGCCGAGCGGGCCGGCGTACGCCTGCTCGCCATCGGCACCGGCCCGGTGGACGGCCCGGTGCCGCCAGTGGTGGACAAGCCCCGCTTCGACCGGATGATCGAGCGGTTCCGGCTGCTCGTCCCCGGCCCCGGCAACAACGGCATGCACGTACACGTCGGGGTGCCCGACCCGGACACCGGTGTGCAGGTGCTCAACCACGTACGGCCGTGGATGCCGATGCTGCACGCGGTGACCACCAACTCGCCGTTCTCCCGGGGCGAGGACACCGGCTACGCCAGTTGGCGCTCCGTGGAGTGGGAGCGCTGGCCGTCGGTGGCGCCGACGCCGTTCCTGGAGTCGCACGAGCACTACCAGCGGCTGATCCGCCAGTTGATCTCCAGCGGGGTGATGCTCGACGAGGGGATGCTCTACTGGTACGCCCGCCTGTCGGCGAAGTACCCGACAGTGGAACTGCGGATCGGCGACGTCTGCCCGTCGGTGGACGACGCGGTGCTGGTCGCCGCGTTGGTCCGGGCGCTGGTGGCCACCGCCATGGCGGATGTCGAGGCCGGCCGGCCGGCGTTGCAGACCGACCACCACCTGCTGGTCGGCGCGCACTGGCGGGCCGCCCATGACGGCCTGGAAGGTGAAGCCGTCGACGTCACGAACGGTGAGCTGCGCCCAGCCTGGGAACTGTTGGACCGGTTCGTGGAGCGGATGCGGCCGGCGCTGGAGCAGCACGGCGACTGGGCCGAGGTGACCGACCTGCTGGGCGGGTTGCGCCGGCACGGCAGCGGCGCGGCGCGGCAGCGCGCGGTGTTCGAGCGCACCGGCCGACTCACCGACGTGGTGCAGGACGTCGCACGGCAGACCCGCGGCTGATCACCGCGTGACAGGATGAACCCGTGGCGCAACGGCTGATCGTCATCGGCGGGGACGCCGCCGGAATGTCGGCGGCGTCCCAGGCCAGACGCCGCCGTGACCGTGGCGACCTGGAAATCGTGGTCTTCGAGCGGGGCCACTTCACCTCCTACTCGGCGTGCGGCATCCCGTACTGGATCAGCGGCCTGGTTCCCGGCCCCGAGGCGTTGATCGCCCGCACCCCGGAGACGTTCCGCACCGAGTACGCGATGGACGTCCGGATGCGCCACGAGGTCACGGCCATCGACCTGGAACGCCGCGAGGTGGTGGCCCGGGACCTCAAGGGCGGCGGCGAGGTCCGCGAGCGCTTCGACGACCTGATGTACGCCACCGGCGCGGTGCCGGTGAAACCGTCGTGGGCGATCACCGACGCGGGCGGCGTGTTCGGCATGCAGACCCTCGACGACGGTGCGGCGCTACGCGACTGGCTGGACGCCGACCCGCAACCGCGCCGGGCCGTTGTGGTCGGCGGCGGGTACATCGGCGTCGAGATCGCCGAGGCCCTCATCCAACGCGGCCTCTCGGTGACCCTGGTGGAAGCCGGCGAGCAGCCCATGTCGACCGTCGACAGCGACATGGGCGAGCTGGTCGCCGAGGCGATGCGCGGCCTCGGCATCACGATTCGCGGCAGCCTGCCGGTGACCGGCCTGGAGGAGCGGGACGGCAGGGTGTCCGCCGTGGTCACCGCCGAGGGGCCGATCCCGACCGACGTCGTGGTCATGGGTCTGGGCGTACGCCCCAACGCCGCGCTCGCCGAGGCGGCCGGGCTGCCCCTCGGGCCGACCGGCGCGATCCGGGTGGACCGGCGGATGCGGGTGCCCGGGCACCCCGGGGTCTGGGCGGCCGGCGACTGCGTCGAGACCCTGCACCGGATCAGCGGGTTGCCGGTGCACGTGCCGCTCGGCACGCACGCCAACAAGCAGGGCCGGGTCGCCGGAATCAACATCGGTGGCGGGTACGCCACCTTCACGGGCGTGATCGGCACGGCGGTGACAAAGGTCTGCGACCTGGAGGTGGGTCGGACGGGTCTGCGCGAGCGCGACGCCACGGCTGCCGGCTTCGAGTTCGTCTCGGTGATCGCCGAGTCGACCAACCGGGCCGGCTACTACCCGGGTGCCCGGCCGATGACCGTCAAGCTGATCGCCGAGCGCCCCAGCGGCCGGTTGCTCGGCGCGCAGATCGTCGGCTGGTCCGAGGCGGCCAAACGGATCGACTCGCTGGCCGTGGCGCTGTGGAACGGCATGACGGTGGACGATATGACGCAGCTGGACCTCGGCTACGCTCCGCCGTACGCGCCGGTGTGGGATCCGGTGCTCATCGCTGCCCGAAAAGCGGTCGACGCGCTCGCCGCTCTCGACCGTTGACCCGCGCCCGCCGTGGAGGACCACCCCGTGACCCAGACCCCGACCCGGCCGACAGTGCGTCGGCGTCCCACGATGGTCGACGTGGCCCGGCGGGCCGACGTCAGCCTGAAGACGGTCTCCCGGGTCGTGAACGACGAGCCGGTGGGGCAGGAGTTGGTCGGCCGGGTGCTGGCCGCCATCGCCGAGCTGGGCTTCCGGCGCAACGACATCGCTCGTAACCTGCGCTCGCGGCAGCTCAACGCCACAGTGGGGCTGCTGATCGAGGAGATCGCCAACCCGTTCTACGCGACCATCGCCAGCGTCGCCGCCGAGATCGCCGCCGCCCACGGCACCATGCTGATCACCGCATCGTCGGAGGAGGACCCGGAGCGGGAACGCGCCCTGCTCCAGGACTTCACCCAGCGCCGGGTCGACGGCCTGCTGGTGGTGCCGGCGGGCCTCGACCACTCGTTCCTGCGCCGCGAGGTCGAGCTGGGCATGCCTGTGGTGTTCCTGGACCGGCCGCCGCAGGGGCTGCAGGCCGACGCCGTGCTGTTGGACAACCGGGGTGGCAGCCGCGCCGGGGTGAGCGCGCTGCTCGACGAGGGGCACCGACGGGTGGGGCTGCTGCTCGGCGCGCCGAGCGTGCCCACCATGCGCGAGCGTCTGGCCGGGGCACGGGCGGCGCTGGACGCCGCCGGAGTCGAGCCGGACGAGTCGCTGATCCGTGAACGGCTCATCGCTCCCGAGGAAGCCGGCCGGGCGGTCGCCGCGCTGCTCGACCTTCCGGAGCCGCCCACCGCGTTCTTCTGCGCCAACAACCGGCTCACCGTCGGCGCGCTCCAGGAGCTGCACCGGCGGGGCAGTGACGCCGCGCTGGTCGGTTTCGACGACTTCGAGCTGGCTCACCTGATGCCCCGACCGCTGACCGTCGTCGCCTACGACACCCGGGAGCTGGCGAGGGTCGCCACAGAACGGCTGTTCGAGCGCATAGCCGGCGACGACTCCCCACCGACAACCACGGTGCTCCCCACGCGGCTCCGACCCCGCGGCCTCACCTGACCCCCGCCCACCCCATCCGGTGGCGGAACCGCGAGCGTTGAGCAGGACGTGCTGGCCCCGGAGGAGCAAGGCCGACAACCCCCTGCCCCCTCCTTTGCTCTGCACCCTCATGCGCACCGGTCACGGCCGGTCACGGCCGGTCACGGCTCGTAGCCGTCGCATCCGCGGGTGCAGAGCAAAGGAGTCAGTTTGCGGGGGTGAGGCGGGCCGCTACCTCCGAGCGGCGGGGCGGGTCGGCACCCCGACGGCCGCAGGTCAGCGCGGCCACAGTAGCGGCCTGCCGGAGCACCGCACCCCACTGTTGCCGGGTCACCGCGGCGAGCCGGTCGGCAGGGCGGTCACCGAGCGCGTCGAGGTCGGCCAGCGCGGCCAGCAGGCCACCGGTGAACGAGTCGCCGGCACCGACGGTGTCGACCACCGTGGTGCGGACCGCCGGCTCCTCGTGCAGCGAGCCGTCCGGCGCGAGCAGCCAGGCGCCGTCCCCGCCCCGGGTCACCACGGCGCAGGACACGCCGGCCGTCCGCCATTCGGTCATCACGTCGGCCACCGAACGGTCCGGGTAGAGCCAGGCCAGGTCCTCGTCGCTGGCCTTCACCAGGTGCGCGAGGCGAATCTGCCGGCGTACCCGCTCCTGCTCCGCCGCCCGATCGGTGACGATGCTCGGGCGCAGGTTGAGGTCGATGGAGACGGTGAGCCCGTCGCGCCGGCGTTCCCGGGCGAGCAGGCCCTCCAGGGCGTCCGCGCCGGGTGCCAACGCGAGCGCGAGGGATCCGGTGTGCAGCGCGATCGTCGGTGAACCGGCCAGCTCGGGCAGCTCCTGCGGCGTCCACTGCCAGTCGGCCGCACCGGCCAGCCGGAACTCGTAGCTGGCCTGCCCGGCGGCGTTCAGGGTGGCCACCGCCACCGACGTGGGCTCCTCGGCGCGTACCGCCCACTCCAGGTCCACCCGGTTGGCGCTCAGATGCTCGACGAGTTGCCGACCGTACTCGTCGCTGGCGAGTCGGGCCAGCAGCCGTACCGGCTGGTCGAGCCGGGCCAGGGTGACCGCGACGTTCGCCGGGGAGCCGCCGGGCACGGCCCGCTGCCCCTCGGCGGTGACGACGAGGTCGATCAGCGCCTCACCCGCGACGACGATCACGCGGTCACCTCCCCCGGTGCGAGCGGGCCGGGGCCGCCGAGCCCGTCGGCCGCGCGGGACAGCAGGACCGCCTGGTAGGCGTGGTAGACGTCCGGTCGGCCGTGCCAGACGGTGTCGGAGGGCAGGTTCTGCGCGTCCAACTCGTGCCGCCATCCGGTCTGATCGATGAGACTGCGACGGGCGTACGCCCAGAAGACCCGGTACCAGTCGAGGTAGACCGTGTCCCCGGTGCGGCGGTGCAGGGTGATCGCCGCACCGATGGCCTCGGCGAGAACCCAGTGCATCCGCGAGCGCACCACCGGCCGGTCGTCCCAGTCGATGGTGTAGACGAAGCCGTCCGCGCCGTCGACCGCCCAGCCGCGACGCACGGCGGCGGCGAACAGGGCGCGGGCGTCGGCGAGCAGCCAGCGGGGTGGCTGCGGCAGCACCGCCTCCAACTCCAGCAGCAGCCGGGCCCACTCCAGCCAGTGCCCGATCGTGGAGCCGTACGGCCGGAACGGGTCGGCGGGCTGGTCCCGGTTGTAGTCGGGCAGCGGCGTCCAGTCGGTGGTGAAGTGCTCGGGCAGCCGCCAGTCGTGTCGGGCCGCCTCACCGTGCACGAGGTGGGTGGCGATCCGCAGGGCCCGGTCGGCCCAGCTCGCGTCGCCGGTGGCGGCGGCAGCGGCGAGGAAAGCCTCGACCATGTGCATGCTGCTGTTGGCGCCCCGGTAGTCCTCGGTGACCGTCCAGTCCCGGTTCCACGATTCGCGGACGGCGCCGGCGTCGTCGTCCCAGAACCGGTCCCGCACGACGGTGAGCACGTCGGCGAGCAGCCGGTCCGCGCCGGACCGTCCGGCGCGCGCGGCGCTGGAGGCGGCGAGCAGGACGAACGCGTGGTCGTAGCCGGCCTTGCGGTCGTTGACGGGCGCTCCCTGCTGGTCCACCGCGCCGAACCAGCCGCCGTACTGGTCGTCGCGCAGCAGCGTGCTGAGCGCGGCGATCCCGTGGTCCACCAGGGCGGCGGCGTCCGGGTCGCCGTTACGGTGGGCGAGGGCGGCCACGTGGGTCATCCGGCAGGTGATCCAGGTCTGGATCGGTTCGCCGCGATCCGGGGTGCGGTCGTCGGTGAGCCACCAGAAACCGCCCTCAGGCCGGACCGAGCGGCGGGCGGTGTCGAGCAGCGTCCGGGTCTGGTCGACGAGGAACTCGTCCAGATCGGGCAGGTCTGGTGACCCCGCCGGAGCAGGGGTCGTTACAGCGTCGGATCGGGGCACGTCGGTCATCTCAGCTGGTCACCGTCGGGTAGGAAAGGGACATACGGCCAGGATCGGCGACGGACCGGGTCCGCGCCGCAAAACCGCCAACGGTACGCCACGAATCGACTGGCCAGGGTCGGCGCGCGGCGGGAGGTTTATCCTCCCATTTGCCCGTTGACATCGTTGTCACCGCTCAACCCTGCTCCGGCAGCCGGCCGACTGTCAATTCCGGCTGCGTCACACCGCCGCGGGGCAGCTCCGGTCAGTAGTAGTCGTCGATCGGCTGGCGTGCCTCATCGAACAACGCCGGCCCCTCATAGCGGACCGGAGGCAGCGGCGGGGTGGCCGGCTTGACCTCCTCGAACTGCTCGGTGGACAGCGCGTACACCACCCGCCCGAGGCCGGACCGGTCGATCGCCGTCGCACACATCGCGCAGGGCTGACAACTGGTGAACATGGTGGTGCCGGCGGCTACCTCGGGGGCAAGTTCCCGAGCCGCCCACCGGGCCAGCTTCAACTCCGGATGAGCGCTGATGTCCGCGTCGGAGACCACTGTGTTGTGGTCCTCGATCAGGACGACGCCGGCCGCGTCGACCAGCAACGAGCCGAACGGCCGTTCGCCGGAAGCTCCCGCCCGCCTGGCGATTTCCACGGCGTGGCGGAGAAACTTCTCGTCGTCGGGGGTCATCGGTCCTCCTGGGTTGCGTGATGTGCGGCCACTGCCGCAAGGGTCCGCCAGGCGCGTTCGGGCTGGCGGATCTCGGTCAGGTCGCCGTTGAACGGGTCCAGCACCACCGTCTCCGCGCCGAGCGCACGTAGCTTGTCCAGGTCGGCGACGATCTGATCGATGGTGCCGGCACCGGCGAGCCGGTCCGGGTAGGTGATCGGTTCTCGGGTCTCCTGGAGCGCGATCCGCGGCACCACCGCGGGCACCGGGCGACCCAACTCGTCGGCGATGTCCGTCAGTCGTCCGACCGCCTCGGCCAACCGTCCCGGCCTGACCCGCAGCGGGTGCCAGGCGTCACCGAGCAGTACCGCGCGGCGCATGCCGGCCTCGCTGTTGCCGCCGACCCAGATCGGGATCGCCGCCGTGTCGTAGTCGTCGGTGTCCTGCCAGGCCTCGCGCATGGTGTGCAGGTACTCGTCGGTCAGCGCGCCGCGCTGCCGGAACGGCACGCCGAGCGCCTCGAACTCCTGCCGGGCCCAGCCGACGCCGACACCGAGGACGAGCCGGCCGCCGCTGAGCCGGTTGAGGTTCGCCGCCATCCGGGCGGTGAGCAGCGGGTGCCGGTACGGAACGATGAGCACCGTGGTGCCCAGCCGAACCCGGCTGGTCACCCCGGCCAGCCAGGACAGCGTGGTGAACGGCTCGTAGAACGGCGCCGGATACTGCTCGGCCACGTCCGGGGTCACCACGACGTGGTCGGAGACCATCAACAGGTCGAAGCCGAGACCCTCCACCGTCTGCGCCCACCGACGCAGCACGTCGGGGTCGGTACCCGGGGCGAAGTTCGGTACGTTCACACCAATCTGCACCCGTCCACGCTAGCCACTGTGGACCGATGTGTGAACGCCCGTGGCCGGGCTGAATCACCTGGCAGCCGGCACGAATCGCCGCACGACTCAGGAGCACCGGATGGATCTGCCCGAGGGACTCGACTGGGTACGCGGAACATCGTCGGGTCGCGCCTGGCTGGCCGCACTCCCGACGTGGCTGAACGAGTGCGCCGAGCGCTGGTCGCTGCGGGTCGGGCCGCCCTTCCGGCAGGCGTACGCGTCACTGGCACTCCCGGCCCACCTGCCCGACGGCACTGCGGCGGTGCTGAAGCTGCAGTACCCCGACGAGGAGAGCCGGTACGAGGCCGATGCCTTGGCCCACTGGGACGGCCACGGGGCGATCCGTCTGCTCACCCACGACCCCGGGCGGCGTGCCCTGCTGCTCGAACGCTGCCAGCCCGGCACCCCCCTGCACGATCTTTCGCCGGACCGGGCCCTGGACGTGGTGGTCGGACTGCTCCCCCGGCTCTGGCGACCGGCCGGCGCGCCGTTCACCCCGCTGGCGCAGGAGGCCGCCGGTTGGATCGACCGGATGCCCCGGTCCTGGGAACGGGCCGGTCGGCCGTACGAGCGGCGGTTGCTGGACGCGGCGCTCGACCTGCTCACCGGCCTGGCGTCGAGCCAGGGCGAGCAGGTGCTGGTCAACCAGGACCTGCACGCCGGCAACATCCTCGCCGCCGACGCGCTCGCCGCCGGCCGAGGGCCGTGGTTGGCGATCGACCCGAAGCCGCTCATCGGGGAACGGGAGTTCTCGGTCGTGCCGATGGTGCGCGGCCCGGAGTTGGGCCACTCACCGGCCGCCGTCCGGCATCGACTGCACCGGCTCAGCACCGAACTGGGCCTGGACCGGGAACGGGTCCGGGGTTGGACGGTCGGGCACACGCTGTCCTGGAGCCTCGCCGACGACACCGTCTTCCCCGAGAAGATCGAGGTGGTCCGCTGGCTGCTCGACACCGACTGAGGCCGGGCTCGGCGATCACGGGGGCGGCGCTACCCGACCCAGCCCCGCGATCTTGCACTTTCTGTCCCGACCTACGGCGCATATCCGCCCATGTCGACAACAGAAACTGCAAGATCGGCGCCGGTGTGGGGCGGGGCGGGTTAGGTGGTCTGGCAGGTGGGGCACCAGTAGAGGTTGCGGGCGGCCAGTTCGCCGCGGCTGACCTCGGTGCCGCAGACGTGGCAGGGTGCTCCCGGGCGGCGGTAGACGTACACCTCGCCGCCGTGCCGGTCCACCCGCGCCGGCCGGCCCATCGCCTCCGGCAGGTGCGCGTCGCGGACCGTGTCGATCCGGCCGTGCTCGACCGCGAGCCGCATCAAGCCGACCAGGTCGACCCAGAGCGCGTCCCAGCCGGTCCTGGTCAACTGTCGGCCCGGCATCGTCGGCGGCAGTCCCGCCCGGAACAGCGCCTCGGTCACGAAGATCAAACCGGTGCCGGCCACCACCGACTGGTCCAGCAGGAGCGCGGCGAGAGGGGTGCGGCTGCGGGCGATCCGGGCGTACGCCCGCTCCGGGTCGGCGTCGGCGCGCAACGGATCCGGCCCGAGTCGGTCCCGCAGCGCGGCCACCTCGGGTGGGGTGAGCAGCTCACAGGCCGTCGGCCCACGCAGGTCGAGCCAGTGCCGGTCGCTGGCCAGCCGTAGTCGCACCTGCCCGACCGGCTCCGGCGGCTCCCCCGGTCCGTCGGTGAACTTGCCGTACAACCCGAGGTGTACGTGCAACGTCAGCTCGCCGGCGTAGTGGTGCAGCAGGTGCTTCCCGTACGCCTCGGTGCCCTCCAGCACGGTCCCGGAGAGCCGGGCGGCGCCCTCGGCGAAGCGGCCCTGCGGGCTGGCGGCGTGCAGCTTGTCCCCGGCGAACAGCTCGGCGTGCCGGGCCGCCAGGCGATGGATCGTGTGTCCCTCTGGCACAGGTGCCAAGGATAGCCAGCCCCGCCCGACCGGACCGCGCTGATCGGCTCGGGCCCGCCGCCGCCCGATCAACCCGGTCCCCGCCGCGTTGATCGACCCGGGTTTCAGGAAACCAGGGTGTCCACGGAGACGGGACACCGCGACTTCCAGGCAACCGAGTCGACGACGGCCAACCGGGCCGGTCAAGGCCGTCTCAGCGTCCGTACCCAGGATTGGTGTCAGGAAACGCCCAGGTGGGTATTTGAGGGGCGACACCGCGTGGGTGCCACCCTTTCCGTCGGCCACCACGCATTCATCAGGAGGTGTGTAGTGGTCAGGATTCCTTCGCTGTCCCGCCGGTCCGAGCCGGCACCGACGCGGGACGAGAACCTCGACGGCCGCGTGGACGGCCGTGACGCCCCGGTCACCGAGACCGGGCAGTCCGACGACGGCGTCGGTCGCCCGGTGGTCACCGACCGGGACGCCGACCAGACGACGTACCGCAGCGCCGGCGCGACCGACAGCCAGACCAGCGAGGCCGAGCGGCGGGCCAACGAGCGGGCGGCGGTGGCCCGAGCCGCCACCGCGCGACCGGCGGAGACCGAGCCCCGCGGCACCGCCCGCCCGGTCGCACCCGAGCCCGTGAACGGCACGACCCGCCCCGTCGCACCCGAGCCGGTGACCGGCACGACCAGCCCGGTCACACCCGAGCCCCGCACGGCCCGCACGGTGGAAACCGACTCCCGGCCCACCGTCGCCCCGGCCACGGCGCGCACCGCCGAGCGGGGCGCCGACCCCGACAGCACCACCCGTCGGCCCGACTCCACCGATCGGGTCACCACGGACCGCCCGGTCGACCCGACGCCGGGCGTGAGCACGCCCGAGCCGCCGGTGACGCGTGGCCCGAAGCCGCGGGCCAGCCTGCTCGCCACCCTCGGCCTGATCGTCTCGGTCGCCGGCGCGATGTTCGTGCTGACCGGGACCCTGGCCGGGTACGGCATCGGGCTCGGCGCATTCGGTGCGGTGCTCGCGGTGCTCGGCCTGATGGCCACCCGTCGTCGGCACGTCGCCGGCAAGACCGACGCGCTCTTCGGCGTGCTGATCGGGCTGGCCGCGGTCGTGATCGGGGTGCTCGCGATGACCGGGCAGTTCGACTGGCCGACCACCGACGGCGACTGGGTGCCGCGCTTCCGAGAGTGGCTTGACTCACAGTTTGTGGATCGTTTCTAGCGGGCACTGTTCCGCTCGCCGGTGATGCACCGGCGAACAGCCGGCGGTTCGCCGGCAGCCCGATCAGTCCGGTGGTTCACCGGCCGGGCGACACCCTTTCAGGGGCGGCGGTTCGCCGCCCCTGAAGTGTTTCCAGGGTTCGACGGTTCCTTCCGGTCCAGGTCGCCGAGCGGCGATCTCGTGCGTCCCCGCAGCCGGGAGAACCACATACAACACCCTTTGCTCTGCATACCTATATGCGCCACGGGGCGTCCGTCCGGCAGGCGACCGTCGCGCGGCGCCGAAAAGTGGCCGGCGGATCCGGTACTCGTCGGTGCGGGTGGCCCGGTCTGGTGGTGCACATAGGGCAGCAGAGCAAAGGCTGCGAGCGAGCCCGCCGGCTCCCGGGCCCCGGCTCTCGGCCCACAGCTCTCGGCCACCGGCCCACCGGCCACCGGCGCCTCCACGCTCCAACGCAACGATTCGTTTCAGATGGCCCGCTACACGCAACGAATCTCCGGTCTGCGCAACTCTCGGTGGTGGATCCTGCCGCTGACGCCGCATACCGTTGAGCAACGGCGCCAGCCCGTGGGCCACGGTGGCCGGGCGCGCCCGACCCCTGGGAGCAGGACAATGACGATGGACGCCACCAGCCAGCGCCTGTTGATGTGCCGGCCGACGTACTTCGCCGTCGATTACGCGATCAACCCCTGGATGGACCCGAGCGCGCCGGTCGACGCCGCACTGGCCGTCCGGCAGTGGGAGCAGCTGCGCCAGACGTACCTTGACCTGGGCCACACCGTCGAGGAGATCACTCCGGTGCCCGGCCTGCCCGACATGGTCTTCGCCGCCAACGGCGGCACCGTGATCGACGGCAAGGCGATGGCCGTGCAGTTCCGCGACCCGCAGCGCGCCGACGAGGCGCCCGCGTACCGGGCCTGGTTCGAGGCCGCCGGCTTCCAGATGTACGACCCGAAGCACGTCAACGAGGGCGAGGGCGACGTCCTGCTGGCCGGTGACCACCTGCTCGCCGGCACCGGCTTCCGCACGGCGCACGCCGCACACGCCCAGTTGCAGGAGGTCTTCGGCTACCCGGTGATCACCGTGCAACTGGTCGACCCACGCTTCTACCACCTGGACACCGCGTTGACAGTGCTCGACGAGCGGACCGTGGCGTACCTGCCGGAGGCGTTCTCCCCGGGCAGCCAGGCCGTGCTGCGCCGGCTGTTCCCCGACGCGGTGCACGCCACCATGGCCGATTCCGAGGTGCTGGGGCTGAACGCGGTCAGCGACGGGCGGCACGTGGTGCTGCCCGCGCAGGCCACCGACCTGGCCGCCAAGCTGCGCGACCGGGGCTACGAGACCATCGGGATCGACCTGTCCGAGCTACGTAAGGCCGGCGGCGGACCGAAGTGCTGCACGCTGCGACTCCGTCAGGGAAAGGCAAGCAAGTGATAGTGGATGACAAGCTGCGTACGCCGGGAGCGGTCCGGGACGCCGAGCGCTGGACCGCGCACAACTACCACCCGCTGCCGGTGGTGATCTCGTCCGCCGAGGGCGCCTGGCTCACCGATGTGGACGGCCGCCGCTACCTGGACTGCCTGGCCGGCTACTCCGCGCTGAACTTCGGCCACCGGCACCCGCAGCTGATCGCCGCCGCGCACGCCCAACTGGACCGGCTGACGCTGACCAGCCGGGCGTTCATCCACGACCAGTTCGCCGACTTCTGCCGGGAACTGGCCGAGCTGTGCGGCAAGGACCTCGTGCTGCCGATGAACACCGGCGCCGAGGCGGTGGAGACCGGGATCAAGGTGGCCCGCAAGTGGGGCTACCAGGTCAAGGGCGTGGCCGCCGGGCAGGCCAACATCGTGGTCGCCGAGGGCAACTTCCACGGCCGGACCACCACCATCGTGAGCTTCTCCACCGACGAGGACGCCCGCGCCGACTTCGGGCCGTACACCCCGGGGTTCACTGTCGTGCCGTACGGCGACCTGGCCGCGCTGACCGCCGCGATCGACGAGAACACAGTGGCCGTGCTGCTGGAGCCGATCCAGGGTGAGCAGGGTGTGGTGGTGCCGCCGGAGGGCTACCTGCCGGGCGTACGCCAGGTCTGCACCGAGCGCAACGTGCTGTTCATCGCCGACGAGATCCAGTCGGGTCTGGGGCGTACCGGCGCGACCTTCGCCTGCGACCACGAGGGCGTCGTGCCGGACATGTACCTGCTCGGCAAGGCGCTCGGCGGCGGCATCGTGCCGGTGTCCGCGGTGGCTGCGAACGCCGACGTGCTCGGCGTGCTCAAGCCCGGTCAGCACGGCTCCACCTTCGGCGGCAACCCGCTCGCCTGCGCGGTGGCGATCGAGGTGGTCCGGCTGCTGGCCACCGGCGAGTTCCAGCGCCGCTCGGCCGAGCTGGGTGAGCGGCTGCGGGCCGGCCTGGAAGGGCTGCTCGGCAAGGGGCTGGTCGGGGTACGCGTCCGTGGCCTGTGGGCCGGTCTGGACATCGACCCGGCGCTGATGAGCGGTCGGGAGGCGTGTGAGCGGCTTGCCGCGCGCGGAATCCTCGCCAAGGACACCCACGGCTCCACCATCCGGCTCGCCCCGCCGCTGGTGATCACCGAGGAGGAGATCGACCTGGCGGTGACCCAGCTGGCCGAGGTGCTGGCCGGCTGACCCAGGACCGTGGTGAAAGGCGGGCGTCGGGGTTCCGGCGCCCGCCTTTCGCATCAGGGGCGGGGCAGGCGCATGGCCATCGTCGGGGCCTCGGCCATCACCGAGGTGGGGGTGAACGGGGCACCGGTGGGCAACTCCTCGGCCCGACCGATCTGCACCCCCGGGTACAGCTCCACCATGTCGTTCTCACCCAGCACCCGGGACTGCTGCGGCGCCAGCGGGATCCGGTCGGACTCGGTCATCGAACCGGCCGGGCGGATGCCGGAGCCGTTGGTGCTGACGTCGGTCACGATGACCTCGCCGACCCGCAGCTCGAAGCGGACGTGACCACGGCTGATCCACCGGCGGGCCTCGTCGTTGAGCCACTGCCCGAGCATGATCCCGCCGTCCTGCTCGGGAGCCCGGCCGGCCACGATCGGCTGCTCCTCGCTGAGCACGAACCGCCGTCGGACCAGGCCACCGACGCGCACCGCGAGCACCTCGGTACGCGGACGCGGGCCGGCGTCACCGAGCCGTACGCCGTGCCGGGGGCAGGTGGGCACGCCGGCCCGCAGCGCGGGCGGCGGCTGCGCTGCGGGGCTGCGGTCGGCACCCCCGGCCAGGTCGGCGAACGCGCCGCCCCCACCACCGCCGCCGAACAGCGCGCAGCCCGACTCCGGGCAGCGCCACTGGCGGGCCAGCAGCTTGACGCCGGTCGGCGACCGCTTGCCGGCCACCGGCGAGTGCCCGCCACCGACGTGCGCGATGAACACCGGCCCGCCGGCACCCGGCACTGGTGCGACCACCCGACCGGGCTGCTCGACCAGCCACGGGAACCGACCGCGCAACCCGTCGAAGCGGACCCGGCTGAGCACCGGCAGACCGAGCAGGTCAGCGACCTCCAACATCCGGTCACCCGGGTTGTCAAGCACCTCGACGAGCCCGTCGTCGGCCCAGCGGCGGACGACCATCCGCTCGTTCGAGGTGAGGTCGGCGTCGGAGAGCAACGCCCGGTGCACCACCGCGTAGACCTGGACGCTGTCCTCCTCCAGCTCGCGGGAGAGCGCGTCGATGACCATGCCGAGGCGTAGCAGGCTGGCCGGTCGGCCACCGTCGATGTCCTGGTAGCGGATCACTTCGGCCAGGTCGACCACGGCTCGGGCCAGTGACGGGTCCGTGCAGACCCGACCCTCGATGGCATCCAGAACCTTGCTGATCTCGAATCTCATGCCGCACTCCGGACGATGTCGTCAATTCGCCGGGCCAGCTCGACGTCCCGGTGGGTGACCCCGCCGGCCGAGTGCGTGACACAGCGGAAGGTCAGGGTCCGCCATCGGATGTCGATGTCGGGATGGTGGTCGAGCTCCTCGGCCACCGTCGCCACCCGGTCCACCACCGCGATGGCCGCCGGGAAACTGCCGAGCTGGACGTCACGACCGATGCCGGTCGGGTCACCCGACCAGTCGGGCAACCGGCTCAGCTCTTCTCGCACCGCGTCCGCGGTGAGCAGGTCTGCCATGACCAGACCCTACCGGTGGGGCGGCTGGCTGACCGGACGCGCCACCGGCGGTGGCGGTGGCGGAGCGAACTGCCAGGAACGCGACGGCGGGGCGGCATCGTCAGAATGCCCCCCGCCGAAAAAAATAGTTTCACCCGCGCAACGGGCCTGGGCTTCAGCCGCCCAGCGGCCCGCCCACCACGGTCAGGTGACACAGCCCCCAAACGGAAAA
>NZ_JBEYUF010000034.1:0-64073 GCF_040643355.1 Micromonospora sp. NPDC047187
GGCGGGGCGGGCCGCAGCCGACGCGGGCCGTACTCGCGCAGCAGGGTCTGGACGATGCCGGCGGCGGGGATGGCCAGCAGCGCGCCGAGCAGACCGGCCAGCTCCGCCGCGAGCAGCACACTGACCAGCACCGTCAACGGGTTCAGCCGGACCGCGCGGGACAGGATGAGCGGCTGGAGCAGGTGGTTCTCCACCTGTTGGTAGACCACGAAGAAGACCAGCACCACCACCCCGGCGGTGGGGGAGTGCAGGAAACCGGCACCGGCCGCGATCACCGCGCCGAGGGTCGCCCCGACCAGCGGTATCAGGTCGGCCACCGCCACCAGCAGGGCGATCACCGCCGCGAAGGGCACCCCGGTGAGGGTCAGCACCACGAAGGTCAACGCCCCGCAGATCACGCTGATCAGCAGGTTCCCGGTGAGATAGCCGGTGACGGTGCGCGACACCTCCCGGCCCACCCGGCGCAGCCGCTCACCCTGACCGTCCCCGGCCGCCGCGAGCAGGCCGCGGGTGATCCGCGGCGCCTCCAACACCATGAGGTACGCGAGCACGATGACCGTGACCAGCCCGGCGACCGACTCGATGACGCCGCGCAGCACACCGACCGCGGGTTGGCGCAGCCGCCCGCCGAGGTCGCGCAACTGCTCGGAGTGTTCGCTGACGTAGCGGCGTGCCCCGGTGCGCTCCAGCGCCTGCCCCACCGGGCCCCGTCCGGCGCGGGCCTCCCGCAGCAGCTCGGGTGCCCGGTCGGCGAAGCGGCCCAACTCCCCGAACAACGGCACCAGGATGAGCGCGGCCAGGATCGCCAGGAGCACGAACGCGGCGAGGAACACCAGCAGTGTGGCCAGCGCCCGACGCCGGACGAAGCGGCGTTGCAGCCGGTCGACGAGGGGTTTGAGCGCGACGGCGAAGAACGCGGCGACCACCGCCCAGACCAGCACCCGCCGGGTCGCGTACACGAATCCCAGCGCGAGCGCGGTCGCCAGCACCAGACCGATGACGATCAGAGTTCGGCGGCCGGTCGCCCGATCGTCGACGTCGCTCATCCGGCGGGCCTTCCCCGCGCGCGCCGTCGGAAACCCGGCATTGCGGGCACAACGGCGATCAGTGGCGGGAGTTGTCGTCCTCGTCGGTGACGGGGTGGGCGCCGGCGACGAACGTGTCGAGCGCGGCGGCGTGCAGCAGCCCGCCGGGCACCGGGTCGCGCAGGGCGGCCACCGCCAGCCGGGCCACCGGCAGCCCGCCGGGGCGGGAGGTCGCGGCCAGCACCAGGTTGCCGTACCTGCGGCCACGCAGCATCCGCCGGTCGCCGACCACGCACACGTCGGCGAAGACCGCCCGCAAGGTGGCCACCTGCGCCCGGGTACCGACCAGCGGAGGCAGGTCGGTGACGTTGACGAGGTACAACCCGTCGGGGCGCAGGACGCGGGCCACCTCGGCGGCGAACTCGACGGTGCGCACGTGCCGGGGCATCCGGGCCGCGCGGTAGATGTCGGCGATCACCAGGTCGTACCGGCCGTCCGGGGTGCCGGTCAGTGCCTCCCGGGCGTCGGCGACCTCCACCCGCACCTCCGGCGGCACCGGCGGCAACTCCCGGGAAACCAACTCGACCACCGCCGCGTCCCGCTCGACGACCCGTTGCGGGGAGCCGGGCCGGGTGGCGGCCAGCCAGCGGGGCAGCGTCAACGCGCCGCCACCCAGGTGCACGACGTTGAGCGGGGCGCCGGCCGGGGCCGCCACCTCCACCGCCGAGGCGATCCGCCGGACGTACTCGAAGTGCAGGTGCCGAGGATCCTCGACATCCACGTACGACTGCTCGACGCCGGCGGACAGCAGCGTCCGCCCGGTCCGGCGGACCGGGTCGGCGACCAGCTCCAGCCGGTCGGCGGCGCGGTTCATGACTGGCACGCTAGCCGAGCCCACGGCGCACCCGGCACGGCGGACGGGCCGGCGGAGCGGGGTCGCCCCCGGCCCGCCGGCCCGACGGTGTCGTGGTGGGCGGTCAGCCGCCGGCCATCCCGGCCCCCACCTCGTCGATCGCGTCGTCGATCTGGCGGGCGAGGTCCACGTCGAGCGCGGTGACCCCGTTGGCCTGGCTGGTCCGTACCGTCAACACGGCGGCGGTGTCGCCCGGACGCCCGATGCTCGGGCCGCGGCCGTTGTCCTGGCGCAGCCGGTCGAGGCGGGCCAGCACCCGGTCCAGGTTGTCGGGCGGCAGCGCGACCACCCGGTAGAGGCCCTGGCTGTCGCCGGCCCAGTAGGGCAGGTCGTCCAGCGCCGCGCTGATCTCGTCGGCATCCAGGGTGGGTGTGGTGGTGGAGGCGCCCACCAGGCCGCCGCCGGCCTCCGGCGGGTTCAGCAGGTCGCGCAACCCGTCGGGTACGTGCAACGACTCGACCAGGTCGCCGTCCTGCTCGGCGAGCGCGGCGATCGTCGCCTCGGCCTGGTACCGGGCCTGCTCCGGGGTGTTGCCGCTGATCCGGCCCACCTCGGCCAGGAAGCCGGGCAGGTCCTGGTGCCGTTCGATGCCGTCGACCGGCAGCACGTCGTGCAGCGACGCCGGCACCGCGGCGAGCAGCCGCTGCCGCTCGGCGGCCTCCAGGGCGAACGCGAGGACCAACACGGTCGCTTCGGTGCCCACCTTGGCGGTCTTGAAGTCGACCCCGGCGCGACGCCGGACCTCGTCGACCAGGTCGTGGTAACCCATGCTGTTCACACCGGACGCGCCGCTCGGCGGGGACGGCTGCGGTCGCGGGTTGTCGGCGCTACCGACCGGCGGCGGTGCCGGCCCGCCGCGCGTGGTGTCCGACTTGTGCGCTCCGGCCGCTGGTGGGCCGGCCCGCTTACCCGCATCAAGGCTCGTGAGCTGCTTGGACGCGCTCAGACTGGCGCCGATCTCGCTGGGCTGGCGATTCTGCTCCCGGGCCTGCCGGGCCAGTGCCCGACGCCTCTGGTTGTCGCCCTCCATCTGCTTGCGCATGCTGGCATCCCTTCCGCTGGGGATCGTGGCTGCGCCAGTCGCCTTCCCGCCGTCCCGGAGAAGGAAACAGAGGCCGCCGGCCGGGTCGGAGCGGCCTGCCCCACGCTTCATCCGGCGGGGGTGAGGGGCGCTCACCCGCACGGCCCGCACGATCGGGTCAGGACCGGAGATTCTTCCGAGGTACGCGGAAGGAAGGTCGTCATGAAGGAAGTTGTCGAGATCGTCCCCGCTCGACCCGGCTGGTACGCCCGCTGGCAGCTCACACCCGAGGTCACCAGGTGTTACCCGGTGAGCCTCTGGGCGCTGCTCGAGGAGGCCGACGGAACGGGCCGCGAGGTGATCGGGATGGACTGCATCGGTCAGTGGCCCGGCGCGGACGACAACGAGGCGGGTGGGCAGTTCGTCCGCTACCTGTACCAGACGCCCGACTCGGGGGAGCCCGAGGACGTGGACGCGGCCCCGATCGGCGAGCTGCGTGAGGACGGCCCCCGGCTCCAGCCGATGACGGCACCCTAGACATTCCTCCGGCCCCCGACCCCAGGTCCCAGGGTCGGGGGCCACCCCGTCTCGCTTCCCGGGGGTGACCTGCGGGTCAACCGATGGCGCGCACGTCGTCGTCGGCGTACGCCTCGGCCAGCAACTCACTCAGGCCCGTGCGGTCCAGCATCCGCTGAAGCTGAGGGCTGACCCCGGTCAGTCGGACCGCCCCGGCGGCGCGGTGCACCACCAGCAGCGCGCTGAGCCCGGACGAGTCGCAGAGGGTCACCCCGGTCAGGTCGACGAGAACCGGGGCGTCGTCGCCGCGCAGCTCGGCCGCCGCGGCGACCAGCTCGGGCGCGCTGTCGTAGTCGAGTTCGCCGGTCAGCCGGAGTCGGACGTTCCCGGCGGCGAGCCGGGTTGTCTCGATGGTCAACAGCTGGTCGGGCATCCCACCATTCTCCTTGTCGACCGACAGAACGCAAAGCGGGGGCGGCGATAGGGCCGCGTGTCCCTCGTCCGCCGCCCCCCGCCGTGGCGATGCCCGCCACCTGCCGCGAGATGCCGCTTTCCGGGTTCGGGCGTAGGGTGGCTGGAGAGTTTTGACAGTGGACGCCGGTTCCGGCACGGGTTCGGTGAACGACAAAGGAGTGAGGCTCAGCTGGTGACTGCTTCCGACGTCAGGGACTGGGACCCGGGCGACGGACGGCTCTCCACGCCGAGCACGACACGACCCTCGGCGTGGTCCGCCGACGTTCGTCGCCCCACCGTGGCCCTGCCACCGCTGGCCCCCGACCGGGGGCAGGCCACGCCCGACTGGTTAGAGGTCGTCGAGCACTTCCGGGAGGGCCTGGTGGTCTGCGACGCCGATGGCGTCGTGCGGCACGTCAGCCCGGTGGCTGAGCGGTTGCTGCCCGAGGTGACGCCCGGCGAGCTGCTCAGCGCGGCCGGTGTACCCGGGTTGAGCGAAGGCGTCCCCGGAAGCTTCACCCACCGCGAGCGCCGGCTCACCGCGCGCCAGGTGCCGCTCTCTGGTGACCGCTGCTGCTGGTACGTCGAGGACGTCACCGACAGCGTCAGTCGCGCCGACGCGCTGCTCGCCGAACGGGCCCGCTCGGCGTTCCTCGCAGTGGTCGGCGACAAGCTGGGCAACCCGCTGCACCCGGATCGGGCGGCCGCCGCGGTCGTCCGACTCGCCGTGCCGACCCTGGCCGAGGTGGCGGTGCTGGTGCTCGCCCCGCGGGCCGGGCGCGCCCGCTGGTGGCGGGCGTCGCGCACCGACGACGAGGTGCCGACGGTGGACAGCGGCGTACTGGTCGGCGGCGAGCTGCCGAGCGCCATCGCCGACGGGTTGACCGGGGCCGAGCCGCACGCGGTGGACTGGCTGGTCGAGCAGGCGGTCGACGCCGGTTGGCTGCCGGGGCTGGCCGGCACCGACAGCGCCGCCCGGGTCGTCCCGCTGCCGGGGCGTGACGCGCCGGTCGGGGTGCTGCTGGTGGCCCGTCGCGCCACCCGCTGGTACGACGAGGACGACGTTGAGCTGGTCCGCGCGTTCGCGGCCCGCGCCGGTGCCGCGTTGGCCACCGCGCTGCTCTACCGCGACCAGGCCGAGGTGGCCGACACCCTCCAGGCCAGCCTGCTGCCTGTCGAGCCGGTCGAGGCCGCCGGTGTGCAGTGGGGCACCGCGTACCGGCCCGCGCAGGCGGGGCTGCGCATCGGCGGCGACTTCTACGGTTCGCACCGGCTCACCGACGGTGGTTCGGTGTTCTTCCTCGGTGACGTGTCGGGCAAGGGCGTCGAAGCCGCCGTCTTCACCGGCCAACTGCGCCAGTGCCTCCAGGCGCTGCACCGGTTGGAGTCTCACCCGGAGCGGCTGCTGCGGCTGCTCAACGACGCGTTGCTGGAGACGACCCAGGCGCACGGCCAGGGCCGCTTCGCCACGATCGTGCTCGGCGTGGCCCGCCCGGAGCGCGACGGCGGCCTCACCGTCACCATGGCCGGCGGCGGGCACCTGCCACCACTGGTGCTGCGCGCCTCCGGCGAGGTGGAGACGGTGCCGTTGCGCGGCATGCTGATCGGAGTGGTCCCCGACCCCCGCGTCGGGGAGGTGACGGTGCGGCTGGCGCCGGGCGAGACCTGCCTGCTCTACAGCGACGGGGTGACCGAGGCCCGGGGCGGCCGGCGCGGCGACGAGCAGTTCGGCGCGGAGCGGCTGGTCAGCGCGCTGACCGACTGCCACCGGATGCCCGCGCCTGCCCTGGCCGAACGGGTCGAGCAGCTCACCTGCGACTGGCTGGCACAGGGCGACCACGACGACATCGCCGTGTTGGCGCTGCGGGCGGCCGGCCTGGGCGGTCGCGGTGCACGGCACCTGCACTCGGTGCCCGCCGGCATCGACCAGACGGAGGGGACTGACGCGTGACCGCCGCCACGGCCACCACCGACCTCGGCGAGGCGTACTCCGGGTACCTGGACCACCTTGCCGACGCGGATGAGTACGCCGCTACCGACCTGGCGATCGGCCTGCTCGACGCGGGCGTCCCGGCGGAGCGGGTGCTGCTCGACCTGGTCGCGCCCGCCCAGGCCGAGGTGGGCGAGCGATGGGCGCGAAACGAGTGGAGCGTCGCCCAGGAGCACGCGGCCACCCACATCAGCGAGCAGGTGGTGGCGGCGGTCTCCGCGCACGTCAAAGCGCGGCCGACCGGTGGCCGGGTCGTGGTCGCCTGCATGGACGGCGAGTGGCACGCGCTGCCGCCCCGGCTGGTGGCCGAGATACTGCGGTTACGCGGGTGGCAGGTGACCTTCCTGGGCGCCAGCGTCCCTGCGGCGCACCTCGTGTCGTACCTGCACCGCTACGACGCGCACGCGGTCGCGCTGGCGTGCGCGCTGCCGATGCGCCTGCCGTACGCCCACCGGATGATCGAGGCCTGCCGCCGCTCGGACGTGCCGGTGGTGGTCGGCGGGCGTGGGTTCGGCACTGATGGCCGGTGGGCGCGTCGGCTCGGGGTGGCCTGGGCGCCGGACGCGCCCTCGGCAGCCGAGTTGATCGCCGACGAGCGGGCGTTGCGCGGGGCGCCGCCGGCCCGGCTGGCCCACCTGGCCGACGACGAGTACGCCAGCCTGGTGCGCCGTCGCGGCGAGCTGATCGACAGCGCATTGGCGGAGCTGCGGCAGCGGGTGCCGGCGGCGCGGGCGTACACCGCCGCGCAGCTCGACGCGACAGTGAGCGATCTGGGCCACATAGTGGATTTCCTGGCGGCGGCGGTCTACGTCGACGACCCCTTGTTGTTCACGGAGTTCGTGGAGTGGCTGTTGGGGATTCTGGGCAGTCGTGGGGTGCCCGCCGGGGCGGTCGTCCTGCCGCTGGAGCACTACGCCGCCGCGTTGCGGGACTTCCCCCGGGCGGCGCGGGCGTTGGCGCTGGGATGCGCGGCGCTGCCCGGCACCGCGCGCTGACCCGACCCGCCGGTGGCATCCGGATCGATCACCGCGCTCGGCGGCGGACGAGTCACCTCTGCGTATACTTGCCGGACTGCAAACGTCCCACCCGAGGGTGGAGCGAGGGGGAGAACGGTGACGTTCAGCGTCAACTACGTCGAGCGCGACGGTGGTGGCGCCTGCCTGCGGCTCGTGGGCGAGCTGGACCTGAGCACCGCCCCCGAGCTGAGCGCCGCGATCGACCGGCTCACCGCGGCGGGCAAGACCCGGGTGCTGCTCGATCTGACCGACCTCACGTTCTGCGACTCCACCGGTATGGCCGTGTTCGTCCGGGGCGACAATCAGGCGGCGGCCGACGGTGGGTGGCTCCGGCTCACCGGCGCCCACGGGCGGGTCGAGCGGGTGCTGGGCGTGACCGGGCTCGCCGACGTGTTGCGCTACGAACCGGAGTCGGTCGACCCCGCGTCCCGCAGTGCTTCCTGATGGGCTAGATTTCCCCGCCAGCATTTTCCCGCCAACGCGGTGACCGTCAGGGTCCCGTCTCCGCCGACTCCGAGGCAGGTAGTGATGGGCGTAGACAGCCCGCAGCCGGTACGCATCCTGGTGGTCGACGACGATCCGGGTGATGTGCTGATGATCGAGGAGGCGCTGGCGGACTCCGACGTCGAGAAGGTCATCGACGTGGTGAGTGACGGCGAGGAGGCGATGGAGTTTCTCCGCGCCGAGGGCCGGCACGAGCAGGCCCGCCGACCGGACGTGATCCTGCTGGATCTGAACATGCCGCGGATGGACGGCCGGCAGGTGCTCGGGGCGGTCAAGCAGGACGAGGATCTGCGGACCATCCCGATCGTCGTGCTGACCACCTCCAACGCCGACACCGACATCGTCGGCAGCTACACGTTGCAGGCCAACGCGTACGTCACCAAGCCGATCGACCTGGACGACTTCAACGACGTGGTTCGCCGCATCGACGAGTTCTTCGGCCGGGTCGTCGTGCTGCCCAAGCGCATCTGAGGCCCGCGCCACCTGCGCGCATGCTGAACATTTTTCCCGAACACCCTCGGCGCGAGCGGTCGCGGCCGAGGATCCAGGTGGGGAAGTAACAGCAGCTGCCTGGGGGGCGACAGTATGAGGTTCTCCGTCGTTGAGACCGGTTACGACCAGCGGCAGGTGGATTACTGCCTGGACGAGTTGGGGATCCGGTTGTCCCGGCTGGCGGCGCGGGCCGAGGGCGCGGCCGGGGCGGCCCGGGAGTGGGACGAGATCCGCCAGGAGGCAGCCTCGCTCAGCGGGCTGCTGCAACGACTCGACCTGGGCGACGCCACCGCCCCCCGGCACTTCGGTGGCGCGGTGCGTCGCGAGGCCGCCGAGATCCTGGCCGAGGCTCGCGCCGAGCTGGACGAGGCCCGCGAGGAGGCACGGCGGGTGCGGGAGCGGGCGTACGCGGAGGCTGTGCAGGCCCGACGTGACTTCGAGGCGGCGCTGGACGCCCGTCGACGGCGCGAGGTGCGGGTGGACGAGATCCTCAGCCAGGTGACTGTCGACCAGGTGCCCGCCGACACCCCCACCGCAGCCGCCGGGGTGCCGGGCAGCCGGGTCGGGGTCGGCGGCCCGGACGCGGACGCGGGCGCGGAGTCACCGTCGGGCCGTCGCTGAGACGTGCGGGCGTGCGTGCCCCGCTCAGGCGGTGAGCGCCGCCGCGACAGTGCTCGCCCGGTCCTCGTGCTGGGCGTACGCGTCGGGATACGCGGAGATCTGCACGGACTGGGCGGCGGCGGTGACGCTCAGGTCCTGCCAGCCGGGGATCTCGTTGAGCGCCGTGTAGAAGGCCCGCGCGGCGTACGACGGGCGCATCAGCTGGGCCACAGTGCCCCAGCCGCTGCTGGGCCGCTGCTGGAACAGCCCGACCGAGTCGTGGTCGGAGCCGCTGCCCTGGTTCGGGTACTCCGCCGACTCCGGGAGGACGTCGCTGGCCAGGTTGTAGAGGTTGCTCTCCTGCATCGCAGTGGACAGTGCCACCACCAGGGCGCGACGCGGCATCTTCATCTCCAGGCCGACGTCCACGATGATCTTCGCGTTGTCCATCTGTGCCTGGTCGAGGCCGGCGACCGGCCGGGGGCGGCGGGGCTTGACCGGCTTCTTGGGCACCTTGCGGACGGCGGTGGGAGTGGGAGTGGGCTTCGCCGTCGGGCTGGGCAGGACCCGGGCGGGGGCGGCGTCGCGGTCCAGCGACCGGGAGGCGCGCTCATCGGCGATGGCGGCGCGGTCGGCCACCGCCTCGGCGAGCGGCTCGACCGTACGGGGGGCGTCGTCGTTGCCTCGCGCGGTGGCGACCGCGACGAGGCTGAGGCAGCAGGTGACACCGGTGGCCAGCGCCACCCGCACCGGGGTCGAGCCCAGCAGGGCCCGCCGCGACGGTTCGGAAGCGCGGTGACGGCCGATCGTCCGTTCGGTTGATGCGGCGTCGTCCGAGGGGGTGGTCGGGCGCGCGTCGGTCAGCTTCTGGGCGGAGGGGTCGTCGGGATGCACCTGACGAGGCTAAAGAGCTGAATGCCCGATGCCATCAGCCCGTACGGTGGCATGCGCCACAATTTGCCCTGATCATGCTGACTTTAGCGGGCAAACCTACCGCGAAGCTGATCAACCTCGCGGATCACTCCAGACGGTTATTCCCGACTTGCCGGGGGAATGCGGTCGCCCCGCAGCTCCGCCGGCTGCACCTCCGCCCACCTTCACGACTAACCCGAACAACCGAGGCACCCCTCCACCAACCGGCCCCCAGGCCCCCACCTCGGCGATCTTGCACTTGCTGTGGCGACATAGAGGGGCATCCCCCTCATATCGACGACCGAAAGTGCAAGATCGGCGCGGTGGGGGCGTGTGGGGCGTGTGGGGCACGGTGGGGTGAGTGGGTGGGTGAGGTAGAGAATGGAGTTAGTGGCGGCCGTTCTCGGCTGGGGTTACGGTCAGGCGGTGTCGGCTGGCGTCGCCGCTGGAGAACGGCCAGAGCCGGTCGGCGTACTCGACCAGGTCGGCCAGTTGATCTCGGCTCAGCCCGGCTGAGGAGATCTCCGCGTGGACGTCGGCCCGGTATCGGCCGTCGGTGTCCCGCCCGAGCTTCGCCTCCGCCCGGACCTGCACCGTGTGCGCCTCGTCGGTGATCTCCCCGGCCACCTCCACCGCCGCGTGGTGCAGGCAGGAGGCGAAGGCCGCTGCCAGCAACTGTTCCGGAGTCAGCCCGGTGCAGTGCGGCGCCAGCGGTGAGGCCAGCGCGGTGGAGAGCCCGCCATCGTCGGTGCGTACGTGACCGCCCTCGGCGGTCGCTGTGGCCTCACGCAGCCAGGAACTCTGATCCGGCATCGCGTTTCTCCCGTCGCTCACCAGGCCGGCTACCCCTTCGCCGCCCGGCGAAACGCCGTGCGGCGTCGGGTCAGCGCCCGGCGGGCAGGTTCGGCTCGTCCACCACAGCCACCGCCTCGGTGGCCTCGGCGGCGGCCCGTTCGGTCCACGGCGACGTGGGGGCCGGCCGGCGGGTCGTCGGGATCATCATCGGCACGTACACCCGGGCGTCGACCGCCTCGGCCAGCAGCAACGCGGCGACCAGGCTGCTCGGGCGCTGCTCGGGGTCGTCGGCGAGGCAGGAGTGGCACAGCTCGGCGACCTCCGGCGGCAGTCCGGCGATGTCGGGCAGCGGCTCCGGTGGCCGACGGCGGCGGACGAGCAACAGTTCGCTGGCGGTCGCCGCGCGGTAGGGCAGGCGGGCGGTGAGGCTGTAGTAGAGCAGCACGCCGAGGGCGTACATGTCGGCAGCGGGGGTGGCCGGAGCCTCGTCCAGTTGTTCGGGCGCCAGGTACGCCGGGGTGCCCAGCACCATCCCGGTCGGCATCGGGTCCGCCGTACCGGCGGCGATGGCGATGCCGAAGTCGAGCACCTTCACCCCGGTCGGGGTGAGCATGACGTTTGCCGGCTTGACGTCCCGGTGCACGATGCCCTCGGCGTGCGCGGCTGCCAGCGCGGCGGCGACCTCCGCGCAGACCCGCACCGCGATCTGCCAGTCCAGCGGCCCGGCACGCAGGTGCACGGCGAGCGTCTCACCCTCGGCCAGCTCCATGACGATGTAGGGCACCGGGCGGCCGGGCCACGTCGAGGAGGTGCCGAAGTCGTGCACGCTGGCCACGTTGGGATGTTCCAGACGGGCCGCCGACCGGGCCTCCGCCCGGATCCGGTCCACCGGGCCGTCCCGATCGTCGCGGCCGGGCGAGATGAGCTTCACCGCGACCGGCCGGTCCAGCACCTGGTCGTAGGCCCGCCACACCTCGGACATCCCGCCCACACCGATGCGCTGTTCGAGCCGGTACCGCCCGTCCAGCATCCGCATCGACAGCTCCTCGCCCTCGCCCCGCCGACGGCGGGTGCTCAGGTGCCGGTACCCGAGCGCCGAGCTGGGCAAACCGGAGCCCGATTCGGGGCGGACGGCCCCGCGCACCTCGCTGCGCCACGGGGGATGGGTGCGGTAGCTTGCGAGCCAGAGCCGGTGTCACCGATTGTGCCGGCACGGTCACCCGAGGGGACGCCGCGATGAGCGAGGTCACCGTACGCTTCGTCGGTGGGCCAGCGGACGGCCTGGTCCGGCTGCTGCCGGCCGGGTCGGACGGCGCCCCGCCCCAACGTTGGATCATGCGGCACCCGGACGGCACGGGCCCGGTGCAGCCCGGCCCCGACCACCTCTACGAGCGCGACCGGCCCGACGAGGCCGGCGGATGGAGCATGCGGTTCGTGCGCACCGACGCGTACGGGGTGTCCGAGTGACCACGAGGCGGGGCTGACCGGTGGTGTCGCCGGCGTCGCGTCCGCCCGGCCGTACAGCTCGCGCACAGCTTCCGCAGGGGCGCGGCACAGGCGCGGCGGCCACCATGGGGCCCATGGTCATGAACGGGCAGGCCGCGCCGAGCCGGATCGAGTTGCGTCGCCCCGACGGTGAACCCGTCCGGGTGTTGGTGGTCGACGACGAACCCACGCTCACCGACCTGCTGTCGATGGCCCTGCGCTACGAGGGTTGGCAGGTCCGCACCGCAGGCAATGGCATGGCGGCGCTGGGCACCGCCCGACAGTTCCAGCCGGACGCCGTGGTGCTCGACGTGATGCTGCCCGACCTGGACGGCTTCCAGGTGCTGCGCCGGCTGCGCGAGCACGCCCCCACAGTGCCGGTGCTCTTCCTGACCGCCCGCGACGCGGTCGAGGAACGCATCGCCGGGTTGACCGTCGGCGGCGACGACTACGTCACCAAACCGTTCAGCCTGGAGGAGGTGATCGCCCGGCTGCGCGCGCTGCTGCGCCGCTCCGGGCTGGCGATCGCCGCCCGGGAGGAGGCGGTGCTGACCGTCGGTGACCTCAGCCTCGACGAGGACAGCCACGAGGTCCGGCGAGCCGGCCAGCTCGTCACCCTCACCGCGACCGAGTTCGAGCTGCTGCGTTACCTGATGCGCAACCCGCGCCGGGTGCTCAGCAAGGCGCAGATCCTCGACCGGGTGTGGAACTACGACTTCGGTGGCCAGGCCAACGTGGTGGAGCTGTACATCTCGTACCTGCGCAAGAAGATCGACGCCGGCCGCGCGCCGATGATCCACACGCTGCGCGGTGCGGGCTATGTCCTCAAACCCGCCGAGTAGGCGCCGCCCGCTGCGCGCCGCCCGGGGGTGGCTGGCCGGGCGCTCCCTGCGTACCCGACTGGTGTTCGCCCTGCTCGCGCTGCTGGCGTTGGTCAGCGTCGCGATCGGTGGCCTGACCACTGTGGCGCTGCGGCACTTTTTGATCGACCGGCTCGACGCTCAGCTGGTCCCCGCGCCGGCCATGCGGGGCGACCGGCCGGGGCGGCCGGCATTTCCGGGCAACGGACCGGGCATTCCACCCGGGCTGCCGTCCGGCACGGTGGTCGCCGAGATCAGCGACGGCCGCGTGACCAGCGCACGGACCCTGACCAACAGCGCCTCCAGCGCCGATCCGTTCCCCGACGAGCAGCCCGTCGCGGTGGGGGAGGTCGCCGTGCTGGCGGACCTACCTGTCGACGCCAGACCGCACACCGTCGACCTCGGCGATCGCGGTGACTACCGGGCCGTGGCCCGCCAGTACTGGGACGGCCGGGTACGTGTCGTCGCGATCCCCCTCTCCGGCGTCCAGGAGACCGTCTGGGCGCTGGTCGCCGCACAGGCCGGGGTGGCCGCGATCGGACTGCTGCTCGCCGGTGTGGCGGGCGCGCTGATCGTGCGGGCGACCCTGCGACCGCTCAACCGGGTGGCCGCCACCGCCACCCGCGTCACCGAGCTGCCCCTGGACCGGGGAGAGGTGGCGCTCGCCGTCCGGGTCCCGGCCGCCGACACCGACCCACGCACCGAGGTCGGCCAGGTCGGCGCGGCGCTGAACCGGATGCTGGGCCACGTCGCCGACGCGCTCTCCGCCCGGCAGGCCAGCGAGACCCGGGTACGCCAGTTCGTCGCCGACGCCAGCCACGAACTGCGGACGCCTCTCGCGGCGATCCGCGGCTACGCCGAGGTGGCCCGGCGTGGCCGCGACGAGGTTCCCGCCGACGTGGCGCACGCGCTGCGCCGGGTGGAGTCGGAGAGCACCCGGATGACCAGCCTCGTCGACGACCTGCTGCTGCTGGCCCGCCTCGACACCGGCCGGCCGCTCGCTGTGGAGCCGGTGGACCTGACCGCCCTGGTGGTGGACGCGGTCAGTGACGCGCACGTCGCCGGCCCCGAGCACCGCTGGCAGCTCGAACTGCCCGAGGTGGCGATCCGGGTGCCCGGCGACGCCGCCCGGCTGCACCAGGTGGTGGCGAACCTGCTCACCAACGCCCGGGTGCACACCCCGCCCGGCAGCACTGTCACCACCACGCTGGCCGTCGACGCCGCCAGTGCCGTGCTCACCGTCGCCGACGACGGGCCGGGGGTGCCGGTGAAGCTGCAACCGGAGATGTTCGAGCGGTTCGCCAGGGGCGACAGCTCCCGATCCCGCGCGCACGGCAGCACCGGCCTCGGTCTCGCGATCGTCGCGGCGGTGGTGGAGGCCCACCACGGCACGGTCGGGGTGGACAGCCGTCCAGGTCGGAGCGTGTTCACCGTCCGGCTGCCGAATCCCACAGCTGACGCATAGTTCGCACACGGGGTCGCGCCAGGCGAGCCCTCAAGGCTGGCCGCATGGACAGAACCGAGACCCTGGTGCCGGCACCCGCCGAACCCGAGCCGCCAACTGCCGCACGCCCCGACGAGCACTCGCCGCCGACGCGCCGCTCGCCGGCCTGGGCCCGGCCCGCGCTGGCGATCCTGCTGCTCGCCACCGGCCTGCTCTACCTGTGGGGCCTGGACGCGTCCGGCTGGGCGAACTCGTTCTACGCCGCGGCCGTGCAGGCCGGCTCGGTGAGCTGGAAGGCGTTCCTCTACGGCTCGTCGGACGCCGCCAACTCGATCACCGTCGACAAGACGCCCGCGTCGCTGTGGCTGATGGCCCTGTCCGTACGCGTCTTCGGCCTGAACAGCTGGGCGATGCTCGTGCCGCAGGCGCTCTGCGGCGTCGCCTCGGTCGGCGTGCTCCACGCGACCGTGAAGCGCTGGTACGGGCCGGCCGCCGGTCTGATCGCCGGCGCGGTCCTCGCGGTCACCCCGGTGGCGACGCTGATGTTCCGGTTCAACAACCCCGACGCGCTGCTGGTCCTGCTGCTGGTCGCCGGGGCGTACGCCACGGTGCGCGCGCTGGAGACGGCCAGCACCCGGTGGATCGTGCTGGTCGGTGTGCTGGTCGGCTTCGGCTTCCTCACCAAGATGTTGCAGGCGTTCCTGGTGGTGCCGGTCTTCGCCGGCGTCTACCTGCTGGCCGCGCCGACCGGGCTCTGGCGGCGGGTCCGGCAGTTGCTGCTGGCCGGGTTGGCGGTGGTGGTCTCCGCCGGCTGGTGGGTGGCGCTGGTCGAGCTGGTGCCGGCCAGCGCCCGCCCGTACATCGGCGGCTCGCAGGGCAACAGCATCCTGGAGTTGACCCTCGGCTACAACGGCCTCGGCCGGATCACCGGCGAGGAGGTCGGCAGCGTCGGCGGCGGTGGCGCGCGGCCGGGTGGCGGCGGTGGCCCGTTCTCCGGGCAGAACGGCGTGCTGCGGATGTTCGGCGGCGAGATCGGTGGTCAGGTCTCCTGGCTGCTGCCGGCCGCGCTGATCCTGCTGGTGGTCGGCCTGCTGCTGGCCGGAAGGGCGACCCGCACCGACCGCACCCGGGCCGGGCTGCTGCTCTGGGGCGGCTGGCTGCTGGTCACCGGTCTGATCTTCAGCTTCATGTCCGGGATCTTCCACGCCTACTACACGGTGGCGCTCGCACCGGCGATCGGCGCGCTGGTCGGCATCGGCGTGACGCTGCTCTGGCGCGAGCGGCGACAAGCTTCGGCTGTCGCTGCGGTCGCCGAAACGTCAGCGGGTGGTTCGCTGCCCGCGTCCGCCGACGACGTCGTGGGGGGCACGCGGTGGCAACGCCTGCGCCCGCTCGCCGCCACGGCGACGCTCGCCGGCACTCTCGTGGTGACCGTGTGGTGGGCGTGGGTGCTGCTCGGACGCAGCCCCGACTGGTACCCGTGGCTGCGGACCACTGTGCTCGTCGCCGGCCTGGTCGGGGCGGTGTTGCTCCTGCTGGTCACCCGGCTGCCCCGCCGGGTGGTGCCGGTGGTGCTGGGCCTCGGCGCGGCGGCGGCCCTCGCCGGCCCGGTGGCGTACGCGGTGCAGACCGCCGCGACCCCGCACACCGGGTCGATCCCGAGCGCCGGCCCGTCCGTGGCGGGCGGGTTCGGCCGGGGCGGCTTCCCCGGTGGGCGACCCCCTGGTGGCATGGAGGTGCCGGCCGGCGGCCAGTTCCCCGGTGGCTTCCCTGGCGGGGGCCAGTTCCCCGGTGGCTTCCCTGGCGGGGGCCAGAACGGTGGCGGCCAGAACGGCGGTCAGCTGCCGGGCTTCCCCGGCGGTGGTCGCAACGGCGGGCCCGGTGCCACCGGCGGCCAGGGGCGCTCGGCCGGTGGGGGAATGGGCGGGCTGCTCGACGCCCGTGAGCCCAGCGCCGCGCTACGCGAGCTGCTGCAGAACGACAGTGCCGACTACACCTGGGTGGCGGCGACCATCGGCTCGAACAACGCGTCCGGCTATCAGCTCGCCACCGGCGAACCGGTGATGCCGATCGGCGGGTTCAACGGCAGCGACCCCTCACCGACCCTCGCGCAGTTCCAGCGCTACGTGGCCGACAAGAAGATCCACTACTTCGTCGGTGGTGGTGGCTTCCGGGCCAACGGCGGCAGCTCGGCCTCCCAGGAGATCGCCGCCTGGGTCGCGGAGACGTTCACGGCGCAGACCGTCGACGGGGTCACCGTCTACGACCTCAGCGCCGGTGCGGAGGCGTCGTGACCGCGCTGGGCGGACCACGGGCCGCCGTCCAGGCCCGACCGACGGCGGCCGTGCTGGACGTGGTGATCCCGGTCTACAACGAGGAGGTCGACCTCGGGCCGTGCGTACGGCGGCTGCACGCCCACCTGAGCGCGAACTTCCCGTACCCGTTCCAGATCACCATCGCCGACAACGCCAGCGTCGACGACACTCTGAAGGTGGCCGACGGCCTCGCCGGTGAGCTGCCCGGCGTCGAGGTGCTGCACCTGGACGCCAAGGGGCGGGGGAGGGCGCTCTCCGCAGCGTGGTCGGCGTCGTCCGCGCCGGTGCTGGCATACATGGACGTGGACCTCTCCACCGATCTTGCGGCGTTGCTGCCACTGGTCGCGCCGCTCATCTCCGGCCACTCCGACCTGGCTATCGGCACCCGGTTGGCGCGTACCTCCCGGGTGGTGCGTGGCGCCAAGCGGGAGGTGATCTCGCGGGCCTACAACCTGCTGCTGCGCGGGGCGTTGGCGGCGCGGTTCTCCGACGCGCAGTGCGGGTTCAAGGCGATCCGCGCCGACGTGGCCGTGGAACTGCTGCCGTTGGTGCGGGACACCGGCTGGTTCTTCGACACCGAGCTGCTGGTGCTGGCCCAGCGGGCCGGGCTGCGCATCCACGAGGTGCCGGTGGACTGGGTCGACGACCCGGACAGCCGCGTCGACATCGTGGCCACCGCCCTGGCCGATCTGCGTGGCGTGGGCCGGCTGGGCAGGGCGCTGCTGACCGGCGCGCTGCCCCTGGCCGACCTGCGCGCACAACTCGGCCGGGCGCCGCTCACCGCGCCGCCTGCACAGCCCGCCCAAGCGCTGCCGGGGCAGGCGCTGTCGGGGCAGGTGCCGGTCGGGTTGCCCCGGCAGCTGGTCCGGTTCGCGGCGGTCGGGGTGGCGAGCACGCTCGCGTACCTGCTGCTGTTCGTGGCCACCCGGGGTCTGCTCGGCGCGCAACCGGCGAACCTGGTGGCGCTGCTGGCGACCGCCGTGGCGAACACGGCCGCGAACCGGCGGCTCACGTTCGGCATCAGCGGACGCCGGCACGCCGCCCGGCACCACGCGCAGGGGTTGCTGGCCTTCGCCCTCGGTCTGGCGTTGACCAGTGGCGCGTTGGCGGTGCTGCACGTCGTCTCCACCGTACCGGCCCGGCCGGTGGAGCTGGCCGTGCTGGTGGCCGCGAACCTGGCCGCCACGGTGCTGCGGTTCGTGCTGCTGCGCCTCGGCATGCACCATCGGCGTACCTGAGGCGTCGACCGGTCAGCCGGCGGCGGCTTCGCGGACCAACCGGCGTGCCTCGTCCCGGGGCACGCCGGTGGCCCGCAGGAGGTCGTTGGCGGCGGTGCGCAGCTGGGAGACCACTATCGTCCCGGAGAATCCCAGGTCCTGCCGGCACGCCACGCCCGCCTCCCGGACCGCGCGCAGCACCCGCTCCCGGGCCTGCACCGGTTCCTGCCCGGCGACGAACTCCCGGTGCAGCAGCCGGACCGATTCGCCGAGGTGCTCCACCGCCGCGGGCAGGGCCGCCGGCACCGGTTCCTCGTCGCGCAGGGCGGTGCCGATCCGGCGCACCAGACCCCGGCTGTTGCGGAAGGCCCGTTCCATGTGCGTCACCCCGCGCCGGTACGCGGCGATCGCCCGGCGTCGTCGCCAGCGCACCGGGGAGAGCCGAACCACCTCGTCGGCGGCGGTCGTCACGGCGACGAGCTGTCGCAGTTGCGGGTCGGCGTCGCGCATCCGGTCCAACACCGCCCGCGCTCCGTCCCAGTCCGCCTCGGCCAGCGCCTGCGCGGAGGCCGTCATCTCCCGGGCGAACAGGTCCAGGGCGGGCTCGGCGGAGCGGCGCACCATCCGCATCGGGTTGAGGGGCAGCAGGACGAGCATCACGAACAGTCCGGCCGCTCCGCCGACCAGCGCGTTGACAGTGCGGGGCAGTTCCAGGTCCGGCGCGGTCGGGGTCAGCGTGGCGACGAGGACGGCGGTACCACCGGCCTGGGTCATCAGCGCGCCGGTGCCGCGTACCAGCACCGACGCCGCGATCGCCAGGAAGACGATCACACCGGTCTGCCACGGGCCGGTGCCGAACAGGCTGATCAACAGGTCACCCACGCCGATGCCGAGCACCACCCCGGCGACCAACTCCGGGGCGCGGTGAGCACGTTTGCCCAGCGACGCCGCGATGACGCCGACCGCCGCGGCCGGCGCGAACGTCGGCTCCGGGTTACCGAACAGCTCGCTGGCCACCAGCCAGGCCAGGGCGGCGGCCAGGCCGGCCTGGAGCGCCACGATCAGGTAGAGCCGGATCCGCTGGCCGCTCTGCCGGCCGGCCCGCGCGACGCGAGCCCGCAGGTTGCCCGCCGCCGTTCGCGCCCCGGTCGCCGCGGCCGTTGGTTTCATGGCCGGGGGTACCCGGCCCGGCCCACGAGCGAACCTGCGCCGAACCGTTACGCCGGGTACGCCATGGCCGCAGCGATCGCGACGACCCCCGGCAGCCGGCTGTCCTGGCGCAGGAACTGCACCACCACCGGCACCGTGGAGCGCAACACACAGCCGTACGGTCGGTCGAGCCGTACCGCTTCCGGGTCGATCAGGTCGTTGAGCCGAACATGTCGTACCCGGTGGGCGTCGACGGTGATGGCGTACGGGCCGACCGGCTCGGTGTCCTCGTAGTAGAGGTGCAGCTCGGCGTCGGCGCGGGTGCCGGTGGCGTTGAGGACGCACAGCTGATCGAAGCTGGTGAAGGCCGGCTCGGGGCCGTTGCTGGGGAACGGGATGTGCCCGCCCGGCACGACCCACACGCGGGCGCCGATCTCGGTCATCGGCTCTCCTCCAGCAGCCGGGCGAGGTCGGGGCTGAGGAACACCCCGTCCGGGTCGAGTCGGCGGCGAGCGTCCCGGAAGTCGTCCCAGCGCGGATAGAGGGGCCTCAGGTCACCGGCGGTCAACCAGTGCTTCTTGCCCCAGTGCGGCCGGCCACCGTACTGCCGGAAGACCGCCTCCATGTCCCGGAAGTAGTCCTCGTACGGCAGCGAGGTGTTCTGGAGGCAGGCGATGGTGGTGGTCGGCCGGCCGTACGCGTTGCTCAACCAGATGTCGTCGGCGGCGATGCTGCGCACCAGTACCCGCCAGCCGACAACAGTGCGGTGCCGTTGCAGGATCCGCCGCCGGACCTCGGCGAAGCAGGCGGGGAACGCCTCCGACGGCAGCATGTACTCGATCTCCTCGAACCGCAGGTGCCGCTCCTGCGGGATGGTGCGGTGGATCGGACCGGACCGGATCTCGTGGGGTGCGCCCCACGGGCCGGAGTCCGGCACCCGCGGCGCGGCCCACACCCGCACGTCGGAGCCCCCGTCGGTGCGGTTCAGGGTGCGGATCTGTGTCTCGTCGCTGCGCGGGTACCAGTAGAAGTCCATGTTGCGGTTGGTGTGCTGCAATTCGGCCAGGTGGTCGAGGGTCCAGTCGATGTGCGCGCACCACGCCCGGCGGTGCAACTCGTAGTGCGGTTGCACGTCCAGGGTGACCTGGGTGACCACTCCGAGAGCGCCCAGCGACAGCCGGGCCGCCGGCAACAGGTCCGCGTTGTCGTCGGCCGAGATGTCGAGAACCTCGCCGGTGCCGGTGACCAGGCGAACGCCGGTCACCTGGGTGCACAGGTTGCCGAAACCGATGCCGGTGCCGTGCGTGCCGGTGGCGGTCGCGCCGGCGATCGACTGGTAGTCCACGTCGCCGAGGTTGTCCATGGCCAGCCCGGCGTCGTACAACCCCTCACCGAGGGCCTTGAGCTTGGTGCCCGCCCACACCCGCGCCCGATCGGCGTCCTCGGTGATGACTCCGGCGAGCCGATCCACGCTGAGCAGGATGTCGTCGGTGCGCGCCAGTGGGCTCGACGAGTGGCCGGAGCCCACCGGGCGGATCGTCCTGCCGTCCTGGCGTGCCCGCACCACCAACTCCCGTACCGCGTCCTCGTCCGCCGGCTCGGCGAGCTCCAGCGGGGTGAACGAAAGGCTGCCGGACCAGTTGACGAACTGTCGCATCCGGCCGACTACCCGTCGGCGCGACCGGTAGTCGCGTTTCCGTGCCGGCCCGCCGGGTAAGGAGCCGCGTGCCGGCCTTCGGCTCCGCGAACACGCCGCCGATCGACTCGTACGCGTTCCTCTCCGACACCCACACCGGGGCGCTGATCGGCGCGGACGGCGTGGTCGACTGGTTCTGTGTGCCGCACTTCGAGGGTGACGCGGTCTTTGCGCGGCTGCTGGACCGTCGCGTCGGTGGCGCGTTCACCCTCTCCGTCGCCGCTGACGCCGCGCCGGTCCGCCGGTACCTGCCCGGCACCCTGGTCGTGGAGAGCGCGTACCGCGCCGCCGGTGGCAGCGCCGTCGGTCAGGACTTCCTCGCCGTACGGGCCGGTGATGCCGCACAGCCGTTCCGCGCGGACAAGCTGTTGGTGCGCCGCCTGCACGTGCGTGCCGGGTCGATGCGGGTGCGTGCCGAGGTGACGCCACGCCCCGGGTACGGCGCCCGCGCGGTCGACTGGCACCGGGACGACGACCAGTGGGTGGCCGCCGAGGCGGGGCTGCGGCTCCGCTCGGCGCTGCCGTTTCGGGTCAACGGCGCGACGGTACGTACCGAGGTGGTGCTGCGCGCGGGGCAGACGATCGACGTGCTGCTCGGCTACGGCCCGGGCCGCATCGACGAGGTCGACCCGGCCGACCTGCTGGAGCAGACCTGCCGCACCTGGCGGGAGTGGTCGGACCGCGCCGACTACACCGGCCAGGGCAGCGAGCAGGTGCGGCACAGCGCCGCCGTCCTGCGGGGCCTGTCGTTCGACGAGACCGGGGCGTTGCTCGCCGCGCCCACCGCCTCGCTGCCCGAGGAGATCGGCGGGGTCCGCAACTGGGACTACCGCTACACCTGGCACCGCGACGCCGCGTTGCTGCTGCTCGCCCTGTTCCGGTTGGGCCACGCCGAGGAGGGTCGTCGCTACCTGCACTTCCTGCTCACCACGTGCGGCGGGGCGGGCGACGTCCTCAGCCCACTCGTCGGGATCCACGGGGTGACCCGCGAGGAGGAGATCCTCGATCACCTCGACGGGTACGCCGGCTCGCGGCCGGTGCGCATCGGCAACGAGGCCGCCGAGCAGCTCCAGTTCGACACGTACGGGCACGTGCTCGACGCCGCGCTGTCGTACCAGCAGCTCACCGGGGAGTTGACCGGCGCTCAGTGGCAGGTGCTGCGCCGGCACGTCGACACCATGGCCACCCGGTGGCGGGAGCCGGACCACGGCATCTGGGAGATCCGGGGGCCGCTGCGGCACTACGTCAACTCGAAGATGATGGCCTGGGTCTGCCTCGACCGGGGTATCCGCCTCGCCGGCCTGGTCGGGGACCACGACGCACCAGTGCAGCGGTGGAGCGGGGCACGCGACGCCGTGCACGCCGACGTCATCGAGCGGGGTTTCGACAGTGGCGTCGGCAGCTTCGTGCTGGCGTACGACTCGACCGAACTCGACGCGTCGTTGCTCCGGATGCCCCTGGTCGGGTTCCTTGCCGGTGGCGACCCGCTGGTGGTGGCCACCGTCGACCGCATCCGGCGGGATCTCGCCGTCGCCCCGGCGCTCATCCGCCGGTACACGGCCGACGACGGGTTGCCCGGCGAGGAGGGCGCGTTCCTGCTCTGCTCCTTCGAGCTGGTCTCCGCACTGGTCCTGGCGGGGCGACGCGAGCAGGCCGCCGAGCTGTTCGACCGGCTCTGCGCGTACGCCGGGCCGCTCGGCCTGTACGCCGAGCAGCTCGACGCCGATGGCACCGCTCTGGGCAACTACCCGCAGGCCTTCACCCACCTCGCGTTGATCGAGGCGGCGCTGAACCTCGATGGCGCCGGCGACCGCGACGCGCTGCACGCGTGGGCGGAGCGCACCGCGCGACCGGGAACGGCCGACGGCTGACCGGTCAGCCGACCAGCATCTCGGTGAGGACCTCGACGACGCGTCGGGTGTGCCGCCCGTCGGGGTCCTCGTCGGTGTTCAGGTCGGTCACGCTCATCCCGAGCAGCCGGTCGGCGCGGGCCAGCGGCGTGACCAGCGCGATCAGGTCTGCCCAGCGCGGGCCGTCCGGTTCGGGGTAGGTCACCGCGGGCAGGTCGCGCGGGTCCACCACGTCCAGGTCGAGGTGCAGCCAGGCCGGGCCGTCCCCGTCGGCGGCGAGGCTCGCGCCGACCGTCGCGGCGCCCCGGCGCCGCAGCTCGGCGGCGTTGATCTGGTGGATCGCCGGGTCGATCCGGGCCGCCTCGACCCGGCTGCTCTCGTCGGTGGCCGGGCGGTGCCCGAGCAGGTGGACGCGGCCGGGCTCGATCAGCGTGCCGCCGGGACCGACGGCGGCGGCGGGGCCGCACCCGGTGACAACCGAGAGGTCCATGTCGGCGGCCTCACCCGTCGGTGAGGTCGTGCCGTCGAGGAAGTCCGGGTGGGCGTCGACGAACCACAGGTCGGTCGCCGGGGGTAGGGCCCGGCAGACGCCGGGCAGGATGGCGCAGTCGCCGCCGAGCACCAGTGGTCGGTGGCCGTCCGCGATCAGTGCGCCGATGCGCGCGGCGATGGCGCCGCCGGCCCGGACCAGGCCCGCCGCGCCGATCACCCCGCTGGCCGGGTCGCGGTTCGGGTCGCGCAACCGCGCCTCGTCGATCCGCCCGTCGTCGTCGGCGGCCAGGGCCTCGCGCAGGCCGGCGCGGCGCAGCGCGGCCGGGGCCCGCTCCTCGCCGCGCCCGGCTCCGGAGGAGTCCAGCGGCGCGTCCACGATCATCCAGCGCACGTCCGCAGCGTACCGGCGCGGCCGGCCGTCCCGGCCGCATTCTGTGGTGTGGCTGGGAGTACGCCGATGTGCCCGCGACGGCGACGACGACCGGCGTACGGTGAGGGACAAGTCCGGCTTTATGGGTCAAAAGCCTCATCGGTGTACGCCCTGGGACGCCGGTATCGAGGCGGCGAGGGCAAGGAGCGATCGGTGGAACATCTGGCCTACCTGGACGCGGGGTCCGGCAGCCTGATCGTGCAGGCTGTCGTCGGTGGGGTGGCTGGCGCCGCGGTCGCCGCGAAACTCTACTGGCGACGGCTGGTCGACCGGTTCCGCCGGCAACCCACCGACCAGCGCTGAGCGGGCCAGCCCCGACGATGGCGATCTCACCCACCGAGGTACGGCCCGAGCCGGCCTCCTTCCGCGACCCCGCCAACCGGGTCTTCCACGTCGGCGACGAGGTGCTGCGCGGGCTGGACCCCCAGGCTGCCGCGCACTGGCGGGCGCTGACCGGCAGCACGTTCTTCCCGGCGCTGGTCGCCGCGCGCAAGGTCTGCGCCACCGAGGACGCTCCGCCCACCCTGGTGCCGGCCGCGACCGGGACACCGTGGGCGGCCGTGCTGCGCCACGAGCGCATCCCGTTCGTCTCCCACCCGTACGAGTGGTCGTTCAGCATGCTGCGCGACGCCGCCCTGCTGCACCTGGAGATCCTGACCGCCGCGCTCGGCGAGGGTTTCACCACGAAGGACGGCTCGGCGTACAACCTCCAGTGGCGCGGCGCCCAACCGGTCTTCATCGACATCGGCTCCTTCGAGCCGATGCGTGACGGCGAACCGTGGGCAGGCTACCGGCAGTTCTGCCAGACCGTGCTCTACCCGCTGATGCTCACCGCCCACCTGGGCGTCGACTTCCAACCGTGGCTGCGTGCCCGGGTCGACGGCATCGAGGCCGACGAGCTACGGCCACTGTTCAACGGGGCCCGCCGGCTGCGCCCCGGCGTGCTGACCCACCTGCACCTGCACGGGGCCATGCAGCACCGCAACGCCGCCGCCAGCACCACTGAGGTACGCGACCAACTGCGGGCCGCCGGCTTCTCCCGGGAGCTGCTGCTCGCCACGGTACGCGGCATCGAGAAGCTGGTCGGCAAGCTGGACCGCCGCCCGCCCGAGAGCCACTGGTCGGACTACCAACGCACCTGCGGCTACTCGGCCCGCGACCGGGTGGCGAAGGAGCAGTTCGTGGCCGTCGCTGTCGCCGCCGGCACCCGCCCCCGCCTGGTGCTCGACCTCGGCGCCAACGACGGCCGGTACTCCCGGCTGGCGGCCGGGCACGCCGACTACGTGGTCGCCGTCGAGCAGGACCCCACGGTCGTCGACGAGCTGTACCGGCAGCTGCGCTCCGAGGGGCAGCGCCGCATCCTGCCGCTGGTGCTGGACCTGGCCGACCCCTCACCGGGTGGCGGCTGGCGGGGCGTCGAGCGGGCCGGCTTCGCCGAGCGGGCGTCCGCCGACGTGGTGCTCGCCCTGGCCGTGGTGCACCACCTGGCGATCGGGCGCAACGTGCCGCTGCCGGAGGTCATCGACTGGCTGGCCGGGCTGACCGCGCCGGGCGGCGCGGTGGTGGTGGAGTTCGTGCACCCGGAGGACCCGATGGCGACCCGGCTGCTGGCCAACAAGCCCGCCGGTCTCTTCCCGGACTACCGACGCGACGCCTTCGAGACGTTGCTCGCCGCCCGCGGACGGATCACCGATCGGCTGGAACTGCCCTCGGGAACCCGCACGCTGTACCGGACGGTGATGGGTGGCTGAACCGGCTTCCGTCGACCCGCCGGCCGCGGACCACCGGCCGCCGCCGGCCCCCGCACTGTGGGACCGGGGCTGGCGAGGTGAGCTGGGCCGGCTGCTGGAGATCGTCGCGCTGGTCGGTCTGGTGGTCACCCAGCCACTGCTGGACGTGCTCGGCCGCAGCCCCGACTTCTTCCTCTTCCACCGCACCGACCCGGCCCAGATCCTGCTGCTGCTCGCCCTGGTGACGGTGCTCCCCACGGCTGCGGTGGCGGTGCTCGGCGCGCTCAGCCGAGTGGCCGGCCGGACCGCCCGCGCCCTCGCCCACACCGGGCTGGTCGGGCTGCTGGTCGCCGCCCTCGCCGTGCAGGTGGGCCGACACGTCGCGCCACTTCGGGGCGTACCGCTGCTGTTGGTGGCCGTGCTGGTCGGAGCCGCCGGCGCGGCCGCGCACCGGCGGTGGCGGGCGCCGGGCCGGGTGCTGCGAGTGGCCGCCGCCGGCCCGGTGGCCTTCGTGGCGCTCTTCCTGCTCGCCTCGCCCACCTCGGCGGTGGTCCTGCCGCGCGGCGACGGCGGCGCGGCCGGCACCGCGCAGGGCTCGGCCGTGCACCCGCCGGTGGTCATGCTGATCCTCGACGAGCTGCCACTGGTCAGCCTGCTCGGCGCGGACGGGAAGATCGACGCCGGGCGGTACCCGCACTTCGCCGAGCTGGCCGGCGCCTCCACCTGGTACCGCAACTCCACCGGGGTCAGCGGATGGACGCCCAACGCGCTGCCGGCGATGCTCACCGGCCGCTACCCGGCCAAGCCGGTCGCCCCGCACTACTCGCAGTACCCGGACAACATCTTCACCGCCTTCGGCGGCCTGTACGACATCCGCGCCGAGGAGAGCATCACCCGGCTCTGCCCGCCCAGTCGCTGCGAGCAGCCGGTCACCCCCGAGCAGGGGCTCGGCGTGCTGGTCCGGGAGACCGGCAAGCTGCTCGGCCGGGTCGCCGGGCCCACGGAGAGCGCTGTCGACCCGGAGGACTCCTACCGCGAGCAGACTCGCGCCGAAGCCGGCCTGGACGCCGCCGAACCGGTGCCGGCCGACCCGAAGTTCCGCTGGGACAGCCTGGACGACAACCAACCGGCCCGGTTCACCAGCTTCCTCGCTGGGCTGAAGCCGACGACCCGGCCCACCCTGCACTTCCTGCACCTGCTGATGCCGCACTCACCGTGGGCGTACCTGCCGTCCGGGGCGCGCTACGACGCCCCCGAGGACCTGCCCAACGACGGTGCCGGGTGGGTCGACCTGGCCCGGCAGCGGCACCTCGCCCAGCTCGGCTACACCGACCGGCTCATCGGCGAGACGCTGCGGACGCTGCGCGCCAGCGGCCTCTACGACCAGGCCCTCGTCGTGGTGACCGCCGACCACGGGGTCAGCTTCCGCCCCGGCGCGCAGGGCCGGGGCATGGACGCCATCAAGGCCGCCGCCGGCGAGGTCGCCTGGGTGCCGACGTTTGTCAAGGAACCCCGGCAGCAGGCCGGCCGGGTGGACGACCGCAACTGGGAACACGTCGACCTGCTTCCGACAGTGGCCGACGAGGCCGGCGTCCGGCTGCCCTGGCGGGTCGACGGGCGCTCCGCCCGCCAGGCCCCCCGCACCGACGGCACGAAACACTTCTACGACCGCCCCGGCGAACCGGTCACCTTCGCCGGTGGCGTGCCCGCCCCGCCACCCCTGCCGACACCCCACCCCCTGGTCGGCACCGAGGTCCGCGCCGGCCCCGCCGCCGGCAGCGCCCGGGTCGCCGACCTGGCCGCGTTCACCGCCACGGACCCGGACACCGGCACCCTCCCGGCACTGGTCTGGGGCGACGTCCCGGACCGGATCCCGGACGGCACACTCCTCGCCGTCGCCGTCAACGGCCGCATCGGGGCCGTCGTCCCGGTGGTGCCGGCCGACCTCGGCGGACGCCGGTTCGCCGCGCTGCTCGCCGACGACAAGCTGTTCCACGCCGGCACCAACCAGCTCGACGTCTTCCAGGTCGCGACGGACGGTACGCTGCGACGCCTCAACCTGTCGTGACCTGGCTTGCGGGTTCGGTCCGGTCCGGTCCCGTCTGGCGGGATGCCGGGTTTCCCGGCCGCCCGGTCGGGAATCGGGTGACGCATACCTCACCGCCGAACCACGGCGGACGTTGTCCCCCGAGCCGCAATTACGGTAGAAGCGAAGGCAATTCAACGTAGATCTGCCGGCGAAGCGAGGAACCACATGACGGAAGTCAAGCTCGATCACCCCGGTGGGCAGCTGTCGATGCCGGTGCATCCTGCGGTCGAGGGCCCCGCCGGTGTCGGGGTGAGCAAGCTGCTGAAGGAAACCGGGATGACCACGTACGACCCCGGTTTCGTCAACACCGCCGCTGCCTCATCCGCGATCACCTACATCGACGGCGACGCGGGCATCCTGCGTTACCGGGGGTACCCGATCGAGCAGCTGGCCGAGAAGTCCTCCTTCCTGGAGGTCTCCTACCTGCTCATCTACGGTGAGCTGCCGACCGAGCAGCAGCTGACCGAGTTCACCGAGTGGATTCGGCGGCACTCGCTGCTGCACGAGGAGATGCGCCGCTTCTTCGACGGCTTCCCCCGGGACGCCCACCCGATGGCGGTGCTCTCGTCCGCGGTGAGCGCCCTGTCCACCTTCTACCAGGACAGCCTGGACCCGTTCGACTCCGAGCACGTGGAGATCTCCACGGTCCGGCTGATGGCGAAGGTCCCCACCATCGCCTCGTACGCGTACAAGAAGTCCATCGGTCAGCCGCTGCTGTACCCGGACAACTCGCTGGGGTACGTGGACAACCTGCTGCGGATGACGTTCGGCGTGCCGGCTGAGCCGTACGAGGTCGACCCGGTGATGTCGAAGGTGCTGGACATGCTCTTCGTCCTGCACGCCGACCACGAGCAGAACTGCTCCACGTCGACCGTCCGCCTGGTCGGCTCCAGCAACGCCAACCTGTTCGCCTCGGTCTCGGCCGGCGTGAACGCGCTGTTCGGCCCGCTGCACGGTGGCGCCAACCAGGCGGTGCTGGAGATGCTGCAGCAGATCCACGCCGGCGACGGCGACGTGCGGTCCTTCGTCCGCAAGGTCAAGGACAAGCAGGACGGCGTCAAGCTGATGGGCTTCGGCCACCGGGTCTACAAGAACTACGACCCGCGGGCGGCGATCGTCAAGAGGGCCGCGCAGGACGTGCTGGGCCGGATGGCCAAGCCCGACCCGCTGCTGGACATCGCCATGGAGCTGGAGGAGATCGCCCTCGCCGACGACTTCTTCGTCTCCCGTCGGCTCTACCCGAACGTGGACTTCTACACCGGCCTGATCTACAAGGCCATGGGTTTCCCGACCAAGATGTTCACGGTGCTCTTCGCGCTCGGCCGGCTTCCCGGCTGGATCGCCCAGTGGCGCGAGATGATCAACGACCCGGAGACCAAGATCGGCCGTCCGCGGCAGGTCTACGTCGGCTCCGCCGAGCGGGACTACGTCCCCTTCGGCGAGCGCTGACCCGCTCCTCGCTAAACGAGCAGGCCGTCGACCCCTCCGGGTCGACGGCCTGCCGCGTTTCCGCGCCCCGAGCTGTCCCCGGCATGAGTCGATCACGAACGGGTGACGCCGGGGCTCAGAAGGCGGAGATGTCCTGGGCCCGCTCGCTGCGACTCAGCGCGCTGATCAGCGCGGACTGGCCACGGCGGCGCACGGCCAGCCGGACCAGCAGGTCGCGTACGGGGTCGAAGACGTCCGCCGGGAACTCCGGCGTGGGCAGGCCGACGCTCACCGCGAGGTCGTCGGAATGGACCACGATCTCCAACTGGCGGGTGAGCAGGAACTCTCCGCGCGGAAGGGCCCAGCCCTGCCACGGGATCGGCACGACGTCACGAGCGGCACCCCGCGAGAGCAGGTCGCCGACCTCCGTCAGCGCCTGGGCGGAACGGGCGTGCAGATCGGCCGGCCCGCGTACGGCGTCGGCCTCGTCGGGGCCGGACGCGACTGTGTTCTTGTCCGGGGACCCCTCGGAGACCCAGGCGGCCCGCTCGTAGTGGTTGTCGGCCGACTCCAGGACCGGCAGGTCCGTCGGCATTGGCAGTAGCTCCGCCGCACGGACCGCCTGACGTCCCAGGTGGCACGCCAGCCCACCCACGGACAGGTGTGGCAGGGCGCTCGGGCTCGACCACCGCTCGGTCACCTCGGGGCGTCGAATCAGGTCCAACGCGATCGAGGCGGCGACCGGAAAGCTGGCATCCAGGGCGTCGACAGGACGAGACATCCGCACATTCTGGCAGCCCCGACCGACAGCCGCCGGGCAGCGCGGAGCGCTCGCCACAACAGGATCGACCCCGCCCGAGCCCGAGCCAGGCCCGAGTCCCGGCTGAACCGGAATCGGGCCTGGCTCGGGGAGGGGTCAGCGCAGGCCGGCGGCGGCGAGCAGGTTGCCCTCGGGGAGCGCCGGGAGGGCGCTACCCTGCGACATCCGCTGCTCGGCGCGCTCGGCGGTGAACGCGGCGTCGTGGTGGATGGCTGCGGCGTAGCTGGCGGCGGTGCGCTGGGCGATCGCGGCCCAGCCGTACTGGTCGTGGACCATCCGGCGGGCGCGGCGGGCCATGACGCGGGAACGGTCGGCGTCCGACAGCAGCGCGTCCACGGCGTCGGTGAGGCTGCCCGGGTCGTGCGGACGGAAGGTCATCCCGGTGACGCCCGGCTCGACGATCTCGCCGAGGCCACCGGTGGCGGCGACGGCCAGGGGAGCGCCGGCCGCGGCGCCCTCCAGTGCCACCATGCCGAACGGCTCGTAGATGCTCGGCACGGCGAAGCAGTCGGACGCGGCCATCAGCGCCGGCAGGTCGGTGCCGCCGAGGAAGCCCGGCATGGTGACCATGCCGCCGAGGCCGCGGCGGTGCACCTCGGCCTCCAACTCGGCGCGGTACGGGCCGTCACCGGCGATCACGGCACGCAGGCCGGGGTGCCGCTCGCGCAGCCGGGGGAGCGCGGCGATCAGGTGCTGGACGCCCTTCTCGTACACCAGGCGGCCGGCGAAGGTGACCAGCGGGCCGTTGCCGGCGAAGCGGGCGCGGGCGGCGGCCACGGCACGCGCGGGCACCCGCCAGCGGTGCGGCTCCACGCCGTTGGCGACCACGTCGACCCGTCCGGCCGGTACGCCGAACAGCGCGTTCACCTCGTCGCGCATGTACCCGGAGCAGACGATCACCCGGTTGGACTCGCTGCTGAGCCACTGCTCGACACCGTGGATGGTGCGGTTCATCTCCTCCGGCAGCCAGCCCTGGTGCCGGCCGGCCTCGGTGGCGTGGATCGTGCTGACCAGCGGGATGTCCAGGTGGTCGCGCAACGTCATCGCGGTGTGCGCGACGAGCCAGTCGTGGGCGTGGATGACGTCGTAGGTACCGGCCTGGGTGGCGCGCAGGGCGGTGCGGGTGAGGGTGTGGTTGAAGGCCATGGTCCAGGCCAGCAGGGAGCCGGTGGCGAGGGGGAAGGTGACCGGGTCTTCGGGGGCGCGCAGGATGCGTACGCCGTCGGCGTATTCCTCCAGGGGTGCGCCGTCGGAGTGGCGGGTGACGACGGTGACCTCGTGGCCGGCGGCGGCGAGGGCGACGGAGAGGGCGTGCACGTGTCGACCGAGACCGCCGACGAGCACCGGCGGGTACTCCCAGGACAGCATGAGGATGCGGCGGGTCTGCGGGGGCACCCCGGGGCCGGACTGCGCCGGCACGGGCGTGCCGGGCTGCGCGGTCGGACCGGGCTGCGCGGGGGGCCGGGAGGTCAGGGTGGGCCGGTGGGCCCGGTCCTTGGTGGCAGCGAGCTGCTCGTCGACCCGCACTGTCACATCAGTCTCCGTCCATGCATGGTGAGGCGCGCCGACGTCAGTGGCGGCGGAGCGAGAGGTGTAAGGGGTGGCGGATGGCCAGGCGGGCACGCGCGAACGCTTGTCCCCGGTCAAGGAAAGTGCATAGGACCCGAGAACGCACCTCGAAAAGGGCCATCGTGACGGAGGACACCCGATCGGTGTAGCGCGCATCAGACGGGCGGTTTTCGCCCGTCGCCTGAAAGGATGGATTGGCGCGCCCGGGCCGGGGGCACTACCTGCGTGCGCGCGGGCGATCTCGGCCGGTGCGCACATAACCATGGTCTAAGGAGCGACATGCAGGTCTGGCCGGGCGAGCGGTACCCCCTGGGCGCCACCTACGACGGAATGGGCACCAACTTCGCCATCTTCTCCGAGGTGGCCGAGCGGATCGAGCTGTGCCTCTTCGACGAGTGGGACACCGGTGCGGAGCGCCGCGTCGAGCTGCGCGAGGTGGACGCCTACGTGTGGCACGCGTACCTGCCGGGCATCGAGCCGGGCCAGCGCTACGGCTACCGGGTGCACGGCCCGTACGACCAGGCGAACGGGTTGCGCTGCAACCCGCACAAGCTGCTGATCGACCCGTACGCCAAGGCCATCGACGGTGACGTGGACTGGGACCCGGCGGTCTACGACTACGACCTCAACGAGCCGGAGCGCATGTCTGAGACCGACTCGGCGCCGTTCATGCCGAAGTCGGTGGTGGTCAACCCGTACTTCGACTGGGGCAACGACAGGCCGCCGCGCACCCCTTACCACCACTCGGTGATCTACGAGGCGCACGTGCGCGGGCTGACCATGCGCCACCCGGACATCCCGGAGGAGCTGCGCGGCACGTACGCGGGCATCGCCTCCCCGCCGATGATCGACTATCTGACCCGGCTCGGGGTGACGGCGATCGAGCTGATGCCGGTGCACCAGTTCATCCACGACAACCGCCTCGTCGACCTGGGGCTGCGCAACTACTGGGGCTACAACACCATCGGCTTCTTCGCCCCGCACCACGGCTACTCCGCGCTGGGCCGGACCGGCCAGCAGGTGCAGGAGTTCCGGGGCATGGTCAAGGCGCTGCACGCGGCCGGCATCGAGGTCATCCTCGACGTGGTCTACAACCACACCGCCGAGGGCAACCACCTCGGGCCGACGCTGAGCTTCAAGGGCGTGGACGCCCCGAGCTACTACCGGCTCAGCGAGGAGGACCCCCGCTACTTCGTCGACTACACCGGCACCGGCAACAGCCTCAACGTGCGCAGCCCGCACTCGCTGCAACTGATCATGGATTCGCTGCGGTACTGGGTGACCGAGATGCACGTCGACGGCTTCCGGTTCGACCTGGCGGCCACCCTGGCCCGCGAGTTCTACGAGGTGGACCGGCTCTCCACCTTCTTCGAGGTGGTGCAGCAGGACCCGGTGGTCAGCCAGGTCAAGCTGATCGCCGAACCGTGGGACGTCGGCCCCGGCGGCTACCAGGTCGGCAACTTCCCGCCGCTGTGGACGGAGTGGAACGGCAAGTACCGCGACACCGTGCGGGACTTCTGGCGCGGCGAGCCGGCCACCCTCGCCGAGTTCGCGTCAAGGATCTCCGGCTCCGCCGACCTCTACCAGGACGACGGCCGCCGACCGTTCCACAGCATCAACTTCGTCACCGTGCACGACGGCTTCACCCTCAACGACCTGGTGTCCTACAACGACAAACACAACGAGGCCAACGGCGAGGAAAATCGCGACGGCGAGAGCCACAACCGGTCCTGGAACTGCGGGGTCGAGGGCGACACCGACGACGAGGCGGTCCTCGCCCTGCGGGCCAAGCAGCGGCGCAACTTCCTGGCCACCCTGATGCTGTCGCAGGGCGTGCCGATGATCGGCCACGGTGACGAGTTGGGCCGCACCCAGCACGGCAACAACAACGTCTACTGCCAGGACAGCGAGCTGGCCTGGGTCGACTGGGACAACGCCGACGAGCAACTGCTGGACTTCGTCCGCACGCTCACCGCGTTCCGCAAACGACACCAGGTGTTCCGCCGTCGCCGGTTCTTCACCGGGCTGCCGGTGAACGGACGCGGCATCGACGAGCCGCTGCCCGACCTGGCCTGGTACACCCCCGACGGGCGGGAGATGACCGGCGAGGACTGGGGCAACGACTTCGGCCGCTCGGTGGCGCTCTTCGTCAACGGCGAGGGCATCCGCGAACGCGGCCAGTACGGCCAGAAGCACCACGACGCGTCGTTCCTGCTCTGCTTCAACGCCCACGACGCGCCGCTGGACTTCACCATGCCCGGCAGCGACTACGGCCAGAAGTGGGAACGGGTGATCAGCACCGCCGAACCCGAGCCCGGCGACGCCACGGTGATCAGCGCGGGCGGCACCATCCGGGTGCCGGACCGCTCCCTCGTCGTGCTGGAGAGGACGAACTGACATGCCGGCCACCCCTCCCACTGCCACCTACCGCGTCCAGGTCCGCCCCGGCTTCGACCTGGACGCCACCGCCGCGATCGTCGACTATCTGGACGACCTCGGCGTCAGCCACCTCTACAGCGCCCCGCTGCTGACCGCCACCCCCGGCTCCCAGCACGGCTACGACGTTGTCGACCACCGGGCCGTCAACCCGGAGCTGGGCGGGGAGGCCGCCCGCCAGCGGCTGCTGACCGCCCTGCGCGACAAGCAACTCGGCCTGGTCGTCGACATCGTGCCCAACCACGCCGGGGTGGCCGTCCCGGCCGCCAACCCCGCCTGGTGGGACGTGCTGCGCCGGGGGCGCGACTCGGCGTACGCCGACTGGTTCGACATCGACTGGGACCGGGGCCGCCTGCTGCTGCCGGTGCTGGGCGACGATGAGGCCGCCCTCGACGACCTCAAGGTGGTCGGCGGGGAGCTGCGCTACCACGAGCACCGCTTTCCGATCGCCGACGGCACCGGCGACGGCAGCGCCCGCGAGGTGCACGACCGGCAGGACTACGAGCTGGTCTCCTGGCGGCGCGGCGACGCCGAGCTGACGTACCGCCGGTTCTTCGCCATCGCGGGCCTGGCGGGTCTGCGGGTGGAGGACCCGGCGGTCTTCGCCGCCACCCACGAGCTGATCCTGCGCTGGGCCGCCGCCGGGGAGGTCGACGGCATCCGCGTCGACCACCCGGACGGCCTGCGCGACCCGGCCGGCTACCTGGCCCGGTTGCGGGCCGCCGCGCCCGACGCCTGGCTCGTGGTGGAGAAGATCCTGGAGTACGGCGAGGAGCTGCCGGACTGGCCGGTGGACGGCACCACCGGCTACGACGCCCTGGCCGCTGTCGGTGGGCTCTTCGTCGACACCGACGCCGAGGGTGACTTCACCGCGCTGGACAACCGCCTCACCGGGCAGCACACGTCCTGGGAGGACCTGACCCACACCACCAAACTGGCCGCCGCCACCCAACTGCTCGCCGCCGAGCTGACCCGGCTGGCCGCCCTCGCCCCCGAGGTGCCCACCGAGCAGGCCCGCGCAGCGCTCGCCGAGCTGGCCGCAGCGTTCGCCGTCTACCGGGGCTACCCGCCGCACGGCGCCCGGCACCTCGCCGCCGCCCGCTCCGAGGCCGGCCGCCGCCGCCCCGACCTGGCGGGGGCCCTGGACGCGATCACCCGCCGACTGCGCAACCCCGACGACGAGCTGGCCCAACGGTTTCCGCAGCTCACCGGCGCGGTGATGGCCAAGGGCGTGGAGGACACCGCGTTCTACCGCTGGACCCGGTTCGTGGCGCTCAACGAGGTCGGCGACAACCCCGCCCACTTCGGGGTGCCGCCGGCGGAGTTCCACCGCTTCGCCGCCGCCCAACAGGTCCGTTGGCCGGCCAGCATGACCACCCTCTCCACCCACGACACCAAACGCGGCGAGGACGTCCGCGCCCGCCTCGCCGTGCTCAGCGAACTGCCGGGCCGCTGGGCCGAGCAGGTCAAGACCTGGATGGAGTACGCGCCGCTGCCCGACCCGGCCTTCGCCCACCTGCTCTGGCAGACCGCCGTCGGCGCGTGGCCGATCGAGCGGGAACGGCTGCACGCGTACGTCGAGAAGGCCGCCAGGGAGGCCGGGGCCTCGACCAGTTGGGCGGACCCCGACCCGGCCTTCGAGCAGGCAGTGCACGCGGTGGTCGACCAGATGTACGACGACCCGAGCCTGCACGACGAGCTGACCGAACTCGCCGCCGCCATCGCCCCGGCCGGCTGGTGCAACTCGCTCGGGCAGAAGCTGATCCAACTCACCATGCCCGGGGTGCCGGACACCTACCAGGGCACCGAGCTGTGGGACAACTCCCTCGTCGACCCGGACAACCGCCGCCCGGTCGACTTCGACGTACGCCGAGAGCTGCTGGCACGCATCGACGGCGGCTGGCGTCCCCCGATCGACACCGACGGAGCGGCGAAGCTGCTCGTCGTCTCGCGGACCCTGCGGCTGCGGCGGGCGCACCCGGAGCTGTTCACCACCTACCGACCGGTGCCCGCGCACGGGCGGGTGGGCCGGCACGTGGTGGCCTTCGACAGGGGCGGCGCGATCGCCGTGGCGACCCGGCTGCCGCTGGGCCTGGCGCGCGCCGGTGGGTGGTGTGACACAGCTCTGTCACTTCCCGTTCACGAGATGAAGGACCTGTTCACCGGCCGGGTCTACAGTGGCGGGGAGACCCCCCTGGACGACCTTCTGGCCGACTATCCCGTGGCTCTGCTCACTCCTTCCACCGCTTCCGTGGAGGCTGCGTGATGACCGAATTCAGCGTGTGGGCGCCAGACGCCGAGCGGGTGCGGCTGCGCCTGGCCGACGACACCGACCACGAGATGCGCGCCTCCACCGACGGGTGGTGGCGGGTCGAGGTGCCCGACGCCGGCCTCGACTACTCCTTTCTGCTGAACGACGACGAAACCCCACTGCCCGACCCCCGGTCACCGTGGCAGCCTGCGGGAGTGCACGGGCCGAGCCGCCGCTACGACCACGCCGACTTCGCGTGGTCCGACAGCGCGTGGACCGGCCGGCAACTGCCCGGAAGCATCCTCTACGAGCTGCACATCGGCACCTTCACCCCGGAAGGCACCTTCGACGCGGCCATCGACCGCCTCGACCACTTGGTGTCCCTGGGCGTCGACCTGATCGAGCTGCTCCCGGTCAACGCCTTCAACGGCGAACACAACTGGGGGTACGACGGCGTCTGCTGGTACGCCCCACACGAGCCCTACGGCGGCCCCGACGGCCTGAAACGGTTCGTCGACGCCGCCCACGCTCGCGGTCTGGGGGTGATCCTCGACGTTGTCTACAACCATTTCGGGCCCTCCGGGGCCTACGCGCCGCGGTTCGGGCCCTACCTCGCCGAGCAGAGCAACAGTTGGGGTCGCTCGATCAACCTGGACGGCCCGCACTCCGACGAGGTACGCCGCTACATCATCGACAGCGTGCTCATGTGGCTGCGCGACTACCACGTCGACGGGCTGCGCCTGGACGCCGTGCACGCCCTGCACGACTCGCGGGCCGTTCCCATCCTGGAAGAGCTGGCGGTTTCCGTCGAGTCGCTGTCGACGCACCTGGGTCGGCCGTTGTCGCTCATCGCCGAATCCGACCTCAACGACCCGCGGGTCATCACCCCGCGCGAGGCTGGCGGGTTCGGTCTGCACGCCCAGTGGAACGACGACGCCCACCACGCGCTGCACACGCTGCTGACGGGGGAGCGGCAGGGGTACTACGGGGACTTCGGTTCCCTGGAGACGTTGTCTGATGTGCTGACCGGCGGGTTCTTCCACGCGGGGACCTGGTCGAGCTTCCGGAACCGTCATCACGGGCGGCCTGTTGATCCTCGGGTGCCGGGGCACCGGTTCGTGGCCTACCTGCAGAACCATGACCAGATTGGGAACCGGGCTACCGGGGATCGGATCTCTGCTTCTCTGTCGCCGTCGCTGCTCCGCGTTGGGGCTACGTTGCTGTTGACGGCGCCGTTCACTCCCATGCTGTTCATGGGGGAGGAGTGGGCTGCCTCTACGCCGTGGCAGTTCTTCACCTCGCATCCGGAGCCGGAGTTGGCCTCCGCGGTGCGGACGGGACGGCGGCGGGAGTTCGCCGCGCACGGGTGGCCGGAAGGGGACGTGCCCGATCCGCAGGACCCGGAGACGTTCGTGCGGTCGCGGTTGGACTGGGCGGAGCTGGACAAGCCTGAGCATGCTTCGATGCTGGCGTTTTACCAGCGGTTGATCTCCTTGCGTCGGTCTCTTCCTGATCTCTCGGATCCTCGGTTGAACGCTGTCTCTGTGCAGCATGGGGACCAGTTCCTGGTGATGCGGCGGGGGGACACGCTTGTGGTGGCGAACTTGGCTGGGCGGGGGCAAGGGGTGTCGCTGCCTGGGGTGGCTCGGCGGGTGCTGCTGGCTACGGGGGAGGGCGTCACCGTGATGCGGGACCGCATCCAGTTGCCGGCAGAGACTGCGGCGATCGTGGCGCTCTGAGGGAGCGGGTGCTCAACAGCCATCTCGGTCGCGTCCAGGCGCGCGGTGTGGTGGCCCGCGGTGGGATCCGTCGATGAGCGAAGGTGACGACCGGCGCCTTTCAACGTGCTCACCGCTTGGCGGGAAGCGGGATAGGTGCACGGCCGCCCTCCGGCAAGGTGTGCCGACGTCGTCAGTTCCGAGCCGGCGCCGCCGCATAGACTCTTGCAGCGGACGGCGCGATGGCCGCCTGCTTGGCCGGCACTCTCGCGTGCCGTCGGGAAATCATGGCCGTCGACATATTGACGGATGACGGGCGGCGCATCTTCCAGCGTGCGTGCTTCGAACGGGCGTCGATGAACGGCCAGACCCGTCGCGACGGTTCTCGGGGCACTCAGCGTCGTCACTAGGACGCGCTCTTTCGGTGTACCGTCCAAACCTGCGGGGCAGCACGGCGTCGCCGCTGTCCTGGTCCTCACCTGGAGGGTGGCGAAGGCATGGTGACGAAGCCGGACACCATCGGTGCCAGGATCCGGTACTGGCGGATGCACCGTGGCGGTATGACTCAAGCCGTCCTTGCTGGGCTCGCTGGCGTCACTCAGTCCTACGTGTCGCAGATCGAGTCGGGTCGCAAGACCATCGACCGTCGCTCGACTCTGGTGGCTCTCGCTGCCGCGCTCCAGGTCACGGTGGCCGACCTGCTCGGCCAGGGCACCGAGTCCGGCGATCCGGCCCGCGAGAGCGCCGCCGAGTGTGTCCCGGCGATCTGGTCGGCCCTGATCGAGATCGAGGACGGCGAGCGCCGTGCGTCGACCTACACAACGGAACGCCTGACGGCCGAGATCGCCCGCGCCGAGCAGCTTCGCACCTCCTGCAACTACCCGGCGATGGCTCGTATGCTGCCCAGCCTCCTGCTCGAAGCCGCCGCCGTGGGCGGCAGCCTGCTCGTCCAGGTCGCCTACCAAGCCGCCACCTGCCTGCGGAACCTCGGCTACCGCCACTTGGCCCTCAACGCCGCCCGGTTCGCCGGGTCGGTCGCCGAAGACCCAGCATGGATCGCGGCCTCCCGCTTCGCCTATGCGCAAAGCCTGCCGATCGAATCCGCACCGGTCGCGGCCCGTGCCGCCGACCGGTCACTGACCGAGCTGCAAGCTGACGCCGCCGACGAACGGGTGCGACAGATGCTCGGACAGCTCCACCTCTCGGCCGCACTGACATCGACGGTCAGCGGACGATTGGATGTGGCTCGCGATCACCTTGCCGAGGCAGCGCGCGAGGCGGCAACACTCGGGGATCCCGTCGACGGGGCCGGCTTCAACGGCTGTGGGTTCGGCCCAACCAACGTCGGGCTTTGGGAGATGTCCATTGCGGCCGAGCAGGGCGATTCCGGTCGGGTCATTGAGCTGTCCCGGACGGTCCGACCGCAGGTGCTTGCAGCGTCGATCCGCCAGCAGTCCTACTGGCTCGACCTAGGTCGAGCCCTTGCGGACGGCGGTCGCCGAGACGTTGAGGCGCTGGCCGCATTCGTCCGAGCCGAACGGGCCGCGCCGGTACCGTTCGCGATCAATCCTCTCGCCCGCGATGCCGTGGTGACCCTGGCCCAGCGCGCCCAGCGCCGAGCCATCCCCGACGAGCTGCGTCTGTTCGCCGGCCGCATCGGCATCAACCTGGCCGCATGACTGGAAGTTGTCGAGCCTTCGAGCGGTTCTGCCCTGACATTCGGCTTCGGAGCTGAATGTCCCGTCCGGACGGACGTGGTCGCCGTCATGCTTAATTGCACCAGCGAGGCGCATGTCCAGATTGACTTGGCATCTACGCCGGGCCGTGCTTGTGCTCATGACCTCGCGGCTTCCGCACGCTGTCCACCCCCGGGGCACTCCTCAGGCGGGGCGTAGGCACGAATGGTGCCGTTGTGCCGCGCAACTCTTCCGTCAGCGGTGAGGGCTACGGTGCGTTTACAGACGGGGCACCGGCCCCGCAGGTGCTGCGAGCGCTGAGTCACCTTGCCTCCCCAGGTGGGTCGTTGCGCGTCTTCACTTTCATCCGCCCGGCGATGCCGCCCATCATTGCCGATCGAGGCTCGGAAGCGCGCTGACCACGGAAGGTGCCAGACCCGCCCGGACGACGTCGAGCTTCACTGATGTGGCGCTCTGCGGGGTGTAGCGTCCAACCATGCGGGCGCAGCACTCCGACGCCGCAATCCAGTCCTCTACCTGAGGGTGGGCGTAGGCATGGTGATGAAGCCGGACACCATTGGTGCCAGGATTCGGTACTGGCGGATGCGCCGGGGCGGGATGACGCAGGCCGTTCTCGCTGGCCTCGCGGGCGTCACCCAGTCGTACGTGTCGCAAGTCGAATCGGGTCGTAAGACAGTCGACCGCCGCTCCACACTGGTCGCTCTTGCTGCCGCGCTCCAGGTCACGGTGGCCGACCTGCTCGGCCAGGGCACCGAGTCCGGCGATCCGGCCCGCGAGAGCGCCGCCGAGTGTGTCCCGGCGATCTGGTCGGCCCTGATCGAGATCGAGGACGGCGAGCGCCGTGCGTCGACCTACACAACGGAACGCCTGGCCGCCGAGATCTCCCGCGCTGATCAGCTCCGCAATGCGTGCAACTACCCGGCGATGGCTCGCATGCTCCCGAACCTGCTTCTCGAAGCCGCTGCCGTGGGCGGGGCCGCGCTCGCTCAGGTTGCTTACCTAGCCTCCACCTGTCTTCGGCACCTCGGCTATCGCCACCTGGCCCTCAACGCCTCCCGGATATCCGTATCGGCTGCTGAGGACGTCGAAGATCGAGCGTGGATCGGCGCATCCCGGTTCATCTACGCGCAGAGCCTGCCGATCGAGTCCGCGCGCTTGGCAGCCAGAGTCAGTGACCGCTCGCTGGTGGAGCTTCAGGGAGACGCCGCCGATGTTCGGGTGCGGCAGATGCTTGGTCAGCTCCACCTCATGGCAGCGCTCGCCTCGACCGTGGACGCTCGCCCGGACATTTCCCGCGACCACCTCGCCGAGGCGGCACGGGAGGCTGCGAGTCTGGGAGATCCGGCGGACGGTGGGGGCTTCAACGGCTGCTGCTTCGGGCCAACCAATGTGGGTCTCTGGAAGATGTCCATCGCGGCTGAGCAGGGCGAGTACGGCAAGATAATCGAGCTGTCCCAGACGATCCGCCCGCAGGTGCTCAAGGCGTCGAATCGCCAACTGTCGTACTGGCTCGACATCGGGCGAGCGCTGGCGGACGGCGGTCGTCGGGACTCCGAGGCCCTCGCCGCATTCATCCGTGCCGAGCGGGCCGCGCCGATCCCGTTTGCCATCAACCCGCTGGCCCGCGATGCCGTGGTGACCCTGGCGCAGCGCGCCCAGCGCCGAGCTATCCCCGACGACCTGCGCCTGCTCGCCAGCCGTATCGGTATCACCCTGGCCGCATAACTGCCAGTAATCGCCCCGTCACCAATCTGCCCTAGTGTCCGGTTTTGGGGCGTGAGCACGTCCTGATGGCCTGGGACGGTAGCGGTTGATAGTGAGCCTCCCGGGCCTCGACCGGAGGAGGCGGGGATGAGCGGTCAGGACGACAACGCTCCGGAGAACACGGGTGAGGCGGCCGAGCGGGAGGCCGCCAAACAGCGCCTCCTGGTCCAGGCCGAGGCGGAGCGCGTACCCGTGGAGGACACGACCCGCGCGGTCCCGGACCGGCGGTGGCGGCGTGACCAACGATGACGTCCCGATCGGCCGCCGGGTGGCCCGCTGGCGGGTGCGGCGGTCGATGACGCAGCAGATGCTTGCGGACCGGCTGCGCAGGTCGAAGAGTTGGGTGGACAAGGTGGAGCGGGGCGTGCGCGCCCTGGACCGGTACTCGGTGATCCAGGAGTTGGCCCACGTCCTGCGCGTCGACCCGGAGGTGCTGCTCGGCCAGCAGCCCAGCACCCGGGCGGGCACCCCGGACGGGGTGGACGACATCCGAGCCGCGCTCGCCCGCTACGACACCCCGCAGGCCCAAGAGCAGACGAAAGCAGAAGTAAGGAGGCAGGTCGGCTACGCCTGGTTGAGCTACCAGCACGCGCACTACGGGCAGTTGGTGCGAATCTTGCCGGGCCTACTGGACGCCGTCCAGGGTGTGCAGACACCAGAGCTGCTGATGCAGGCGTACTGGATCACTTCGTCGCTGCTGGTGAAGCTCGGCGAGGCCGACCTCGGCTGGCTGGCCGCCGACCGGGCGATGTCCGCCGCCGGCGACGACCCGATCCTGGCGGCAACGGCGGCCATCTCGGTAGGCCAAGCGCTCCGCGCACAGGACCGCAACCACCTGGCCCTGGCCGCGCTGCTCCCCGCCGCGAACCGCATTCTCCCGGCCCCTTCCCACCTGGCTGATCATGGGGTTGGCGGGGTTCGGGGAGATCAAAGCGCCCGTCAACCTCATGATCAACGAAGCGAGGGTGAGCCGGCCCGGCAGCGGTCGGCGGGGGAGTGGGCCGTGGGTGGGGCGCTGCTGCTCCAGGCCGCCCTCGCCGCCGCCGGCTGCGGCGACACCCGCCGCGCCGACGAGCTGATCGATCGGGCACGCGGGGGTCGCCGCCGGGCTGAGGGGGTACGACGATGTGCACCGGACCAGCTTCGGGCTAATCGCCGTCGAGATGGCGCGGGTGCTGGTGGCGGCGCAACGGGGTCAAGCCGTCGAGGCACTCCAAAGGCATTCGACAGTGGTGCGGCGGGAGGCGTGGCGGCGGTTGCCGGCCGAGTGTCGGGGCGCGTACCTGGTGGACGTCGCTCGGGCGCACCTGCAGGTGGGTGACCTGTGCGGGGCCGCGCGGGCCCTGGTGGACGCGGACAGTGTCGCGCCGGCCGAGGTCCGGTGTCGGCCTCTGGCGCGTACCGTGATCGCCGATGTTGCCCGCGCGCAGCCGGCGCCGGCCGGCGTGGTGCGACTGGCGACGTTGGTCGGCCTCACCCGCTGACTGGACGGCTGCGCGACCGCACTCTCACAGGCCGTGCTTGTGATTATCCCGCCAACGGGCACCGAGGCCATCACCATGCTTGATGCGCATCCTCTTACCGGAAGGCGGATCCTGATGATGCGCTGATGCGCGGTCCTGACCCCGATGCCCGACATCGCGGTCAGGACCACAGCCCGGGTCCTGCTCCACCGGCGATGGAAGCAGCTTCGCCGCCCCGGCCACCTCGCCTACTGCGGGCCCGCCCCGGTGATCCCACGACCTGCCACCGGTACAGGCCTCGGCGGGTTAATCCCGCCGCGGACTCACAGAATCGTTGTCAGCACGCCCCCATCGACGCGTACCGCCGATCCGTTGATTGCGGACGCGGCGGGACTGGCGAGGAAGGTCACGGTGTTTGCGATCTCACTTGGTTCGATGAAGCGCCCCAGCAGGGAGGTCTGGTTGGCGCCGATGATCGCCACTTTCAGGTCGTCCTCCAGCAGGGATTGGGCATCGGCCAGCGACTTGACCGTTTCGGCGACGCCGGCGGAATATGTGGGGCCGCCCAGCACCGAGTTAACGGTCACCGCAGTGCCCTTCGTAAGCTTCGCCAGGCCGTTACCCACTGCGAGCATCGCCGTCTTGGACGTGCCGTAGTGGAGCATATCGGCGGGGATGTTGACGCCCGACTCGCTGCTCACGAACACGATCCGGCCCCACCCCCGATCGAGCATTGCCGGCATGAGGTGCCGCGCAAGCCGGACCCCGCTGAGCACGTTCACCTCGAAGTAGAGCCGCCATTCCTCGTCGGAAATGAGTTCGAAAGGTTTGAGCTCAAAGAGCCCGACGTTGTTGATGAGAATGTCAACGCTGGGCAGTTCGTCGCACAGCCTGTCGACGTCATCGGCAATCGAGAAGTCGGCTTGGATACCAGTGACGGATACGCGGGGCGCCTCCTGGCGCAACACTTCGACTGCCTCGGCCAGCTTTGCCGGGTCGCGGCCGTTGAGGACCACGTCGACGCCCTCGCCGGCCAGGGCCTTCGCGGTTGCGTAACCGATGCCTTGACTGGATCCGCTGATGAATGCGGTCTTGCCGCTGAGCTGCAGGTCCACGTGCTGTTCTCCTAGTGAGTGGTCGTCGACCGGTGCACCTGCCGCAAGTCGGCAGGCGCTCCTCTCGACCTTGCCGCAGACCGATGAGCATCTGATCAGCACCGCATGAGTGGCTGACGCTGGTGTGGTCGGACCGTTGGTACCCGCGGCCACGGCCAATTGATCCACCTGCGAGGAACGTCCCGCCTCGGGGTTCCTGGGTCTTTCGTACCGGTCCGCGGTGATGACCCACCCACAACCGGGCGCTCCGCATGGCGGCCACGGATACCGCCTCCGCACTCCACATTGTGGGTCGGAGCCGTTGTGAACGACGCTGGTTTGGCCGGATCGATCATCCGCTCCTCCGCCATCGCCCAGGATCACCTCGTCGCTGCTGGTGAAGCTCGGCGAGGCCGACCTAGCCTGGCTGGCCGCCGACCGGGCGATGGCCGCCGCCGGCCGGCGTGGCGCGACTCGCCACGCTGGTCGGGCTCACGAGCTGAAAGGTCGCCGTCCCTGCTATGCGCGGCCGACCCAGGTGGCGACGCACGCCTCGTTGCCCTCGGCGTCGGCCAGGACCCACCACATGGGTGCGTGCGCGTCGGAGACCAGGTGGCCGCCGGCGGCCAGGGCGGCGGCGATGCGGGCCTCTGCCTGATCGTGCGGGACGGCTATGTCGAGGTGCATGCGGTTGCGCTGTGGGCGCGCCTCGTCCGACGGTTGCAAACCGAAGCCCGGGCCGCGGCGCGACGGATCGAACAGGTAGTCGTCGCCGATCTGCCGATAGCCGAGCAGCGCCTGCCAGAACGGCAGCACGTCCGCGCCGGCGAGTGCGTCAAGGGTGACGTTGATGAGTTGTACGGCGGTCGGGTCGGCGGAGAGGCCCAGCTCCTTGGCGGCGGCCGAGATGCGCCGGGCCAACGCGATGTCGCGCCGAGTCAGGCTCACCGTGACGCCGGTGCCGCGCAGGTCGACGATGAGGTGTTGCTGCTGGGCCTCGTCGGTTAGTCGGCCAACCTCATCGACGAGCGCGACGGCCGTGGACAGCGAGTCGGTCGGGAAGTAGGCCGAGACCAGATGGTAGAGGCAGCGCCAGTCCTCGACACCGTCGGCCGCGTGGAACTGCGCGGCCGTGATCTGCCCAGTCATGGCAGCGAACCTAACATCGGCGGCGCGCGATGGCCTGCGCCCGCTCGCGTCCCCTGCGCCCCCGCCATCGGCGTAACGCACTCATAGTGAGTCAGCTTCTCAGCAGGTTACGGTTCGGCCCGTGCTGCAGGTGCTTGTCAGCGGATGCTTGCAGGGGCGGGCGCTGCGTTACAACGCGACATATGTGCCGGTGAACTCGCTGATCTGGGACCGCTGGTCGGCCGAAGGACGCCTCGTGCGGTTCTGTCCGGAGGTCGCGGTGGGATTTCCCATTCCTCGCCCGCCCGCCGAGATAATAGGCGGGAGTGCGGGGGGCGTTCTCGCGGGTTCCGCGCGGGTTGAATAAGCCACCGGCGCAGACGTAGCCAACCTGTTTAGGCTCGCCGCTCGACGAGCACTGGATCGGTTGGTAGAGGCAGGCGTCGCGCTCGCGATCCTTGTCTACGGCAGCCCAACCTGCGGCAGTAGCGTGATCTACGACGGCTCGTTCACCGGCCGTACCGTACCCGGACGGGAGTAGCCACAGAGGAACTGCTACGTCACGGCATACCGGTGTTCCACGAGGGGCAGCTTGCGCAAGCCGCGGCGATGCTCGCTGGCCTGGAGAAGTCGGAGCGCTGCACCGGGTAGCGAGTCCAGCGCCGTCAGCGGTCGGTAAGTCGGCCACAGGTCCGGAAGCTGTCTCTCATCTTTCACGACCACCGTGCACATTCGACGTCGAGGCGTGGGTCGGTGCGTACCCAGACTTCGCCCCCGGCGGCCTCGGCCGGGGCGTCGACCCGTTCGAGGCCGAGGAATTCGATCAACTGGAGAAGTTCGGCTCGGTCAACGTCGACATCGTGCGAGGCGAAGAAGACGTAGTGCTTGTCGCTCAGGTCGACGCTGCCCGAATCTGCCCAGATCCGGCCGACTTCTTCGATCGCCGCTGCCTCCGCCGTGATCGTGGCGGCGCGGGCGGCACCGCGGGCCTCCGGCGATGCGTCGAGGTCGGAGAGGTCGGAGAGGTCGGAGAACCACTGTCCGGAGTGGTCGAGGCCGGCATATCCGTTCTCGAAGAACAGCATCGCGCTCGGAAGGTAGTGGTTGGCCCTGTCGACCCGGAGGTGTTCCGACCGAGGTTGGTCCGCATCCTTGATCCGGGAGATCACACCCCGGAAGAGCGCAGAGAACGCTACGTAGGCCTCCTGGGGTCGCCCACCGAGACGTGTTGATCGTTGCCATCACCGACAGCGAAGACGAACTGCTTCGGTCCGGGACTGTAGGGGCGGGCCATGTACGTCCTTCATTCACGTGTGACAGATCCGCCAGCGAAGTGGATCGAGGGGACATGTCCGCAGCCCTGATCAGAGGCGTGCTGTGCGCGCTGGCCCCGCGCGAGCGACCAGCCGCCCGCAAGCCCTGAATCAAACCGCGATCGAGCGGGGTTTCCGGGAACGTGAGATTCGGGCATGTACCTGGGCACTGCTGGAGGGGAGATTCGGCGATGCTGGTAACTGGTTATCTCGGCGCGGTGCTCATCGGTGCCCTCGTGGGCCTGCTCGGCCGACTCATCCTGCCGGGGAGACAGCGGATCGGTTTCTTCGCCACGTTCGTCATCGGCGTCGGCTCGGCGGTGCTGGGCACCGTGGTCGCCAGGGCGCTTGATATCGACGACGGAGCCGGGGTGAAGGTGTGGGTGCTGCGCTGGGACTGGGTCGTGCTCGCGATCCAGGTCGGCGTCGCGATCATCGCCGTGGCGCTGGCGAACATGCTTACCTTCACCCGGCTTGCCGGCGGCGACGAGAAGCCCCGTCGGCGGGCCCGCCGCAGCCAGGCCAAGAGCTGAACGGGCGGGAGTGGGCGAGCCATCCAGGTGGGCCGCAACGTGCGCTCTGACCGACCTACCCGCCGGTCGCGGCTTGTCTCAACTCGTCGCCAGCGCGCGTCGGCCGTTGGCGAGCCGGGCGCTCTTGGCCTGTTCGTAGCGTTCGATGTCGCCTGAGCGGCTCGCGATCGTGCGCCGCTGGTGCTCGACCATCGTGGCTTGCCAGATCGTCACGAGATCCGTGCGGTCCTTGCACGCTACGTCGGCCACCGCGGTCCGGCGCTCCACGTCGCTGGGATGGTCGGTGCTCCACCGTGGGTCGTCGTTGGCCTGCCACGGGTCGGCGTAGGCGAACCCCTTGCCGGCCATGCACGTCGACCAGGCCCGGAACCCGGCCTGAACGCGCGCGTCCTGCTCTGCCTGTTGGCCGGCCCGCAGGGCCAGGTCGTACAGGAGCGTCTCGCCGACCGGTGGCGCGCCCTCGGTCAATCGCCGGTTCGCCTCGCCGAGGCAGCCGCCCGCAGGGATCCGGCCGCCGGCCGGCTCGGGTCCGTCGGCGCCGAACCGGGTGCCGCTCAGCGCCAACGCCGTCCTTTCCGGAGGCGGTGCAGGCTTGCCCTCAGCCACCTCACCGCCAGGTGCGGGGCGGTAGCCGAGGCGCTGCGCCTGGTCGTGCTCCACCAGCCCGTACAACCCGTCGCGCGTGGCGGCCGGGTCGGTGTGGTGCGGTTCCGGCGGCCGGTAGGAGATGCCGAGCCGACGCATGCAGGCCACGACCAGCTTCGCCTCGGCCCGCTGGAGAAGCAGGTCCTCGTCCCCGGACGGGAACAGCCGATCCAACGGAAGGCTCATGGTCGCCACGGGTGATGGCCCTGCGGGCCGCTGCGCGGGCCCGCTCGGTTCACAGGCGGCCCCGGCAGCGACGCTCAGGCAGGCCAGGACCAGGGCCGCGAATTGGCTACGGATCATGGGCATGGAGACCTCGCTCAGGCTGGAGGGGCCCGCGTTGCCCGCTGTTTCGCGGCCGACGCGAGCCCCTCGATGCGGTCCTATGGGCGGCAGCGGGTCTGCGGCTGGCCGGCCCAGACAAAGCAGAACGAGCTGAATCGGTCGTCCCAGTGGTTCCCGCTCTGGTCCCGGTCCAGCGTGAGGTTCAGGGCCTCGTCCGACTGGCCGCTGTTGGCCTTCTGACGCCAGAAGTAGAGGCCCCGGTAGTTCTCGTGCTCGAAGAGGCGGACGGCATTCACCGGGTCGTAGTTGCGCAGCGAGCTGACGTTGTCGTGCAGCAGGCAGTCCGAGGTGCAGGCAGCCACGAACGACCATTGCTTGAAGTCCGCAGTGGTCGAGAGGGTGTCGTAGCGACCGCCGCGTAGGTCGGGGTGCTGCCACATGCACAGTTCGCCGCTCTCGCACACGCCGTTGCGCGACGTCGCCGCCTGGGCCGGGCTGGCCACGGCCAGGAGCCCGCCGGCCGCCAGCGCCAACGCACCGAAGAACGCCAGGATTTGTCGCTTCATGAGTCTCCTTAGCTGGGGGATCTTCCGCCGGAGCTGAGTGATTTGTGCTGGTGGCACCGGTGTGGACGGCGTCAGTCAACCCCGGGGATAGCGGCGCAGCCGAGACATTCGAACCAGCTCGAATCTCGACCCTGTCCGGCGCTTTCCGGGTTGCCACTGAGGGGCCGCCCGGGTTCGGTGAGGGGCGCCCAGGTGCGCCCGCGCGGGGATGGTCGGTGGGCGGGCGTTGGGGACGGCGCGGAGGGACCACCCGTCCGAGTGGTCCCTCCGCTGGTTCGCTGGTGAGTAGCTAAACTTCAGGCTGGCAGTTCACCTGTGCTCTGCTGCGGCGGGCGCAGCCTCGGGAGGGTGTTCCAGCACCCTCTCGAGGGCCCGTCCCGTCGGACGGCGCCTACTCGCAGAAGACCCGCACTGTGGCATCGGGGGAGTCCACCTCCACTGTCACCTCGTCGAGGTGCTCCACGAGCGCCTCCAACTGCTCGGGCTTGAGCTGCGTCAGGTCGATCGGCACACCCGACTCGCTGAGTGAGGCGTTGGCCTTGACCAGGGCCTGCGGCGGGATCAGCGCCGCCAGCCGTACACCAGCGCGCAGCAGTTGCAGTGGCACCCGCACGTTGACCCGCGACGGCTCGCCGTTGTCGGTGGCGTCCACCACCACCCGCAGGTACTTCACCTTGCCCTTCGGTCGGGCGTCGTGACTCACCGTCGCCGGTGCCTGGTCCCGTTCGAGTGCGGCGATGAGCTGCTCCGCCTCCTCGGCGGTGATCTTGCCGGCGGCCAGCATGTCGAGGATATCCTTGCGTTGTTCGGTCATTCGAACCTCTCCTATCGGATAGCCACGAACACGGCCGTGCGGCCCTGCTCGATGTCGAAGCGGGCGCCGGGCAGCGCCGAGATGACACGCCAAGCGGCGCCGAGTGCCCGCACCACACCGATGCGGAACACGACGCAGGCCACGATCGCCGCCAACACGACCAGGACCACGACCGGGAAGAGCACGAGCGCCACGGGGAGCACCGGAACCCAGACGCGGACGGGCCGGCGGTCCGGGCGGTTTACCTTGACGGTCACCAACTGCGGCATCACGTCCGGCCCTCCAGCTCGGCCAGCGCCTCCTGCGCGGTGATCTCACCGCGGCGCAACCGGTCGATGATGTCGGCTCGCGAGGGCGCAGGGTCGATCTCGACGAAGTCGAGCATCTGGGTGATCCGGTTGAGTCGTGACTTGATCGTCGGGTAGCTCACCCCGAAGATGCGTTCCATCTCCTTGATCGAACCGTGGCAGCGCACGAACGCCGTGACGAAGACCTGATCATCGACGTTGAGCTGAGCCAGTTGCGGCGGCTCGAACTCGCCCTCGATCGCCACGCCGTTGCTCGCCAGGCGCACCCGCTCGACGACGAACGGCTGCCCCCGCGTCAGGCTGGTCAGGTCCTGCCAGTCCATCGCCTGTTCTGTCATACCTAAAGTTGTACCTTAAGAATCCTCAAGTTCCAAGAAGTTGACCTTAACTTTCTTAAGGTCGCGCTGCGGTCGAAGGGTGCTGCTCGCCGGGCGCCCAGCGGGATCGTGATCGTGACCCGGCTGCCTGCGCGGGCCGCCACTAAGATGCCGGGATGGGTAGGTTTTTGGCGCTCTTCAACGGCGCGGCTGACGAGGCCGACAAGGCCGACCTCACCGAGCAGCAGCAGACCGAGTTCATGAACGCGTGGGCGTCATGGGCGCAGGCCAACGCGAACGCCATCGTCGACCCCGGCGCTCCCTTGCACGCCAAGAAGCGGGTCACGGCGCGAGGTGTCGAGGACTTCACCGACGCCCTGATCGCCTACGCCGTCGTGGAAGCGGGCTCGCACGACGAGGCGGTCCAGATCTTCTCCGGGCACCCGCACCTGGGGCTGTTCGCGGGGAACTCGATCGCCGTCCTGGAGTGTCCGCCGCCGCCCAGCTGACACGCGCGCCGCCCACGATCCACTCGCCTTTACGGACGTCGCGGTGTCCCTGCTTTTGGACACGCCGACGTCACTGACGTAGGGACAGGATGCACGTCCGGATCACTCGAAGAACTTGATGCTGAACCCGGTGTCGGCCGTCGGGCCGGGCACGTTGGCGCGGCGGTAGGTGGTGTTGCCCCACCAGCAGAAGGTGCCGGTGTACCAGTAGCGGTTCGCCCAGGAGTACGCGGTGCCCTTGGGCACCCCGTGGTACATCAGTGGGAACCTCGGCCCGGCGGGTGGGCTGGTGGCGATGTCACCGTTGAGCAGCACGAAGCTGTGGTGGCCAGGCCCGTTCACGTGCAGGGTCGGATCCCAGCCGGCCATCATGGTGGCCCGGTTCGAGCCGAACAGGCAGCCGTTCGACTTGTACCAGTCCCACACGTACGTCGGGTCGCCGCCGGCGCGCAGCCGCAGGTCGGCGAGGCAGTACTGGTCGCTCCAACTGCCGTTGGCGGAGTAGACGATGTGGAGCTGCCCGTTGGGGTCCCTGATCGCCTCGGGGGACTCGTTGATGAACGGGTTGCCGACCACGCGCTCCCAGCTCTCGCGGGGCTGGGAGATGACGTGCCGGCCACCGGTCGGGGTGAGCGGGTCGCTCATCCGGCTGAGGTAGATGTTCTGCTCGACGTTGGTGTCCCCGGCCCAGCCCGACCAGACGAACCACCGCTGCCCGTTGAAGGTGAACAGGCTGCCGTCGATGGCCCACCTGCCGTCGGGCAGCGCGAGCTGCCGCTCGGCCGTGTAGCCGCTGGCCGGTGACGCCGAGTGGATCGCGTACATGCGGTGGGCGGTGCCGCGCCCGGCCGAGAAGTAGATGTAGTAGCGGCCGCCATCGGTGACGATCTCCGGGGCCCAGACCTCACCGAGGTTGCGGCTGTCCGTCCAGACCTGCCGCGCGGGTGCGGCGGCCAGCGCGTCGGGAGAGGCCGCCTGCCGAACGGCGATCCCGCCGTTGACCGACTGGACGGAGATGTAGGTGCCGCCGACGCGGATCACGCTGGGATCGGCGGCTCGCAGGCCGGTCTGCCCGGCCGCCGCCGGCCCGGCGCCGAGCGGGGACAGGCCGGTGGCGAGCACGACGGCCAGCAGGACGGAGAGGAGTCGCGGAAGGGTTCGGCTACCGACATTCACGATCGGGAGTCCTCTCCTCGAATGGAGCTGGAGGAAAAAATCGACACCCATAGATTAGAGCAGGAGCTGTGGGGGCGCTGCCGCGCCCGGATCTTCGGCCGCCAACAGCCCCGTCCACGCCTGCTGGGCGTGATGCATGCCTGTGGCGAGCGGTGAAACCGCGATCCGACGGAAGTCCGACGTTGGGTGTCCGTCCGCTCACGCAGGGTCCAATCTGGAAGCCGGTTCGCCATGAGGGCGACCGGTACACAGAGGACAATGGAGGGGCGCGGATGCTGGTCATCGCGGAGGAGAAGGACGCCTACCCACCGAACGGTCAGATCCCCAACCTGGAAACCGACGAGAAGGCGTGCGGCGACATCCTGACCAGGATCGAACCCCTCCTGCCCACCGACCGTCGGGGAGAGGTGGTCGGTGCCCTGGTGAACTGGTCGGAGAGCGCGCTCAAGCCAGGCCAGAGCTTCGGTACGTGGGCCGAAGCCATCACCGCCGCGACCAGTTACGCGCAGCGCGAGGCCGCGCTCACCACCGACAACAGCCAGCGGCGTCGTGAGCAGGCCGTCGACGACGACGAGTTGGTCAAGCTCAAGGCGGCGGTGGGGAGTACGGGCAAGACCGGCGACCCGCAGATCGCGTTGCGCGACGAGAGCCGCAGGTGGGCGAACTGCGGGATGGCGGCGTTCCAGATTCGCGAGAAGTTGCACGCCGCAGGCGGAAAGCTGGCCCGCGTGTCCAGCGAGACCTACGGGACTGGCGGCGGCGACGCGCTCAAGAAGGCGCTGTTCGTCAAGCCGGTCAGCACCGCTACCGTCCTGCTGCTCGACTGCCAGTTCCCGCAGGTGCACAACTTCATCATCGAGGTGCACCACGACGGGTCGCGCTACCTTGCCCAGGGCTACCAGGGCACGTACTTCGCCCACTGGTGGCTCGGAATCAACGACAGCTACTCCTCCAAGAAGCCCACGCCCCAGATTCTCGCTCTGCGCGAACGGTACGGGTTGGGTCGGGCGATCAGCCCGCAGGATTACGCGACCCTGCTGGACGGCCTGGTGGCGGCCGTCTCGTCCGACTGGCAGGTGACCGCCAACCAGTGGCCGACGTTGCCGTTCAACCCTGACCGGCAGGAGGTCGACGGGATCCGCCGCCGGTCCGGATCGCCGACGCTCCTCGTCGAGGTGTTCGAGCTGGGCAAGCCCGCAGCGGCTCGGGCGGCGCTCGGCGACAACGGCGTCGCGTCGCTCAGCGAGCTGGCCACCCGAGGAATGACAACGGCCTGACACGGTGTCGCCGTTCGGCACGCAGCCGCGTCCGGAATCGAGGCCGGGCAAGGCGTGACGGTCATGCTCGATAAAGGCTAGGAGCGCGGCAGGATGCCCACGAGCGATGTGACGATGGCGAGCCGCAGGGCTGTGCGTAGGTCGACGTGGTGGACCGCGAGCGCCGGCTCGGATTCGTAGACGGCGAGCAGGCTCGGCGGCGGCGAGGTGTAGGCGGACAGTGCGCCACCCATGATCAAGGTGTTCAGGCAGAACAGTTCGGCGTTGTCGCCGACCTCGGGCAGGTGCCGCCGGACGAGGTCGGCCATCACCGCGAGCTTGCCCAGTGCGGCCCGCTTGTGCCGGCGGGCCACCTCGACCGAGACGTTGTGCTCGAGCACGCCGCCCTGCGCGCCGAAGAGATCACAGAGCACCGTCTGGGCGGCGAGCGACCGGCTGAGCACGTCCGCCACCTGCTCCGCCCGTTCCATCGCCGGCCCGCTCAGGTCGACACCGTGGGCCAGCTCCTGCTCCAGCTCGGCCAGCCAGGTCGTCGTCCGGTCGTCCAGCAGGTCGAGCAGGATCGCCTCGCGGGACTCGAAATAGCGCAGCACCGCCGTCTTTGCCAGGCCGACCCGCCGGCTCAGCTCGTTCAGGGTCACCTCGGCCACCGGCATCTCGTCGAGCATCGCCGAGGTCGTCTCCAGGATGGCCCGGCGCCGGACCTCACGCTGCTCCTCGCTGCGCGCCCGCTGGAACGTCATGACGCCAACCCTAGCTTAGGTACCGGCGGTCCCTTGACAGTGTACCGGCGGTACCTTACCGTTCTGGCATAAGTTACCGGCGGTACATAAGGAGCATGGCATGAAGTGGACCGAGCAGCAGATTCCGCGCCAGGACGGCCGGGTCGCAGTGGTCACCGGCGCCAACACCGGGCTGGGCTTCGAGACGGCACGGCGACTCGCCGAACGCGGGGCATCGGTAGTGCTGGCCGTGCGCGACACGGAGAAGGGCAGGCTGGCCGCCGCCCGGATCAACGGCGACCTCTCCGTACGGGAACTGGATCTGGCCTCGCTGGAATCGGTGCGCGCCGCCGCGGCCGGCCTGCGCGCCACCCACCCACGGATCGACCTGCTGATCAACAACGCCGGCGTGATGTACGTCCCGAGGCAGACCACCCGCGACGGCTTCGAGCTGCAGTTCGGCACCAACCACCTGGGCCACTTCGCGCTCACCGGCCTGCTGCTCGACCTGCTGCTGCCCGTGCCCGGCTCCCGGGTGGTCATTGTCAGCAGCAACGGCCACCGCATCCGCGGCGCCATCCACTTCGACGACCTGCAGTGGGACCGTTCCTACGGCCGGGTCGCCGCCTACGGCCAGTCGAAGCTCGCCAACCTGATGTTCACCTACGAGCTGCAGCGCCGGCTCGCCGCGCACGGCACCACCGTCGCGGTGGCCGCACACCCCGGCATCTCCAACACCGAACTGCCCCGCAACGTCCCGGCGGTCGTCCGCCGACCGCTCACCTGGATCGCCCCGGTGATCACCCAGCCCGCGACGGCGGGCGCGCTGCCCACCCTGCGGGCCGCCACCGACCCGTCCGTCCTCGGCGGGCAGTACTACGGCCCCGACGGCCTGGCCGAGGCGCGCGGCTACCCGAGGCTTGTCACTTCCAGCCCCGACTCGTACGACGTGAGCGTGCAGCAACGCCTCTGGGCCGTCTCGGAGGACCTCACTGGCGTGCGGTTCCCGGTGGGCCGGGTAGCCGCCACGGCGTGACCGTGCCAAGGGCGGGACCGCGGCTTTTGTGGCCCATCACAACTCCATGATCGACTCGGCCGGGGCGGTTGGGCACCGAGGCGTGGCGGGCTGGGCGGGTGGGAGTCAGGGCGTGGCGGGCTGGGGTGCGGGTGTGAACGGGGCCAGGAGCAGGTCGGTGAGGCGCCGCCTGGCCTCCTCGCCGCCGCTGAACCGCAGGGCGCCCGACTCCGTCGCCGCCGCCATGGTGATCTCCTGCCCGCAGACGGCCCGAAGGGTGTCGATGTCGGTGGTGAGCGCCGCATCGGGGTCGGACGCCGTGCCGCGCCGGAGCTGCACCGTCCCGCCGGCGACGTCGGCGAGGTACGTGTTGGAGTCGATGTGGAACGCGTAGCTGCCGGCGAGTGCCGGCGCGCGCGCCGGGTCGAACGCGGCCTTGATGCTGAGCAGCAGGGAGTCGACGCCGAGGGGGCCGTCGGGAAGTTGGGGGGACTGGCTTCCCCAGCGTCCGAACTGAAGGAGGACCGGCTCCAGGTCGCGGCCCCATTCGGTCAGCTCGTAAAGGTGGACCCGCGTCGGCGGGCCCAGGTCCCGCCGCCGCACCACGCCGTGCTCGGTCAACTGGCGCAGTCGCTGGCTCAGCACGTTGGGGCTCACCCCGGGTAGGCCGCCGAGCAGGTCGTTGAACCGCCGGGGGCCGAGCAGAAGGTCGCGTACCACCAGCAGCGCCCATCGTTCCCCGATGATGTCCAGTCCACGCGCGACACCGCACGGATCTCCGTAACTGCGCATGCCGCTCATGGCGTCCACCCTACCTGGATCCTCATTTAGGAGTATCACTTGTTCTTTAGGAGTTGGACCCCTAGCGTGGCTCACATGAGCCTGCCGAAGTGACGTGAAGCTGGACCCCGGGGCTCACCACACCATGAGGGCGAGGACGACTTGCGCAAGATTGTCGTGTCGATGTGGATCACGGTGGACGGGTTCGTCGCCGGCCCCGACGACGAGATGGACTGGCTGCTGGTCGACGACCACCTGCAAAAATACGAGCGGGCCCTGGTGGACAACGCCGGCAGCCTGATGCTGGGCCGGATCACGCACGCCGACTTCGCCGGCCACTGGCCGTCGACCGCGCAGAACCCCGACCAGCCGGACGCCGTGCGGGGGTACGCCCAACGCCTCGACACGTTGGAGAAGATCGTCGTTTCCGCCTCGGGAAACACCGCCACCTGGGCGAACACCCGGCGACTCTCTCGCCTCGACGCCGACGGGATCACCGACCTCAAGCGTGAGCCCGGTGGCGACATCGTGGTCTACGGCAGTCTCACAGTGATCCGATCCCTCGCCGATCTCCGGCTCATCGACGAGCTGCACCTCTTGGTGCACCCCGTGTTCCTTCGTCGAGGCAGGGCGCTGTTCGACGGTGGTCAGCCGCCGGCACGACTGGAGCTGGTGTCCGCCGAACCCTTCGCCTCCGGAGTCGTCCTGGTGAAATACCACCCCGCCTAGGTGCTCACAGGTGGGCGACGACCACCCGGGTGGCCTGGGCGATGAGGGCGTCGTCGGGGGTGACGTCCTTCGTGTCGCGGCTGGACAGCACGGCGAGCACGATCGGGGCCCGGTCGGGCGGCCAGATCACCGCGATGTCGTTGCGGGTGCCGTACCCGCCGGTCCCGGTCTTGTCCCCGACCACCCAGCCGGCCGGCACCCCGGCGTGGACCAGCGCCGCGCCGGCAGCCGTCGGACCGAAACCGCCATCGTCGGCCCTCCTGCAGCGCCGTCGGTCAGGGCAGGATCTCGACGTACCCGTCGCTGCCGTGCACGCGGATCCGCTGCCCGTCGCGAATCAGCCGGGTGGCGTCGAGCACGCTGACGACAGCCGGCAGGCCATACTCCCTCGCGATCACCGCGCCGTGCGTCATCAACCCGCCGACCTCCGTCACCAGCCCGGCGATGCCGACGAACAGGGGCGTCCAGCTCGGGTCCGTGTGGGCCGTGACGAGGATGTCACCCGCTTCGAGGTCGGCCTGCGCCATGTCCAGGATGACGCGGGCGCGTCCTTCGACAGTCCCGGAGGACACCGGCACACCGGCCAGGGCACCGGCCGGCACGTCGTCGCGTCGGTACGCCCCGGTGATCGCCTCACCGTCGGAGGTGAGCACCCGGGGCGGGGTGAGCGTCTGGTACGACCGGAACGCGTCCCGGCGCTGCCGGATCAGCTCGTCGTCCACCCGGTGCGTGCGCGCGACCTCGTGGAACTCCTGGAACGTGAGGTAGAAGACGTCTTCGGCCTCGGTGAGCACCCCGGCGCGTACCAGGCGTTCGGCCTCCGCGAGCAGGGCCTGCTTGTAGGCGAAGTAGCGGCTGACGATGTCGTACTTCGGGTACTCCCGATAGCCGATGAAGGCCCGCACCCGGTCGATCATCCGCGCGGTCTCGTCGGCCTTCTGCTGCCCGTCCGGCAGCGCCCGCAGGCGCGTCAACACCTCCCGCGCCTGCTGCTGCGCCTGCTGTCGGCCCTGTTCGAAGCGCCGCCGGGCCGCGCCCGGCTCGAAGAGTTTGACGTTGTCCAGCAGCACGGGCACCAGCGTGCTGGGGCGTTCGCTCCACCGCGGCCTGGTGATGTCGATCTCGCCGACGCAGCGCATGCCGTACCTGTCGAGGTACGCCTCGATGGCGACGCGCGCCTCGGCCCCGCCCGCGACCTTCGGCAGCTCGTCGAGGAAGTCGTCGTGTGCGACGTCCTGGAGGAACGCCACCACCTCCGGATAGGGACGGATCACGTCGGCGACGTCGAGCAGCGCCAGCCCCATCTCCGACGTGATGTTGCCGGGCGCGGAGAGCGTGAGAGTGTCCGCGGCGTTCTTCTCGCCCAGCCACTCGTGCAGCCGGTCGTTGAGCCACCAGGTGGCCTCCATGCCGGCCATGATCGCCTGCATGTTCAGCGGATCACCGAGGACCCGCTTGTGCTCCTGGAAGGCATCCAGCAGGAAGTCGAACAGCGCCGTACCGGTCACCGTCGCGATGTCGCGCCGCAGGGCGGCGATGGACGCCTCGCTGCGCTCGACCAGCTCGGTGACGATGGCCGGATCGGTCTCGATCGAGGTGGACGCGCCGCCGGTCGTCGGCTTACTCGGACCGCCCTGCTCCGGAAGCGTCGGAATGAAGTCCCGGCGGTCGATCAGGGTTTCCAGCGCGTCCTTCATCAGCGGGTCGTCGCGTCCCGCCATAGTGAGGAAGCCGGCGCGGCTGGCGGGGGAGGCCAGCAGCCGGGTGGCGTCGACGAACAACCTCCCGCCGGCCGCCAGCATCGGGGCCATGGCGGTCAGCTGCCACATGGAGAGCCCCAGCGGTCGCATGGCGTCGGTCATCATCTGCTGGTGACCGACCGAGAGGTAGACGTGGTTCTCCTGGTCATCGGCCACCGGGATGGGAAACAACGTGGTGATCGGTCGGCTCTGCACGATCTGGAAGTCGTCGCCGACCAGGCACCACTCGATGTCCTGCGGACGGCCGAAGTGCGCCTCGATCCGTCGCCCGAGCCGCACGAGTCGCACCACCTGAGCCCGCGTCAGCGCCGGCTGCTCCTGCCGCTGCGTGTCGATCTCCACCTCGCGAGTGCCGCCGCCGGGCAGCGCGGCGACGGCGCGCTGCTTCGCGGCGACAGTGCCGGCGACGACCTCGCCGTCGCGCACCGTGAAGACGTCCGGGTTCACCAGGCCGGACACCAGGGCCTCACCGAGGCCGAAGCTGGCGTCCACTGTCGCGACCTTCCGGTTGCCCGTCACCGGGTCCGCGGTGAACAGGATGCCGGAGGCATCCGGAAAAACCATCTGCTGTACGACGACAGCCATCTGAACCGTGCGGTGGTCGATGCCGTTGCGCAGGCGGTAGATGACGGCCCGCTCGGTGAACAGCGACGCCCAGCACCGGCCGACGTGCCGCAGGATCGCCTCCGGCCCCACCACGTTCAGGTAGGTGTCCTGCTGCCCGGCGAAGGACGCGGTGGGCGTGTCCTCCGCCGTCGCGCTGGACCGCACGGCGTAGGCGGCCTGCTCGCCGAACCGGGCGAGCGCGCCGGTGATCGCGGCGGCCAGGTCGCCCGGGATCGCGGTCTCCTCGACGCTGCGGCGGATCTCCGCGCTGAGCGGGCCAATCGCCTCCCGGTCGTCCGGGCTCAGGCGCGACAGCTCATCGAGTCGGTCGTCGATCGACGGCGTCTGCGCCATGATCCGCCGGAAGGCGGCCGTCGTCACGCAGAACCCCGCCGGCACCCGAATGCCGTCGATCCGGGACAGCGCGCCCAGGTGCGCGGCCTTGCCACCGACAATTGACACCTGCGTCTCGTCGACCTCTCGAAGATCCAACAGCGGTGCCCGGTCGTCGCGGCCCCCGTCCATCGACAACACACCCACGTCGTGCCCCCGTTGCCTCGTTCGTGCTGGTCCGGCCGCCGATTCTGCGCCACGACCGGGGCCTTGCCGCAAGCCCCCGGGTGCGGTATACGTTAGAAGTGGCAGGGAGAGGGATCTCGTTGCCGCTTGTTGTTCTTCGAGGGCGGCCGGGCCCGTTCAGTCGTCGGGCAGTCGGCGCGGCTCGATTCTCAGCCCTCTGCCGAGCTGCCAGGAGGCGGTCGGCCAGGCCGCGATGAAGCCAGCTATCAGCCCGAGCTGACCGGCGAACCAGAACGTGGGGCTGTCGGGTCGCAGGTGTGGCTCCGTAAAGATCACCCGATGTGCGAGCGCCAGCCACACGAACAGCGCCACCTCGAACGTGGTGATCGTCCGCAGCTCGATCCTGCCGACGTTCGACAGTGCGTGCCGGATCTTTCCGAGGCTGCGACCCGGCCCGGCGAAGTACCGGAAGAGCACGGCGATCGTCACCGCCATCAGGTAGTCGCCGGCGTAGCCGACCCACAGCGGGTCCTCGGCCGGGTCGAATCTCACTGCGTACAGGGCGACCTCGGCGACGATGAACCCGAGAGTGCAGTGCGCGCCGCAGCGGGACACGTGAGTGACGACGATGCCCCGGCGGGGCCGTCGTGGTTGACCCTCGTGCCGCCGTCGAGAGAACGCCTCGGGCCTGCCCCAGTTCCAGTAGAGGCGGACGCCGGCCGGGCCGATGTAGAGGACGGTCACCAGCCAGACGATCTCCATGACCCGGACCGGCTGCCGGTGCCCGCGGAGATAGGTGTCGGCCAGCACGACCGCGATGCTGACGACGCCGAGTGCGAGCGAAGTCCACGAGAGCGCTACGAGCCAGGTTGGATGCATTCCCGCCCCTTCCGTCAGCCGGGCGAGTCTTTCACGGCGTACTCGTTCAGATCGGCAGATCGGGCGTTCCCGCGTTCCGGCACGGACGGATTCACCCTCCCCGGCCCCGCCCGGACGGTGGAGTGAGCCAGCCGGCCGCTGCACTACGGTGCGAGGGTGACGAGTGCCCCTCGCGAAGCGGAAGCGCGTGTCGGCCCGATCGGCGCGCTGCTGAGCCGATTCGTCTTCCTGGCCATCTGCCTACCCGGACCGGTCCTGCTCGTCGCCGCCGTGACGCTGAACCCACCGCGATCGTCCAGCGACTTCTGGGGTCTGCTGGTCGGTGGCGTCCTGGCGACAGCCATCGGTGTCGGGTTCGGCGTCTTCGGTTGGCGGGTGGTCGCCCGATCCCGTCGCGACACGCGTCGGTTGGCCGCGGCCGGTGTCGCCGCGACGGCAGAGGTTCTCCAGGTGGCGAACCACCTGGACGGCGAGAATCCCGGGCTGGAACTCCGTCTGTGGATCAGCGGGCCGGGGTTCACGCCGTTCGAGGCGGACACGATCCGCGCGGACGATCCGGCGCTCGTGCCGGGCGCGGTGCTGGCTGCGGTCGTGGACCCCGCTGACCGTCTCTTCGCGATCATTTGACGTCTCCTGGCACCCGCCGATTCCATCCCGGCCACGGGGACAGCTTCGACCGGACGCGCCTTCGCCAGTTGGCCGAGACCTACCTGCGCAGAACGGCCCCGATCGCTGCCCAGAAATGAAAGCTGACGTATAGCATAATTACGGATGTGCCTCCCAAAAGGGAAACTTCACGGCTTACCCGTAGCCCTGGCCGGTTGCTGGCCTTCAGCGACGGTGTCTTCGCGATCGCCGTGACGCTCCTCGTGCTGGAGATCCAACCGCCCCACGACTTCGGGCGCCTCGTCCAAGGGCTCGGTGCGCTGTGGCCGTCGTACCTGGCGTACACGTTGAGCTTCCTGCTCATCGGGCAGGTGTGGGTGAATCACCACGTCATGTTCGATCGCGTCCGGCACGTCGACCGAGGGGTCCTGTTCCTCAACACGTTGCTCCTGATGGTCATCGCGTTCCTGCCGTTCTCCACGTCACTGCTTGCCGAGGCGTTGCGCGCGGAGCAGGGGCTACGCGCGTCGGTCGTCGTCTACGGCGGCACACTGTGGACGGCTGCGGCTCTCTTCAACATCGTGTGGGCGCACCTGCGGCGGGCCAACCTGCTGGACCCCGGCCTCGGTCCGTTCGGGGCGCGGGCCATCGGTCGCCGCTTCGCGCTCGCGCTGGTCTGGATCGGCTCCGGCATCCTCGTCGGCGCGTTCGTGCCGATCGCCGGAGTCGCCATCATCGCCGGGTTCCTGCCCGCCTACTACCTGCCCATCCGCGGCGAGTACGGCGAGGACGACACCGCCGGACAAACGGCCGTGTAACTAGAGTCGGTGCCATGCGGATCAGGATCGACGGCAGCGATCTCCCAGGTCAGCGTCCCGGTGCGGAGGCCGACGCGCTGCGGTTGGGCAACGTGCACGTCGGCGTTCAGCGCAAGGCCGAGGTCGTCGATCAGGTGCCGGCCGACGCGGCCAGCGCCACCTGGTCCTTCGAGGTGTCCAGCCGCGAGATCGACGGTGCGCTCGACGTCGGTGGCCCCTGGGTGCACGGCCGCCCCGGGGCTCGGTTTATCTATCTGAGCTGGGGCGCGGTGACCCAGGACGGCTTCGCGATGTTCCGACGGGCGAAGTTGATGTTCACCGACGTGCCGACCGAGCTGCTGCGCGCCGCCCACGAGGGCAACGGGACGCTGGTCGGCCGGGTCGGGTTGACCGATGCCACCGGTGGGCCGATCTGCGCTCGGGTGCGCCCGCCCGCCGTCGCCTGGGCGGTGGAGTGAGTGTCGTCGAAGACTAGCTGCCGAAGTCGACGCCGCTGAGGGAGACGGAGCGGTACGCGGCGAGGTGTTCGGCCTGCGCGGTGATGGCTTCACGGGTGGCGTCCGACAACCGGCGCCACGGCCTCACGGCGACGGTGAACGTCCTGCCGGACTTGCGGGGCCGCCAGGTGCCGACCAACTCGCCGTCGACCAGGACGGCGCCGGGGCGACCCAACACCGGCCACAGCTCCTTGGCGCGGGCGGCGTCCGGCACCAGCGTTGCCCGGTCCTTGGCCTGGAGGAACAGGTCGAACGGGCCGAGCAGTCGGGTGACGGTGCTGTCGGCCGACTCCAGCGCCGCCTCGTCGGCGGCCAGCAGTGAGCGCACCTCGCGGTCGACAGTCACCTCGACCACATCGTCGGGCCAGTGCGCCTTCACGTCCTTCACCGGGGTGTCGAGGTAGTCGGCGACCTGTTTCGGGGTGGCCGGACCGAGCAGGCGAAGATAGGCGCGGATGAGGTCGAAGCGGTCACCCGCAGCGGCTGCCTTCCTGAACCCGGTGATGCGCCGCAGGACCGGGGGTGAGGTGTCGAGCTGCAACTCCAGTCCGGCCCGCAGGGCGGCGAGCCGGAACGGCATCTCGTAGAGGTGCGTGGCGTCGCACGGGCGGCAGAACCGCAGGTAGGGCTCGGGCAGCATGGTGGCCAGGCGGCCGGAGACGTCCCCCTTGACCGTCGGCGTGCTGACGATGGCCCGCATCCGCTCGGCGATCTCGTCCAGGGCCGCGAGGGTGTCGATGCCGGCGGCCTTCAACGGTTTCGCGGCGTCGTAGATGCGCTTGCCCGCGTCGGCCGAGGAGTGGGGTTCGACGGCCGCCGCCACCTTCGCAACGTCGGCCCGGCGGTAGAGGTGGGGAGCACCCCGCACCGTCCACAGCAGGACCAGATCCGCGTCGGACAACGCGGTCACGTCGACCCCGCGTATCGCCAGCGCCCACCGCCCGCCGTCCGGACCGGTGTTCTGCACCCCGAGGTCCAGCACGGCGGTGTCGGCGAGTGTGCCCTCGGCCCGGTCGAGCTGTTGGGCCCGAACCCGGAAGTTCATCACCTGGTGCCGATCGACCATGTCAGCACCCTAGTTGGGGCGGCGCGTCCAGGCGCGCAGTGCCCATTCGACGGGGCCGTACCGGAACCGTCGCAGCCACCACGAGCTGACCACCAGTTGCACCGCGAAGATCACCAGTGCGATCAGCAGTGTCTGTGCCGGCGAGGTGCGGCCGACCAGGCCCCACCCGAGGCCGGTGAAGACGAGCACGCACACGAGCGACTGGGCCAGGTAGTTGGTCAGGGCCATCCGCCCAGCGGGGGCGAACGCGTCGGCGAGGCGCGGCCGCCGCGTGAACAGGCGCAGCAGGGTCGCGGCGTAGGCGGCGGCCAGGAACGGCGCGGTGACGATGCTGACCATCAGTCCGGTCAGGTTCGCCGTGGAACCACCGACCGCGAACACGACGGCGCCGGCCAGACCGATCGGGTAGCCCACCCGTTCGCACCGGCGTAGCAGGTCCTGGTGGGCGGGCACGGTGGCGAGCAGCCGGTGCTTGCCGGCGGCGAGGCCGACGAGGAACGCCGCGAACGCCAGGGGCCCCTGCACGGCGAGACCGCCGATCATCGCCGGCATCGACCGCAGGTGCTCCAGGACGACATCGCCGAGGCCGCCGCCCAGCGCCAGCGTCGAACGCGCACCGGCGCCGAGTGCGGCGGCCTCGTCCGGAACCACTGTGGCGCCGAGGACCGCGGCGATCCCGACCACCATGGCGATGCCGCCGATGATGGACGCCGCCGCGATCAGCGCGGTGCGGGGCTCGATCCGCCGGACCGCGAACAGCACGAGACCGAGCAGCGCGTACGTGGTGAGGATGTCGCCGTGGAACAGCAGCACCGCGTGCAGCACGCCGAGAACGAACAACCCGGAGAGCCGGCGCAGGAACGCCGGGCGGAATTCCACTCCGCGCCGAGCCGCGGATTCGAGTTGCAGGGTGAAGCTGTAGCCGAACAGAAAGGCGAACAGCAGGTACGCCTTCATCGCGAAGAACAGCTCCACCGCGCCGGCGATCAGCAGGTCGACGGCGCCGCGCGTCGGATCGTCGACCAGGTGGAAGTCGTAGCCGGAGCTGAAGAACGCGATGTTCACCAGCAGGATGAGCAGCAGCGCGCTTCCGCGTAGTGCGTCCACGACGGTGATGCGGGAGAGGGTGTCCCCGGGCGAGGGCTGTGGGTGGCCGTCGCCCGGTCGGTCGAGCCGGGTCACATTCATGGTGTCCAGCCTCCGGAGCGTGACCCGCTGCCGTGAAGTGTTTCCGTCACACGGACCGTCGTGACGAAAAGACACCATCCCCGCGGTGGCAGACCAGATTGCGAACCGGCTCGTCGCCTGCCTTGGGCAGAGTGGTGTCGCACCGTCCGCACGGCGACGGCTGACCGAGGCGTTGGCGGACATTCCGGGAAGCGCCGCCGTACGCGCCTTAGGGACCTGTCGCACGATCAGGACCGCGCCGTCGCACTGACGGCGACCTCCATCCTCGCGCTTCGCGACGTAGCTTCACCGTGACCGAACACTGTGGAGCCGCCGAGGGTGGGCGGGACGCCGAGCGAATTGATCATCGTTCGGACTTCGACTATCGTCCGCGTCCGTGAAATCTTCCCGTCTTGCTTCCGCCATGTTGATCCTTGCCGTTTCGACGGCCCTCGCAGCCTGTGGCGACGCCGATAAGGCGACGACCGCCGGATCCACCACGCCCCCTCCCACCTCCGCAGCCCCGTCCGCTGTTGCCACCTCCGCTGCCGCCGCTCCGGCCTCGTCACCCGCCGCGGGCGCGGCGACCGACAAGCAGCTCTGCGAGGCGGTGAAGAAGGCCAGCGACGAGATGAGGACCGAGATGGTGAAGGTCGCCACGACTGGCGACGCGTCGGCGGCGGACTTCAAGAAGATCCTGACCGGGCTGCCCGCGCCGCCGGGAGCGGCTGGTCGAGGCGCTGGCCGGGGTGCGCCCGCCGGTGCACGTCACCCAGGTCACCACCGACCCGGACACCGCGCGGC
>NZ_JBEYUF010000035.1:0-51628 GCF_040643355.1 Micromonospora sp. NPDC047187
CCGCTGCCTCAAGCGCTACATCGCCCGACAGCTCTACCGAACCATCACCACCCACCACCGCACCCCTTGACAACCCCCACTCACAGATCGGCGCGATCTTGCTCGACGGGGCGGTACTGGTGCTGGAGATGGGACCGGCGCCCACGCCGGGAGGCGGGGCGCCGGTGACCGGACGTGGTCGGCTCAGCCGAAGCGGCCGGTGATGTAGTCCTCGGTCTTCTTCACGCTCGGGTTGCTGAAGATCTTCTGGGTGTTGTCGTACTCGATCAGCCGGCCCGGGTCGCCGGTCTTCTCGATCGAGAAGAAGGCGGTCCGGTCCGAGACACGCGCTGCCTGCTGCATGTTGTGCGTCACGATGATGATCGTGAACTTGTCCTTGAGCTGGAACATCAGGTCCTCGATCGCCAGCGTGGAGATCGGGTCCAGGGCGGAGCACGGCTCGTCCATCAGGACGACCTGCGGCTCGACCGCGATGGTCCGGGCGATGCAGAGCCGCTGCTGCTGACCGCCGGAGAGGCCCGCGCCGGGCTTGCCGAGCCGGTCCTTGACCTCGCCCCACAGGTTCGCGGCGCGCAGGGCCTTCTCGGCCGCGTCCTCCAGGATCGACTTCTTGCGGACCCCGTTGAGCTTCAGCCCGGCCACCACGTTCTCGAAGATGCTCATGGTGGGGAACGGGTTCGGCCGCTGGAAGACCATGCCGATGGTGCGGCGGACCGCCGTGACGTCCACGTCCCGGTCGTAGATGTCCTGGTCGTCGATGGTCAGGCTGCCCTCGACCCGGGCCCCCGGCAGCACCTCGTGCATCCGGTTGATCGACCGCAGGAACGTGGACTTGCCGCAGCCGGACGGTCCGATGAGAGCGGTGACCGTCTTCGGCTCGACAGTCAGGTTGATGTTCTCGATTGCCTTGAAGCCGCCGTAGTACGCGGTGACGTTCGAGGCGGAGACGCGCTTGGCCATGGTGGTACCTCCGGGGTTCATCGGCTGAGCCTGTTGCGACGGGCCAGCAGCTTCGCCGCGATCGTCAGGATGAGCACGAGGGCGACCAGGGTGAGTGCCGCGGTCCACGCCCGTGCCGGGGCGTACTTCGACGCGTCGCCGGCCTGCTGGTAGACGAAGAGGGACAGCGACGACTGGCTGTTCTCGAAGGGGTTGGTGTTGATCGCGGCGCCACCGCCGGCGACCAGCAGCACCGGCGCGGTCTCACCGGCCGCGCGGGCGATGGCGAGCATGACGCCGGTGACGATGCCGGGCAGCGCCGTCGGCAGCACCACCCGCAGGATGGTCTTCCACTTGGGTACGCCGAGCGCGTACGCGCCCTCGCGCAGTGGTGCCGGTACGAGGCGGAGCATCTCCTCGGTGGACCGGACGATGGTGGGCAGCATGAGCACGCTCAGCGCGAGCGCGGCGGCGAAGCCGGAGAAGCTGGGCCGACCGTCGTTGAACCACGGCGACACGATCAGCACCCAGAACGCCAGCACGAAGAGGCCGGAGACGATCGACGGGATGCCGGTCATCACGTCCACGAAGAACCGGATCGCGAAGGCGAACTTGCCGCGCCCGTACTCGACGATGTAGATCGCGCAGAGAACGCCGAGCGGGACGGTGATCAGGGTGGCGATGCCGACCTGCTCCAGCGTGCCGACGATCGCGTGGTACGCGCCGCCGTTGGCGTCCCGGGCCCCGATGTTGTTCATCGAGGTCTGGAAGAAGTTGACGTCCAGTCGGTCGGCGCCCTTGCTGACCAGCGTCCAGACCACCGACACGAGCGGCAGCACCGCCAGCACGAAGGCGGAGTGGATCAGTGCGCTCCAGGTGCGGTTGCGCGCCGATCGGCGCCCCTCGACCGCGTTGGCGGCGGCGAAGAGCCCGACCAGGTAGAGGATCGCGCCGAGGACGACCACGAGGACCGGGCCGCCGATGCCGGTGCCGTAGACGATCACGGCGGAGAGCGCCAGGGCCGCCACGGCGATGGCCGGGGCGGCGTACCAGGGCAGCCGCTTGGCCCGCAGCGAGTCGGGCTGGGCCGGCGGCCGGGTGCGGTGGGAGGTGGCGGTTGTGGTCATGCGGCCGACTCCGTGAACTCCCGGCGGCGGTAGATGATCGCCCGCGCCGTGATGTTGACGATCAGCGTGATGGCGAACAGCACCAGGCCGGAGGCGATGAGCGCGCCCCGGCCGGTCTCGTTCGCCTCGCCGAACGCGTTGGCGATGTTGGCGGCGATGGTGTTGCCGCCGTTCTGGATCAGGTTGAACGAGATGCCGAAGGTGATGCCGAGGGTCAGCGCCAGGGCGATGGTCTCGCCGAGCGCCCGGCCGAGGCCGAGCATCATCGCGGCGATGATGCCGGGGCGGCCGTAGGGGAGCACCGCGGTGCGGAGCATCTCCCAGCGGGTGGCGCCCAGGGCGAGGGCGGCCTCCTCGTTCGCGGTGGGCGTCTGGAGGAACACCTCGCGGGAGAGCGAGGTGATGATCGGCAACACCATGATCGCGAGTACCAGGGCGCCGAGCATGACGGACGCCCCGAAGGGGCCGTCGCCGCCGAAGAGCGGGATCCAGCCGAAGTGCTGGTTCAGCCAGACCGAGAAGTCCCGGACGGGGCTGCTGAAGACGTCCCGCCCCCAGAGGCCGAAGACCACGCTCGGCACTGCGGCGAGGAGGTCGATCAGGAAGCCGAGCGCGGTGCCCAACCGGCGCGGCGCGTAGTGCGAGAGGTAGAGGGCGATGCCCAGCGCCACCGGCACCGCCATGAGCAGTGCCAGCGCCGAGCTGAGCACGGTGCCGAAGGCGAGCGCACCGATGCCGAACTTCGGCTCCGTCTCGTTGGGCGACCAGCCCTCGTAGGACCAGAAGTTCTCGGTGTTGGCGCGTAGGGCCGGCACCGCCTTGACGACCAGGAAGATCGCGATGGCGGCGATGATGACCAGAACGGCGGTGCCGGCGGCCAGGGTGAGACCGCGGAAGGCCCGCTCGGCGCCGAACCTACGGCTGCGCGGCAGCGCGCCGCCGCCGCCCAGCCCGGTGCCGCCCGGGGAACGGGTGCTGACTGGTGCCTCGGCCACACGCGCCGAGGCACCGGCGGGCCACTCGTGACTCTGGGTCACGCGCGTCCCGCCGGTGCCGGCGTCGGCCGAGCGGTGGGGGGTGTCACCCATCTGCTCGCTCGATTCGATTGCGGAGTTGGTGTCGGTCAGGAGATGTTCTTGACTGCGGCCTCGACCTTGGTGCGGACGCTCTCCGGCAGCGGGGCGTAGCCCAGCTCGGTCATGGCAGCCTGGCCCTCGGTGCTGGCGGCGTAGCCCAGCAGGCCCTTGACCAGCGGCAGCTTGTCGGCGGCGAGGCCCTTGCTGCAGACGATCTCGTACGTCGCCAGGACGATCGGGTAGGCCCCGGCCTCCTTGGTGTTGTAGTCGATCGACAGCTTGAGGTCGTCGCCCTGGCCCTCGACCTTGGCGCCGGCGATGGTCTTGCCGGCGGCCTCGGCGGTCAGCGCGGCGAACTCACCCGCACCGTTACCGATCTTGGACATCTTCAGGCCGGCGTTCTCGGCGAACGACCACTCCATGTAGCCGATGGAGCCGTCGGCACCCTTGACCCGGCTGGCCACGCCGTCCGAGCCCTTGGCGCCGGTGCCGCCCGGGGCCTTCCACGCCTTGGCCTTGCCGAGGGTCCAGTCGGCCTCAGCGGTCTTGGAGAGGAAGTTGGTGAAGTTGTCGGTGGTGCCCGACTCGTCCGAGCGGTGGACGGTCTGGATCGTGGTCGCCGGGAGGGTGGCACCCGGGTTGTCGGCCTTGATCGCCGCGTCGTCCCACTTGGTCACCTTGCCGGCGAAGATCTTCGCCAGGGTGGCCGGCTTGAGCTGGAGGTTGTCCACGCCGCTCACGTTGTAGGCGACGGCCACCGGGCCGATCACCATCGGCAGGTGGATGGCCTTGCCACCGACGCACTTGGCGTCGGCCTGCGGCTGCTCCTCCGGCTTGAGCGCGGAGTCGGAGCCGGCGAAGTCGGCCGTCCCGGCGATGAACGCCTGGATGCCGGCGCCCGAGCCGCTGGGCTCGTAGTTGATCGTTACACCCTGGCACTTCTGCTGGTACGCCTTGATCCATTCGGCCATGGCGTTCTTCTGCGCCGACGAGCCCTGGGCGTTCAGCGTGCCGGTAGCGCAGTCGACCGCGGCGGCCGAGCCCGAAGCGCTGGCGCCGGGGGTGGGCTCGTTGTTGTCCGAGCCGCATGCGCTGAGACCGAGCGTCGCAGCAAGGGCGAGGCCGGCAATCGCGCCGTACCGCTGGAGCTTCACCTGAGGGGTTTCCCTTCGCGTCTGACTTGGCGCCCCGATCCCGGGGCCCGAGGACCGGCACTGACCGGCTGACACGAAAGTTAGAAGTGCCAGGTAGCCGGTTCGCCGGTCGCAAGTGAACGCAAGGTGAACACGTACGGCCCCTGAGGTGACCGCTTGCTGAGGGTGAGTTGTCCGTTAAGTGAACCGGGGTACACCTGTCGGAAGTATGGGTATATTTCCGGTTCGGCGTTATCCCGCCGACGCTCGACCGTTACCCACCGGTGACGCGGTCGGGGCGACGGCCGACGGTCAGCCCAGGTGGTAGTTGATGTGCGCGGACCAGCGGGCGAAGCCCAGCCGCTCGTAGAGCGCGACGGCCCCGGTGTTCGAGTCGTCCACGTAGAGCATCACCCGGTCGAGGCCACGCTTGTCCCGCAGGTGTGCCAACCCGGCGGTGGTCAGGGCCCGGCCGAGCCCGCCGCCGTGCGCGGTCGGTTCCACCCCCAGGACGTACACCTCGCCGATTCGGGCCGACCCCGGCCGCTCGTGCACCTTGGTCCAGTGGAAGCCGAGCAGTCGGCCGGTCGCGGTCTCCTCGGCGAGCAGGAAGCCCGCCGGATCGAACCACGACTCGGCGAGGCGGACCCGCAGGTCGTCCGACGTCCACCGGCCCTGTTCGGGATGCTCGGCGAAGGCCCGTGCGTTGAGCGCCAACCAGGCGGTGTCGTCCGCCCCGGGCCGGAACGCGCGTAGCGCCACCCCGTCGGGCAGGCGCGGCTCACCCAGCGGGGCCGCCAGCGGCCGGCGCAACTGCCAGAGCACCCGGGCGCGGGCGAAGCCGAGGTCGACGGCGAGCGCGGCGGCCGAGGGGTGGTCGCCGTGCGCCCACGCTCGCAGCGGCCCGGTGGCCGAGGCGAGTACGCCCCGGGCGAGCGCCCGTCCGGTGCCCCGCCGCCGGTACGCGGGGTGCACCACCAGCTCGACCCCGATCCCACCCACCGGGTCGGTGGTGTCCAGGTGCGCGTACCCGGTGAGTGTGCCGTCGTCGGCGCGGGCGACCAGATGAACGGCGGGGGCGTCGGGGTCCCGCAGCCGCAGCAGGACGTGTTCGTCGAGCGGGTCCGCTCCGTCCGTGTCACCGGCGGCGCTGGCGAGGGCGAGTACCTCGGCGATCTCCGCCGGCGCCAGTTGGTCGCTCCGGGTCACCTGGTCGCTGGTCGGCTCCGCGCTGCTCATCCCGCCACCGTATCCGTTGCGTGTCGTGGCGCCCGGAGCGTCGCCGTAAAGGCGGGGCTCACGTCGGGTCGGTGGGGAGTGCCTCCAGCTCGAACCGGGCGGTCAGGTCGGGCAGGATCCGGCGCAGCGCCTCCATCGTGCCCTGCCGGTCCCCGCCGGCGTCGTGCAGCAGCACCACCGAGCCCGGTTCGGCCTGGCTCAGCACCGTCGCGGTGATCTTGCTGGCGCCGGGTAGCTCCCAGTCCGACGGATCCACCGACCAGTGCAGCGGGGTCATGCCGAGCTGCCGCGCCACCGACACCACCGGGTACGTCCAGGCTCCGCCCGGCTGGCGGTACCAGACGATCGGCGCGTTCGGCACCGCCGCCCGGATCGCCGCGTTGGTGCGCAGGAGGTCGGAGCGGATCGCGTCGGCCGACCGGGCGCCCAGGCCCACGTCGTGGTGCCAGGAGTGGTTGCACAGGGTGTGCCCAGCGTCCACGATCGACTGGACCAGGTCGGGGTGGTTCTGCGCGTTCTCGCCGACCACGCAGAACGTGGCGCGCACGTCGTATTCGCGCAGGAGGGCGAGGACCTGCGGCGTGTAGCGCGGGTCCGGCCCGTCGTCGAAGGTCAGCGCGAGCCGGGGGGTGCCGGTGGTGGTGTACGCGCCGAACAGGTTGTCGTCTCCGGCGTCCCGTCCGGACCCGTCCTGGCCGGTCTCGACTGGGCCGGTCTCAGCCGCGCTGCCGCTCGGGGCTCCGCCCGGCTCGCCAACGCTGGGTTGGTCGGCGTAGTGCGGCCCGTCGGCGCTCGTGGTGACACCGGTTGACTGCTGAGGTGTCTGGTCGGGGACGAGGCTGCGGCCCAGCACGTACGCGGAGCCGAGCAGCCCCGCCACCACCAGCGTCACGATCCCCGCGGCGCGCGCGGTGGAGCTGCCCCGCGTCACGACTTCCGCCTGGCTTGCCGGTCACGCCGGCCCGTCGCCCCCGTGTTCAGTGCGCGCACCGTCGCCCCTTTCTCCGACAAACCCGGCAGTCAGAATAGAACTGCCAAGCTGCGCAAAAAGGGCATATGGGAAATCGCCCGGAGAGATCTCCGGATCAGACCGGCAGGGGCGCGTGCTCCGCCTCGGGAAGCGACCGCGACGGCGGAACGACGAACTTGTAGCCGACCTGGCGGACGGTGCCGATCATCGACTCGTACTCCGAGCCGAGCTTGGCGCGCAGTCGCCGGACGTGCACGTCCACAGTGCGGGTGCCGCCGAAGTAGTCGTAGCCCCAGACCTCGCGCAGGAGCTGGTCCCGGGTGAACACCCGGCCCGGGTGCTGGGCCAGGAACTTCAGCAGCTCGAACTCCTTGTACGTGAGGTCGAGCGGACGGCCCTTGAGCTTGGCCGCGTAGGTGTCCGGGTCGATGGTCAACTCGCCGGCCCGGATCGAGCCACCCGCGCCAGCGGTGGCGTTGCTGAGCCGGCCCACCGCCAGCCGCAGCCGCGCCTCGACCTCGGCGGGGCCGGCCGAGGCGAGGATGACGTCGTCGACGCCCCAGTCGGCGTTGAGTGCGATCAGGCCGGCCTCGGTCACCACCGCGACCAACGGCACGCCGAGCCCGGTGGCGTGCAACATTCGGCAGGTCGCGCGAGCCTCGCTCAACTCCGATCGGGCATCCACCATCACCGCGTCCGGGCTGGGGCCCGCGACCAGGGTGCGAACATCACGCGGCGCGGTGCGGACCGAGTGCGGCAGCAGGTCGAGCGCCGGCAGCACAGCCGACGGCTCTCCTGCACGCGCGGTCACCAGCAGCAGGATCTCCACGATCACCTCCGTCCCGGCGGCGCGAGGCCGCACGCGACCAGTCGCACTCATCAAGGAGTGCGCTGAGAAATTGCGTGGTCCCGGCGTCGCTGACGGGCGGGTAACGCGTTGAGCCTAACCGATCGCCTCGGCCGCGCCGTCAGGCCATTTCCCGTTTGTCTACCTTGCCCCTGATCGTGGCCCGGATTTTAACGTCGCCGAAACCCGTGACCACCGCGTCGGGCCGTCGGTCTGGCACGATCGGGTCGTGTTTTCCTCCACATCGCCCGAGGCCGGCCGCGAATCGTGGCCCGCTGGGCCCCAACCGGGTCCGGCCGCCGCAGCGACGCGCGGCCAACCGCCCGCGCCGCGTACCGGCCCGGCCACCACCGATGGCGACCGCCGCGAACGGGGTGGGCCGCGCCGTGCCCGCCGCGCCGGCGAGCCGGCCCGCCGATCCGAGGACGAGATCGACGAGCCGGAAGAGGAGGTCGTTCCCCCGGTCGCGGTGCACCGTCAACTGGCGCTGACCATCGCCGGCTTCGCCGCGCTGCTCGGTGTCGGCCTGGTGCTCGGCGCGCAGACGTCGGGCCCCGGTCACCGGTTGCCGTTCGCCTTCATCATCTTCGGCGTCCAACTGCTGTTCGTGCTCGCCTGGACGATGGCCATGCGTCCGCCCGCGCTGTTTGTGGTCGCCGGGATCAGCGCCGCGGTCGCGGCGTTTGTCGACATCGCGGCGGTGCAGACCGACGTCGCCGGCCTGGCGCCGCTGGGCTACCTGGCCGCCGGTGGGTTCCTCGCCGCGGTGCTCGGCCAACTGGTTCGTCGGGTCGACCGGGTCCGGGTCACCGACTCCCTCGGCTCCACGCTGCTCATCGTGGTCGGGGTGGTGGCCTTCGGCACCCTGATCGTGCTCAGCCGGATCCCGGCCGGCACCCAGGCGATCACCGTCTGCCTGACCGCGAGCGGTGTCGCGCTCACCGTCGCTCGGCTCACCGACGCCGTACTGCCCTGGCCCCGGCTCGCACCGCAGGTGCCCCGGGGCGCCGCCGGCGTGGTGGCCGGCGCGATGGTCGGCACACTGACCAGCGCCCTCCTCGGCAGCTATTTGGTGGCTCCCTTCACGCCGACCCGGGCCGCCGTGATCGGCCTGGTCGCGGCGGTCACCGCCGTCCTCTCCGACCTCGCCGTGGGGTACGCGGAGGCGGGCCGGTTGATGGCCGGCGAACCGCCGACGATGTGGGTGGCCCGGCACATGCAGGGCCCGCTCGGCGGCTTCGCCCTGGCCGCGCCCGCCGCGTATGCCATGTGCATGCTCTTCCTCTGAGGCACGGTTGAGCGCTGAGCCGGTCGGGTACCTACGGGTGCGCCGCCCTGCGGCGTCGGAACGAACGACCCGTCGCGGCGCGACGGGCGGAGACAGGAGGCGGCGTGGCGCAGGACTATCCGGTGGACCAGGCGCGACCCCGACGGCGTGGCCGCAAGCTGCTCATCGGGCTGTTCGTGCTGCTCCTGCTGCTGGCGGGGTTGCTGGTGGTCGCCGACCGGGTCGCGGTCGGTGTCGCCGAGCGGATGATCGGCGACCGCGTACGCCAGGAGATCGCCAAGCAGGGCGCGCAATCCGCGGCACCCGAGGTGGAGGTGGGCGGAACTCCGTTCCTCACCCAGGTGCTGGATGGCCGCTACCAGCGGATCACCATCAACCTGCGCGACGTGCAGGCCTCGGTCGAGGGTGACGCCGTCCGGCTGCCGGTGCTCGACGTGACCGCCCGCAACGTTCGGGCCTCGTTGGACACCCTGCGCACCGGCCAGGGTGACGTAGTGGCGGACACCGTCAACGGTGCCGGCACGATCAGCTACGAGAGCCTGGCCGCGCTGCTGAACCGCCCGGGCCTCACCCTCGGCGAGCAGAACGGCAAGCTCACCGTCAAGGCCCCGGCCGACATCCTCGGTCAGAAGCTCACCATCAGCGGCACCGCCGACGTCACCGTCGCCGACAACGGTGCGGTCGCCCTGCGGTTCAACGACCTGGACGCCGCGGGTCTGCCGAACCTGCCGCTGGCTCGGGCCTTCCTGAGCAACTACGCCAAGAGCATCTCCATCGACGTACCCCTGCCGGAGTTGCCGTTCCAGCTTGCGGTCCGGGAGGTCCGTCCACTGCCGGAAGGGCTGGCGGTCACCGCCGACGCCAAGAACGTGCCGATCAACTCCGCTGGCTGACGCCGGAGGCGCGGCGGGACGCCGAAATCCTCGGCGATCCCGGCGATTCCCGGATGGTGGTCGGCGCAGTGGCAGCACGGTCACTGGCTGGTAAGCTCCCTGGCCATGGGGACCCACCTCACCAAACGGCGCGCGGTCGACCTGTGCCGCGTGGCCACCTGCCTGTGTCGCCCCGTCATCTGACGGCGGGGCTGTCTCCGGCCGCCTGACGGCGGCCACCGGCACAGGGTTCTCGCACCCTCCGGTTATCCCACCGAACGCCCGGCAGCGGCGCCGTCGCACGAACCCGTGATCCCGTCCTTCCGCTGGGTCCCGCGCGTGGTGCGACAGTTACACCGGTCGATTCGCGCGCGTTGGCTCACCATCCATCCTCACCAGGGAGTGATTCGATGAGTCGCGACACCGCACTCGTTTCGGCCGAGTGGGCCGAGAAGAACCTCGACGCCCCGGGCGTCGTCTTCGTCGAGGTCGACGAGGACACCTCGGCCTACGAGACCGGCCACATCGCCGGCGCCATCAAGATCGACTGGAGGACCGACCTCCAGGACCAGGTCCGCCGGGACTTCGTCAACAAGACGCAGTTCGAGGCGCTGCTCTCCGAGCGGGGCATCAGCAACGACGACACCGTCATCCTGTACGGCGGCAACAACAACTGGTTCGCCGCGTACGCCTACTGGTACTTCAAGCTTTACGGCCACCGCGACGTGAAGCTGCTCGACGGCGGCCGCAAGAAGTGGGAGCTGGACGCCCGCCCGCTCGTCACCGACGCGGTGTCCCGCCCGGCGACGCAGTACGTCGCGCAGGAGCCAGACACCTCCATCCGGGCCTTCCGCGACGAGGTCGTCGCCGCGATCGGCACCAAGAACCTGGTCGACGTGCGCAGCCCCGACGAGTTCGCCGGTCGCCTGCTCGCCCCCGCCCACCTGCCGCAGGAGCAGGCGCAGCGGGCCGGCCACATCCCCACCGCGATCAGCGTTCCGTGGTCCAAGGCGGCCAACGAGGACGGCACCTTCCGGTCCGACGACGAGCTGCGCAAGATCTACGGCGACGCGGGGCTCGACGACGGCAAGGAGACCATCGCGTACTGCCGGATCGGTGAGCGCTCGTCGCACACCTGGTTCGTGCTCCAGGAGCTGCTGGGTCACCGCAACGTCAAGAACTACGACGGCTCCTGGACCGAGTACGGCTCGCTGGTCGGTGTGCCGGTCGCGCTCGGCGACGAACCCGGGGAGGCCTGATCATGACTCTTCCCACCGCCGCGGGTTGCGCCGCACCGGACCAGGCCGCGCCGCTGCCGGCCAGCCTGGATCTGGAGAAGGAAACTGTCATCACCGGCATCGTCCGCTCCGCCGAGGCCGACCCGGTGCCGGGCGCGTACGTCCGGCTGCTCGACTCGACCGGTGAGTTCACCGCCGAGGTGGTCACCTCGGCCGCCGGGCAGTTCCGGTTCTTCGCCGCGCCGGGTTCCTGGACGCTGCGGGCGTTGTCCCGGCACGGCAACGGCGACACCGCTGTCACTGCCGGCCGAGGCGTCAACGAGGTTGCCGTCACCGTCGCCTGACCCACCGCTCTGATCGACCGGGGCCGGTCACCCTCCCGGGGGTGGCTGGCCCCGGTCGTTTCTTCGCAGCGTTAGTAAGCTCGCATCCTGCTCTGGTTGTCGGCAGGGGCCGAGTCGGGCGGAACCACCTTGTAGTGCAGCTCCTCCAGCGCCTGAGCGGCGATGCCCGGAGCGTCGCGTACAGCAGCCAGTAACTGGAGCTTGCGCCACTCCTCCCGAGCTTCGTCGACTGCCATCCGCCATCCGTCGACCGTGTCGACGGAGAACTCTTCCACCACGGCCTGCAGGACATCCTCGACACAGGGCCGAAAACGGTGCCCGCCCAGCGGGAAGTGGAACTTGGCAAGCCGCGGTACCTCGTGTCTGCGCTTACGGGCTCTCGGGCGTCCGCTTGGCCCGTCCTGCATGACAAAGGCGAATTCGTCGCGGTGACCATGCACGTGAAGGTGGGCGCAGGGCACGCCGGGCTGGAACTCCCGGACGTACTCGTAGCGGAACAAAGGCGCCTTTTCACCCTTGGGCGTGACATGGAGCCAGGAGGCATCCGTGGCAAGGTGCCTGCCGGTTGAATCCATGCAGCAGTTGAACTTGATTAGCAGGTCAAGGCGGTGCTTGTTGTCGATGTACAGCGGAAACGTGCCGAAATCGTCTCCCTCGACGATGCCCACCATGACGCGACCGCCGTTCCTGCCAGGCATCAGCAGCGCGGACAGGTGCTTCTCTGTCCTCACCACTCGTTGCACTCGGCTGGTTATGTCGTCGGCGAAAGCGCTGGCTCGGGCGATCAGGTCCGAAGAGACGGGAGTCCCGTCAGTCGTCATCGCCGAGCAGGTAGTCAATGGAGCGGACCATCTCGTAGACGCTGCGCTCGTCGGCGCGGAGTTCGAAGTTGCGCCCCAGGTCATACAGCGTCTCTTTGTTCATGTGGACACGCTCCAGGAGCCGCGCTCGCCACTCTCGCAGCTCCTGCTGGGTCTTGACGATGGCGGTGCCCATTGCTGGTCCTCTCGCCGTCGACGACGTCGCTGTTGGCGTCACCCTAGTGCCTCTCTCCGACGACGCGGACCGCATTGCGGATCCTCGCGTCACTAGTCCACTACCCACTGTCAATCGATGGCACCCGCTCTTCGGTTGCGCTGGTGTCGGTTCCACGACAGTCGGCGCGAGTGATGCGGCGACGCGAGGCGCGAGCGGATGGCCTTGTGGGTACCGGGAGAAAGTTGGGTGTTGCCGACGGCGCGGACGGTCCAATCAAATCCATCGGTGTGCGTCACTATCTAAGAGTGGAGATCACGGTTGGTGCGGACAGCGACGTGTCCGGTCAAAGGGTTCCGATCATCGTCTGCGTCAGCGCGGATGCCTTGATGATTGAGCGGGTGCGGCGACAGCTCGACGGGGTTGGTCAGGTGGTGAGCTGCGAAGACCTGGTCCAGTTACGGGCACTGCTGTTCTCGTCGCCGAGTGCCCCGACGCCGGCCGTCAGGCCGGTCTCCCCAGGGTTGGAACCGCGGGGGCTGGTGAAGTGGGGTGAGCTGGTCGTCGACCGGGCCGGACACCGGGTCACCTGGCGCGGCGAGGCGCTCCCGCTGACCCCCACCGAACGGGAGTTGCTCACCCTGCTCATCGGCCCACCGCTGGTGGTGTGGAGCTACGAACGGCTCTGCGCCTCCGCGTTGGGTGGCGCGGACACCGCAGCGCTGCAATCCACCATCAGACGGCTACGTCGCAGGCTGCGGGGCCTGCCGGGCGGGCCGCAGGTGCACACCGTGCGAGGGATCGGCTATCGGCTCGACCCGCCGCCCCGGCTGCACGACCACTGACCCGCTGTCGCTCCGCCGGGCCGACCGCCTCCGCTGCCGGCCCGGCGGCGGGCGCGTGACACCATGGCCGGGTGAGCGGTGCTGTGCAGACGGGTTGGGCCTCTTCGGCCGGCCCTGCCGCGCCGACACCGGCCCGGTCGCGGCGGCGTTTGCTGCTGGCTGTGACGGTGGCCTGGGCGGTGCTGCTGGCCGGGCTCACCTGGATATCGGTGCGGAACGACCCGCCGACCGTGCGCGAACAGCGTTCCCTCGATCAGGCCGGCCCGGTGGTCGACCGGGCGGTCGGTGAGCTGGCTCGCGCGGCCGGTGCGGCCGGTCTGCTGGAACTGAGCCCCGCGCGGGTCGCGTCCGGCTGCCGGGTCACCCCGTTCGCCGACGGGGCGAGGCTGCGACGCGAGGTCGGGGTGCTCGCTGCCACCGGTGACGAGCGGGCCGTGCTGACCGGCATCGCCGAGCGGCTGCCGGCGAGCTGGCGGGCCGGGGTCGGGCCCGGGGTGGACGGCCCCGAGCTGCGCGCCGACGCCGGAGAGTTCGTGGCCGTCGAGGGCAGGCCGACCGTCGACGGCCGGGTGCGGCTGGTCGTCGACACCGGTTGCCGACCGGTCGGCGCCGGTTACACGCCGTCCCCGGCCACCGCTGCCGGCCCGGAGACCACCGCGCTGGCCGCCGCACTGACGGCCCTCGACCGACCGGGTGACGCCGCGGCGGAGCAGGTCACCGCGCCCTGCCCGGGCGGCGGGCTCGCCCGTACCGCGTGGTCCGCGAGCGGTTCCGGCCCGGCGGCGTCGACGGCCGCACTCGCCCCGCTGGCCGGCAACGCCCCACTGCTGGACCAACCCCCGGTGTACGCGTACCGCAGCGGCGCCGTCACGGTGCTGGCCGAGATCGGCCCGGACGCCACCCGACTGGCCGCCACCGTCGGCTGCCCGAGCTGAGCGGGGCAGCCCGCTCGGCTCAGCCGTCGTCCGGTTGGTCCTCCGGGTCACGGCTGCGGCCCAACGCGTCGACCATGCCCCACCGGCCGGGGATGTCCAGCAGCTCGACCCGGCCCATCCCCGGTGGCACGGCCGGGTCGATGATCAGGTGCTCGCCCTGCGGCTCCAACCCCAGCATCACCCGCAGCAGCAGCAGCGGGGTGCCGGTCGACCAGGCCTGCGGGCTGCACGCGGTCGGGTACTCCACCGGGTAGTCGGTGAGGTCGCGGGTGTAGCCGGCGAACGCCTCCGGCAGCCGACCCTCGAAGTACCGGGACGCGGCCAGCATCGTGTCGCAGATCAGCCCGGCCTCCTCCCGGAAGCCGTACCGCCACAACCCCCAGGCGATGATCGAGTTGTCGAACGGCCAGACGGTGCCCACGTGGTAGCCGATCGGGTTGTACCGCCCCTCGTCCGCGGCGAGCGTCCGCACCCCCCAGCCGGAGAACAGTCGTGGCCCGAGCAGGTGCTCGACCACCTTGCCGGCGCGCGACTCGTCCACGATGCCGCTCCACAGCAGGTGCCCGATGTTCGAGGTCAGCGCGTCCACCTGCCGGCCGTCGGCGTCCAACGCGAGCGCGTAGTGCTCGCGGTCGGCGATCCAGAAGTCGCTGTCGAACCGCCGTTTCAGGTCGGCGGCCTGCCGCTCCAACTCGTCGGCGAACTCCGGGTCGTTCCAGAACTTCCGGGCCAGCCGGGCGGCCCGGACCTTCGCGTCGTAGGCGTAGCCCTGCAACTCGCAGGTGGCCCGGGGAAAGCCGGGCAGTTGACCGTCTGCGTACGAGATGGCGTCCCAGGAGTCCTTCCAGCACTGGTTCTGCAGGCCGGTCTCCGGGTTTCGGGTCTGGTACCAGAGGTAGCCGGTGCCGAGCAGGTCGCCGTAGGTGTCGATCCACTCCAACGCCGCGCGGACCTGCGGTTCCAGCTTGCGGACGAGTGCGGCGTCACCGGTCCACAGCTCGTACTCGTCGATCAGGATGATGAACAGGGGCGTCGAGTCGGCCGACCCGTAGTACGGCGAGTGTGGCTGCTCCTCGAAGCCGGCGGTCTCCCCGTACCGCAGCTCGTGCAGGATCTTGCCGGGTTCCTCGTCCCGGAAGTCGTCCACCCGCTGCCCCTGAAGGCCGGCCAGCATCAGGATGGTCGGTGGGACCAGCTCCGGCAGGAACGGCAGCACCTGCAACGAGGTGATGATGCTGTCCCGGCCGAACAGGGTCATGAACCAGGGCAGTCCCGCGGCGATCAGCCGTACGCCCAGGGCGATCGACTCGTAGCGCAGCGCGGCCAGGTCGTTGAGGCTGCGCCGGTACGCCCCGGCCAGCGGCTCGCAGTCGCAGCCGAGCTTCGGCGCCCGGTCCATCAGCTCCTGCTGCTCGGCCCGGATGACGTCGGCGCTGCGGCTGCCGCCGTACGGGAGGGTGGCCCGGATGTCCTCGCCCCGGGCCCCGTAGACGACGCTGGACACGTGCAGCCTGGTGGTCCAGCTGTCGTTGCGGGCTATCCGGACCCGGAAGGTCATTCCGGTCTCGTCGATCCGCGCCGGCGCGGTGGTACTGACCGTCATCTCCCGGTGGAACGCCTCCCGCCGGTAGGTCAGCCGCAGTTCGTTCTCGGCGACAGTGACTGTGGTCCGCCCCCGCTTCTGTCGAGAGTTCTTGATTTCGAAGAGGTCGGCGAAGTCGGCCCCGATCTCGATCCGGAGGGTGCACTCGACCTCCGCGCCGAGGTGGTTCAGCACTGTCAGCTCCTCCTCGAAGCTGCCGACGATCGCCCGGCTGCGGATCACCGACGCCTTGGCGTCCAGGTAGTGCGTGGGTTCGCCGGGGGCGAGGAAGAACTTGGTGCGGTACGACTCGGTGTCGTCGACGGAGAGGGCGTGCAGCCGTTCGCCGTCCAGGGTGAGCACCCAGGTGGACAGGAAGCGGGTGTCGAAGGAGAACAGCCCGGTGGGGAAGTCGTAGGACGGTTCGATGTCCCCGCGCCGATCGCTGACCAGGAAGGTGTTGCCGTCCAGGATGCTGACGAGGTCCTTCACCGAAGTCGCCCGGCTGCTCGGCGGGCCGTTTCGCGGGGGTCCCGGGTGCCGGGCGGGTTCGGGAAGAACCGGCGGAAGGCGAGGAAGAGCACCACGTTCCCGCTGAACGTGCTCTCGTTGCGCAGCACCGCCGCGACCCCCTGGGCCTCGCCGGTGATCAGTCGGTCGAAGAGGGCGGCGCTGCTGTACCAGATGGCGTCGGCCGGGCCACGCCCACGACTGACCTCCACGAACCCGGGCCGCATCCGGACCAGCCAGTGTTCGGTGCGGTGGTCCTCGCCGAGGTCGATCTGGAGGGTGCCGTCGGCCAGGCCGCCCAGGACGTCGGGTGCGCGCGACGGCAGTGCCTCGAAGAACCTCTCCGCCGCCTCGGTCACATCCGAATCGTAGGCAGCCGTCCGAGATGTCGGGTCGGTATCGACACTCCGCTCGGGTCGCCCTATCGCCGCCGTGCGGTCAGTAGACGAGTGCCTGCGCGCCCTCGGCCAACGCCTCCTCGACGAAGACCGCGGCACCGGCGATCCGGACCCCGGGGAGTACGTCGTCCGGGCCGATCTCCCGTCGGGCCGCGCACTGCGTGCAGGCGGTCACCCGGCCGCTGGTCAGGATGACGTGCAACAACTCGGCCAGGGGCGCGGAGTGCGGCAGGTCGAACTGCTGGGCGCGACCGGGCAGCGCGAACCAGGTGGACTCACCGGTCAGCCAGAGCGAGACGTCCACCCCGGCCGCTACCGCCGTCGCGGCGACGGTGAATGCCTGCGCGCACCGCTCCGGGGCGTCCGCCCCTGCGGTGGCCTTGACGACGAGATTGCGGGCCATGTGGCCCAGCATAGGATGGCCGGGATGGTTACCGAGATCGGGTTTGTCAGCCTGCTGGTCGCTGGCCTGGGCGGGCTCGCCGGTGGCCTGGTCTACCTTGCCGTACGCATTTCGAGAGGACGCTGGTGAGCGAGAACCCGCTGCAGCCGCCGTGGCTGAACGCGCCGCCGGTCGAGGAGTACCCGTTCGAGGAGAGCCACGACCTGCGGGTCGGGCCGAAGCTGCACCCCGCGCTGGATGCCCTGCTGCCGTACATCGGTCTGTGGCGTGGTCGGGGCAAGGGCGGCTTCCCCACCATCGAGGATTTCGACTACGCGCAGGAGATCCGGATCAGCCACGACGGCCGACCGTTCCTGCACTACGAGTCGCGTGCGTGGATCCTCGACGAGCAGAGCAAGCCGGTCCGTCCGGCCGGCCGCGAGGTGGGCTGGTGGCGGCCGGTGCTGGTGGACGGGCGGGCGACCGACGAGCTGGAGGCGCTGCTGACCACCCCGACCGGGGTGATGGAGCTGCACCTGGGCAAGCGCACCGGCACGCAGCTCGAGTTCGCCACCGACGCGGTGATCCGGACTCCGACCGCCAAGGAGGTCACCGGTGGGCACCGGCTCTTCGGCATCGTCGAGGGTGCGCTGCTCTACGCCCAGGAGATGGCCGCCATGGGGCACGGGCTCAGCCCGCACCTCTCCGCCCGACTCGTCCGGGTCGGCGGCTGACCCCGACGGTCGGTCACAGCACTAGACGGGGAAACCCAGCAGGGCCTGCAGGGCGGGGGTACGCGGGCAGCGAGCCCTCCGTACCCCGTCCAGCGTGTGGACCTCGGCGGCTCCGCGCAGTGACGAGGTGAACCACACGCCGTCCGCCGCGTCCAGTTCGGCGGGGGTGACCATCCGTTCGGCGGCGCCCAGGCCCAGCTCGCTCGCGTGGGCGATCAGCCAGGCCGCTGTGGTGCCGGCGAGGATGCCGGTGCTGGCGGCCGGCACCGTGCAGAGCGTGTCGTCGGTGAGCCACACCACATTGGCGGTGGGGCCTTCCAGCGCGTACCCGTCGGAGGAGATCCAGAGCACGTCGTCCACGCCGGCCCGGCGGGCCCAGCGGCGGGCGGCGCTGTTGACCGCGTACGACGTGGACTTGATGCCGGCCGGCAGCCAGGTCAGCCCGCTGCGGGCGGCGGCGGGCAGCCCCAGCGGCAGGGTGGCCACAGTGATCCCGTCCCGCCGGGCGGCCCGGGAGGCCGCCGGCACCGGGGCCAGCGTGGCGTAGATCGTGGGCGGACCGCCGGCCTCCGGGCCTCGGGTGCAGACCAACCGAAGTGCCCCCTCCACAGCCGCTGGCCAGCCTGTTCGCACCTGGTCCAGCAGGTCGACCAGCGCGGCGGTGGGGGGCAGGGGTAGCTCCACGGCGGCCGCCGCCGTGGCCAGGCGGGCCAGGTGTTCGTCGCGCAGCCACGGTTGGCCGTCCCGCAGGTGCATGGTCTCGAAGAGGCCGTCGCCGTGCAGCACCCCGAGGTCGTCACCGCGGAGCACCGGGTCGCCGGGTGGCACCGGGCCACGCCCCAGGACGGCGATCCGCGCGGTCGGGTCGGCTCCGACCTTCCCGACGGACGACCTCACCATGACCGTCGAGCGTAGCGGTGATCGATCGCGGTGCGGGGAACAGCCCGGTGGCCGAACTATGATCGGACGGTGTCCGAATCCTCCCTCGCGGAAATGCTGCGGGCCCGTGGGCTGCGGCTGACGGCCCAGCGGCAGCTCGTCCTCCAGGCGGTGCTCGATCTGGGCCACGCCACCCCGGAGCAGGTGCACACCGCGGTCCGGGAGGTCGCCGCCGGCGTCAACATCACCACCATCTACCGCACGCTTGAGCTGCTGGAACGGCTCGGTCTGGTCACCCACACGCACCTGTCGCACGGCTCACCGACCTATCACGCCGCCGGTGAGCACCAACACGTCCACCTGGTCTGCCGGGAGTGTGGCGCGATCGACGAGATCGAGCCGGAGCTGCTCCGCCCCCTCGCCGACCAGTTGGCCGCGCAGCGCGGGTTCCGGGTGGACATCGGGCACGTGTCACTCTTCGGCGTCTGCGTACGCTGCGAGAACGGGGACGAAAAATGATCGACATCGCGGGTGCGGTGGCCGTCGAGGGCATCGACGAGGCCAGCCGTGACCAGCCGGATCCGGCGCACGTTGCGGCCGGGGTGCGGGGGGTGGCCGCGCACTACGGCGACCCGCTGCGCGAGCAGCGCACCCTCGACACCGCTGTCGGTCTGGTCGACCGGTCGCATCGAGGGGTCATCGCGGTGGCCGGGGAGGAACGGGCCAGCTGGCTGCACACAGTCACCTCGCAGCACCTGAACGCGCTGGCCGCCGGTGAGGGCACCGAGTTGCTGGTGCTGTCGCCGCACGGCCACGTCGAGCAGCACGCCATGGTCGCCGAGGACGGCGAGACCACCTGGCTCGACACCGAGCCCGGCGCGACCGAGGGCCTGCTGACCTACCTGGAGAAGATGCGGTTCTTCAGCAAGGTCGAACCACGCGACGCGACGGCCGAGCGTGCGCTGTTGTCGCTGGTCGGGCCGGCGGCCATGGAGGCGCTCGGCACGCTCGGCGTGACCGGGCTCGCCGCACCGGACGTGGTCGCGGTGCCGGGTCCGAAGTTCCCGCACGGTGCCGTGCCACCCCGGGCGAGCGCTCGGTACGACGTACGGCCACTGCCGATCGGCGGCTGGGCCCGACGTGGTCCGCTCGGGGTGGACCTGCTGGTGCCCCGGTCGGCGATGGACCAGGTGGTGGCGGAGCTGCGCGGTGCCGGGGTGCCGGTCGCGGGGCTGTGGGCGTACGAGGCGATCCGGGTGGCCGCCCGGCAGCCCCGGGTCGGGGTGGACACCGACCACCGGACCATTCCGGCCGAGGTCGACCTGATCGCCCCGGCGGTGCATCTGGACAAGGGTTGCTACCGGGGGCAGGAGACGGTGGCGCGAGTGCACAACATGGGCCGGCCGCCGCGTCGCCTCGTACTGCTGCATCTGGACGGGGTGACCACCGATCAGCCGCCGGTGGCCGGTACGCCGGTGACGCTCGACGGCCGGGCGGTCGGTTTCGTCGGCACCGCAGTGCTGCACCACGAGCTGGGCCAGGTCGCGCTCGCGGTGCTGAAGCGGAACGTCCCGGACGACGCCGCGTTGCTGATCGGCGAGACCGCGGCGGCGATCGACCCGTCCTGAGCGGGCCGTCTAGGATCGCCGGCATGACGACAGGGACGTTGATCACGGTGGCCCCGACCGGCGCTGAGTCGGCCAAGGCGGAGGTGCCGGCGCTGCCGGTGACCCTCGACGAGTTGCTGCTCACCGCCAAGGAGTGCGAGGCGCTCGGCGCCGCCGTGATCCACGTCCACATCCGCGACGACGAGGCCCGGCCGACGCTCGACCCGGTGCGGTTGGCCGACACGGTGGCGGCGCTCCGGGAGAGTACCGACCTGATCGTGCAGCTCTCCTCCGGTGGTGCGGTGACCGACCCGGAGGCCGCCCGGCTCGCCGTGCTGGACGCCCGTCCGGACATGGCCTCCTGCACCATGGGCACTGTCAACTTCGGCGACGACGTCTTCCTCAACCGCTGGGAGTTCATCGTCGACCTGCACACCCGGATGCAGGAGCGCGGGATCGTGCCGGAGTACGAGATCTTCGACCTCGGCCACCTGTCCGCGTTGCAGCGGTTGCTCGGCAAGTACGGGCTGCCGGCCGGCGGGCACGTGCACGTCGACTTCGTGATGGGCGTGCCGGGCGGGATGCCGGGCACCACCGAGACCCTGGTCGCGGCCCACCGGATGCTGCGGGACCTGCCCGAGGGCACCACCTTCTCGGCCACCGGCGTCGGCCGGAGCACCATCGCGGTGCTGCTGGCCTCGCTGTCGACGGGCGGGCACCTGCGGGTCGGCATGGAGGACACCGTGACCTACGCGAAGGGCCGCCCGGTGGAGTCCAACATGCAGTTGGTCGCCCGCGCTGTGGGTTTCGCCCAGCTCGCCCAGCGCCCGCCGCTGACCACCACCGAGGCCCGCGAGCTGCTCGGGCTGTAAGGCCGGGTCTGTCCCGCGCCCCTGTCACCCGGGCGGTGGACCTCCTGGTCACCCCGCCGCCGGGCACCCCCGGACCGTCGGTACCGTCCAGCGCGTGACGAAGACGTACGAGGGCGGCGCGCCGCTCGCCGAGGTGGTCCGGTCCGGGTTCGTGGAGGGTGCGCACCGCGGCTCGGTGGTGGTGCTGGACGCCGCCGGTGCCGCGGTGGCGACCGCCGGGGACGTGACCTCGCCGATCTTCCCCCGGTCGGCCAGCAAGCCGATGCAGGCGATCGGGATGCTCCGGGCCGGCCTGGCCCTGACCGACCCGGCCGACGTGGCGCTGGTCTCCGCGAGCCACGCCGGCGAGGAATTCCACATCTCCCGGGTCGGTGCGCTGCTGGAGCGCGCCGGATTGGACGCGTCGGCGCTGCACTGCCCGCCCGACCTGCCGGTGGGGGCCGCGGCCCGGGAGGCGGTGCTTCGAGCCGGTGGCGCCCCCAGCCGGGTGCAGATGAACTGCTCCGGCAAGCACAGCGGGATGCTGTTGACCTGCGAGGCCGCCGGTTGGTCCCGGGAGGGCTACTGGCGGCCGGAGCACCCGCTTCAGCAGCGGCTGCGGGCCGCCATCGAGGAGTTCACCGGCGAGCAGGCGGCGGCGGTGGGGGTCGACGGCTGCGGCGCCCCGGTCCTCGCGGTGTCGCTGACCGGCCTGGCCGGGGCGTACCTCCGGCTGGTCGACGCCGAGCCCGGCTCGGTGCCGCGCACTGTGGCCGACGCGATGCGGGCGTACCCGGAGATCGTAGGTGGCACCCAGGCCGACGACACCCGGTTGATGCGCGGTGTCCCGGGGCTGCTGGCCAAGGTCGGTGCCGAGGGCGTGATCGCCGTGGCGCTGCCGGGCGTCGGCGCTGTCGCACTGAAGATCGACGACGGCGCCGACCGGGCCCGGATGCCGGTACTGGTCTCCGCGCTGCGCCGGCTCGGCGTGGACGCTCCGGTGCTGACCGAGTACGCCGAGGTGCCGCTCTTCGGTGGCGGGGTCCCGGTCGGGGCGGTCCGCCCGCTCTGGTGACACCACGGGCCCACCGGCCCGGCCGCCCGACCCGGCGGCCAACTCCGGATCGAGCGACGTCAGGCCCGTCGGCGGCGGTGGTGGCTAGCTCAGAAAGTCGAGCAGCGCGGCGTTGACCGGCTCCGGACGCTCCAGCGGCAGCAGGTGCGCGGCGTCCGGCACGTCTGGCAGTCGTACCGCGCCGGGGACCTCGGCGGCGATCCGGTCGGCGAGCCGACTGATGTCCGGCACGTCCGCGGCGCCGGCGGTGACCAGGACGGGGATCTTCAGCTCGCCGAGACGACCGATCGCCGGTGGCGACAGCTCTCCCACCTCGACCGCGCCGAGCGCCAGTTCGGCGGCGAGGGCACGCTGGTCCATCTCCTGCGCGAACGCGACCAGCTCCCTGTCGACGTCCTCCGGCCGGCGGCGCGGGCCGACCACCCAGAACCGCACCTCACCGGCCGCACCGGCGACGAAGTCGTCCGGGTCGACCTCGCCGACCAGGCCGTCCCAGAGGTCGTTCGCCTCGTCTGACCACTCGTTGCCGGAGACCGCCGTGTCGAACAACGCGAGGGCGCTGACCCGGTCGGGGTGGGCCAGCGCGGTGTCGATGGCGACCGCCCCGCCGAAGGAACAGCCGACCAGGGCGGCCCGGGGCAGGTCGAGCGCGTCCAGCAGCCCGGCCACGTCGTCGTGATGCGCGAACGGCGTCGGGGGCAGCTCGGAGTCTCCGTAGCCACGCAGGTCCGGGACGATCACCCGGTGCCGGGCGGCGAGCGCGGACACCTGCCCCCGCCACATCCGCCGGTCGGCGATTCCGGCGTGCAGCAGGACGACTGGCGAACCGGTGCCGGCCTCGTCGTACGCGATGCTTGCTCCATTGACTGTGATCTTGTGCACGGACGGACCGTACGGATCGGCCGAGTGGCGCGCAAACGGGGTGCTGAGACCTTGCTAACTATGGTTAGCGTTTTGCTTGCAACAGCTAGCGCGGACGATTAGCGTCGCTGCCATGGCCACACCCAAGGACCTTCCCGACGTCGGCGGGTTCATCCGCGATCTGCGGCGCAACGCCAAGATCTCGCTACGGCAGCTCGCCGAGCAGGCGGGGGTCAGCAACCCGTACCTCAGCCAGATCGAGCGCGGCCTGCGCAAACCCAGCGCGGAGGTGCTCCAGCAACTGGCGAGCGCGCTGCGGGTCTCCACGCCGGCGATGTACCTGCGCGCCGGTCTGCTCGACGACAAGGAAGGCCACGGGGTGCTCGCCGCCATCGCCGTGGACGCCGACCTGACGATGGCGCAGAAGCAGTCGCTCAGTCAGATCTACGAGACGTTCCGCCGGGAGAACACCCGGCTGGCCGAGGCCCAGGCCGAAGCCGAGACGGCGCAGGCCGACCAGCCCGCCAGCCCGTCCGCCAGCCAGGCCGCGGACCTGGCCAATGTGGCCGCCACCGGCCCCACCACCGTGGGCGGCACCCCGACCGAAGCCGTGCTCGAGTCGGTAGCCGTCACCGAGGCGGGCACCGCCCCCGCCCCGGGCAGCACCAGCATCCCCCAGAAGAAGAAGGCCGCTGAGGCGGCCGAAGAGGAGACGTCATGAGCGAGCCGAAGACCAACCGCATCCCCGCCCCGATCTACGCCGCAGCCGGCGCCGGTGAGCTGGCCATCGAGCAGCTGCGCAAGCTGCCGGCCGTGGTCGGCGTCCTCAGCACCCGGGTCGTCGCCGACCTGGGTGGCCGGGCCGTGCTGACCGGCTTCGAGCTGAAGCAGAAGGCCACCGAGACGCTGCGAACCGCCAACGAGACCGCCGACCTGGCGAAGCTGCGCGAGGTGGCCGACATCGACAAGCTGCGCGCCGCCGCGACCCGCAACGCCGCCCTGGTGGTCGCGGGTGCCCAGGTCGCCCAGGAACGCGCCTTCGCCGCGTACGGCGCGCTGGTCGCCCGGGGCGAGCGGGTCGTCGGTGCCGGCGTGCTGGAGGCCGCCGAGACCGTCAACGCCGACATCGAGGCCACCGAGGCTGTGACGCCGGCCACCACCGCGGCTGTCATCACCCCGACCGCTGCGGCCCCCGCCGACGCGCCGACCCCGGCCGACGTGGCGGGGATCGCCGAGGCCAAGCCGGCCGCGGTCAAGAAGGTCGCCCGCGCGCCGAAGGCCGCCAAGCCGGCCGAGACCCCGTCGGCGAAGCTTCCCCGGGCCACCAAGCGGACCCGCCCGGCCGCCGAGTAGCTCGTCGGGTCCACGACCCCGGCGGCGTCCTTGTCGGACGTAGCCGGGGTCGTGGACATAAACTGGCCGACATGGCCAACGCCGCGCCGATCTTCGCCTATGCCGTCCGTGACGTGATCGAGCTGATCCTGCTCGTCTTCGCGCTGATCGTTCAGGGCGTCGCCCTGGTGCACGCCGTCACCCAGCGCTCCGACGCCTTCCCCGCCATCGGGACGCTGCCCAAGGGCGGTTGGATCGCCATCCTGGCGGTCTGCCTCGTGCTGACCCTGCTCGGCTTCGGTCCGATCAGCCTCTTCGGGCTGGTCGGCATCGCCGCCGGTCTGATCTACCTGCTCGACGTCCGGGTCGGTCTGCGCGACCTGAGCGACGGCAAAGGGTTCTGGTGAGAGGTTTTCGCTGGCCGCCTCCGCCCGACAGCGGGCCCCGCACCTGGGGGCCCGGGCCGGGTGGGCCGCGTACCGGCCGGCCGGCGCTGCCGGAGCCGGAGACCGAGCTGGTCACCACTCCGCACGGCGTACGGCTGGAGCGGCTGGTCACCGGCACCGGTGATCCGGTCACCGTGTTCGCGCACGGGCTGGGCAACGGCATCGCCACCACCCGCCCGTTCGGCAGTGGGGTGAACGGGCGCAAGGTGTTCTTCCAGTTCCGCGGGCACGGCCGTTCCGAAGCCCCGGACGGGCCGTGGGACTACCTGGACCTGGCCCGGGATCTGCGGGCGATCGCCGACCTCGGCGGCGCCAGCCGCGCGTTCGGCGCGAGCCTCGGCGCGGGCGCCCTCTGCCGACTCCTCGTGGAGAGCCCGGAGCGTTTCGACAAGCTGGTCTTCTTCCTGCCGGCGGTCCTCGACGAGCCACGCGGGCCGCTCGCCCGGGAGCGCGTCACCGACCTGCTGGAGGCGGTGGAGAGCGGGGACGCCTCGGCGGTCGCCGACATCGTCACGCTGGAGTTGCCCCCGGCGGTGCGCAACACCCCGGCCGGCTGGGCCTACCTGCGGCAACGGCTCGACCAACTGCTTCGCGACGGTCTGGCCGACGGTCTGGCCACGCTCACCGACCAGACACCGCTGCGCCAGATCGGTGACCTGACGGCGGTCACCGCGCCGGCGCTGGTGATCGGTTGCGCGGGCGACGACCTGCACCCGGTCGAGGTCGCCGAGCGGCTCGCCGTCGCGCTGCCCCAGGCCACCCTGCACGTGTACGACAGGCCCGGCGTGCTCTGGTCGGAACGCGCCGACCTGCGGGACCGCATCTCCGGCTTCCTGAACGAGTAACCTGCCCTGTCATGGGCGTCACACAGCACGGCCGGACGCACCGGCTGGACCTTGCCGACCCGACACTGCGCGAATGGACGTGCACGGTCCTGCACTCCGACGCGGAGCAGGGCATCGTGCTGGACCGTTCGGCGTTCTACCCGGGCGGCGGTGGTCAACCACCCGACCACGGCGTGCTGCTCTGGCAGGGGGTGCAGACCCGGATCGTCGGCACCCGCAAGGGCGACGACCCCTACCTGGTTCCCGCCGAGGGTGACCCGCTGCCGCCGGTCGGCACCGAGGTCGTCGGCGCGGTGGAGGACGAGCGCCGCACCCGGCTGATGCGCACCCACTCCGGGCTGCACGTGCTCTGCGGTGTGGTGTTCCGCGACTTCGGCGCGCTGGTGACGGGGAACTCCATGGAACCGGGCGAGGCCCGGATGGACTTCAACCTCCCCGAGGTGCCCCCGGATTTCAAGAGTCGCATCGAGGAGCTGGTCAACGCCGAGGTGGCCGCCGACCGCTCGGTCGCCACCCGGGTGCTGCCGCGCACCGAGGCGCTGGCCCTGCCGGACATCATCCGTACCCAGTCCAACCTCATCCCGCCGGATGAGCAGGAGGTCCGGATCGTCGACATCGTCGGGCTCGACGTGCAGGCCGACGGCGGCACCCACGTCGCCTCCACCGCCCAGATCGGCAAGGTCCAGGTGGTCAAGGTGGAGAGCAAGGGCCGGGCCAACCGTCGGGTCCGGGTCCGACTGGTCGACTAGATCGAGTACCGAATTCGGACGTCGGTTGTCAGGTATTCCTGACAACGTCGCAGGCATGACACAACCGCTCACAGGAAAGATCGCGCTCGTCGCCGGTGCCACCCGTGGTGCCGGACGGCAGATCGCCGTTCAGCTCGGCGCGGCCGGTGCCACTGTCTACGCCACCGGTCGCAGCTCCCGGGCCGGCCGCTCCGAGATGGACCGACCGGAGACCATCGAGGAGACCGCCGAGCTGGTCAGCGCGGCCGGCGGCACCGGCATCGCCGTTCAGGTCGACCACCTGGTGCCCGAGCAGGTCCGCGACCTGGTCGCCCGGATCGACGCCGAACAGGGCCAACTCGACGTGCTGGTGAACGACATCTGGGGCGGCGACCCACTGGTCACCTGGAACAAGCCGGTCTGGGAGCAGCCGCTCGACGCCGGCTTCCGTACCCTGCGACTGGCCGTCGACACGCACATCATCACCAGCCACTTCGCCCTACCGCTGCTGATCCGCAAGCCCGGCGGCCTGGTGGTGGAGATGGGCGACGGCACCAAGGCGTACAACGACGAGAACTACCGGCTGTCGGTCTTCTACGACCTGGCCAAGGTCTCGGTCAACCGGCTCGCCTTCAGCCAGGCCCACGAGCTGAAGTCGCACGGCTGCACGGCCGTGGCGCTCACCCCCGGCTGGATCCGTTCCGAGGCGATGCTGGAGCACTTCGGCGTGACCGAGGAGAACTGGCGCGACGGTGCCGCCACCGACCCGAACTTCCTCATCTCGGAAACCCCGGCCTTCGTCGGCCGGGCGGTGGCCGCGCTCGCCGCCGACGAGGAGAAGGCCCGCTGGAGCGGCAAATCCGTCGACGCCGGCACGCTGTCCAAGGTGTACGGCTTCACCGACCTCGACGGCAGCCAACCCGAGGGTTTCCGCTACATCACCGAGGTGGTCGACGCGGGCAAGCCGTCGGACGTGACCGGCTACCGGTAGAGCGCGGCGAGCCGGTCGGCGCCCTCCGCGAACAACCGCCGCAGCTCGGGTGGGCCGAGGACCTCGACCTCGGGGCCGAGCCCCAGCAGTTGGTGGTACGCCACCTGGACCGACTCGACGGGCAGCCGCGCCATCACCCAGCCCTGCCCGTCGGGCGGGCTGGCGGCGGCGACCAGTTCGTCGTACACGAAGGGGGCATCGACCAGGTGCCGGAGCTGGCGCAGGCCGGCGGGGCTCAGCCGGACGGCGACCTCGGCCCGCAGCATGGTCCGCAGGAACGACCCGGCCTGTCCGCGCCAGTGCCCGGCCAGGTCGAAGCCCTCGTCGCGGTCGAAGTGCTCGTCGCCCACCTCGACCCCGGTGACCCGGTCCACCCGGTAGGTGCGCACATCGTCGCCGACCCGGCCGACCAGATACCAGACCCCGCTCTTGAGCACCAGACCGTACGGCTGGACCTGGCGGGTCACCTCCCGGTCGCCGCGTCGGTAGCGCAGCTCCACCACCCGGTCGCCCCAGACCGCCCGGGCCAGCTCGGGCAGCCAGAGCGGTGGCGCGGTCTCCCGGAACCAGCCCGGCACGTCCAGGTGGAACCGCTGCCCGGCACGAGCCGGCGCGTCGCGCAGGGCGGGTGGCAGCGCGGCGAGCACCTTCAGCTCGGCGGACGCGACCGCGTCGGCGAGCCCCATCTCACCGGCCGGCCCGGGCAGCCCGGCGAGGAAGAGCGCCTCCGCCTCGTCCCGGGTCAGCCCGGTCAGTCGGGTGCGATACCCGCCGAGCAGGCGGTAACCGCCGGCCCGCCCCCGGTCGGCGTAGACCGGCACGCCCGCCGCCGAGAGCGCCAGGACGTCCCGATAGACGGTCCGCTCGGAGACTTCCAGCTCCCGCGCCAGCTCGCTCGCGGTCATCGACCCGCGCGACTGCAACAGCAACAGCAACGAGATCAGTCGGGACGCGCGCATCCGCCCATCCTGCCCGGTGCCGCTCACCGCCCGCCGGGCGTCAGCAACCCCCTGTCGTACGCGGTGGCCACCGCGGCAGCCCGGTCGTTGACTCCGAGCTTGGCGTACAGGTGCAGCAGGTGCGTCTTGACGGTGGCCTCGCTGATGAACAGTAGGGTCGCCGCCTCCCGGTTGGAGGCGCCCCGGGCCACCAGGGTGAGCACCTCCAACTCCCGTTGACTGAGCGGCTCCTCGGCGGGAGCGCGCAGTCGACCCATCAGCCGGCCGGCGACGCTCGGCGCGAGCACCGACTCGCCTCGGGCCGCGGCCCGGACCGCCCGAACCAGATCCTCCCGAGGTGTGTCCTTGAGCAGGTAACCGGTCGCACCGGCCTCGATCGCCGGCAGCACGTCCGCGTCCGTGTCGTAGGTGGTGAGCACCAGCACCCGGGCGGTGCTGCCGGCGCGAGCCAGCCTGCCGATGGCGGTGACGCCGTCCATCCCGGGCATCCGCAGATCCATCAGCACCACGTCCGGCCGCAGCGTCGCGACCAGGGCCAACGCCTCCGAACCGTCCGCCGCCTCGCCCACCACCTCGAAGTCGGGGTCGCCGGTGAACATCCCCCGCAGGCCGTCCCGCACCACCGGATGGTCGTCGACGATCAGCAGGCGAACCGGGGCGGTCAACCGGCACCTCCGGGTAGCGCGGGGACGGACGCCGAGATGGCGGTGCCGCCGCCCGGCTCGGATTCGACTGCCAACTCGCCACCGACCCTCGCCACCCGTTGCCGCATGGCGGTCAGTCCGTACCCGCCGCCCGGCTCACGGGGCATCGGCTGGTCGGTGAGGTCGAAGCCCGCCCCGTCGTCGCGGACGTCGAGCGTGACCACGTCCGCCATGTACGACAGGGTCAGCCCGACCCGCGACGCGGCGGCGTGCCGGGCCACGTTGGACAGCGCCTCCTGGGCGGCCCGTAGCAGTGTCACCTCGACCTCCGGGTGCAGTGGGCGGGGCGTGCCGGTGGTGGCCACGTCGGCCCGTACCCCGTTCAGGGCCGCCCAGCGCCCGCCCAGCTCGACCAGCGCGTCCGGTAGTCGGGCCGTCTCCAACGGTTCCGGACGGATCGCCTGTACCGAGCGGCGGGCCTCGGTGAGGCTCTCCCGGGCCAGGGCGAGCGCGTTGTCGACGTGCCGACGCCAGTCGGCGGACCGGTCGCGGGTCTGCTCGGCCGCCTCCAACTGGGTGATGATGCCGGTCAACCCCTGCGCCAGGGTGTCGTGGATCTCGCGCGCCATCCGTTGCCGTTCGTCAAGCACGCCGGCCTCCCGGGCCTGGGTGAGTAGTTGGGCGTGCAGCCCGGCGTTCTCACTGGCCGTCTCGGTGAGTTGGCGGTTGGTCTCGCCGAGTTCCGCCACCAACCGCTTGCGTTTGGCGTCCTCCTGTTCGGCGACCATCGCGAACCAGGTGACCGAGCCGGCCACCACCAGGTTGAACAGCACCAGCACCAGCCAGAGCGGCAGGTGCGACACCACCACCGACAGGCCGCCGCCCTGAGACGTGGCGACCAGGGCGGCAGTGGTGACCACGCCGGCGACCCGCCAGCGCCCGGGTAGCACCGGAAAGGCGTGGATGTAGCCGATCCAGGCGAAGAAGCCGTACCACGGGCTGGCGGCCACCAGTGCGGCGGCGAACGTGAGCAGGCCGGCGTAGTAGACCGCCATCAGCGTGCGCCGGCTCTGCCAGCCGGGGTGCAGTGTGACGAACCAGGCGACCCAGCATCCGGCCGCCACGGCGACGGCGAGGGTGGGCAGTGTCCCGAGATGATCGGGTGCCGGTGCGACGAGGGCCAGCAGGGTGCCCAGGGTCAGCCCGCCGAAGGGGAACACCCGATAGAGGCTCGCTTCGCGCTCTCGCCAACTGGTCAGACGGTCGTGCCCACCGTTGCAGATCATCGCATCTCCGCTCACTCCCAGCGGAACAGTTTCGCCGCGCCGGCGCCGGCCGCCACGGCGATCACCGCCATTATCCCCAGGTGCAGCGGCTGCGGCGGGGTGCCGGTCCAGGCGTCGAGGAGCGCCTGCACCCCGGGCGGCGTGTAGTCGCCGATCCGCGCCACGAAGTCCGGAAGCAGGAACCGGGGCAGGTAGACCCCGCCGAAGAACATGGTGACCAGGAACAGCGGCACGGCCAGGGCCTGTGCCGCCTTCGTCGTGCGGGCCACCGCGGCGACCAGCAGACCGAGCGACAGCAGGGCGGCCGTGCCGAGGATGAACGCCAGCGTGAAGCCGAGCGGGTGCCGGGGGAGCGGCACCCCGAACGCGAGCCGGGCGACGACGATGAGCAGCAGCGCGCTGGCCAGGATCCCGGCCAGGGCCAGCACCAGTTGGGCCGCGAGCAGAGCGGCCGGGTGCGCGGGGGTGGTCGCCAGTCGGCGCAGCACGCCGCGTTCCCGGTAGGTGGCCAGCACGGCGGGCAGGATGTTCACCCCGACCATGGCGAGGGTGACCACCAGCAGCGACGGGGCGAAGTAGCTGACGAAGGTCTGCCCGTCGAAGGTCGGATCCGGCTTGCGCAGCGAGGGGATCAGCCCCAGCACCACCAGGATCACCGTGGGCAGCCCGATCGTGGTGAGAAGCGTCGGCAGGTCCCGCAGGTAGAGCCGCGCCTCGGTTCGCAGGATGTTGCGGAAGGCGTGCATGCTGGCTCTCCCTCTCAGTTGGCGGGCCGGTGCCCGGTCAGCTCGACGAAGGCGTCGTCGAGGGTGGACTGCTCCAGCCGCAGGTCCGCGGCGACGATCTGGTGGCGGGCGAGCACCGACGTGACGGCGTGCAGCAACTCACCGGTGCCGGTCACCACCACCTGACTGCCGGTGCGCTGCACGGCGGAAACCTCGGGCAGGTCGGTGAGGAGTCGGTCGTCGACCGGAGCCGAGGGCCGGAACCGGATCCGCTGCTCCGGAGCCACCGTCGACACCAGGCCCGCCGGGCTGTCCAGGGCGACCACCCGGCCCCGATCGATCACCGCGACCCGGTCGCAGAGCCGCTCTGCCTCCTCCATGAAGTGGGTGACCAGCACGATCGTCACCCCGCTGTCACGGACCTGTTCGATGAGGCCCCAGGTGTCCCGGCGGGCCTGCGGGTCCAGCCCGGTGGTCAGCTCGTCGAGGATGGCGATCTCCGGGTTGCCCACCAGGGCCAGCGCGATGGAGAGCCGCTGCTTCTGACCGCCGGAGAGCTTCTTGTACGCGGTGTTCCGCTTCTCGCCGAGGCCCAGCTTGTCGATCAGCTCGGCCGGATCGGCCGGGTTGCGGTAGAACGAGGCGTACAGCTCCAGTGCCTCTGCCACCCGCAACCGGTCCGGCAGTTGACTCTCCTGGAGCTGCACCCCGACCCGCTGGCGTAGCTGGGCCGCGTCCCTGCGGGGGTCGAGCCCGAGGACCGACACCCCGCCCCCGTCGGGGACACGCAGCCCCGCGACACACTCCACCGTGGTGGTCTTGCCGGCGCCGTTCGGACCGAGGACCCCGAAGATCTCCCCGGCCTCCACGGAGAGCGACACGTCGTCCACCGCCACCAGGTCGCCGTACCGCTTCTTCAGGTGGGTCACCTCGATGACCGGCATCGTGCCGCCTTCCGCCGCCGCTGACTTCGTACCCCTCAATGGTTGTCGGGGTGGCCCGCCGGCGAATCGACCGGTCAGCGACGAACCCCGGTGTGCCCGGTGGATCACCGCCGTCCGTCAACCGGTTGATGTGTACGTGGTGAGTCGCTGCTAGCGCTCCGTCCGGCGGATCCGATCACGGCTGGTTAGGCTGCTCGATCGTGGATGCCAGCAGAATCGCCAGCCCGGTGACCGGGGTCGTCGGACGCTTCCTCGCCGGGGCGGGGCTGCTCCTGCGCGGGTTGGGCCTCTACGTCCGCAGCCCGGGGCTGATGCTGCTCGGCATCGTGCCGGCGCTGATCTCCGGCGTGCTCTTCCTGGCCGCGCTCGCCACGCTCGTGTATTTCGTGGACGATCTCGCCGCGCTGGTCACCCCGTTCGCCGACGACTGGTCGAGCACCGGCCGCAGCCTGGTCCGGGTGATCGCCGGGTTGGCCTTCCTGGGGCTCGGCGGCCTGCTCGGCGTGCTCACCTTCACCGCTGTCACCCTGGTCATCGGCGACCCGTTCTACGAGAAGATCTCCGAGCAGGTCGAGCAGCGGTACGGCGGCACGCCGGGCGCTGTGGACGTGCCCTTCTGGTCGTCGCTGCGCCGCAGCCTCGCCGACTCGGTACGCCTGGTGGCGCTCACGGCGCTGGTCGGCATCCCGCTCTTCGTCGCCGGCTTCATTCCGGTGGTCGGCCAGACGGTCGTCCCGGTCATCGGGGCGGCCGTGGGCGGCTGGTTCCTCGCCGTGGAGTTGGTGGGCGCACCGTTCTACCGACGGGGGATGCGGCTGCCGCAGCGCCGGACGATCCTGAAGGCCGACCGACCCACGGCGCTCGGCTTCGGAGTGGCCGTCTTCCTCTGCTTCCTGATTCCGCTCGGCGCCGTGCTGATCATGCCGGCCGCAGTCGCCGGTGCCACGTTGCTGGCCCGTCGCTCGATGGGCCAACCGATCGAGGAGAGCTGACATGGAGATCAGCCTGGTCGAGGGAGACATCACCGCCCAGCGGGTGGACGCCATGGTGAACGCCGCGAATTCGTCGCTGCTCGGTGGCGGTGGGGTCGACGGTGCCATCCACCGGCGCGGCGGGCCGGCGATCCTGGCCGAGTGCCGGGCGCTGCGGGCGTCCCGCTACGGCAGGGGCCTGCCCACCGGCCAGGCGGTGGCGACCACGGCCGGGGAACTGCCGGCCCGCTGGGTGATCCACACCGTGGGGCCGGTCTGGTCGGCCACCGAGGACCGGTCGGCGCTGCTGCGCGACTGCTACGCCAACAGCCTCCGGGTGGCCGACGAGGTGGGCGCGACCACTGTGGCGTTCCCGCTGATCTCGGCCGGCATCTACGGCTGGCCGGTCGACGACGCGGTTGGTCAGGCGCTGGCGGTGCTGCGCGCGGCCACCCCGGCCACCGTCACCGAGGCCCGCCTGGTGCTCTTCGGCCCCGACACCCACGCTGTCGCCCGCCGGGTGTTCGAGGAGCGGCCCTCGCCTTGAACACCGACCTTGTCCTTGATCACTTGATGCTGAGCAGTTCAGCCCCGGCGCCGCCCCATTGATCATGGAGTTGTGGTGAGTGACAAAGTGCCTTTGTTGCAACAAAACGGGCACCACAACTCCATGATCGACGAGGTCTGGCTCGTCCTTTCCGCGATCTTGCATGTTCTGTCGCGGCATAGGGGGCATTCCGCGCATTCCGACGACAGAAACTGCAAGATCGGCGCGGGCGGGGCAGATCGCTAACGCATTCCCGGACTGCAGGTCAGTTCAGGTCGGCCAGGCAGGTCCACTGGGATGCCACCGGTCGGTAGCCCAGTCGGGTGTTGATCGCGAGCATCGGCCCGTTCTCCTCGTCGTTCGAGGTGTACGCGACGCGTACGCCGTCCCCAGCGGCCCGGTGCAGCGCTGCGGTCTTGGTGAGCCGGGCGAGGCCCCGGCCCCGGTAGGCCGGGATGGTGCCGGTGAAGTCCGACCACATCCGGTCCCCGTCCCGCTTCACCAGGCTGAAGGCGGCGACCTCACCATCGAGTTGGGCGGCGGTGCTGGCCGACTTGTCCAGGCCGAGGTTGTCCCAGACGTCGTACTGCCAGCTCTCGTAGCTGATCGAGTCGACCGGCACGTCGCCCGGCTCGTCGGCGGCCGAGGCCACGTCGGCCGCGTACAGCAGGTGCGGGTCCAGGTCGGAGATCGGCAGCAGCCGTACGCCCGGGGGCAGCTCGGGTAGCGCGGGCGCCGGGTCGAGGTCGAGCGCCGAGTAGCGCACCTCGCGGCTGGGCTCGTAGCCGTGTCGGCGGGCGAACGGCAGCCCGTCCGTCTGGGCCATGGCACGTACCCGGCGGATTCCCAGTTGGCGGAGGTGGTCGGTGACGGCGGTCAGCAGCGCCGTGCCGACGCCGCGCCTCCGGTGTTCCGGGTGCACGTGCAGCATCGAGACCTCCCCGAAGTTCGGCGTTGAGGTCCAGCCCGAGCGTTGCGCCGACACCCAGCCGACCACCTGGTGGTCGACCTCGGCCACGAAGGCGGTCCAGCCCTCCTCGGGTGGGGGCTCGGCGATCATCTTTCGGGTCGACTCGACCCCGCGCACCAGGTACGGGTAGACGATCGTCCGCAGCGCCACCACGCCCGGAGCGTCGTCCGGCTGTGCCTCACGAATGCGCATGTCAGGCCCCCATCCATACGGCCGCGACGGCCTCGATCTCGACGCGCTGGTGGTAACAGCGGAGCACGTGCAGCAGCGCGACAGGATTCGGCATGTCGGCGAGGCTAGCGACGATCGTCCGCCCGAGCGACGCATTAACCGCCCGGTACGGTCAGGCGGAGGCGCGGCGGATCAGTTCGGTGGGGAGCATGATCGCCTGCTCGATGCTCTCCCCGGCGGCCAGCCGGAGCAGTTGGCGGGTCATCCGGCGGCCGAGTTCCACGATCGGCTGCCGGACGGTGGTCAGCGGCGGCTCGGTGTAGGCGGCGGTCTCGATGTCGTCGAAGCCGACCACCGCCACGTCGTCGGGCACCCGTCGACCCGCCTCGCGCAGCGTCCGCAGGGCGGCGTGCGCCATCAGGTCGGAGGCGGCGAAGACGCCGTCGAGGTCGGGATGCTCGGCGAGCAGGCGGCGCATCGCCGCCGACCCGGATTCCCGGGTGAAGTCGCCGATGGCGATCAGCTCGGGCAGCCCCGCGTCGGCGACCGTGCTGCGGTAGCCGCTGAGCCGCTCGATCCCGGCGACCATGTCCTGTGGCCCGGCGATGGTCGCGATCCGTCGACGACCGCTGTCGATCATGTGCCGGACGGCTGCGGTCACCCCGGCCACGTGGTCGACGTCGACGTACGGGACGGGCACGTCGCCGAGCGGCCGACCGCTGACCACCACCGGGATGCCGAGTCGGGCCAGCGTGCCGGGCAGCGGGTCGGCACCGTGCAGCGACGCGAAGAGCACGCCGTCGACGTGCCGGCCGGTGGTGTACCGCTCGACCCGGTGGTGCCCGGCCGGCGAGCCGGCGAGCATCAGCACCAGTTGCTTGTCGGCCGCCTCCAACTCCTGGCTGACGCCCCGGATGATGCCGGGGAAGACCTGGTCGTCGGAGAAGACCCGGGTGGCCGCCTCCGGCATGACCAGGGCGATCGAGTCGGTGCGCTGGGTGACCAGGCTGCGGGCCGCCAGGTTGGGCACGTACCCCAGCTCGGCGACCGCCCGGGTGACCGCCTCGCGGATCGGCTCGGCGACGGTGGTGGAGCCGTTGACCACCCGCGAAACGGTGGCGCGGGAGACCCCGGCCCGCGCTGCCACCGCTTCGAGCGTCGGCCGCTGCGCCGTCGTCATCGCGCTTTCCCCCCGCTCGTCACAGCCCGTTCCGGGAGATCACCTCCTGGTACCACCGGGCGCTGGCCTTCGGTGTGCGCCGCTGGGTCAGGTAGTCGACGTGCACGATCCCGAACCGCTTGCGGTAACCCTCCGCCCACTCGAAGTTGTCCAGGAATGACCATACGAGATAACCGCGCAGGTCCACGCCCCGGGAGATCGCCTCGTGCGCCGCACGGAGGTGCCCGTCGAGGTAGGCGATGCGATCGGCGTCGATCACCTGCGTCGGGCCGTCGGGCGAGTCGGCGCCGGGCTTGTCGGGGAACGCCGCGCCGTTCTCGGTGATCAGCAGCGGCACACCGGGGTAGTCGGCGGCGATCCGCTCCAGCAGCCGGGTGAGCCCGGCCGGTTCGATCATCCAACCCATGTCGGTGAGCGGCCCGGCCGGCGGCAGGAAGTGCACAGCGCCCTCGGTGCCCGGATACGCGCCGTTGCCGGCGCCGTCGGGCCGACCGGCCACGTAACTCGGGGCGTAGTAGTTGATGCCGAGCAGGTCGATCGGGGCGGCGATCACCTTCTCGTCGCCGTCGCGGATGAACGTCGGCTCGACGAGCCGGGCCACGTGCTCGCGGACGTCGTCCGGGTAGCCGCCGGCCAGCAGCGGGTCGAGGAAGATCCGGTTGTGCAGGCCGTCGACCAGGCGGACCGCGGCGGCGTCGGCAGCGCTCTGCGGGTCGGCCGGGCGTACGTCGGCCGGGTTGACGGTGACGCCCACGCTGCGCGCGCCGGCCGCCCGCAACGCCCGCGCCGCCAGGCCGTGGCCCAACAGCAGATGGTGTACGGCGGTGAAGGCCGCCGCCGGGTCCTGCTCGCCGGGAGCGTGCAGGCCGTTGGCGTAACCGAGGTAGGCCGAGCACCACGGCTCGTTGAGCGTGGTCCACACGTCGATCCGGTCGCCGAGGCGGGCGTACACGGCGGTGGCGTAGGTGGCGAAGTGTTCGGCGGTGTCCCGGTTGGTCCAGCCGCCCCGGTCGCCCAGGGCCTGCGGCAGGTCCCAGTGGTAGAGGGTGACGATCGGGTCGATTCCCCGGTCGAGCAGCGTGTCGGTGAGCCGGTCGTAGAAGTCCAGCCCACGGGGGTTGGCGGGGCCGGTGCCGTCGGGCTGGATTCGCGGCCAGGCGACCGAGAACCGGTACGCCCGCAGGCCCAGCTCGGCCATCAGCGCCACGTCGTCGGCGTACCGGTGGTAGTGGTCGCAGGCGACGTCGCCGGTGTGGCCCTGGTACACCTTGCCCGGCGTACGGCTGAAGGTGTCCCAGATGGACGGACCGCGACCGTCGTCGCGGGCCGCACCCTCGATCTGGTACGCGGCGGTGGCTGTCCCCCAGAGGAAGTGTTCGGGAAACCGGATCTCGTTGTCGGGCCGGTTGGTTGGCTCGCTCCGCTCGTTCACGCCTTGACCGCACCTTCCATGATTCCGCCGATGATCTGTCGGCCGAACAACACGAAGACCAGTAGCAGGGGCAGCGTCGCGATGGCCGTTCCGGTGAACACCTGCGACATGTCCTGGTAATACCCGTCCGACAGTGCTCGTAGGGACAGTTGCACTGTCGGATTCGCCGGATCGTTCAATACAGCGTACGGCCAGAGGAAGTCGTTCCAGGTGGTCATGAAGGTGAGTAGACCGAGGACGGCGGCGGCGGGACGCAGGGCGGGCAGCACGACGTGCCACCAGATCCGGGCGGTGCCACAGCCGTCCATCCGGGCGGCCTCGATCAGTTCGTCGCTGATGGCCTGGCCGGCGTACTGCCGCATCATGAACACCCCGAACCCGGTGACCAGCACCGGGACGATGACCGCGGGGAGCCGGTCGTTCCAGTGCAGCTTGGTCATGAGCAGGTAGAGCGGAATCACGCCGAGCTGTGTCGGCACCATCATGGTCGCGATGATGACGAGCAGCAGGGCGTTGCGGCCACGGAACCTGAGCTTGGCGAAGGCGAACCCGGCCAGGCTGGAGAAGAACACCACGGAGACGGTCACAGTGGTCGCGACGACAGCCGAGTTGATCAGGCCGGTCAGGAAGTACGCGTCGGTGTTGTCGAACAGGCGGGCGATGTTGGCGCCCAGGTTGCCGCCGGGGGTGACCGGGGGTGGCAGTTGGCCCATCGCGTCGTTGCTGCGGCTGGCGACGACGAACATCCACCAGATCGGGAAGACCGACAGGCCGGCGGCGACGACCAGGGCGAGGTAGGTGAGCGGGCTGGCCCGCCAGAGCCGGCTCATCGGGTGGTTCCCTTCCGGGCGTTGGGGCGCGCTCCGCCGCCGAGTCGGCGCAGGAGCAGCACGTTGACCGCCGCGACGATCGCGATGAGCGCGAAGAGCAGCCAGGCCACGGCCGAGCCGTACCCGAAGTTGTAGTGCGGGGCGAAGGCGTTCTCGAACATGTACATGGTCAGGGTTTGCGACTCGCGCAGCGGCCCACCGCGGATCGGGTTGGTGCCGGAGTGGAACATCCGGGGCTCGGTGAAGAGTTGCAGTCCGCCGATGGTGGCGATGATGGCGCAGAAGATGATCGTCGGTTTGAGCAGCGGCACGGTGACCGACCAGAACTGTCGGGCCCGGCTGGCGCCGTCGATCGCCGCCGCCTCGTACAGGTCGCGGGGGATGGCCTGCATCGCGGCCAGCAGGATCAGCGCGTTGTAGCCGGTCCACCGCCAGTCGACCATGGCGGAGATGGCCACCCAGGAGGCCAGCCGGTTGGACTTCCACTCGATCGCGTCCAGCCCGACCAGGTCGAGCAGCCAATTGATCATGCCGAACTCACGGCCGAAGAGCACCCCGAACACGATCGCCACCGCGGCGGTGGACGTGACGTTGGGGACGAGCACCGCCATTCGCCAACCGGTGCGCCCCCGCAGGCCCCGGTTGAGCAGGTTGGCCAACCAGAGCGCCGCCAGCAACTGCGGAACGGTCGAGATGACGAAGATTCCCAGCGTGTTGACCAGCGCGTGCCAGAAGTCCACGTCGGCCAGCAGCCGGGTGTAGTTCTCCGCCCCGACGAAGGGGTGGTCGGCTCCGAGCAGGTCCCAGTCGTGCAGCGAGACCCAGAAGGTGTACGCCAGCGGGTACGCCCCGAAGATGCCGAAGATCAGGAAGAACGGGGCGATGTAGAGGTACGGGGAGAAGCGCGTGTCGAATCGACTGAGTCGACCCGAGGATTGGCGGCTGTTACCGGTTGCCGGTGTGGCCGGCGGGCGGGCGTCGAGCTGGACGGTCATGCCCGAGAACTCCTTTCCGTCGTGCGGGCGGGACCTCTGCTCCGAGGCCCGCCCGCACGCTCGCTCGGGCTACTTGGCGGCGGCCTTCTTCGCGTTGGCCACCGCGTCGGTCCAGCCCTGCGCGGGGCTGCGCTGACCCAGCTCCACGGTCCGTACGGCGTTCTCCACCTCGGTCCGTACGGCCTGGTTCTTCGGGCCCATGTAGACCGGCTTCAGGCTCTTCGCGCCGGTGCCGAAGATGGTGCCGACCGGTGCCCCCGAGAAGTACGCGTTGGTGGCGCCGGTGATCGCCGGGTCGTCGAGCGCCTGCGGCGAGGAGGGCAGCGGGCCCTTGGCCTTGAACGCCCCGATCTGCCCCTTGGCGCTGGTGAGGAACTTGGCCAGCTTGATCGCCTCGGCCTGGTGCTTGCTCTGCTTGGGCACGGCGAGGTGCGATCCGCCCCAGTTGCCGCCGTTGCCGGGCACCTGGGCGATGTCCCACTTGCCCTGGGCGCCAGTGCCGGCGTTGGCTTCGATGACGCCGGTCATCCAGGCGGGGCAGGCGATGGTGGCGAACTTCGACTGCTTGAAGGCGGAGACCCACTCTTCCGACCAGGAGCCGTACTTTCCGGAGAGGCCGGAGTCGATGATGTCCATTGTGACGTCGTAGGCCTGTCGCACGGCCGGGTTGCTGTCGACCACCAGCTTCTCGCTGGTGTCGTAGTAGCTGTAGCCGCTGCTGTTGCCGGCGGTCTGCAGCAGGATCGTGTTGAACGTGTTGGTGGCCGCGTCGAGGAAGGACGCTCCGGTCTTGGCCGCGACGAACTTCTCACCGGTGGCGATGTAGTCCGACCAGGTGGGCCAGAGCTTGGAGACCTCGTCGCGCTCGGTGGGCAGGCCGGCCTTCTGGAAGAGGTCCTTGCGGTAGCACATGGCGATGCCACCCACGTCGGTGCCGAGGCCGATGAGCTGCTTGCCGTCGGCGGTCAGGCCGGCGTTCCACTTCCACTCCAGGAAGTTGCCCTTGAGGTCGGCGGCGCCGTGGTCCAGCAGGTTGACGAAGTTCGCCGGATTGGCCTTGTACTCGACAAGCAGACCCTCCTCGATGGCCACCACGTCGCCGGCGCCCCGGCCGGCGGCGAGCCACTGGGTGAGCTTCGGCGAGTACTCGTCGAGGTTGGTGCCGGTGCCGCGCTCGACGATCTTCACGCCGGGGTTGGCGCTCATGTACTCCTGGTAGAGCTGCTCGTAGCCGAACTGGCCGAAGACATCGACGGTCAGGGTGACCGGTCCGTCGCCCGGCTCGTCGCCGCCGCCGCAGCCAGCGGTGACGAGCAGGGCGGTGGCGGCGGCGAGGGCCACCGCGGCGAGGCGGCGGCGCGGGAAGACAGCCATGGGTTATCGACCTCTCTCAAGGCGGGCGGGTGATGGCAGATGGCTAAGAGAGCGCTCTCACGACAGGGTGGTGGGTCGCCAACCGACTGTCAAGAGAGCGCTCTCTCAGCGTTGTGGTCCCGTGATGAACGCTCCGCGCCGGTGCGACGTCCGGCAGGCGAAGGAACCCCGACATCGACGAAGGGCGCCACCCCGGATGGGTGACGCCCTCGTTCGTGATGGGTCGGTCAGCCGGTGCGCAGACCGTCCAACAGGGTGCGGTCACCGGCGACGTCCAGCGTCTCGAAGCTCACCCGACCCCAGAGCGCCAGCAGCAGGTCGCTCGCGGTGCCGCTGACCTGGGCGCGGGCGTGGTGATCGTCGTGGTCGAAGATGGTCGCGGTGTCGAGCAGCGCCACCCCCTCGCCGCGCAACCGCAGATACCACTCCTGGGCCGCATCGGTCGCGCAGAGCTGCACCACCCCGTGCCAGTCACCGGGCACCTGCCGCCGGCCCGCCGGCAGCCAGGTGTCCAGCACCTCACTCACCCCGTCGGCCGCGAGCTTCGCCTCGACCGGATCACCAGCCCCGATGGCGAGCTGGGCGTCCCAGCGGTGCACAGCCGTCTCGTGCGCCATCCGACGCGGCCAGAAACCGGCCTTCTTCGGCTGCGGGGCCCAGTTCCACGCCGGTGCCTCGGGGTCGAGCCCGTCGAAGAGGGTCATCACCCGGTCGTAACCCTGCTGCCACAGCTGGAGCGCATTCACGCCCGGGTCGGCCTCGATCTTCTCCCGCCGAGGCGGCTGGCTGGTCTGGCCGGAACCGGCGAACGACGACACCCAGTGGTAGATGCCGGCCATGTGCAGTGTGACGTCGTTGACCGTCCAGCCCGGACAGGACAGCACCGGTGTCTCCGGCGGCGCCTCGGCCACCGCTGCCGCGAAAGCCGGACCCTCCGTCCGGAGCGCCCCGATCCAGAAATCCTTGCTGCCCTGCAGTCTGCTCATCGCCATCCTCCCGGGGGTGCCGGGCGACCAGTGGGTGCCACGGCTACTTGTCAGCCTAAGGTGAAGGGCGTGCCAGACGCCTCCGCCCAGCCGACAACCGACGCCGATCGTGCCATCCCCGGTCCACTCGCCGGCTACACCACCCTCCGAACGGGTGGGCCGGCCGAGCGGATCGTGGCCGCCGGCAGTGCCGACGAGCTCGTCCAGGCGGTACGCGCCGCGGCGGAGCCGGTCCTGATCCTGGCCGGGGGCAGCAACGTGGTGATCGGCGACGCCGGTTTCCCCGGCACCGTCGTGCTGGTGCGCTCCCGTGGCATGCGGGTCATCGCCGAGGACGCCACCTCGGTCACCGTACGGGTCGACGCCGGCGAGCCGTGGGACGACCTGGTCGCCTCCACCATCGCCAACGGCTGGGCCGGGCTGGAATGCCTCTCCGGCATCCCCGGCTCGACCGGCGCCACCCCCATCCAGAACGTCGGCGCGTACGGCCAGGAAGTCGCCGAGACGATCACCGGCGTCGAGGTGTACGACAGGGTCGAGGGCACCCGTCAGGTCATCCCCGCCGCAGACTGCGGCTTCGCCTACCGGGGTAGCGTCTTCAAGTACGTGGACCGCTGGGTGGTGCTCTCGGTCGACTTCCGACTCACCAGGTCCTCGCTGTCCGGGCCGGTGCGCTACGCGGAGCTGGCCCGAGCCCTCGGTGTCGAGGTGGGCGACCAGGTGCCGCTGGCCGACGCCCGAGCGGTGGTGCTGCGACTGCGGGCGGGCAAGGGGATGGTGCTCGACGCCAATGACCCGGACACTCGCTCGGTCGGCTCCTTCTTCACCAACCCGGTGCTCGACCGCGCGACGTACGAACAGCTCCTGGAACGCTCCGCCGAGCTGGGTGACCCGCCCGCCTGGCCCGGGGCGGACGGCCTGGTCAAGGTGAGCGCCGCCTGGCTGATCGACAAGGCCGGCTTCGCCAAGGGTCACCCCGGCGAGGGTGGGGTGGCCATCTCCAGCAAACACACCCTGGCCCTGACCAACCGCAGCGGCACCGCCCACACCGCTGACCTGCTCGCGTTGGCCGCCACCATCCGCGATCAGGTCCACGCCCGCTTCGGCGTAACCCTGCACCCCGAACCAGTCCTCATCAACTGCACCCTCTAACCCGGTCGGGCTCCCGCCCCCGCCCCGCCCCGCCCCGCCCTCGCGCCCCGCGCCCATCCCGCCCGCGCCCCGCGATCTTGCAGTTTCTGCGGTGACATAAGGGCTACAAAAGGGCAAATAGCCAACCGAAAGTGCAAGATCGGCGTGCGGGGTGCGGGGTGCGGGTTAGGGGAGGGGCCAGGGGAGGGTTAGTTCGCCCTGGCGCCAGCGGGTGGCGTTGTCGAGGATGGGCCAGCCTGTTTCGCGGAGGCGGGTCACCGCGTGCAGCCAGCGTTGGCGGGGGCCGAAGGTGGCGTACGGGGCGGCGGCCTGCCAGGCGTCGTCCAGGGCGCGGATCAGCGCGTGCACCGGCTCACCGGGAACGTTGCGATGGATCAGCGCCTTGGGTAGCCGCTCGGCCAGCTCGGCAGGGCTGCCCAGCGTGGTGAGCTTCGCGGCCAGGGTCAGCGTCCGGGGGCCGTCGGCGTCGATCAGCAGCCAACTGGCGAGCCGCCCCAACTCGTCACACGTGCCCTCGACGAGCACTCCGCCGGGGGCGAGCGCGGCGGTCATCGTCTGCCAGGCTTCGGTTACCTCGCTCTCGTCGTACTGTCGCAGCACGTTGAACGCGCGGACCAGCACCGGCCGGAGCCCGGCCAACTCGAACCCACCCCGGGCGAACATCAGCCAGGGTGGGTCGGCGGCCGGCGCCGCGGCCGCCACCCGGGCCGCGTCGATCTCCAACCCGACCAGCCGTACGTCAGGACGGACCCCGGCCGCCAGCCGGGCGCGCAACTCCACAGCGGTCACCGGGGTGGCGCCGTAGCCGAGGTCGACCACCAGGGGGTCGTCCGCCGCCGACAGCCGGTCGGCGCAGGTGGCGACGATCCAGTTGTCCACCCGACGGAGCCGGTTCGGGTTCGTCGTGCCGCGCGTGACCACGCCGACCGGCCGGCGCCGCGCCACGCCGCTCATCCCGACGTCACTGCCCGGGCTTCACTGGTCGACCCGGTGCACCTTGTGCTGGGCGGCCTGTGCCCGGGGCCGGACCACCAGGCGGTCGATGTTGACGTGCTCGGGGCGGGTGGCGCACCAGGCGATGCAGTCGGCGACGTCCTCGGCGACCAGCGGCCCCGGCACCCCGGCGTAGACGGCGGCGGCCCGTTCCGCGTCGCCCTCGAAGCGGACCAGCCCGAACTCGTCGGTTTTCACCATGCCCGGGTCGATCTCGACGACCCGCAGCGGCCGGCCGCACAGCTCCAGGCGGAGCGTGCCGGCGATGGCGGTCTGCGCGTGCTTCGCGGCGGTGTAGCCGCCCCCGCCCTCGTACACGGTCAGTCCGGCGGTCGAGGAGACCACCACGATGGTGCCGGAGCCGGAGGCTTCCAGCGCCGGCAGCAGCGCCTGGGTGACCCGCAGGGTGCCGAGCACGTTCACGTCGTACATCCACTGCCAGTCGGCGACCGAGCCGGACTCCACCGGGTCCAGCCCGCGCGCTCCCCCGGCGTTGTTGACCAGCAGGGTGACCGGCCCGGGTGCCTGGGCGGCGGCGTCGGCCAGCCGGGCCACCGACTCGTCCGAGGTGACGTCGCAGGTCACGGCGGTGGCCTGCCCGCCGCCGGCGGTGATCTCGGCGACCAGCTCGGTGAGCCGTTCGGCGCGGCGGGCGGCGGCGAGCACGTGGAAGCCCTCGGCGGCGAGCCGGCGGGCGGTGGCCGCGCCGATCCCGCTGGACGCTCCGGTGACGATGGCGACTGAGGTCATTCCGACATTGTCACAGCGGGCGTACGACCCGCCCCGACCGGGCGTAGGGCAGCCATCGGCGGACGTTCGGTGATGAGGTCCGTCACGCCGAGGGGCCGCGCCGGGGAATTTCCGAAGCCCGATGGGGAAGATGACATCCGGCGTACAGGTTGACCGAGAAGCGCCGGTCGTGCGAGACGGCATCAACCGTGAAGAAGGAGCGGATGTGGCGGAAATGCACGCCGGTGTCGGGCGTCAGCGAGGTGCCCGACCGTGGCCCCGGCCTCGCCGCATCGCGACCCTGTCGGTACACACCTCCCCCCTGCACCAGCCCGGCACGGGTGATGCCGGCGGAATGAACGTCTACATCCTCGAAGTCGCCCGGCGTCTCGCCGAGGCCAACGTGGAGGTGGAGATCTTCACCCGGGCCACCTCCGGTGACCTTCCCCCGGTGGTCGAGATGGCGCCCGGGGTGCAGGTCCGACACATCACCTCCGGCCCCCTGGAGGGCCTCACCAAGGAGGAGCTGCCCGGTCAGCTCTGCGCCTTCACCGCCGGGGTGCTGCGCGCCGAGGCGTCCCGTCCGCCCGGCCACTACGACCTGATCCACTCCCACTACTGGCTCTCCGGCCAGGTTGGTTGGCTGGCCAAGGAGCGCTGGGGGGTGCCGCTGGTGCACACCGCGCACACTCTCGCGAAGGTCAAGAACGCCCAGCTCGCGGCCGGGGACCGGCCGGAGCCCAAGGCCCGGGTCATCGGCGAGGAGCAGGTCGTCGCCGAGGCGGACCGGCTGGTCGCCAACACCCGGGTCGAGGCCAGCGACCTGGTCGACCGGTACGACGCCGACCCGACCCGGGTGTCCGTCGTGCAGCCGGGCGTCGACCTGGCCCGGTTCCGGCCCGCGCCGGGTGACAGGTCCGCGGCCGCCCGCCAGGCCCGTCGTCGGCTGGGGCTTCCCGTCGACGGGTACGTAGTTGCCTTCGTCGGTCGAATCCAGCCACTCAAGGCCCCCGACGTGCTGATCCGCGCGATCGCCGCGCTGCGGGAGCGCGACCCGGCACTGGCCGATCAGGTGACGGTGGTGATCTGCGGCGGGCCCAGCGGCAGTGGGCTGGACCGGCCGACCGCCCTGATCGAGTTGGCCGCCAGGCTCGGGGTCAGCGACGGGGTGCGGTTCCTGCCGCCGCTCACCGGGGACGACCTTCCGGCCCTGTACCGGGCGGCGGATCTCGTCGCGGTGCCGTCGCACAACGAATCGTTCGGGCTGGTCGCCCTTGAGGCGCAGGCCTGCGGTACGCCGGTGCTGGCCGCCGCCGTCGGAGGGCTGGTCACCGCCGTCCGGGACCAGGTCAGTGGCGTACTGATCGACGGTCACGACCCGGTCGACTGGGCCCGTGCGATGGGCAGCCTGCTGCCGAACCGGGCGCTGCGGTCGGTGCTGGCCCGAGGCGCCGAGCAGCACGCTCGGCATTTCTCCTGGGACCGTACGGTCGCCGGTCTGCTCGGGGTCTACGGCGAGGCGATCGCCGGGCACCGCGCCCGTCTCGCGGCCGACCTGGCGTGTGACCCGGCGCTCTCCTGCTCCTGGTGACCCGGGGGCCCGCTTGTCACAGGGTGCGCGAGCCCGGTCGGTCGTAGAGTGGGTCCGGTGAGCCCGAAGAGCGATCTTGCGACCCTGATCGAGTCGGCCTGCGCCGAGCGGGACCTGGCCTGGGAGTCGACCGGCCCCGGCTCGTACGCGGTGACGCTGCCGGGCACCCACAAGCTGAAGACGATCTGCAACCTGATCGTCGGCGAGCACGCGCTGCGGATCGAGGCGTTCGTGATGCGCCAGCCGGACGAGCGCCGCGAGGAGTTGTGGGCCTGGCTGTTGCAGCGCAACGCCCGGATGTACGGCGTCTCCTTCTCGACCGACGCGGTCGGCGACGTGTACCTGACCGGTCGGGTCAACCCGGCCGGCGTCGACGCCGACGAGTTGGACCGACTGTTCGGCGCGGTGCTCACGTACGCCGACGAGTCGTTCGACACGATGCTGGAGATTGGCTTCGGCAGTTCGATCCGGCGCGAGTACGAGTGGCGGGTGAAGCGGGGCGAGTCGACCGCCAACCTGGCCGCCTTCGCCCACCTTTTCGAGCCCTCCGGCGCCGGCCCCGACCCAACCTGACCCACCGCCCCCGGCCGCGCCCCCACCCCGCGCCGTCCCGCGCCCGCGCGCCGGGGCCGCCTCCCCTGATCGTGCTCGAACCACGACGTAGTGGTGTCGCCGACGCGGCGATGCCACTCGATCCTGGATCCAGCACGATCATGGCGAGTTGACTGTGGTTCGGAGTGCTCCTGACGGGTATGCCGCACCGCGCGGTGCGGCAAGGGACCCCCGCGCGCCGATGACGGAGTGCCAAGGAGCGGAGCGTCCCATGGCTCAGCGGAACAGCTCAGGTCGCGGCGCGACTGCGACCAGGACGAAGCGACAGGCCGGCAACCAGACGCCGGGTACGCCCGGAGTCTCCGAGTCGGAGATTTCCCGGATGCGGGTGGACGACATCCGCGGGCAGTTGCGCAAACGCGGGGTCTCCGGGATCTCCGCGTTGCGCAAGCCCGAGCTGGTGAAACAGCTGGTGCGCTCGATGCGGGCCGGCGCCGGTCGGAGCAGCACCGGCCCGTCGGGTCGAGCCGCCGGCACCAGGGCGTCGGCGGGTCGTGCCGCCGCCACCAAGAAGTCCGCGGCCAGGCCGGCGTCCAGCCGTGCGAAGGCCGCGCCGGCGAACAAGAGCGCGCCCGCGAAGCGGGCCGCCGCAACGAAGGCGACCGCCGGGCGGAAGTCGACGGCGGCGGCGAAGAGGGCGCCGGCGAAGAAGGCGACCGCCGCGAAGAGAACCACAGCGGCGACGTCGACGGCCGCCCGCAAGAGCACGGCCACGAGCAGGACCACGGCCGCCCGGAAGACCGCCGCGGCGCGGAAGACCACGGCGGCCCGTAAGACAGCGACGGCGCGTACGGCGCCCGCGCGGAAGGCACCGGCGAAGAAGGCACCGGCGCGGCCGGCGGCGAAGCGCGCGGTACCGGCCAAGAGCGCGGCGGCGAAGCGCACCACGGCGAAGCGCGCGGCACCGGCCAAGAGCGCGGCGGCGAAGCGCACCGCACCGGCCAAGAGCGCGGCGGCGAAGCGCGCGGTACCGGCCAAGAGCGCGGCGGCCAAGCGCACGTTGACGCCGTCGACCGGTGGCGGGACGGCGGCCGGCGGGATCCGGACCGGACGGGGTACGGGGCGGTCGGTCCGCAGTTCGCAGGTGATCTCGTCGATCACGGACCGGCCGGAGCGGCCGGGACGGAGTTTGATCACGGCGAACCACGAGGTGATCCAGCGGTGGGCCCGGGAACGCGGGGCCCGGCCGGCGACCATCGCCGGCACCGAGCGGGATGGCCGGGCGGGTGTGTTGACCTTCAACATTCCCGGATACCGGGAAAGCAGCCGGATTCGCGAGATCACCTGGGATGAGTGGTTCTACACGTTTGACCTGCGGCGCTTGAACCTGATTTATCAGGAACAGCTGCGGGACGGCCGGCAGAGCAACTTCTTCCGGACCGAGTCACCCGATCGGGAAGACGGTTGAGGTGTTTGCGGGAATGGCCGACGGGTACCCGGCTGTTGCCAACGGACGAGGCCGGAGCAGCGGATACTCGCCAGTTGTGACCGGCGAGACAGCCGTTCTGGGTTGAATCCAGAATCCGGGCGAACTAGCTTTATTGCACCGCGCCACGTTTGGAAACGTTCGGGGGAGCGGCGGATCGATCAGATCCGCGCACCAGACGAGGCGCGAGGGGACGGGTGGAATAACCGTTGGGGGACGGTTCCCACCTGTTTGGACCGGCGGCGTGAGCGGGCGATGCTTACGGGGGTGAGTGTTGCCCGCCGCCGCCGGCCCCACCGGCGGGCGCCCACCACGACCTCAGGGACGTGGTGGGCGCTTTGCGTCGGTTATCCGGTCGGTACGCGGTCTGCGGAGGTTGTCGGCTTCGGGTCGACAACCCGGCGCAGCGCGGCGACGTGCCGCTCCCGGGGTGGTCCGGCGAGCAGGTGCCCGAGCGCGGCCAGCAGGCCCAGCCCGCCCACGATCAGCCAGTGCCGGTCGCCGAGGTGCTGGAGGCTCACCCCGCCGAGGGTGGGCGCGACGAACGCCGCGGCTGGGAACGTCAGGTAGAAGACCGACTGGTAGCGCGCTCGTAGCTGCGGTGGTGCCAGGTCCGCGTTGATCTGCGCGTTGGGCGGGGCGGCGAGCATCGAGCCGACCGTCCAGACCACTGCGGCACCCAGGTAGACGGCCAGTTCGTCGGCAATGGCGAGCGCCCCGAAACCGAGCGCGAGCAGCGCCGTGGAGGCGGCCAGCACGACGTCCTTGCGGTGCCTGTCGATCAGCCGGGGCACGAACAACTGCCCGACCACGATCAGCGCGCCGCCGAGCGCCACCACCAGCCCGTACGCCGATGGGCCCAGGCCGTCCGCGCGCATGGCCAGCGGCATGATGGTCGACGTCTGCATGGTGAGTACGGCCAGCACGAAGGTGAGCCCGACGAAGACCAGGAAGGTGCGGTCGGTGAGCGCGGTGTGCAGTCCCGGCCGGCGGGTCCGGACGGACCTCGGTGCCGCGTCTGTGGCGGGCGGTGGGCTGGCTGCTGGCCGGGCCAACCGCAGGGTTTCGGGCACCTTCCAGGCGATCACGGCGGCGGCGGTCAGGGTGGCGCCCGCGTCGACCAGGAACAGTGCGGTGAAGCTCGCCTCGGCCAGGACCCCGGCGAGCAGCGAGGCGACCGCCATGCCCAGGTTGAACGCCCAGAACTGAAGGTTGAACGCGCGTGAGCGGCGCTCGGCGGGCACCACGTCGACGATCGCCGCCACGAATGCCGGGCTGGGCATCGAGTGGACCACGCCGATCAGCGCGGAGAGCACGGCGATCAGCAGCAGGGGTCGGGTGAAGGCGAGCGCCACCATCAGGCCGACTGTGGCCAGGTGCGCGGCGAGCAGGGTCGCCCGGCGTCCCCACCGGTCGGCGAGCACCCCGCCGAGCAGTACGCCGGCCGCTCCGCCGGCCCCGTACGCGCCGACCACTGTGCCGGCCAGGGCTTCGCTCGCGCCGCGTACGTCGGTGAGGTAGAGCGAGAGGAACAGCATGGCGAACGCGCCGGCCCGGTTGATCAGCAGGCCGGCCCAGAGGTACCAGAAGGTGGCGGGTAGCCCGCCTGCGGTGTCGTGCCACCAGCGCCGCAGGGCGTGCACCCGACCTCCCGACAGTTCAGGTTGTTAACTGTTTCCACCGCACAGTAGGAACTCCGGCACGGCCGCGCCACTCATTACGCCTCGGCGGGCTGTGGCGCACGGGACGCGGTGGTCGTTGCCAGTGCCTCACCGGAGCGGCGCAGCGCGGCTGCACGCCGTTCCCGGGCCGGCCCCGACACCAGGTGGGCCACCGCGGTCAGGAGGCCGAGCGCGGCGCAGCCGTACCAGAGGGTGTCGTTGCCGGCGTGCTCGCGTACCAGGCCGCCGAGGATCGGCGCGCTGGCCCCGGCGATCTGCCACGAGAGGGAGAACACGCCCTGGTAGCGACCGCGCAACTCGGCCGGGGAGAGCTCGGCGATCAGCGTGGAGTTGGAGGGCGAGTTCAGCATCTCGCCGACCGTCCAGATCAGCACTGTCAGCCCGTAGAACCAGGGGGTGCCGGCGAACGCGGTCAGCCCGAACCCCACGCCCATCACCACGGACGCCAGCGCGAGCACGTGCGAGCGGCTCCGACCCCGGATCAGTCGGGGCACGAAGAGTTGGCCGACCACGATCAGGATGCCGTTGAGCGCGATCACCGAGCCGTAGGTGGCGGGGCTCAGACCGTCGTCGCCCATCGCGATCGGCAGCATCGAGATGTGCTGGAGGAACACCAGCGCGGCGAACAGGTTGAGTGCCACGAAGCCGAGGTAGACCCGGTCGGTGAGGATCGTGCGCAGCGCCCCGCGCGGAGCCGCTGCTGCCGCGACGGCGGTGGCGGGGCCGGCCTGTCGGGTCTCCGGCACCTTGCTGAAGATGATCAGCGCGGTGATCAGCATGGTGGCCGCGTCGACCACGAACAGCAGCAGGTAATCGGCCTGTGCGGCGAGGCCGGCGAGGACGGCGGCGCAGGCGAAGCCCAGGTTGATCGCCCAGTAGTTGAGTGAGAAGGCGCGCAGCCGGTCCTTCGCCGGCACCACGTCGATCATCATCGCCCCGAACGCGGGCCGGGCCGCCTCGGCGAACATGCCGAGCAGCAGCGCGCCCAGCGCCACCGCCCAGAGATCCCGGGCCAGCCCGAGCCCGAGCATCATGGCCGCCGCTCCCACGTGGGCGGTGAGCAGTGTCGGTCGGCGACCCCACCGGTCGGCGAGGGTGCCGCCGGCGGTCGTGCCGAACGCCCCGCCGACGCCCCAGAGGCCGATCACCAGGCCGGCCTGCGAGGCCGAGAAGTCACGTTCCTGGGTCAGGTAGATGGCGAGGAAGACGAGGACGAACGAGCCGAGTCGGTTGATCAGGGTGCCCGACCACAGGTACCAGAAGGTGGTCGGTAGGCCGCCGGTGGTGTCCCGGAACCAACTCCGCATCGTCCGCATATGGCGCCCCGCTTGCAAGTAATGACCGATGTGACTGGCGTGCCTTACAACCCTAGTGGCGGCCGGATCCGCTGGTCATCAGCTTTTTCACGTGGTGGTCGTCACGACGGCTGCCCGCGTGTCCGTCAGGCGGTTGAGGCAGGATGATCCGCATGACTGCGAGCGAAGGGCCCACCGTCGGGACGCTGGTCCTGCTGCGACACGGTGAGAGCGACTGGAATGCCAAGAACCTCTTCACCGGCTGGGTGGACGTCGACCTGACCGAGAAGGGCGAGGGCGAGGCGCGGCGCGGCGGCGAGCTGATGCGCGAGCACAGCCTGCTACCGGACGTCGTGCACACCAGCGTGATGCGCCGTGCGATCCGCACCGCCGAGCTGGCGCTCAACGCCGCCGACCGGCACTGGATCGCCGTGCGCCGGTCGTGGCGGCTCAACGAGCGCCACTACGGCGCCCTGCAGGGCAAGAACAAGAAGCAGACCCTCGACGAGTACGGCGAGGAGCAGTTCATGCTCTGGCGCCGGTCGTACGACACGCCACCGCCGCCCATCGACGACAACGACGAGTGGTCGCAGGTGGGTGACCCGCGCTACGCGCTGCTGCCGACCGAGCTGATGCCGCGCACCGAGTGCCTCAAGGACGTCGTCGACCGGATGTTGCCCTACTGGTACGACTCGATCGTGCCGGACATCCTGGCCGGCCGGACGGTGCTGGTGGCCGCGCACGGCAACTCGCTGCGCGCCCTCGTCAAGCACCTCGACCAGATCTCCGACGAGGCGATCGCCAAGCTGAACATCCCGACGGGCATTCCGCTGCGCTACGACCTCGACCCGCAGCTGCGCCCGCTCACTCTGGGCGGCACCTACCTCGACCCGACCGCTGCGAAGGCAGCCGCCGCGGCGGTGGCCAACCAGGGGCGCTGAGCCACCAGAAAGGGGCCCCGGGGCCGCGGGTGCCGGGATGGGGGGGGGGCCCCTCGCCCGTGGGGGAGGTTAATCAGGGGGGGGGCGGCCCCGGGGGGGGGGGGGAGGAGGGGGGGCCCGCGGTGGCCCCGCGGGGGGCGGGCC
>NZ_JBEYUF010000036.1:0-47124 GCF_040643355.1 Micromonospora sp. NPDC047187
TCGACAGCGCATCCCACTCGACGTCAGACAACTCGTAGCGACGACCCACGCCCTACATCATCCGACACCAAGATCCTTTGAAGACACTGCCTAGCCGGCGCTCTCCTCGGAGAGGGCTTCGTCCGGCGTCCGGGCGTCGTCGTCGGTCAGCGCGTCATCGTCGGTCAGCCCGTCGTCCGACGAGGTGGCCAGGTCGGCGAGCCGCCGCTCGGCCTCCCGGACCTCCTCGTCGAGCCTGGGGTTCTCCTCGTCGGGACCCTGCGACATGGGACCTCCATCGGGCGCGACCGGCAGACCTCCGGGTACCCGACCTAAGGGCGGAGACACGGATGTCTGCCGCTGCCCTTTGATCAAGTGATGAAAAACAGCTGTATCTGCCCCTCGAGACCTACTTCTCATCACTTGATCAAGGAGATCCCACGTCTTCCGCGACCCAGAGGCCACGGCCCTGAAGACCCACCACCAAGCCGCGTGTCTGAAGGACGATGATCGCCCGCTGAACCGTTATCACACTGACGGGTGTTGGATACGCACTGGACTCGGGCTCTGGAGAGGCCGTGGCGAGCGGGCGGTTGCCTTGAGTGCCAAGGTCGCGACATCTGCCCGCAACTGGATTGGGCGTTAGCGCTTCTGGCAGATGCTGCTTCCGTCATGCTTCAGAAGCGGTGACGCGTGAGCTGAGCGGTTTCGGCGGACCAACGTACCGAGCGCCGGGCCGGTCGGCGGGCGCGCCGGGCTGGAGCCCGGGAGCGTTGCCGACCCGGCCCGGTGCCGGATCAGCGCTGCTTCAGCTCGCGCCAGGATGGGTGGGTGCCGCGCCAGGCGTCGGCGAGGATGGCCGCCGAGGCCCGGCTGGGGCACTGCTGCACCCGCTCACGACCCGACGCCCCACCGATCTGGGCGCGGACCTCCCAACCCTGCCCGTCAGTACGGATGTACACGTCCCGGCGCCCGCGCGGGGTCGTGTCTCCGTTCCACCAGTGTTCCTCCACCTTCATTCGCCGACCGTATAGCAATTCCCGCGCCGAGGGTACGGCGCAGGTATGCCCGGACCGGGGCAAGAGCGACATTCCAGGCGCATTTCAGCCCAACCGTTGACGGTTCGAAACCATAACGGGCGGTTCTCCCGCTCCTGACTTGCGAATCAGGAACCCCGCCCCACTCTGCACCCTCCCCGCAACTCCCACCCCCAACCCTTGTTGATCAAGAGGTTCGCGTCACGAATCCCGTTCCCGGTGACGCGAACCTCTTGATCAACACGCGGGAGACACGCGGGAGACACGAGAGGGGGCAGCGCGGTCAGGTTTGGGTTGTCAGGAGGTAGTCGTCGGCTTCGGGGCTCCAGCGCAGATCCAGTACGCCGGCGGTGGCGGCGGCCTTGCAGAACTGCAGGAAGCTGCGGTAGCCGAGCTTCTTCTCGCTGAAGTCGGGGCGGGCCCGGCGTACCTGGTTCTTCAACCCGGACAACGCCACCGGGTTGCCGCCGCTACCCAGGTCCGCCACGACGCCCCGGAGTAGGCCGAACGCCACCTCGCGGTCGCCGTGCTCGGGCAGCGAGACCTCGGGGTCACCCTTCGCCGGGCCTTCGGCCAGCTCGATCACGTTGCGCTCGGCGAGGTGGCGCAGCAGTTCGCCGAAGGTACGGAAGCCGTAGTCGGACTCGCTGAAGGTGGGGTCCTTGCGCAGCAGGGTGCGCTTGAGGCGGGAGGCGGTGACCTCACCGTTGGCGCTGCCCTGCAACCCGGCGACCGACTGGGCGACGAGCACGGCGAGGGCGTCCACGTCGCGGCCGGGCTCCTCCCCCGCCGGCCGGCGGTCAACCTCCGGCTCGTGCTCCCGCTCCGGCTCGGGTGGGCGTTGCTCCGCGCCGGCCTGCCGGGTGGCGGGACGAGCGCGCCGACCACGGGCCGGCGGGATGTCCACGCCCTCCAGCCGGTCGTAGTACAGGAACTCGTCGCACGCCGGGGGAAGCAGCCCCGAGGTGGACCCCTCGACCCCGACGCCGATGACCCGCTTGTTCAGCTCGCGCAGCTTGTGCACCAGCGGAGTGAAGTCGCTGTCACCACTACAGATCACGAAGGTGGAGATGTAGTCGCGCTCGAACGCCAACTCGATCGCGTCGACGGCCATCTTGATGTCCGCGGCGTTCTTACGGGACGCGCCCATCCGCTGCGGGATCTCGATCAGCTCGACGTGGGACCGGGTGAGCATCCGGCGGTCCTCGTCGAAGTAGGACCAGTCGGCGTACGCCCGGCGGACCACCACCCGACCTCGTTCGGCCAGCGCGTCGGCGATGGGCCGGAAGTCGAAGGCCGCGCCGCCGCGATGGTCGCGCGCGCCCAACGCGAGGTTCTCGTAATCGAGGAAGAGGGCAATCCGGTCTTCTTGATCCACGCGGATCAGCCTACGCCGGGCATGAGCTGGTCGGGGTAGGCGACGCGCGACACCTCAACTCGACGACCGTCCATTTCTTGCGGCCTCATAGTCGTTTATTTTCGTTGTTCGATAGACGTCTTGCAGTGCCCTGTCCGGTGCTGCATCATGACGATCAATGTCGGGCGTTGGGGGAACGCCGGGCGGACCTCCACCACCACCCACCCAGGAGGGTCACCGATGTTTCGCAGCCTCACGCCGGCGCGGGGACGCCCCGGCCGGCCCAGCGGCACCGCCGTCGCGCTCGCGGCCGGTCTCGCCGTGCTGGTCGCCGGGCCCACCGCGGCCGCCGCCAGTCCACCCGCGCCCGTCGGCGCGCAGCCGGTGGTCACCCGGGCCGCACTCGATCCGGCGCTGGTCGCCGGACGCGGCGCGGACGTCGACTTCCTTGAGCAGGAAGCGGAGAACGCCCACACCAACGGCGAGATCATCGGGCCCGACCGGACCGCCTACACGTTGCCCTCGGAGGCTTCCGGCCGCCGGGCGGTCCGGCTCACCCCCGGGGAGTACGTGGAGTTCGTCCTGCCCAACGCGGCGAACGGGATCACCGTGCGGTACAGCATCCCGGACGCGCCACAGGGCGGTGGGATCACCGCCCCGCTGCGGGTCGCCGTCAACGGCAAGCACCTGCGCACCATGACGCTCACGTCGCAGTACTCGTGGCTCTACAACCAGTACCCGTTCACCAACGACCCGCAGGCCGGGCTGCTGCACCCGGACTGGTGGATCACCGAGTGCCAGTGCGTGCCGTCGGCCACCACGCCGTACCCGAGCATCGACAAGCCGTTCCGGCCCACCCACTTCTACGACGAGCAGCGGCTGCTGCTCGGGCGTACCTACCGGGCCGGCGACAAGGTCCGGCTCACCGCGCCGCCCGGTAGCGCCGCCGCCTGGACCGTCATCGACCTGCTCGACTCCGAGTTGGTCGCGCCGCCACACGTCCGGCTGCTCGCCGCGAACGTGCTCGCCTTCGGCGCCGACCCCACCGGCCGGCGGGACTCCGCCGACGCGCTGGACCGGGCCATCGCCTTCGCTCGGCGCGCCCACCTCAAGGTGTACGTCCCACCGGGCACCTACCAGGTCAACCGGCACATCATCGTCGACGACGTGACCATCGAGGGCGCCGGCAACTGGTACACCACCATCAAGGGCCGCGAGGTCGCCCTGCCGACCCCCGCACCGGACGGCTCGATGCACACCGGAGTCGGGTTCTACGGCCGGGACGCCACCGACGGCGGCAGCCGTAACGTGCACCTCTCCGGCTTCGCCATCGAGGGCGACGTGCGGGAGCGCATCGACACCGACCAGGTCAACGCGATCGGTGGGGCGATGAGCGACTCCACCATCGACGGGCTCTACCTGCACCACACCAAGGCCGGCTTGTGGTTCGACGGCCCGATGCGCAACGTCCGGGTCACCAACAACATCATCGTCGACCAGATCGCCGACGCGCTCAACTTCCACACCGGCGTGACCGACTCCCTCGTGTCGCACAACTTCGTCCGCAACACCGGCGACGACGGCCTGGCGATGTGGTCGGAGAAGACCGCCAACGCGCGGAACACGTTCGACCACAACACAGTGCAGTCACCGACCCTGGCCAACGGCATCGCCATCTACGGCGGCACCGACACCACCGTCTCGCACAACCTGGTCGCCGACCCGGTACGCGAGGGCAGCGGCCTGCACGCCGGTGCCCGCTTCGGCGCGGAGCCGTTCACCGGGTACCTGCGGTTCACCAACAACACCACCGCCCGCGCCGGCACGTACGAGCTGAACTGGAACATCGGGCTGGGCGCGATCTGGGTCTTCGCCCTGGATCGCAGCATCGAGGCGCCCATCGAGGTGACCGGCGACGCGTACCTGGACAACACGTACAACGCGATCATGCTGGTCAGTGACTGGCCGGTGAAGGATCTCTACTCGATCTCCGATGCGCGGTTCCGGGACGTCCGGGTCGACGGCACCGGCACCTCGGTGGTCAGCGCCCGCGCGGCCGGCTCCGCCTCGTTCGCCAACGTGGACGCCCGCAACGTTGGCGCGGTCGGCGTCAACAACTGCGGATCGTTCCACTTCACCCCGGCCGGTTCGGAGTTCACACTGACCGACCTCGGCGGCAACGACGGCGGGTGGCTCGCACCGTGGCTGCTGCCCAACACCATCACCTGCGACGACCGGCCGCCCGTGTCGCCGCCCCCGCCTCCGGCGCAGTGGTGACAGCGGTGGGCGGCCCGAGCGATCGGGCCGCCCACCGCACACCGATCAGCGCGTCCTGGCGTACGCCAAAGGCACGGTCGTGGACTGACCGTGCCATCTGCCGCGCAGCGTGCCCCCGGCCGGCCCGTCGGCCCCGGCTCCCGGCCGGCGCACGACGACCAGCTCGACGGTGTCGGTGTCGATGAGCGTGCGGTCCTCGTCGACCACCCGCCTCACCGCGCCGACGACCGGCACATGGGCGTCGGCGGCGCCGTCGACGACGACAGTCACCGTCGGCTCACGCACCTCGCGCCGGCCGCCGACCTCGAAGTACTGCTCCGCCTGGCCGCTGCCGGTGAGGATCGCGTGGGCCAGCGCGGCCGCGTACACCGGGTCGACGCAGCCGTCGTACACCCAGCGCCGGCCGAGCACCGAGTGCTCGGTGGTGCCGACCAGCCAGCTGTCCGCACCCTCGAGGGGCGCGGCGCGGTAGGTGAGCGGAACATGGTGGACCGGCCCGTCGGCGGCACCGACCAGCATCGTCTCGATGCCGACCTCGCCGGCCGGGTCGTCAAAGCGGTAGGCGCCCCGGCTCACCACCTCGACGCCGGTCGGTCCGGCGAACCATTGTCGGTCGGGCAGCCAGGCCGTCAGCAGGTCCAGCTTCGTGGGGTGCAGGGTCGCCCTGTGCAGCAGTGCCATGACGGCAGCCTAGTCAGAGGCCCGCGCACTGTTGCCCGCCGATCGTGCAGCCCTCCGGCTCCCGGGCGTTCGGCCGGCTGTCGCGGACGTCGAAGCTGATCGTCTGCGATCCCCCGGCCGCCAGGGCGGCTCCGGTGAAGGTGATCACCTGTCTGTCCTGTCGCCAGTTCGCGCCGTCGACGTCGTCGACTGTGGTGCCTTCGGCGAGGGTGACCACCACTGCCCAGTCCGCCACCGGTGCGCCACCGGGGTTGCGGACCACGATCTCGCCGGTGTAGCCGAACAGTCGGTCGGAGTCGGTCTCGTATCGGGCCGTGACGGGCGCCGGTGGTGGAGGTGGCGGTGGCGCAGCCGACGCGGGTGTCCGCGAGGGCTTCGCCGACGGGGTCCGACTCGGCGAGGTGGTCGCCGACGCGGTGGTCCGGGAGGGGCGCGCCGAGGGGGTCGCCGTGGGGGCGACGGTCACCGTGCCGGCCGTCACGGTAGGCGACGCGGTCGCGGTCGGCGCGGGCGCGGCGGACGGCTTCGAGTCGGGCGGCAACGTCACCCATGCCGCCGTACCCGCCACCAACACGGCACCCGCGACCACGGCGACCAGCGTGCGACGCCGACGAGGGTTGCGGCCGGCCCTGCCGCGTACGCCGATCAGCGGCAGTTCCGCGGTCATCCCACCGTCGGCCCGGCGCAGGTCGACCTGCTGGAAGGCGAGCCAGTCGAGGATGGCCGGCAGCCGTACCGTCAGTGCCTGCCGGAGCTGTTGCTCGCGCGGCTCGTGCTGCTCGGCGGACCACGCGCCGTGCGTGCTGACCTCCCGTAGCTCCAGCCGGCAGCCCTGCTTCGTGGTCGTGACCGTGCAGGTCAGCTCGCTGAGCCGGCCTGCCTCGTCGCAGGCCAGCACGAGCAGGTCCGGTTCCTGCCGCTCGGTCACCTCGACCTCGACGTTGGCCTCGAAGCCGGGCAGGCCGGCGGTGTGCAGCAGCATCCGGTCCGGTACGCCCTCGACCATCTCGGCCTCGGCGAACCACCGGCCGAGCAACTCCCGATCGGTCAGGGCGCGCCAGACCCGCTCAGCCGGGTGGGAAAGCTCGACCTGCGCACCGATCTCCATCACGGCGAGACTCTAACGGGTTGCCCCGCCCGGCCTGTCCCGCCCGCCCGAGACGGTTGCCGGCGTCCTGGTCAGCCCCAGCGGCTGGACCGCTCGACCACTGTGGCCAGCGCGGCCCGGGCGTGGGCGCTCACCTCGGCGACCACCTGCGCCGCCGGCATGTCCCGAGCCAGCGGGTGTGCCTGCCCGGCCCACAGGTTGACCACCGATGCGTCCGCGTCGCGCCGGGCGGCGGCGAGCAGGGGACGCGTCAGGTGCAGCACCTGGGGGTAACCGCGCGGTGCCACCGCGTCGTGCTCGCGCAGGAAGTCGTTGGCCACGCCACGGGCCCGCTTACCGGTGTACGCCCGGGTCAACGCGGTCGGCGCGGCACCGGCCACCGCCGCCCGGTGCATCGGCGAACTGCCCGCCTCCGGACAGCGCAGGAAGGCCGTGCCGAGTTGCGCGGCGGCGGCGCCGGCAGCCAGCACGGCGGCCACCGAGGGCCCGTCGACGAGGCCACCCGCGGCCACCAACGGCCGGTCACAGCGAGCGGCGGTCAGCCGGAGCAGCGGCAGCAACCCGAAGTCGTCGTCGTCCGGCAGGCCGCCGCGATGCCCACCGGCCTCGGTGCCCTGCACCACCACCGCGTCCACACCCAGGTCGGCGGCGGCGGTCGCGGCGTCCGGGCGGGTGACGGTGGCCCACACCTCGGTGCCCCGCTCGCGCAGGGCGGTCACCGCCGCCCGGTCGGGCAGCCCGAACACGAAGGACACGACCGGGACCGGGTCCGCGAGCAACGCGGCCAGCTTCTCCGGGTACGCGTCGTCGCCGCCCACCGGCTCGCCCAGGCTCACGCCGCGTTGCGCGGCCTGCGGGGCGAGCCGTTCGGCGTACGCCCGAACGGCGGCCTCGTCGACGTCGCCAGGGTCGGGCAGGAAAAGGTTCACGCCGAACGGCCGATCGGTACGCGCGCGGACGTCGGCGACGTCGGCGACCAGCCGGCCGGTGTCGATCATCCCGGCGGCGAGGAAGCCCAGCCCACCCGCGGCGGACACGGCGGCCACCAGCGCGGGCGTGGACGGGCCACCAGCCATCGGGGCGGCGATGATCGGGTGGCGCAACGTGGACAGGACGGACATCCCCCCATCCTGCCGCAGGACCGACCCGCTCACCGGCGCGCGGTGTGCCTCCACCGCAGCACGCCGGCCAACCCGAGCAGGATCAGCAGTGTTCCCGCGCCGAGGGCCAGCGGCCAGGTCCGCGCGCCCTCTCCGCCGTCGACCTCTCCGGCGGCCGGACGGACCGCAGTGGGCGACACCGGGTCGACGGACTCCGTGGAGGGCGCGGCGGTGACCGTGGTGGCCGTGGCCGGATAGCGCAGGATCGTCGGGCGGGTGCCGGCTGGTTGACCGGCGGACTCGGAGACGGTCAGCAACGACCGCCCGTCCCGGCTGTAGGTGATCGACTCGCCCTGGGGCTCGTCCGGCAACGGGGTGATCCGCGGGGTGCCGGTGGTCAACGCGCGAACCACGTCGCCGTCGGGCACGTCGTACTCGAAGGCGTCGGCGTAGCTGCGCAGCGCCACCCGCCGTCCGTCCGGTGCGCTCGCCGCGCCGGTGATCACCCCGCGGCCCAGGAACGAGAACGGATTGCTGGTCGTGGTCGAGGGCACTGTCACCTGGCCGAGCGCGGTCAGCGGCGTCGGCGCGTCCGGCCGCAACGCGGTGGTCGGCGCGTACAGGAAGACCGTGCCACTGCCGCCCTTGGTGACGATCAGCGGCCGACCGGACGCGTCGAGCAGCAGCGCCTCGGCGTCGTGCGGACGGTCCGGGTAGGTCATCCGGTGCAGCACCGGCTGCTTCGCCCCCGGCGCGAGCCGCCACACGCCGACAGTCGTCCGGGTGCGGTCGTTGTCGCCGATGTCGGCGACCCAGACGGTGCCGTCCCGGCCGATGGCCATGTCCTCGGTGTCGCGGGGCCGGGACGGGAAGGAGACGGTGCGCACCACAGCGCAGCGCTGGTCGAGGAAGAAGATCCGGCGGCGGGCCTCGTCGTCGGCCCCGTCGTTGATCACCACGTACCCGTCGTCGGTGGCGACCATCCCGGAGATCTCGCGCAGCCGGTCGTCGCGCACCTGGCAGACCGGCGTCCCCGCTGCCGCGCCCGCCGTGGCAGCGGCCGGCACCAGCACCACGGCCGGGGGCAGCATGCCCGCGAGCAACGCGGTCAGTACCGCCCCCGCACGAGCACGCCGCCCCCAGGTCAACCGTCCACGTACCCGCATCGCCCACCCTCCTCGTCGCGGCCGTGACCGGCCACCCGCCCATCCTGGCTGATCCCGGCCACGGTCGGCGGTCATCGGGGGGACGCGCCGGAACCCCTGGTCGATGTACTGTCGCTCCGCCTGATCTGCAAGCCGGAGGGTGGGACATGTCAGTGAGCGACACCCCGCCGGCCACCCGGTTCGGACGGCGGCTGCTGCGCCGCCCCGGCCGTCCGGCCAGTGGCTCCGCCGTCGCATGGGTGCCGCTCGCCGCGGTCGTCTGCGGCCTCTTCACCGGCGCGCTGGCCAGCCGGGCCGCCTGGGAGACGTCCCGACCGCAACCCGACCGGGCCGAGGCCGCCGCCATCCTCACCGAGGTCTTTCCCGGCCACGACCTCGACGAGATCGACACCCCGCCGGCGCTCTTCGTCGTTCACGGGCACCCGCTGCGCCTGGGAACTGGGGGCGGCCACCACGGTACGGAATCCGACCGCGGGCCACTGCCGCCGGTCGTGACGCTGACCGGCGTGCCGGCGTGAGTGCGGCGCTGGCGGGTAGGCAGCGGCCCGGCGGCATGTCGACACCCGCCGGGTGGGAGGCTCCGATGAGCACGTACCGGGACGAACAGGGCGGCACGTTCCCTCCGCCGGAGGCGGATGCTCTGGAACAACGGCAGGACGCGTTCGACGTCGGGCCGCCGGACCGGGTGTCGGGGGACGTGGACCCGGAGGCGGCCGAGGCCGACCTGGCCGAGCAGGGCGCCTTCCCGGCGGGCGCGCTCGAGGAGGTGACGTCGCTGCCGGCCGACGCCAACCCGGCGGACGCCCTCGAACAGCGCCAGGAGATCCCGGCCCGCGACGAGGGGCGTCGCACCTGACCACACCCGCCCCGAGCCGGCTTCGGCCGCCAAGCGGCTCCACCGCCAAGGCGGGGCTGCCCTCGGAACGGGCCCGGCCACCCACAGGGCCTGGCCCACCCACGCGGCTCCGGTCACCCACACATGGTCCGGCCACCCACACAGGTGCCGCCACGTACACGGATCCGGCTACCCACACGGGCTCCCGGCCCGACATGGTCCTCGATGGTTATACCTGTGAGTCATAAAAATGACTCACAGGTATAACGCTCGTACGAGTGTCCGGGCCCAGGCAGCCGGCCCGGCTCAGCCCGCACCGCCGACCGGCCGGCTCAGCCGGCACCGCCGACCAGCCGGCTCAGCCGGCACCGCCGACCAGCCGGCTCAGCCGGCGACGACCTGCCAGAGGAGGAACGCGTTGAGCGCGACCACCAGCACGGCCACCAGGGACGCGGCGGCGGTGGTGAGCGGGTGGTTGACCAGGTTGCCCATCAGGTCACGCCGACGGGTGAAGGCGACCACCGGGATCAGCGCGAACGGGATGCCAAAGCTGAGGATGACCTGGGACAGCACGAGCGCCCGGGTCGGGTCGAGGCCGATGGCGAGCACTGCCAGCGCGGGCAGCAGGGTGACCAGCCGACGCAGCAGCAGCGGTACCCGCCGACGCAGGAAGCCCTGCATGATCACCTCTCCGGCGTAGGTACCGACGCTCGTGGAGGCGAGCCCCGAGACCAGCAGGGCGACGGCGAACCCGAACGCGGCGGCGGTCCCGATGGTCTGGCCGAGCCCGGCGTGCACCCCCTCCAGGCTGTCCGCGCCGCCCGGGCCGCCGCCCCGGAAGCTGGCCGCGGCGATCAGCAGCATGGCGAGGTTGACCGCGCCGGCCGCGCTCAGGGCGAGCAGCACGTCGGTGCGCTGGCCGCGGAACAGGATCCGGCGCTCGGTGTCGTCGGCGGCGGGAATGCGGTCGCGGGTGAGCGCGGAGTGCACGTAGATGACGTGCGGCATGACTGTCGCGCCGAGGATGCCGGCGGCCAACAGCACGCTGTCCGTGCCTTGTAGGCGCGGCACCAGACCGGCCATGGCCGAGGCGGGATCGGAGCCGGAGGCGAGCAGGTTGGCGGCGAAGGCCAGGACGATCACCCCGAGCAGGACGGCGATGACGACCTCGAAGGCGCGGTACCCGCGCGAGCGCAGCGCGAGCACGGCGAACGCGGCAGTGCCGATGATGATCCCGCCGGGCAGCAGGGGGATGCCGAAGAGCAGGTACAGGGCGACGGCGCCACCGATCACCTCGGCCAGGTCGGTGGCCATGGCGACCAACTCGGCCTGCACCCACATCACCCGGTTCACCGGCCGGGGTAGGCGTTCCCGGCACAGCTCGGGCAGGCTGCGCCCGGTGGCCAGACCCAGCTTCGCGGTGAGCGTCTGCACCAGCATCGCCATCAGGTTGGCCACCACCACGACCCAGACCAGCAGGTAGCCGTACCGGGCGCCGGCGGCGGAGTTGGTGGCGAAGTTGCCGGGGTCGACGTAGGCGACGGCGGCGACGAACGCCGGGCCGAGCAGGATCAACCGCCCGCGTACGCGGCCCCGGGCGCGAGCGGCCTGCAGTGGAGTCGCCCTCGACGTCGTCAGTTCGTTGGTGACCACCGAACACCTCCCCGTCCACACAAATCGCTGCCGGTCCCTTCCCCGCGGACTGACCCTTGGGTGCCAACCGGTGGCCTGCCGGTGCCACCGGGGTCGGCCCGCCGCGCCGGGCAGGGTCCGATGCGCCGCCGGCGAGCGCGCGGCGCGCCGGACGAGACGCGCCGCTCCCGAACAGAACGTGCCGCGCCGGGCTTGACAGCCGGTGGGTCACCGATGAAGCTGTCTATTAGTCCTACTGTCGTAGGACAACAGGAAGGATCATCGGGAGTGATCGAGTTCGTACTGGACAGCCGGTCGAAGGTGAACACCTACATGCAGCTCGTGCAGCAGGTGAAACAGGCGCTACGGGTTGGCCTGCTGACACCGGGCGACCAGTTGCCGAAGGTCCGGGACGTCGCGCAATCCCTGGCGATCAACCCGAACACGGTGCTGAAGGCGTACCGGGAGTTGGAGATCGAGGGTCTGGTCGGCGGCCGACCCGGGGTGGGCACGTTCGTCCAGCGCACCCTGGCCAGCGCGTCCCTGCCCAACCAGGCCGAGCTGCGCGACGACCTGGTGGCCTGGCTGCACCGGGCGCAAGCGGCCGGTCTCACGGCCGAGGACGTCATCGCCCTGGTGGAGACGACGCTGCGCGCCACCCTCGCCGACGACGCCCCGCAGAAGGAGCCCGCGTGAGCGAGCAGAGCGAACGAACCATCAGGCACCGCAAGCGCTCGTGCGACCGCGAAGCGGTGGCGTGAACGGAACGAGAGGACAAGGAATGGACATGGTCTTGGAAGCAGACCGGCTCGGCAAACGGTACGGCAGCACCTGGGCGTTGCGGGACTGCTCGCTGCATCTGCCGACCGGCAGGATCGCCGCGCTGGTCGGGCCGAACGGCGCGGGTAAGAGCACGTTATTGCACCTGGCCGTCGGGCTGCTCAAGCCCGATGCGGGCACGGTCCGGGTGTTCGGTCGGTCCCCGTACGGCGACACGGAGGGGCTGGCCGACATTGGGTTCGTCGCCCAGGACACCCCGCTGTACCGGGACTTCACGGCATCCGAGTTGGTCGTCGCCGGCGGCAAGCTGAACAAGCGGTGGAACGCGGCGTTGGCCCGTACTCGGCTGGCGCAGCTCGGCATCCCGCCGGACAAGCCGGTCGGCAAGCTCTCCGGCGGTCAACGGGCCCAGGTCGCGCTGGCTCTGGCACTGGCCAAGCAGCCGCGGCTGCTGCTGCTCGACGAACCGGTCGCCAGCCTCGACCCCCTGGCTCGACGGGAGTTCCTCCAGTCGTTGATGGGCAGCGTCGCGGAGTCGGGCACCACAGTTCTGCTCTCCTCGCACCTGCTGGCCGACCTGGAACGCGTCTGCGACTACCTGATCGTGCTGAACGCCTCCCAGGTGCAGCTCACCGGCACTGTCGACGACCTGGTCGCGGGGCACCGGCAGCTCGTCGGGCCGCGACACGACGGCGGCGCTGTCGGGGGCGTCGCCGCAGTGATCCGGGCCAGCCACACCGACCGGCAGTCCACGTTGCTCGTCCGCACCGACGGGCCGGTCACCGATCCGGCCTGGACGGTCCGCGAGGTGAGCCTGGAGGACGTCGTGCTGGCCTACCTGGCCGACGGCACCACGAAGACCAGTCACAGCGAGTGGGGGGTAGCGGCATGATCTGGTTGACCTGGCGGCAACATCGCAAGCAGGCGTTCTACACCCTGCTGGGGTTCGCGGCACTCGCCGCGGTGCTGGTGCCGATCGGCCTGGCGATGCGGAACACCTTCAGCGACCTCGGGCTGGTGGACTGCGTCAGTCAACTCGCCCGCGCCGACGTGGCGCAGACGACCCGCGAGACCTGCGACGCGGGCTTCCGACGCTTTGGCAACCAGTACGGCAGCCTCAACCTGGTGGCCGTACTGCTGATCACCCTGCCGGCACTGGTCGGCCTGTTCTGGGGTGCCCCGCTGGTCGCCCGTGAGGTGGAGCAGGGCACGCACCGGTTCGTCTGGACCCAGGGCGTCGGCCGCAACCGGTGGGCCCTGGTGAAGTTCGGGCTGGTCGGCGCGGCTGTCGTGATCCTCGCGGCGGTCTACGGGCTGGGCATGTCCTGGTGGGTCGACCCGCTCAACCAGGCCGCCCACGAGGGCCGACTCGGCATGATCGTCTTCGATCTGCAGGGCATCGCCCCGATCGGCTACACCCTCTTCGCCGTGGCGCTCGGCATCTTCGCCGGCACGGTGTGGAAGCGGATGTTGCCCGCCATGGGCATCACCCTCGCCGGGTTCATCGGGGTACGAGCGGCGGTGGAGATCCTGGCCCGGCCGTACTACCAGGCAGCCCGCACCAAGACCTTTCCGATCGAGGGGGACGGGCCGCCGGAGGTCAGCCGGGGGGACTGGATCCTCACCCAGGGTGTCCGGAACCCGGACGGAACGATGATCGCGGAGGACACCCGGATTCAGTGCCCACCGGGCGGGAAGGGGCCGGACGGTCGGGTCTGCGGCGCCGAGTTGGGCGTCGAACCGGGCGCGTACAACTGGCAGCTCTACCAGCCGGCGGACCGGTTCTGGCTGTTCCAGGGCATCGAGACGGGCATCTTCGTCGCCCTCGCCGTGCTCCTGCTCTACCTGGCGGTGCGCCGGATCCGGCGGATCGCCTAGTTGGGCGACGGATGCTCGTCGGGGAGCGGGGGCCTCGGCGATCACCCGCCTGGGCCCGATCGAGTCGGTGCAGTCCACGCCGGTGAGCCTGACGACGGCCACCGACACCGATCGGGCCCAGAGAGTCGAACTCCGCGTCCGCGCGGCTCAGCCCGCCAGCCGTCGGTACCGGGCGACCGAGAGCGGCAGGAAGACCGCGACCAGGACCAGCGGCCAGAGCACCGCCAGCAACTCGTAGTGCTGCGCCGCCCAGGAGTCGCCGCCCCAACCGGGATTGCCGAACAGCTCACGGGTCGCGCCGACGGTAGCCGACAGCGGGTTCCACGCGGCCACCGCACCGAGCCAGGCGGGCATGGTGGACGGTGCGACGAACGCGTTGGAGAGGAAGCCGAGCGGAAACTCCAGGGTCTGCACGGCCACCACTGCCGTCTGCCCACGGGTGACCAACCCGAGGAAGATGCCGACCCAGATCAGGGCGAAACGCAGCAGCAGGATCAACCCCACCGCCGCCAGTGTGGCACCGACCCCACCGTGTGCCCGCCACCCGATTGCGAGACCGGTCAGCAGCAGGACCCCGAGGGTGACCAGCGCGAACAGCATGTCGGCCACCGCCCGGGCCGCCAGCGGCGCCAGCGGTGAGACGGGCATCGATCGGAGCCGGTCGGTCACCCCGCGCTCCAGGTCCTCGGCAACGGCGATCGTGGTGAGGCTGATGCCGAAGACCATGGTCATCACGAACATGCCGGGCATCAGGAACTCTCGGTAGCTGCCGCCGCCGGGCACCTGCAACGCGCCACCGAACAGGTAGGCGAACATCAGCACGATCAGGATGTTGAAGCCGAGCGAGGCGATCAGCGGGCCGGGATCGCGTCGCCACCGGGCCAGGCCGCGCCAGATCAGCGTGCCGCTGTCGGCCAGGAGGGTGGGCCGGCCGGGCGTCAGATCCACCGGCGGGGCCGGCGTGCTCACCGCGCTCATGCCGCCACCTCGGCCGACGCCGCCCGGTGCCCGGTGAGGTGCAGGAACACGTCGTCCAGGGTTGGGCGGCGCAGCGCGACGTCCGCCACCGGGACGTTCACGGCGTCGAGCGCCCGCAGCACGTCGACGAGCGCACCGGCCTGGTGACCGACCCGGACGCTCACCATCCGCCGGTCCACGTCGACAGTCGGTTCGTCGTCGGCCGCCCGGCGTATCTGGGCGACGGCTGCGGCAAGGTCGGTCGGCGCCGCGACGACCACCTCGATCCGATCGCCGCCGAGCCGGGTCTTGAGGTCGTCCGGAGTTCCCTCGGCGATCACCCGTCCGGCCTCGACCACTGAGATCCGGTCGGCGAGTTGGTCGGCCTCGTCCAGTTGCTGGGTGGTGAGCAGCACTGTGGTGCCGGTGCGCACCAACTCCCGGACCGACTCCCACACCTCGTTGCGGCCACGCGGGTCCAGCCCGGTGGTGGGCTCGTCGAGGAAGAGGACCGCGGGGGCCAGGATCATGCCGGCCGCCAGGTCGAGCCGTCGGCGCATGCCCCCGGAGTACGTGCTGACCGGCTGCTCGGCGGCGTCGGCGAGACCGAAATGTTCCAGCAGCTCGCCCGCCCGTTGGCGGGCCCGACGGCGACCCAGGTGGAACAGCCGGCCGAAGAGCACCAGATTCTGCCGGCCGCTCAGCGCCTCGTCGAGCGCGGGATGCTGCCCCACCAGTCCGATGCGGTAGCGGACCTGGTCGGGCTGGCGGGTCACGTCGAAGCCGGCCACCTCGGCACGACCTTCGTCGAGTCGGAGCAGGGTGGAGAGGATCCGTACCGCTGTGGTCTTACCGGCCCCGTTCGGGCCGAGCAGGCCGCACACCGTTCCCCGCGGCACCCGCAGGTCGAACCCGTCCAGCGCGTACCGGTCCCGATACCGCTTGCGCAGCCCTTGGGCCACTATCGCGTCGACTCTTGTCGTCACAGCGCTCCCCTCCCGAAACTGAACGGCCACCTTACCGTACAACGTACGATAGCGCGTACGGGAATGACGACCAGACCGAGTGAGGGCAGGGTGGAGCCAGCGGTAACCGTCGCGGCAGACGATGAGTTCACGCGCCACGCGTTCCGAACCCGGGCCGGCACCGGCAGGGAGTCGCGGCTACTCGGGCTCGGCTGTCCCGACCTGGCCCGCGACGCCGACGTTCAACGGGTCGGCCAGGAGTTTGTCGAACGCCAGCTCGGCGGCGCCGATCAGGACGGCGTCGCGGCCGAGCGCCGCCGCCCGCAACCGCAGGTGCTCGCGGGAGGCGGGCAGTGGCATGGTGTCGAGCCGGTCCCGGACCACGTCCGCACCGGCGGTGAAGATGTCGCGCAGCGAGCCACCGAACACCACTGCATCCGGGTTGACCACGTTGACCAGGTTCGCCACGCCGAAGCCGAGCCAGTCCGCCACCTGCTCGACCGCCGCGCGGGCGGTCGGGTCGCCCTCCGCCGCGGCGCGCAGCACCTCGGCCACCGCCGCGCGGTCGCTCGGGTCACGGCCGGCGTGCCGTAACAGCGCGGCTTCGGAGATCTCGGTCTCCCAGCAGCCGCGTGAACCGCAGCCGCAGGGCAGGCCGTTGGGGTTGACGACCATGTGGCCGACCTTGCCGCTGTGACCCCGGTGGCCGATCACCAGTCGGCCACCGACGATGATGCCGGCGCTGATGCCCAGGTCGCCGTGCAGGTAGATGACGTCGTCGATGCCGACCGCGACACCCCGGACGTGCTCGGCCAGGCCGGCGATGTCGGCCAGGTCCCCGGCCACGAAACCCGGGCCGGAGCTGAACTCCGCCTCCAGCGCGGCGCCGAGCGTCTCGTCGATGCTGGCGATCCGGAGCCTGCCGTCCGGGTCGCGGGTGGTGTCGGTGACCGCGGCGGCGCCGCCGACCAGCAGCGCGTCGCCGGCCACCGAGCGTTCCATGTCGCGGACCAGGTCGGCGAGGGGACCGACGGCTTCGATCGCCGACATGCCGCTGGGTCGGGGGATCTCCCGCAGATCGAGGATCTGCCCGCCGAGGCCGACCCGGGCGGCACGCAGCCGGTCCGCGTCGATGCTCAACGCGTGTGCGTAGACCCGGTCGGAGCGGGGGCTGACCACCAGCGAGGGGCGGCCGGCGCGGCGGGCGGTGGTCGGCGCCTCCTCGGTGACCAGGCCGCTGGTGACCAGGTCGGCCGCGAGGGCGCCGATGGTGCTTCGGTTGAGGCCGAGCCGGCTGGTCAGCTCGGCGCGGGACGTCGGTCCGTGCAGGTGGACGTAACGCAGCACAGCGCCGAGGTTCTGCCGCCGGATCTCCTCCTGGCTGGCGCCGGGGACCGACGGCAGCGGGGATTCGGCGTTGCGGCCGACGCCGGCTGGCCTGGCCCGTACTGGTGTCGCCACGGTCAGACCTCCTTCCGGGTCGAGGCCGGTTGGTGCGGGGGTGCAGGGACGACGATGGGTCCCGGTAGAGGAGACCCGGGACCCATCGGCGTTACTACCTACCGTGCGGTGATTACTTGGTGAGCGGCGCGAGCTTCGGGTCGGTGGCGTACGCCTCAGCCGCGTTCGCCTTGGTGACGGCGACCGGCGGGAGCAGGTACGTGTCGACGACCTTGCTGCCGTTGTTGTAGGACTTGGTGTCGTTCACCTGCGGCTTGTCGCCGGCCTGGAGAGCCTTGACCATGTTGATGGTCTCCTTCACCAGGTTGCGGGTGTCCTTGTTGATCGTCATGTACTGCTCGCCCTTGACGATCGACTTGACCGACTCGACCTCGGAGTCCTGACCGGTGACGATCGGGGTCGGCTTGCCAGCACCCTTGACCGAGGTCAGGATGGCGCGGGCCAGCGTGTCGTTCGGGGAGAGGACGCCGTCCAGCTCCTTGTTGCCGTAGGTCGAGGTCAGCAGCTGGTCCATGCGGGCCTGCGCACCCTCGGCCTTCCAGCCCTGGATGGCGGTCTGCTTGACGTCCTTCTGACCCGAGGCGACGACCACGTTGCCCTTGTCGATCTCCGGCTTGAGCACGTCCATGGCGCCGTTGAAGAAGACACCGGCGTTGTTGTCGTCCGGCGAGCCGGAGAACAGCTCGATGTTGTACGGGCCGTTCGGCTTCTTGGCCTTCATGCCGTCCAGCAGGGCCTGGCCCTGCAGCTGGCCGACCTTGAAGTTGTCGAAGGCGACGTAGTAGTCGAGGTCCGGGGTGTTCGTGATGAGCCGGTCGTAGGCGATGACCTTCACGCCGGCCGTGTGGGCCGCCGCGACCTGGGTCGACAGCTGCGCCGCGTCGGTCGCGCCGATGACGATGACCTTGGCACCCTTGGTGACCATGGCGGTGATCTGGGCCTGCTGGTCGGCGACAGTGGTCGACGCGCCGGCGTACTGCACGTCACCCTGGAAGCCGGCCTCCTTGAGACCGTTGCTGAACAGGTCACCGGCGAGGACCCAGTTCTCCGAGGTCTTGGCCGGCAGGGCCACGCCGATCAGCGAGTTCGCCGGGAAGCCCTTGGCGGCCTCGCCGCCGGAGCCGCTGTCGGCGTCGCGGCCGGAACCGCAGCCGGCGAGGGCCAGCATGGCGGCGGCGCTGATGGCCACCACCGACGTGCCGAAGAATTTACGCATGGTGAGGACTTGCCTTTCTAGATGGTGAGGCGGGTAGAGAGGTCGGTGGCCGTCAGCCGGACACCGCTGCCTTGGCGGGCTTGCGCTCCGCGTCCGGCGGTGAGGCGGGTGGGACGGAGTCCTCGCGGCGGAACGGCCGCATCAGGCTCCCGATGATGGAGAAACGCCCCTGGCTCTTGTTGTAGACGTCGATCGCGACGGCCAGCAGCAGGACCAGGCCCTTGATGATCTGGACGCGGTCGGTGCCGACACCCATGAGCTGGAGGCCGTTGTTGAGCACGGCCATGACGAGACCACCGACGATGGATCCGCTGATGGTGCCGATACCGCCGGCGACGGCCGCGCCACCGATGAAGACGGCGGCGATGGCGTCCAGTTCCCAGCCGTTGCCGTCCTGCGGTCCGGAGGCCGCCGAACGGGCCACGAAGATCATGCCGGCCAGCGCGGCCAGGACGGACATGTTCATCATGACGAAGAAGTTGACCCGCTTGAGCTTCACACCGGACAGCTCGGCCGCCCGGGAGTTGCCGCCCACCGCGTAGATGTGCCGGCCACCGGCCGTGTTGCGGGTGTAGAAGGAGTACGCGATGACCAGGACCAGCAGGATGATGCCGGAGATCGGGAAGCTGGTGCCGACGCGACCGCTGGCGAAGCGCAGCGCCGCGAAGGCGATGACGCCGACCATGATGGCCATCCGCAGGATGGAGATCCACATGGGCGCCGGGTCGGCGTCCATCGCCCGTCGGGTCTTGCGGGACTGGATCTCGCGCCACACCACCGCCAACGCCGCGGCCAGGCCGAGCAGCAGCGTGGCGTTGTTGTAGCCGGTGTTAGGGCCGAACTCGGGCAGGAAGCCGGAGCCGATCTCCCGGAAGCCCTCCGGCACCGGGACGGTGCTCGCGTTACCGATGAACTGGTTGCCGCCCCGGAAGAGCAGCATGCCCGCCAGGGTGACGATGAACGCCGGCACCCCGATGTAGGCCACCCAGAAGCCTTGCCAGGCGCCGATCACCGCGCCGATGGCGAGGCCGAACACGATGGCAGCGGGCCAGGGAAGGTCCCACTCGGTCATCGACTTGGCGACCAGGATGCCGGCGAAGGCGGCGACCGAGCCGACCGAGAGGTCGATGTGCCCGGCCACGATCACCATGAGCATGCCGATGGCCAGAATCAGAATGTACGAGTTCTGCTGGAACAGCGCGATCAGGTTGTCCGACCGCAGGGTGAGGCCGTCGGTCAGAATCTGGAACAGGACGACGATCGCCACCAGGGTGAAGATCATGCCGAACTGGCGAGCGTTGGAGGTGGTGCCTCCGAACAGGTTCTTCTGAAGGTCCTTCAATCGGCTCATCGTGTGGCCATCTTCTTCGTCGAGGTCATCTGCTTCATGAGGGTTTCCGGGGTGGCGTCCGCCCGGGCGATCTCGCCCGTGATGGCGCCTTCGAACACGGTGTAGATGCGGTCGCACAGCCCGATCAGCTCAGGCAGCTCCGAGGAGATGACGATGACGCCCTTCCCCTGGTCGGCGAGCCGCTGGATGATGCCGTAGATCTCGTACTTGGCACCCACGTCGATGCCGCGCGTCGGCTCGTCGAGGATCAGCAGGTCCGGGTCGGTGAACATCCACTTGGCCAGGACGACCTTCTGCTGGTTGCCGCCGGAGAGCTTGGAGACGCTCTCGTCGACAGTCGGGGCCTTGGTCCGCAACTCCTTGCGGTACGACTCAGCCGCCTGGTATTCCTCGACCTCGTTCAGGACGCCGTGGTGCGAGATCTTGGACAGCTTGGCTGCCACCGTCGACGTCTTGATGTCGTCGAGCAGGTTGAGGCCGATCGCCTTGCGGTCCTCGCTGACGTAGGCGAGGCCGTTGTCGATGGCATCCGCCACCGACTTCAGGACGATCTCCTTGCCGTCCTTGATGATCGTGCCCGACTCGAACACCCCGTAGGAGCGGCCGAAGACACTCATCGCGAGTTCGGTTCGGCCCGCGCCCATGAGACCGGCGAAGCCGACGATCTCGCCGCGGCGCACCACGAAGCTCTCGTTCTTGCAGACCTGCCGCTCGGCGGAGATCGGGTGCCGGACGTTCCAGTCGCGGACCTCGAAGAAGACCTCGCCGATCTTCGGCGTGTGGTCCGGGAACCGGCTGCTCAGCTCGCGGCCGACCATGCCCCGCACGATCCGGTCCTCGTCGACCCCGTCCGCCTTGACGTCGAGGGTCTCCACGGTCCGGCCGTCGCGCAGGATGGTGATCTGGTCGGCGATCGCCTCGATCTCGTTGAGCTTGTGCGAGATCATGATCGAGGTGATGCCGCGGGAGCGGAACCCGCGCAGCAGGTCCAGCAGGTGCTTGGAGTCGGCCTCGTTGAGCGCCGCGGTGGGCTCGTCGAGGATGAGCAGCTTCACGTCCTTGGCGAACGCCTTGGCGATCTCGACGAGCTGCTGCTTGCCGACCCCGATGTCCTTGATCAGGGTGTCCGGGTCCTCTTCCAGACCGACCCGGGCCATCAGGTCCAGCGCCATCCGGTTCGCGGCCTTCCAGTCGATCGCGCCCCGCTTGCGCGGTTCGTTGCCGAGGAAGATGTTCTCGGCGATCGACATCCCGGGAATGAGCGCGAGCTCCTGGTGGATGATCACGATGCCGGCGTTCTCACTGGCCCGGATGTCGGAGAACTTGCTCTCCGACCCCTGGTAGGTGATCTTGCCGTCGTAGGTGCCGTGCGGGTACACCCCGCTGAGCACCTTCATCAGGGTGGACTTGCCCGCGCCGTTCTCGCCGCAGATGGCATGGATCTCGCCGGCGCGAACCACCAGGTTGACGTCGGAGAGGGCCTTGACTCCGGGAAACTCCTTGGTGATGGAGCGCATCTCAAGGAGGATGGGCACGTCGCTCATCGCTCGTACCACCTCGCCAACGTCATCGGTTGCCTCCGGAAGGTTGAACCTTCACTTGGTTTTGTTGTTGACGGCAACGTATTGCGGCCGAAGGGCCATCCGCAAGGCGAGGGACTGTTGAAAAAGTAACAATCCGGCAATATAGATGTCGCACAGTGTTCGTCCGCCACAGCGACCACGGCAGCCCCTCGCGGTACCCCTGGCATGACTGCAGCACCCACGCCCACCTGCGACAACGCGCCAATTGACCCCGGCCGTTCCCGCAGCTTTCCCACCAGGCAAGATGCCTCGGGGACGGTGCGTCCGGTAACGCAGCGCACACGTCAGGCCATCGAACGATGGGAATCGGGCGTCAGCCCGGCGCCGTACGCGAAGCGCACCACGAGCCCTCGGGCGGCTGATGTGACCCACGCCTCTACCGGCCGCACGCATCGATGGTCATCGTCCTGCAACGCCGTGCACCGGACGACGGGTCAGTGCCCTGACGTCCCCTACGCGCAGTTCGTGACGGCACACTGCGCGCCGGGCCCTGGGTGTGGGTCCCGGTCCGGGTACACACCGGCGACCCCGATCGCACCAGCGGCGTTGACCAGCCGGGCCGCGTCGGCGATGACCTGGTCGCGCGGGGTGTCTCACCGGCCGCCGCCGGGCCGGATCCGCACCGGCGGTGCGGATCCGGCCCGGCACATCGGCGGGTTCACGGACTGGGTGTGGCGGGGGATCAGTGACCGGCGTTCTGCCCGCCGTCGACGTGCAGGGTCTCGCCGGTGACGAACGGGGCGGACTCGAGGTAGAGGACGGCGTCGACGACGTCGCTGGTCTCGCCCATCCGGCCGACCGGGTGCAGGCCCGCGAGCGTCTGGTGCGTCTCGACCGGGTGCATCGGGGTCTTGATGATGCCGGGCGCGACGGCGTTGACCCGTACGCCGCGAGCCGCGTACTCGATGGCCAGGGACTTGGTGGCCGAGCTGAGGCCGCCCTTGGTCAGCGACGCGAGCACCGACGGAACGTGCGAACTGGGCTGGTCGACGAAGCTGGTCGTGATGCTGACGATGTGCCCCGAGCCCTCAGCCAGCAGGTGCGGCAGGACGCGTCGGGTGAGGTGGAAGAAGCCGGCGAGGTTGACCCCGGTGACCAGGTCGAACTCCTCGTCGGTGTAGTCGGTGAACGGCTTGGCGACGAAGACACCGGCGTTGTTCACGAGGGTGTCGATCCGCCCGAATCGGTCCAGTGCGGCACGCACCACCCGTTCGGCGGTGTCGGCCTCGGCGATGTCGCCCCGGACCGTGACGATCTCCGGGTCGTCGGACGCGCCGATCGAACGCGAGGTCGCCACGACGCCGTACCCGAGCTTGCGGTAGGCGGCCACGAGGTCGGCGCCGATGCCCTGCGAGGCGCCGGTGATCACGACGACCTTCTGGCTCTGACTGCTGTTCATGAGAAAACCACCTTCACTAGACGACTGGTCTACTAAAAGCTAGCCGACCGGTCGTGTATCGTCGAGGCATGGGTCGAACCAGTGACGCGAAGAACAAGATCCTCGACGCGGCCGCCACGCTGATCGAGCAGCGCGGCTACACGGCGCTCGGCGTGGCCGAGATCTGCGCGGCGGCGGGCGTGCCGAAGGGCAGCTTCTACTACTTCTTCGAGTCCAAGCAGGCGCTCGCCCGCACCGTCATCGACGAGCACTGGATCATCCAGCGCCGCCAGTGGGAGCAGTTGCTCGGCAGCGAGCGCGACCCGCTACAGCGGCTCCGGGACCTGTTCGAGGCCACCGAAGAGGTCCAGCGCGTCGGCCAGCAGAAGGCCGGCGTGGTCGCGGGCTGCCTGTTCGGCAACCTCGCCCTCGAACTCAGCAACCAGGCCGAGGAGATCCGCGGCCGGCTCCAGGAGATCTTCGAGGAGCAGATCAGCCTCATCGAGCAGGTCGTCGTCGAGGCGAAGGAGCGCGGCCTGGCGGGCCCGGCGGTCGACAGCCGGGAGGCCGCCCGATCGATCGTCGCCCAGATCGAGGGGCGGGTCCTGCTCGCGAAGTTGCTGAACGATCCGACCCAACTGGAGACGCTGTGGCGCAACTGCCTCGATCTCCTCCAGGTGCCGGCGCAGGCACGGACCACCACCGGCTGAACGGACGACGGTCGCTGACCGTCCACTCCGGGCGCACTGCGCGGGCCGCTCAGTAACATCGGCGAGGCACGATATTCAGGCGGACCACTCCCCGACCGGATCGAGCACTCGACATGACGACCGAGCAGACCACGTCTCCCCCGCGTGCCGGTGTCGGCATCGCCGCTCAGGGGCTGGGCCAGAGCGTCCGGAGCGGTCGCCAGATCCTGACCGACATCTCAGTGAGCATCGCGCCGGGCGAGCTGGTCGCGATCATCGGCGCCAGCGGCGCCGGCAAGACCACCCTGTTGGAGATCCTCGCCGGGGTACAGCGACCGGCAGCGGGCACCCTGACGTACGACGGCACCACCGCGGGCGGCACCATCGGTGTCGTTCCGCAGGACGACATCATCCACCGCGAGCTGCCCCTGGCCCGCACCCTGCGCTACGCCGCCCGACTGCGTCTGCCCTCCACCACCGGGCCGGCCGAGATCAGTGACCGGGTCGCGGAGGTGCTCGCCGAGCTGCGGCTCACCGACCGGGCCGCCACGCCGGTCGGTCTGCTCAGCGGCGGTGAACGCAAGCGCGCCAGCATCGCCGTCGAGCTGCTCACCCGACCCGGCGTGTTCTTCCTGGACGAGCCCACCTCCGGATTGGACCCGGCGATCGCCGTGGAGCTGCTCCGGGTGCTCCGCGCGCTGGCCGACACCGGCGCCACCGTCGTGCTGACCACTCACCAGATCACCGACGTGGACCATTGCGACCGGGTCGTCGTGCTGACCCGTCAGGGCCGGCTGGCGTTCACCGGCACCCCGACCGCCGCCCGGGAGTTCTTCGGCCTGCGGTCCCTGGCCGAGGTGCACCTCCGGCTCGACGAAGCGACGCAACCCGCCGAGTGGCCCGATCGCTTCGCCGAGCAACGCGCGGCCGAACCGCCGCCGCGTACCACCGGCGACGGTGACGCCGCCGCGACGCCGCCCCGGCGCGTCGGCCGGCTGCGCCAATGGGCGGTCCTCACCGCGCGCAACACGGAGATCGTCGTCCGCAACCGGCTGACCCTGGCCATCCTGCTCGGCTCGCCGCTGATGGTGCTCGGCATGTTCGCGCTGCTGTTCCGCCCGGGGGCGTTCGAGCCGACCAGACCCAGCCCGACGGTGACCGTGATGATCCTGTTCTGGATCGCGTTCGGCGGCTTCTTCTTCGGGCTGACCTACGGGCTCCTCCAGATCTGCACCGAGCTGCCGATCCTGCGCCGGGAGCGGCTGGCCGGTGTCCGACTGGTCCCGTACCTGCTGGCGAAGGTCGCGGTGCTGCTGCCGCTGCTGGCCGTGGTGGACCTTGCCCTGCTCGGGGTACTGCGCGGCATGGACCGGCTGCCGCCGGTCGGCGGCGCCGACTTCGCCGCCCTGTACGCGACGCTGCTGCTCTCCTCGGCGGCGGCGCTCGCCCTCGGTCTGCTCTGCTCGGCGGCCGTGTCCGACCCGGCCCAGGCGACGCTCATGCTGCCGATGCTCTGCTTCCCACAGGTGCTGTTCGTCGGCGCGATCCTGCCGGTGCCGGCGATGGCGGCCGGCGGTCAGTGGCTCAGCTACGCGATGTCGAACCGGTGGGCGTTCGAGGGCCTGGGGCACACCGCCGGGGTGGAGCGGCTCTGGCGCGACGGCGGCTCTCCGCTCGGCCCGCCGCTGCTGGCCACGTACGGCGACAGCTTCTCCCGGCCGGTGTGGGTCGACTGGCTGGTGCTCGGCGGTTTCGTGCTGCTCTTCCTGGGCGCCGCCTGGGCGGTCCTGCTCCGACGGGATCCCCGTCGTGCGTCCTGACCCGGCGCCGCCCGCCTCCCCCACTGCGCTGCCGGGGTACGCCGCCACCGGCCGGATCGACGAACTGCGCGCCACCGAGTACCGACACCTGGACACCGACGGGCAGGTGTACCTCGACTACGCCGGAGCCGGGGTGGCCGCCCAGGCCCAGGTTCGCTCCCACCACGACCGGTTGCTCGCCGGCCTGTACAGCAACCCCCACTCGGAGAACCCCACGAGCGTGGCGGCGGGCTCACTGGTGGACTCGGCGCGACGCGCGGTGCTCGACTTCTTCCGCGCCGACCCGGCCGAGTACGCGGTCATCTTCACCCCGAACGCCAGCGGCGCCTGCCGGCTGGTGGGCGAGGCGTACGACTTCGGCCGGGCCGCGCCGCTGGTGCTCACCTGGGACAACCACAACTCGGTCAACGGCATTCGTGAGTACGCCCGGTCGGCTCGCGCGTCCGTACGCTACCTGCCGCTGAACGGGCCGGAGCTGCGAGTTGCCGAGTCGGACCTGGTCGCGGCGCTCGACGCCGGCAGTGGCGGGCTGGCCCGTCGGTGGGGTTGGCCCGGTCGACGCGGGCTGTTCGCCTATCCGGCGCAGAGCAACTTCTCCGGTGTGCAGCACCCGCTGGGCTGGGTGGAGCTGGCCCACCAGCGCGGCTACGACGTGCTGCTCGACGCTGCCGCCTTCGCGCCGACGAACCGGCTGGACCTCAGCGTCGTCCGGCCGGATTTCGTCTGCCTGAGCTGGTACAAGCTCTTCGGCTACCCCACCGGGGTCGGCGCGCTGCTGGCTCGCCGTTCCGCGCTGGCCCGGTTGCGCCGGCCGTGGTTCGCCGGCGGCACCATCCGCGCCGTGAGCGTGCAGGGCGACTGGCACCGGCCGATGGACGACGAGTCGGCGTTCGAGGACGGCACACTCAACTTCCTGAGCATCCCGGACGTGGAGTTCGGGTTGGGCTGGCTCGACTCGATCGGCGTGGACCTCGTCCACGCCCGGGTCGGCCTGCTCACCGAGTGGCTGCTGGAGCGGCTGGCCACCCTGCGGCACGACACCGGCGGGCCGCTGGTCCAGGTGTACGGGCCGACGACGGGTGCGGGGCGCGGTGGCACTGTGACCTTCAACCTCCGTCACCCGGACGGCACGCTGGTCGACGAACGGCTCGTGGCGCGGGAGGCGGCAACGGCCGGTCTCTCCCTGCGTACCGGCTGTTTCTGCAACCCGGGCGCGGCCGAGGGCGCGTTCGGGATGAGCCGGACGTCGATGCGGCAGCGGCTGTTGGCGGGGGTCGACACGATCGACCAGTACCTTGCCGCGCTGGGGCTGCCGACGGGCGGCGCGGTCCGCGTCTCGTTCGGACTGGCCTCGATTGCGACCGACGCGGAGCGCCTCGTCGACTTCGTCCAGTCGACCTACCTCAATCGGAGCGCCGGTACGGAGTCACCACTGCCACCTCGGCTGCGCTGCTGACCTGCCCCGACCCCGCCGACTAGCTGACCTGGGCCACCGGCGCCGGGCGGTGCTTGATCTCCTCCATGAACGGGAACCGGGCGGTCAGCTCGGCGAACGTCAGGCCGGCCCGCCAGGCGGCGGCCACCTGGGCAACCTGCACCAGATCCATGACGTCACCGCGGGCGAGAACCTCTCCCGAGACGCGCAGGTCAATCATGAAGTACCGGGCCTGCGAGCCCAGCCCCACGCAGACCACGCCCTCGTCGGAGTGCAGCTCGGCGCAGGTGAACCGGGCCCGCCCCTGCTCCGGCGCGGTCACCCGGCCGACGTCGAGCCCGTGGCGGGCAGCGGTTTCGATCAGCGCGGGGGCCAGGCCACCCCGCTCGACCAGATCCGGGTAGAGGCGCACACCCAGCGCCGTCGACGCCTCACTCATGACTGACTCCCACTTCCTTGTGACAGAGACCAGCAGCGCGCAGGTTACGGGAAAGTTTCCGGCACGCCTCGTCATCCTGTCCCGCGTGGACGCCCCACGGCAATAGGAAAGGTCGATTCGACCGCTATCGAGTAACCCTCGGCCGCGCCGAACTCCCTCGATGGGTCAGCCTTGTCCATCTCGGAGGCATCGAGCGATGCCACGGCGACGACCGGTGTCGGCGCTCGACCGCTCACTGGTCAGCATCGGGCGGTAACGGACGGTCGTGATATTGGAAACACTCTTGACAGAAAGAAATGATATCGACATGCTTCGCTTTAGAGAGCGCTCTCTATCCTGGTCAACCGCCTCCATCACCCCCAAGCTGAGGAGCCTCCCGTGTTCACAGACCGGCCCAGCCTCCGCTTCCGCCCCCTCGTACTCCTGGCGGCCGCCCTCGTCGCGACAGCGACGGCGCTCGTCGTCCCGGCGAACCCCGACCGGGCCGAGGCCGCCATCGGCCCCATCAGCTGGCAGGACGAGTTCAACTCCCCCGCCGGCACACCCGTCGACCAGAACAAGTGGCGGTTCGACACCGGTGGCGGCGGCTGGGGCAACAACGAGCGGCAGTACTACACGAACAGCACCAGCAACGCCGTCCACGACGGCCAGGGCAACCTGGTCATCACCGCCCGCCGGGACAATCCCGCCAACTACCAGTGCCACTACGGGCGCTGCGAGTACACGTCGGCGCGGTTGCTGACGGCGGCCACCTTCACCCAGACGTACGGGCGGTTCGAGGCCCGGATCAAGGTCCCGCGTGGTCAGGGCATCTGGCCGGCCTTCTGGATGCTCGGCACCGGCGGCGGGTGGCCCGACGCCGGCGAGATCGACATCATGGAGAACATCGGCCGGGAGCCCAACACCGTCTACGGCACCGTGCACGGGCCCGGCTACTCCGGCGGCGGCGGCATCACGGGCAGCCGCACCCTCGGCGCGCCGCTCGCCGACACCTTCCACACCTACCGGGTGGACTGGGAGCCGAACGTCATCACCTGGTACGTCGACGGGGTGCAGTACCACCGGGTCGATCCCGCTCGGCTCGGCGGCAACCGCTGGGTGTTCGACCACCCCTTCTTCATGATCCTCAACGTGGCGGTCGGTGGTAACTGGCCCGGCTACCCCGACGGCTCGACCCAGTTCCCACAGCAGATGCTCGTCGACTACGTCCGGGTGTCCAGCTACACCTCGGGCGGCGGGGGCGACCCGACTCCCGGCACCAACCGGATCCGGGGCGCGCAGAGCGGTCGCTGCATCGACATCCCCGGCGCCAACCCGGTCGAGGGCGCCAAACTCCAGATCTGGGACTGCAACACCACGGCGGCCCAGAGCTGGACCTTCGCCTCCGACGGGACCGTCCGCGCGATGGGCAAGTGCATGGACCCGGCCTGGGCCGGCACCGCCAACGGCACCGAGGTCAACCTGGTCAGCTGCAACGGCAACACCGCGCAACGCTTCACCCTCAACGCCTCCGGCGACCTGGTCAACCTCAACGCCAACAAGTGCGTGGACGTACGGGAGGCCAACCCCAACAACGGTGGCAAGCTGCACCTGTGGGACTGCCTCGGCGCCGCCAACCAGAAATGGTCTCGCATCTGATCACCCGAGCACGAAGGCGTGGGCCGTCCGAGGAGAACTCGGGCGGCCCACCGCCGTTGGAGCCCCGCCCACCTCCTCGAACCAGATTGACTCGATGGGCGGGAGGCCAGGCTCATGCCCACTATGTTCGGATTAGTCCAGAATCCGGCAGTTCCGGGAGTGAGCTCATGTCGCACCACCTCGATACGCCCCTGGCCGCCCAGGACGGCCAGTTGCACATCGACGACCTGTACGTCTTCAACGGCGACCGCGCCACGGTGTTCGTCATGGACGTCAACAGCTCGGTGACCAAGGCCGACATCAAGCGCGGCTTCCACGCCGAGGCGCGCTACGAGATCAAGATCCACATCAATGGCACCGCCGTGGAGGACCTGACCTACCGGTTCGCCTTCGGTGAGCCGGACGGCGAAGCCCGGCAGGCCCTCCAGTTGTACGAGCTCCCCGGAGCGGACGCCCGCGACGACGCCGCGATGGGCACCCCCATCGCCGAAGGCCGCACCGGCGAGGTGACCACCGGCGGCAACGTCCGGATCTGGGCCGGCCGGATCACCGACCCCTTCTACGTCGACCTCGACGAACTCGCCACCATCAACGGCGCGGTCAAGAACGGTTCGCCTGTGGACCGGTCGGCGTGGCGAGTCGACCAGGCCAAGAACAGCTTCGCCGGCACCACAGTCGAGTCGATAGTCCTTGAGGTCTCCCACGACGAGCCGCTGCTGCGCGACGGCACCGAGATCGGCGTGTGGTGTCGCACCATGCTGGCCACCGACGCCGGCGGATGGCGCCAGATCAACCGCGCCGGCCACCCCATGATGTGGCCGATCTTCTGGCCCCACGACACCGACTTCTCCGACCCCGCCAACTTCCGGCACCCCAGCAACGACCTCACCGAGGGCGGGGAGGAGATCGCGAACGCGGTCGCCGGGGTGGTCAAGGCGAACGGCACCGCACCGGACCCGCAGGCGTACGGCTGGAGCGTCGCCCGGCAGCTCTACCCCGACCTGCTCTCGTACAAGGTCGGCACGGCCGCGAACTTCGGCTTCGCGGTCCGCAACGGGCGCACCCTGGCCGACAACGTGCCCGAGGTCATGTTCTCCCTGATCCTCAACACCGGCACCACCGCCGGCCTCACCTCGGAGGTCACCAAGGCCGCCCGTTCCGCGACGTTCCCGTACGTGGTCGCGGCCTGAATTCGCTCGCAGGGCTCGGCGGCCGGCAGGGCGCCGAGCCCTTGCCGTGCGCGCCCTCCGCGAGGGCCGAACGCACATGACTGGCCGATCCATGATCGTCCTTGATTGAGGAAAGTAGCCCTTCCCGCGCACGCGACACCACTACGTCCCGGACCGAGCGCGATCTTCGAACGCCCACCGGGTGACGCACGCACCATTCGGCCAATATGGGCGTTTTGCGTAGTTATTCTCTTAAGTGCTCACCAGGGCACTTTGGGACATAGGAGACTCGATGCGCAGAAAGATTCTCGCAGGCTTGGCCGGCGTTGCCGCCGTCGTCGCGCTCGCCGGACCGGCCGCCGCGGACACCACGGGCGACACCATCGTGACCCTCACCGTCGACGCCGCCGGCGGCCTGTCGATCACGGTGCCGGCGACGGCGAACATCGGCCACGGCGTGGAGGGCTCGACCGTTTCCGGTCAGCTCGGCCCGGTCACCGTGCTGGACCAGCGCGGATCGCTCACCCCCAACTGGACCGCCAACGTCATCTCCACCGACTTCGTCACCGGCGGTGGCTCCTCCGGGGAGACGATCCCCAACATCAACGTCCAGTACTGGTCGGGTCCCCCGACCGCGACCGCTGGTGGCGGCACCTTCACACCGGGTCAGCCCACCGCCACCCAAGCAGTGATCATCAACGTCCCCCAAACGGCGATGAGCCACACCGGCGGCACCGGCAACAACTTCGCCACCTGGAACCCGACCCTGGTGGTGGACGTGCCCGTCGGCACCGTCCAAGGTGTCTACACGGGGACGGTGACACATTCGGTGTTCTGAGCCGCTCGGCCGGCTGGTGCTGCTGGCCTCGGTCGCCCTCGTGGCGCTCGGGGTTTCGGCGGCACCGGCCGTTGCCGTGCGGGAGCAGCGACAGGAGCCGGCCGAGGAAGCCGCGATCAGCATCCGGATGCTGGACATCCCGGCCAGTCGGGTGCAGGACCCCCGGGCCCAGGTCTACATCGTGGATCACCTGAAGCCCGGAGCGACGATCAACCGCCGGGTCGAGGTGCAGAACACCTCCGCCGAGACGCAGAAGATCGAGTTCTATTCCGGCGCCGCGTCGGTCGAGAACAACGCCTTCACAGTGCCCGAGGGGCGTACCGGCAACGAACTGAGCGGGTGGATCCGGCTGAAGACCGCCACGATCGAGTTGGACCCGGGTGAGCGACGACCGGTCGAGGTCGAGCTCGCCGTGCCGAAGAAGGCATCGAAGGGCGAGCGGTACGCCGCGATCTGGGCGCAGGTCACCAGCGCGAAGGAACGCACTGGCAACGTCACCCAGATCCACCGGGTGGGCATCCGGGTCTACCTCGACATCGGTCCGGGTGGTGAGCCGCCAACGGACTTCCGGATCGAAGGGTTGGCCGCGGAGCCTGGCACCGGCGAGTTCCCCGTGGTCACCGCGAAGGTCACCAATACCGGCGAACGCGCGCTGGACATGACCGGCACTCTGTCGCTGACCAAGACGGCGGTCCAGGCCGGTCCGTTCAAGGTGACAAACGGCGTGACGATCCTGCCCGGCCAGAGCGGTCAGGTTCGGATCGAGGTCAACCAGGCCCTGCCCGCCGGGACCTGGGACGTGCACGCGAAGCTCGCCAGCGGCACCGTGGAACGCACCGCGACCGGGAAGATCGTCCTACCCGTCGCGGCGCCGATGACGGTCGCGACGTCCGGCGGGCCGAGTTGGCTGGTCTACACGGTCGGCGGCGTCGCCCTGCTGGTGCCGGTCACCCTTGGCGGCTGGTATCTCGTCCGGCGGCGCCGGACCCAGCTGGCCTGACCACCGCCCCTGCCAAGCAACCTGCCCGGCCGTTCCCCCCGGAACGGCCGGGCAGCACCGTCCGTTCCCCCCGGAACGGCCGGGCAGCACCGTCTGACCGAGTCGATCATGGACTTGTGGTGGTCGACTCGGGCGCCACCAGAATGATTTGTCCCCCACCACAACTCCATGATCCTCGAGGCGGGGGCAGTGGGCGAGGGTGTGGGGCGGGGTTCAGATGACGGAGTGCGTCACGACCGCCACATAGTCGCCGACCACCACCTCGGACGGGAGGGTCACGAACAGCGTGGGGTTCCAGGTGGCGGAGTTCGGGCCTCCCGTTTGGCCGGACCACCCGGCGGCCGTACGCGGCGTGTTCAGCACCGCCCCGGGCTGCGGGACGAAGGATCCGACTCCGGTGCTGGCAAGGAGAGGCCCGGAGGCGTACGTGATGGTGCTGTTGGGGATGGTCTCGCCACCCGAGCCGGAGCCCGTGGTGAAGCTCGTACTGGAGACGACGGTGACCCAGTTACCGGAGAACGGCCCCCGGTCGTCGGTGACGGTCACCGGGCCGAGTTGGCCCGAGACGCCGGTCGCGCCGGAGGTGACGGTGCCGAGCGCCGAGATCGCCGGGACGCTGATCGAGAGCCCACCGAGCGGAGTGATGACCAGGTCGACCGGTCGGGTCGCGGACTGGTCGAACGAGTCGGTCACCCGGACGGTGAACGGGAACGTGCCGGACACGGTGGGCGTGCCGGAGAGCAGGCCGGTGACCGGGTCGAGGGTCAGCCCGGCGGGCAGGCTCCCGGCGCTGACCGACCAGGCGAACGGGCCGGTGCCGCCGGTCACCGTGAGCTGGTACTGGTACGGGTCGTACGCCCTGCCGGGTGGAGGCGGTGGGAAGGTCAGCGTCGGCGGCGCGTTGACAGTCACCGACCCGGAGGGGTCCGACTGTGGGCCGGTCCCGCCGGCGTTCGTCGCGGCCACCCGGAAGGTGTACGTGGCACCGGCGCTCAGCCCGGTGACGATCTGGGTCGTGGCGGTTCCGCTGAAGACCCGGGGTGTCTGCGCCACCCCGGCGAGGTACGGCGTCACTGTGTAACCGGTGATCGGCGACCCCCCGTTGGCCGGGGCCGTCCAGCTCACCATGGCGGCGTTGGTTCCGGCGGTGGCCGAGGTGTTCGTCGGCGCCCCCGGCACTGTGTACGGGACCACCGCCGCCGAGGGTGGGCTGGCCACACCGGTCCCGTACGCGTTCACCGCCGCCACCCGGAAGGTGTACGACGCGCCGGCGGTCAGCCCGGTCAGGGTGCGGCTGGTGGCGGAGGCGTCGAAGGTGACTGTCGCTTGGGTGACGCCGTCCCGGGTCGGGGTGATCAGGTAGCTGGTGATCGGGCTGCCGTTGCTCGCCGGCGCGGTCCAGCCCACCGTGGCGCTGGTGACGCCCGCGACCGCGGTGGGCGTGGCTGCCGTGCCCGGCGTGGACGCGTAGACGTAGGTCGCCGACCCGGCGGAGCCCCGGGTGACGACGCTGACCGTGACCGTCGCCGGGCTGGACCGGGCCGGCATGGCGGAGATGCCGAGGGTGCCGTCGGGGTTCACTGTGAAACAGCCGGCGGCGGGGCCGGAGGTGCACGGCACCAGCAGCACCGACGTGCCGGCCTGCTGGTCGGCGGCCGTACCGATGGTGATCGCTGTTGCGCCGGTCAGATTGCTGCCGCCGACGGTGACCGCGATGCCACCGGCGATGGAGCTCTGCGCCGGGGTGACGGTGACGCCGCTCGGTGCGGCGGCCGGCGCAACGGGTGTGGTGACGGTGGAGTAACCCGGGTTCGCGTCGATCGACGATGAGGTCGCCACCGTCGCGGTCTGGATCAGCGCCGGCGTCACGCCGGTGCCGGTGACGGTCGCGACGACCGTGAGGGGTGCCAGAAAGCTGCCGCCGGCGAACGGCCCGTTGCTGTTGGTGCAGGTGATGGTCTGCCCTGACGGTGCCGCACAGACCCAGCCGGAGCCAGACGCGCTGCGCGGTACGACACCGGTGGGCACGGTCTGCGTGACCGAGATCGGCGACGTCTCGGCGGCGCCGGCATCGACCCCGGCGGTGATCGAGTAGGTGACCGGGTCACCGGGCTGCGGGGTGGCTCCGACCGCGCTGGTCTGCGACACGTTCAGGTCCGGCACCTGGTTGAAGCTCACCGTCCGAACGTTGTCGATCTCGTGGAAGTCCGTGACCGAACCGGTGGAGCCAACCCAGCCGAAGGCAAGCTGCCGGGGGTAACCGCTGGCGTTCAGCCAGGACGGCGACGGGTACAGGTTCGGCGACACGACCGGAAGACTGCCGGCCAGGGTCCGCGCCGACCCACCGACCGGGGTGAACCTGACCCGGTACTCCCCGGCCGGAACGGTGATGCCGCTGTCGGTGGTGAACGAGGACGCGGTGGTGTTGGCGACCACCTCGACCGGCACCACCGAGGCGGCCCGGGTGCTGGCGCGCAACGCCACGGCGGGCGACGAGGTGCTGGTGGCGGTGCTGTTGATCGCGCAGTACCCGACCCCGTTGCGGCCCGGACCCCGGATCACCACCTGGCCGGGGACCCGCGTGTTCGTGGTCGAGATGTAGGGCGGATTCGTGCAACCGGTGCCCTGGTAGAGGCTGTTGCTGAAGTTGCCGAAGACGTCCAGCCCGATGCCCAGATAGCCGTTGGACAGACCCACCGAGCCACCGTTGAACGCCGCCGAGTAGCCCAGGGATCCGCCCGACTGGCCGATCACCGCCGGGGACCGCGGGTTGGCGGGGTCGACAGCGGCCAGCGCGAACGCCAGGCCGTCCGCTCCGATGCTGATTCCGCCGTACTGATAGGTGTTGAAGGTGACGTGCAACCCCTGGGAGGTGGGCACGCTCACCGCGCCGAACACCCCGCCCTGCCGGTTCGCGACAGCCGGGGTGAGCCGCAGCTTGCCCGAGCCCTGCGGATCGGTTGACGTTGGGCAGCTCAGTAGCGGGCCGATCGTCGAGTTGCCTGCCGCACTCAGGCAGGCGACGTTGCTCGCGGTGGCGGCCGGCACGCCCGGCACCGCCACCGCGCCGACGCCGTTCGGGGTGTTGTTGTGGAACGGCTGGTCGAACAGGACGGACCCGGCCGCCGAGGCGGGGAGCGGCGCGACCGCGAGAACTCCCACGGTCACGGCTACCGTCAGCGCTGTGATGCTGCTCGGACGACGCCGGCCCGGAAACGACATGCCCCACTCCCAGCTTTCACTCCAATCCCGATTTGGACTATATCCCCCAAAAAGCCCATATTTCTCGTACGGGGATAAAGCCGGTTGGCTTCCCGCCGCGCAAAAGCGGACCGACCCCCACGGTCACGCCGGGAAGGTCGGTCCGCTGGGACGGGAAGCTGTCAGCCCTCGATGTCGCGGGGGTCACGGCTGCGGGGGTAGGTGTTCTTCTCCCCGATCGTGCCGTCCTGCTTCTTGATCACGTGTTCGACGCCGCGGTCGGCCGCCATCTCGCGGCCCTGGGCCTGCGCGTCGGCCTTCACGTCGTGCGTGCTGCTGGCTCGCTCGTGGCCCTCCGGCTTGTTCTTCCACTGCCCGTCCTCGTGGTACGTGTCGACATCACCCTTGGCCATGGCCCGCTCCCTCCCTGCGTCTGAACTGTCTCCCGAATCAGTGCCCCCGAGCCGTGCCGGGCAAACTGCGGTCCTCAGGAGACGGCCGGGCAGTTGTTGCTCACCCGCCGCAGGATCTGTTCGCGTTCGTCGGTGGTGATGCCGGACGGCGTACCGTCGAAGTGGGTCTCGACCTTGTCCCAGCCGCGGCGCTGCTCGTAGTGCAGGTGCGGGGCTCCGGAGTTTCCGGTGCTGCCGAGCCGCCCGATCTGGTCCCCCTGGGCGACCTTCTGACCGACGGTGACCAGCGGCGGTTCGAGCAGGTGCAGGTACTGCGTCTCCCACTTGCCGCCGTGGTCGATCTTCACCCAGTAGCCGCCGCCGCGCCCCCGTGGGCCGTCCGGGTTCTCCGGGGTCCGGCCACCCAGCGAGCCGTTGATGCCCGCCACTGTGACAGTGCCGGCGTACGAGGCGAGCACCGGCCGCCCCCACGTCTCGCCCTCGACCGGGAAGAAGTCGACGTCGTAGTCGTCGTGACCGGGGTAGGTGCTGAGCTGCCACGTCTCACCGCAGGTCACCGGCATCTGGAAGAGCGGGCGCGGCCCGGCCGGTCGCAGCATCGGCACCGCGACCACCGCGACACCCAGGACGGCCGCCGCCGCGACGAGCACGAGCAGGACGCGGATGGCACGGCTTCGAGGGCGGCGGTGGGAGCGGGATCTGGTGGGGCGACCGGTCGTCACCGGCCCGAGCATGGCAGATCCCGGCAACGTTCCGATCCCGAGGTGGCGTACCCGCAGCGGTGACATTGCAGTCGCATCGCAAACGAGATACCGTCAGGTGCAATGCAGTTGTATTGCAACGAGAGTGGGCTGCCATGCACGTGATCGCGTTGTCCGAGGTGATCGCCGCCATGACCGCCCTGGTCGGCGGCAAGGCGGCCGGGCTGGGCGAGCTGATCCGGCACGGCGAGCGGGTCCCCGACGGCTTCTGCGTCACCACCGAGGCACACCGGCTCGGCGTCGTCCCCACGGCCGAGGTCGTCGCCGCGTACCAGCGGCTCGGCGCGGGCCCGGTGGCGGTGCGCTCCAGCTCGACCGCCGAGGACCTGCCGGATGCGAGCTTCGCCGGGCAGCAGGACACCGTCCTCAACGTCACCGGCACCGCCGAGCTGATCGCCGCCATCGAGAAGTGCTGGGCTTCGCTGCACGGCGACCGCGCTACCGCCTACCGCCACGCCCACGGCATCGATCACCAAACGGTGCTGATGGCCGTCGTCGTGCAGCGCATGGTCACACCCACTGTGGCGGGAGTGCTGTTCACCGCGAACCCGCTGACCGGGCGCCGCGACGAGATGGCCGTCGACGCCGCTGCCGGCCTCGGCACGACAAGTGGTGGACGGCGCCGCAGCCGTCGACCACTACATCCTCGACGACGTCACCCGCACCGAGGCCGGATGCCTGACGTCCACGCAGCTGGCCCGTCTCCGCGGCACCGGCGAGCGGTTGCAGGCCCACTTCGGCTGCCCGCAGGATGTCGAGTGGGCCATCGACGCGGACGACGTACTGTGGCTCCTCCAGTCCCGGCCGATCACCAGCCTGTTCCCCGCCCCGCCGCTCAGCGAGAAGCCCCTCCCCCGCGTCTACCTGGAGTTCGGGCACGTTCAGGGCATGCTGCAGCCGGTCACCCCGATGGGCATGTCGACCCTGCGCACGCAGATCGCCGCGATGCTCGCCGCGCTCGGGGTGCGGGTCGAGATCGTCGACATCGGCGGCCGCCTCTACGGCGACCTGACCGACCTCGCCCGCGACCGGTCGTCCCGCAAGCGACTGGTGAAGCTCCTGGCGGTCGACTTCGGGCCGCGCGCCCAGGCGGCGATGCAGCACGTGCTGGCCGATCCCCGGTTCGCCCCGACCAGCGGCGGCACCCGGCACGGTGGGGCACCGGGGGCCGCGTCGCTGCGGACGGCCCGCCGCGCGGTCGTGGGGATCCTGCGGGCGCTGGCCCGTCCCGAGGCCGCGCGGACCCGGATGTTCGAGGCGATCGAGCAACTGAGGGTGAGCTCAGCGGCCCCCGCCGACCTGCGTACCACAGCCGACCGGCTGCGCTTCGTGCAGGCGCAGGACGCCGACGCCGACGCCGACGACAGCGCCGACGCGATCATGTGGCCGATCGTCGCCGGGATGCTCGCCGCCGCTCTGCCGACCGCGCTGCTCAAGGGCGTCGCCGGCCCGGACGAGATCCACACCGTGCTCGGCGGCATGCCGCACAACATCACCATCGAGATGGACCTGGCCCTGTGGCGGCTCGCCCAGGGCGTGGGCGAGCACCGCCAGCTTCTCCTGGACACCCCGCCGGCCGAGTTGGCCGCACTTTACCTGCGCGGAACGCTGCCCGACATCGGCATGGCGGCCTTCCTCGACGTCTACGGGCACCGGGGCGTCGCCGAAGTCGACCTCGGGGTGCCCCGCTGGGCGGAGGACCCCACGCCGGTCTTCGCCGCGGTCGCCAACTACCTGCGCGTCACCGATCCGCAGCAGGGTCCCGACCAGCGCTTCCAGCGGGCCGCGTCAGCGGCGGAGACAGCGCTGGAGGAACTGGTCACCCGAACGCGCCGTCGGCGGCCGGTGCGGGGCAGGGCCGCCGCTTTCCTGTTGCGCCGGGCGCGGTCGCTGGCCGGCCTGCGCGAGGCCGGCAAGTTCGCCGGGCTGTACCCGCTGCGCGAGACCCGTCGCCAACTGCTGCTCATCGGCGCCGACCTGCACGGCGCCGGCCTGCTGGACCAGCCCGACGACATCATGTTCCTGACCCTCGACGAGGTGCACACCGTCGTACACCAGGGTGTTGATCTGCGCGGCACCGTCACCTCCCGACGGACCGTGCACCGTCGGGAGCTGCGGCGTCGGACGGTGCCGGTGGCACTGCTCTCCGACGGTACGGATGTCGAGACCGTCCTGACGGCCGCACCGGCCGGCGACGGGACGCTCGCCGGAGTGGGTGCGTCGGCGGGCCGGGTGACCGGCCCCGCCCGGGTGGTGCACGACCCGAGCACCGCCCACGTCGAGCCCGGCGAAGTCCTGGTGGCCGCGACCACGGACCCCGGCTGGACCCCGCTGTTCCTCACCGCGGCGGCGCTGGTCACCGAGACCGGCGCGATCATGGCGCACGGCCCGACGGTGGCCCGTGAGTACGGCATTCCCGCCGTCATCTGCGTGCCGGACGCCACCCGGACCATCACCACCGGGCAGCTCGTCACGGTGGACGGCGGCGCCGGAACCGTCACGCCGCACGGACCATCGGCCCCCGAGCAAGAAGGACGACAATGACCGACACGAAGACACCGACCAGGGCACGGGTGGGCCCGCTGCTGCGCCGGGCGGCCGAAGCCGAGGCCGCGACGTGGCGCAGCCTGTACGTGTGGGCGCGGCGTCGCCCACTGCCGCTGGGGCCCGGCGACGAGCCGTTCGGCTACCTCGGCGTGGTCAAGCCGATCCTGGGCATCTTCATCGGCCTGTCGGTCGTGGAGATCCCGATCTTCGACGTCGTGGTCACCCACGTGGTGCCGTGGCGGCCCGCCCGCTGGATCGTGCTCGGCCTCGGCATCTGGGGTCTGCTCTGGATGATCGGCCTGTTCGCCAGCATGACGATCCACCCCCACGTCGTGGGCGACCGGGGCCTGCGGGTGCGGCTCAGCTGGGGCATCGACGTCTGGATCCCGTGGACTGACGTCGAGGCGTTGCGAAAGCGCTACCGTTCGCTGCCGTCGAGCAGATCGGTACAGGTCGAGCAGGAGGGCGACCGGCGGGTGGTGTCCATCTCGGTCGGCAGCCAGACCAGCATCGACGTCCTGCTGCGCCGGCCGCTGACCTTCGACCTGCCGAAGACCGGGTCCACGCTGGTAAACGAGCTGCGACTGTACGCCGACGACCCGGACGGCCTGCTGCGCAGCGCGCGGGGCACTCCGGTGAGCCAGACCGTCAGCCGGTGACCGCCGCGCTGGCGGAGTCCCCGGGCCACCCACTGTGAAACGATCGAGGCCATGCCCAAGAAGGTCGATCACCAGGAGCGACGCACCCTCATCGCGGACGCGCTGATGCGGGTCGCCGCTGATCAGGGCCTGGAGGCCGTCAGCCTCCGACACGTGGCCGCCGAGGCCGGCGTGTCCGCCGGGATGGTCCAGCACTACTTCCGGACCAAGGACGAGATGATGGCGTTCGCGTTGAGCGTGGTGCGCGAGCGCAGCCAACTCCGGGTCACCGAGGCGGTGGCGCGGCTGGGCGAGACCCCGTCGCCTCGACTGCTGCTGCGCACGATGCTCGCCGCGCTCCTGCCGCTCGACGACGGCACCCGCGACAACGGACGGGTGGCGCTCGCGTTCCTCGCCTACACGGCGGTGCGACCGTCGGCCGCGCCCAGCCTGCACGAGGACACCGCGCAATTCACCGGGTTCATCGCCGGCGTCCTGCCCGACCGGCACGGCCCCGCCGCCGCGGCCGGCCTGCTGGCGCTGATGGAAGGGCTCGGTGTCTACCTGCTGGGCGGGCAGTACACAGCCGAACAGGCGCTGGGCGCGCTGGACGCCCACCTCGACCTGCTCTTCGGCTGATCGATTCGGTGGTGCCGAAGTCGCGGTGCCCCCGGTAGCGGGACACCGCGACTTCACCCGACCCGACTGGATCCCGCCCGGCTCAGTGGGTCGTGACGCCCGCCCGAGCCTTCAGTCGGCGCAGCTCGTCGGCGGACATCAGCCAGGTGGAGTTCGTCGTCCCCAGGCCGAGGAGCACCTGGTCGAAGGTGTTGCCGTCGTTGTCGTCGGTGTAGCAGACGCTCACCTCGCCCCAGGGCGACGCGGCGACCGCGAAGTGCTCCTGGCGGCCCGTCGTGGTCTGGCTCAGCGCCTGGGCCGCCAGCCGGCCGGTGGACGTGCCGTCCGGGTTGAGGCCGCGCGCCCAGACGTCCGGGTTGGCGCCGGACACCGTCCAGCCCACCACCACGTTGTCCTGGTCGTCGATGCCGATCCCGGGAGCGATGGCACCGGTGCCGGTGGAGACCGGAACCTCGCCGTGCCGTGCCGTGCCCGCTGCGGTGAACGATCGAGCCCAGACACCCCGGGTGCCGGTGTGGTCGGATTCCCACCCGACTGTGAAGTCACCGGCGAAGTTCGCCGCCACCGAGGCACGCTGCTGCTGCCCGCCGCTCTGGGCGTTGGCCGTCCGCCGCGACAGCGCCACGGCACCGTTGGACCGCGCCAACCGGGTCAGCCCGATGTTGTACGAGCCGTTGGCGTCGGCATCCTCGTCCCAGACCACCAGCGCCTCGCCGGAGGCGGACACCGCGACGTCGGGGCGGTGGTGCGGGCCCGTCGTCTGCGAGGCGGTCACCTCGTACACCTTGGTGGTGGCGGCGGTGAAGCCGGCGGCCTTGACGGTGGCGGGAGCGGTGCCCTGCACGTCCTCCCAGACCACTGTGAAGCCGACGGCGGCGGCGTTGGTGGGCGCGCCGTCCGGGTCGACCGCGACCTTCGGCCAGATCTGCTGCCCGGCGTCGCTGGCGTTGGCCTGCCCCGAGCCGAGCACCGTGCCGGCGGGTGACACCACCCGGTACTGGATGTTGTAGACGCCGTTGCCGTCGCCGTCGGCGGCCCAGACCACCACGGCGTTGCCCCGGTCGTCGAGCCCGACGTCGGGGCTGAGGTGCCGCCAGGCGGCCCCGCTGGTTCCCCCGGTGGAGAGCTTCAGCTCGTACGCGGACGTGCCGTCGCGGAACAGCCGCAGGTAGATCTCGCTGTGGGTGTCGTCCTGCGGTGCGGTGCCGTCCCGGTCGTCCTCCCAGACCACGGCGACGTGGCCGTTGCGGTTCATGGCGATGGAGGGCAGGTCCTGGTCGCCGGTGGCGACGCTGTTCGCGGTGGTCCAGGTGACCGCCTCGGCGGTCATCGCGGTCGGGCCGAGAACCACGTTCGGGACCAGCAGGGACGCGGTGAGCAGTGCGGTGATCGCGGTCATTGTGGTTCTCTCCCTTACCCGGCCTGCAGGCCGGGCTGGCCGTCGAGGATGACGAACGAGCGCACTGTGGACGCCGCCGCGCCGTGCTCGGTCACTGTGTTCACCGCGCGGAAGTCCGCGCGGACCTGGCTGCGGCTGATCGTGGTACGGACGTAGCCGCGCCGGTCCGAGTAGAACTTCAAGTGCGGGTTGGCCGCCGCGTTCGGGACCGTGGTGCTGCCGCTGCCGTTGCCGGTGGAGCTGATCGAGGTGCAGACCAGCTCGGTGCCGATGGTGGCCGAGGCGGGGTTGGCGTAGTCGGCCTTGAGGTCGTTGGCCCACGACCGGTGCACGTCGCCGGTGAGCACCAGCGGGTTGCGTACCCCACGCTGCTGCCAGCCGGTCTGGATGCGGCTGCGGGAGGCCCGGTAGCCGTCCCACGCGTCCATGCTCGCCGCCCCGTTCGCGTCGAGTTGCTGGGCGAAGAAGACCTGCTGGCCGAGGATGTCCCAGGTGCCGTAGCGCTGGGCCAGCCCGTCGAGCAGCCACGCCTCCTGGGTGGCGCCGGTCAGCGACCGGGACGCCAGGTCCGCGTCGGCGCAGACCTTCCAACCGTCGCCGCAGGCCTGGTCGTCACGGAACTGCCGGGTGTCGAGCATGTGGAAGGTGGCGAGCTGCCCCCACCGGACCCGTCGGTACAGCGGGATGCTGTTGCCGTTGGCGGCGGACGCCGGTCGCAGCGGCATGTTCTCGTAGTAGGCCCGGTACGCGGCGGTGCGCCGGGCGGTCCACTGGGCGGCGGTCAGCGTGGGGCTGCTGTCGTTGCGGACCATGTTGGCGTAGTTGTTCTCCACCTCGTGGTCGTCCGGCACCACCAGCCAGGGCGCCGCCGCGTGGGCCGCCTGCAGGTCCGGGTCGGACTTGTACAGCGCGTACCGGCGGCGGTAGTCGGCCAGCGACACGATCTCGGCGCCGACGTGCTGCCGCACCGTGGAGCTGCCGACGCCGCCCTCGTAGATGTAGTCGCCGAGGTGCAGGACCAGGCCGGGGTTGTCCTCGGCCATCCGCCGGTACGCGGTGTAGTAGCCGGCCTCGTAGTGGGCGCAGGAGGCGAAGGCCATCACCAGGTCGCGGCCGAAGGCGCTGGGCGCCGGGGCGGTCCGGGTCCGCCCGACCGGCGAGATCTGGCCCTGTGCCCGGAACCGGTAGTAGTAGTCGGAGTCGGCGGCGAGCCCGCCCGCGATGGCGTGCACGGAGTGCGCGTCGGCGTACCGGGCGACCACCGAGCCGGAGGCGACCAGCGAGGTGAACCGGTCGGTGGCGGACACCTGCCACTCCACTGTCACGTCGGCGTTGGCCATGCCACAGTGCCCGTCGGCGTTGAGCGGGGAGGGTGCCAGCCGGGTCCAGAGGACCACGCTGTCGGGCGCCGGGTCACCGGACGCCACACCGAGTTTGAAGGGGTACGGCACCGCGGCGCGGGCACCCTGGCGGGGTGTCACCGCTGCTCCGGCGGTCACCAGTCCACCGAGGACGAAGATGCGACGGCTCAGCCTTGTCATGGTCAACAGCCTCGGGAACGTCGATGAACGGCGATGGCTGCGCGGCGGAATCCGGCATGACGGAATGCTGTCCGCGCAAAGGCGTTCAGGTGTCCGGACGCCGGGGCCGGGGACCGGACCGTCAGGTGAGCGGGGACGGCGACTCGGCGCCGGGGATCACCAGCGCCGGCGTGCCGGACCCGTGCGCCGGAACGCTCCAGACGTCGGGCTGGCCGTCGTCCCGGCGCAGCGTGTAGGCCAGCTTTTCGTTGTCCAGCCACGCGGCCTGGTCATCGACGCTGCGGACCTCGGCGGTCGCGGTGACCCGCATGCTCGACAGGTCCAGGACCGACAGCCGCCAGCCCTTCGCCGGGTCGGCGTCGACCGCCTCCTTGAACGCGAGCCGGGTGCCGTCCGGTGACAGCGACGGGCACTCGACGTTCTCCTTCAGCGTCTCGACGCTACGGGCCGCGAGGTCACCCCGGACGAGGTACCTCCTACCCCCGGTCGCCATTGTCGCGTAGAAGCGGTTGTCGTCGGCGGTGAAGGTGACGCCCCAGTAGTTGACGTCCGCGTTGCGGTAGGCCCGGCCGTCCCGGGTGATCCCGAACTCCTCGAGGGAGGCCACAGTGGTGCCGGTACGGGTGTCGAGGATCCCGGTGCGGGTGGAGAAGCCACTGGAGGTGTACGAGTCGCCACCGACGAACGTCGTCCAGGAGACCATCCGGCCGGACGCCGAGACCCGGGCCCGGTTCGGCAGCCCCGGCACACTGACCGCCCTCGTCTGGCGCAGCGTCGCGTCGAGCACGACAACCTGGTACGACCAGGCGGTCTCCGGCTTCAGGCAGACCCCGGTGCCGGCCGCCGCGTACACCCGGAGGCACTCCAGGCCGGCGACGGTGCGCGGCCCGGCGGGGTCGGTCGCGGCGACTGTGGAGACGTGCCGGTCGGTGATCGCCAGCAGGCGCGGCCCGGGTGCCAGGGTGACCGCCTGCTCGCCGCCGGCGGGGGGCGGCGTCCGGGGAGCCTGCGCGGCCGTGGCGGCGTAGCCGGCCGCCACGGTGCCCAGCAGCACTGCCGAGGCGACCACCACGCCGAGCTTCGCTCGGGTCGACATCGCTGTCATCGGAGCACCTTCCGGGTGGTGAGTCGGGACGGGGAGGCCAGCAGGAGCAGCGTGCCGACCAGGACGCCGGCGACGGCCACGGCCGCCGCGCGGATCGCGTTCTCCGGCCCCCACGCCTGCCAGGCCAGACCGAACAGCACGGAGGAGACGAGGTACGCGAGGGCCTGCCCGGTCTGCACCAACGCGATTCCGGTGGTCCGCAGACGCGCCGGCAGCACCGGACCGGCGAGCGCGATGAGCACGCCGTCGGTGGCGGCGTAGAAGGCGCCGTACAGCGTCAGCGCCAGGGCGATCAGCGGCCAACCGTCGACCGGGCCGGCCAGCAGCAGGTACGTCGCAGCGAGGGCGGTGTAGCCGCCGATCACCACGGGCAGGCGACCGATCCGGTCGGCGAGTACGCCGAGCGGGGCGGCGAGCAGCAGGTACGCCAGGCTGGTCCCCACCGCGAGCAGCGGGAACCAGCGCAGGCCGAGGTCCATCCGGCGTTGCAGCAGCAGGTAGACGAAGCCGTCGCCGATGGTGGCCAGCCCGAGCATCGCGGCGGCAAGCACCAGCCGCCGGGCCGGTCCGCCGCGCAGCAGCCCGAACGCCTCGCGGACGGAGACCTTGGCGTCGCTGGCCTCGCCCGCCGCCTCGCCGCCCGCCGCGTCACCGCCCGCCGCGTCACCGCCCGCCGCCTCGCCGGACGGCTGCTCCCGGACGAAGAGCACGAGCACCACGACGGCCAGGGCCGCGATGCAGAAGCTGGTGACGAAGACCGCGTCGTACGACTGCCCGACGACCAGCAGGACCGCGAACGCGGCGAGTGGCCCGAGGAACGCCCCGACGCTGTCCATCGCCCGGTGCACCCCGAACGCCCGACCCAGCGCCTCGGGTGGCGTGGAGAGCGTGATCAGCGCGTCGCGCGGCGCGCTGCGTACACCCTTGCCGAGCCGGTCGACGGCGATGACGGCGCCGATGGCGGGTATCGACCGGCCGGCGAGCAGCAGGCCGAGCTTCGCGACCGCCGAGAGCGTGTAGCCGATGCCGGCGATCAGCTTGCGCCGTCGGAACCGGTCGGCGGCGAAACCACCGACGACCCGCAGCAGCGCGGTCGCGCCGGTCTGGACACCGTCCAGCACGCCGAAGGCCACCGGGCTGAGGTTCAGGCCCAGCACCAGATAGAGCGGCAGGACCGCGGCCACCATCTCGGCCGACACGTCGGTGATCAGACTGACCGTGCCGAGCGCGACGACGTTGCCGCTGACCATCGCGAACCGGCGGCGTCGGAGCCCCGATCCGGGTTCATCGGCGACCGGTCGGGAGACGGTCGACAGGTACACGAGCATCTCCTCTGATCGGCGGTCGACGGTCAGCCATCGTCCGTACTCAGTGGAGGGGGCACAACGGACCGCGGGTGGCATCCGGACGAGGGTCGGGTGAACGGACTTCCAACACCGAGGTGTTCGCCTGCCGGGACGCACTGTTCATCCGCCCGCCGCCCACCGTCTCATCGACCTTCCTACATTCCTTGCGCTCTACCCACGAGGCAAGGAGTCCTGGATGGACATTCGATTCCCCCGTCCGTCGGTGACGCTGGGGGTGGTCACGGTGATCGTCGCCGCGACCGCCGCCGTCGTCGTGACCGGCGCTGGCGCGGCGTCGGCGGCGAGCATGACCTTCACGCCGGTCGCCGACACCTACGTCCAGAGCGACACGGCCGCCACCAACTACGGCACGTCCACGCAGGTAGTGGTCGACAACTCGCCCGTGCGGCGTTCGTTCCTGCGCTTCACAGTGAGCGGTGTCAGCGGCACGGTGACCGGCGCCAAGCTGCGACTGCGCACGATCAGCGGCAACAGCGGCAGCGACGCCGGCGGCACGTTCCGCCGGATGTCCAACACGACCTGGTCGGAGACCGGCACCACCTGGAACAACCAGCCGACGATCGACGGCGCCACGCTCGGCACGATCGGCGCGGTCAGCGGCAACACCTGGTACGAGGTCGACGTCACTGCCGCGGTCACCGGCAACGGCACGTACAGCTTCGGCGCCACCTCGACCAGCGGCGACGGCGCCTACTACGACACCCGAGAGAGTGGCGCGGACGCCCCGCAACTGGTGGTCACCACCGGGAGCACGACGCCACCCCCGTCGGGCGACCCCGTGTTCGTCGGTGCCGGCGACATCGCCGACTCGGGCTCCGGCGACAGCGCCACCGCGACGCTGCTCGACAGCATCCCGGGAACGGTCTTCACCACCGGCGACAACGTCTACGACAGCGGAACGGCGTCGCAGTTCAACAACTACTACGAGCCCACCTGGGGTCGGCACAAGTCCCGCACCCGCCCGTCGCCGGGCAACCACGACTACAACACGTCGGGCGCGACCGGCTACTACAACTACTTCGGTACGTCGGCCGGCCCGAGCGGTCGCGGCTACTACTCATTCGACCTCGGCAACTGGCACGTCGTGTCGCTGAACTCGAACATCAGCATGTCGGCCGGGTCGACTCAGGAGCAGTGGCTGCGCGCGGACCTGGCCGCCAGCAGCAAGCCGTGCACCATCGCGTACTGGCACCACCCGCTGTTCACGTCCAGCTCCAACCACGCGCCGTCGACGTCGACGCGTCCGCTGTACCAGGCCCTCTACGACTACAACGCCGACGTCGTGGTCTGGGGGCACAACCACGTGTACGAGCGGTTCGCCCCGATGAACCCGGCCGGTGGCGCCGACTCCAGCCGAGGTCTGCGCAGCTTCGTCGCCGGGATGGGCGGCGCCGGCCACTACGGCTTCGGCACCATCCAACCCAACAGCGAGGCGCGCAACAGCTCAGCCTGGGGCGTCCTCAAGTTCACCCTGCACTCCACCAGCTACGACTGGCAGTTCGTGCCAGTAGCCGGCCAGACCTACACAGACACCGGCACCAACACCTGCCACTAACCCCACCCCACCCCACCCCACCCACCCACCCCGTCGATCTTGCACTTTCTGTCCCGACTTCTGCCGCACAAGCCGCAGATCGTCGACACAAAGTGCAAGATCGCGGAGTCGGGTTGGAACGCAGGGGGGGGGGGGGGGCGGGGGCGGGGGGGGGGGGCCGGGGGGGCGGGGGCGGGGGGCGGGGGGGGC
>NZ_JBEYUF010000037.1:0-46712 GCF_040643355.1 Micromonospora sp. NPDC047187
CCGCCGTGGGGCCGCCGGGGCCCCCCTGGGCTAGCCGCCCCCCCTGGGCTACCCCCCAAACCCCGTGGTGTCCGCCTACCTCAAAACGCCGACGTGGCGGGTCGGGCGGTGTGGCCGCCCGACCCGCTCCGATCAGCGCAGGCCCGCCTCGTGCAGCAGCTCTCCGGTCAACATGCCGGGGTCCACCTGCTCGGCGGGGAGACCCCGGGCCGCGAACCAGGCGCCGACCACCCGCACATCGCGGGCCAGGAACTCCGGCCCCTGCGGGTTCGCCACCACGTCGACTACCTGCGGCAGGTCGATCACGACCAGCCGACCCTGGTGCACGAGCAGGTTGTACGGCGACAGGTCGCCGTGCGCGTAGCCGGCCCGCGCCAGCACCCGCAGCGCCTCCACCAGTTGGGCCCACAGGTCACGCAGCTCGGTCGGGCCCGGCCGCAGTTGGGCCAGCCGGGGTGCCGCCTCCCCCGACTCGGCGTCACCGACGAACTCCAGCATCAGCTCGGTGCCCCGCAACTGCACCGGGTACGGCACGGCGATCCGGTCGTGCCCGGCGCCGATCTCCCAGAGCCGGCTGAGCGCGGCGAACTCGGCCGCCGCCCACTGCCCGGCGATCATCTGCCGGCCGAACGCCGTCCGGCCGGCCATCGCCCGGTTCTCCCGGGACCGGCGCACCCGACGGCCCTCCAGGTAGCCGGCATCGCGGTGGAACAACCGGTGCTCGGGATCGCGGTAGCGTTTCACAGCGAGCAGGCAGGACCGGTCGGTGTCCGGCACGGCCCGACGGACCAGGTGGACGTCCGCCTCCTTGCCGGTCTTCAACACACCCAGCTCGCTGTCCTTGGCGGCCAACTCGGTGACCAGCCAGGCGGGGTGCGGCTGTGGCCCGTGCACGGCGTCGTCCCAGGACGACCAGCGCTCGCCGGTGTCCGGGTCAGGCTCGCTGTCCGGGTCTGCGAGCGGCTCGGTGGGCCGCCCGCGCTTCAGAAACTGCGGTTCGTCGTCGTCGAAGCGGCTCTTGCCGCGGCGGCGCTCGAGCGCCGGAAGGTCATGATCGCGCACTGTGGTGAGGTTCCCTTGGTCGAGGCTGAGATAGGCAGCTGGAAGCGACCTGCGAAGACGGCCATGACCGACCCCCTCTCCTCGACCGGGCACACGCCCGGGATGCACCATGCGCGGACAATGCTCGTACCACCACGTCCGCCGGTCAACCGAATTACCGAGCCGCCACCCGAACGGCCGCTCCGACCCACGGCCGGCAGCGCGGAGCCTTCAGCGGGCCAGCACGGTGGCGACCGCGGCGATCAACCCGTCCACCGTGCGGCTCGGCGCGAACCGGACGTCCGACCAGGTGCGCCCCCGGTGCAGCCAGACGCTGGGCAGCCCGACGGCGGCGGCGCCGCCGATGTCCGCCTCCGGGCTGTCGCCGATCACCCACGCCCCCCGCAGCGGCATCCGGACCCGCTGGGCGGCGAGCGCGAAGATTCTCGGGTTGGGTTTGCTGACGCCGGCCTCTTCGGAGATCACCCAGTCCGCGACGTACTGGTCCAGCCCGGTCTGGCGAATCTTGGCGTCCTCGACGCGTACGGTGCCGTTGCAGACCACCACCGGCACCCAGCCGGCGTCGTCGGCGATCCGTAGCGCGCAGGCGGTCAGCGGGTCGAGCCGGGTCTGCGCCACCACCCCGTCGTGCAGCTCCTCGACCAGGTCGATCGAGGGAATCCGCAGCTCGTAACGGTCCCGGATGGCGTCGGCGAGATCCCAGCGGTCGGTCAGACCGTCGGCGTCGATCGAGATCAGCCAGTCGATGTCGGTGTGGGGCGCGCCGATGCTGTCCAGGAAGCGCTCACCCCAGCGGCGGAACGGCCCGGCCCGATCCAGCAGGGTGTTGTCCAGGTCCAGCAGGAGCAGTGGCACTCGGGCACCCTACGGGACCGACGTGTCCGCCAACAGATGCGGCGGGTATCGAGCTGACGAAGGGCTCAGCCAGGCATCGACAGCCGCGGGCCGCCCTGGTCCGACAGCCGATCGACAAGCATCGAGTGTGCCGTCCGGGTGGCCGCGAGCACGACGGGATCCAGCGTCGCCACGAGCACCGCAGTGCCGTCGTCCGCCCCGCGAGCCAGCACCCGCCCCTCGGGGTCGTAGATGGCCGCGCCGCCGTTGAACCGCCACGGGTCGACACCGCCGACCGCGTTGGCGAAGACCACGAACATCGTGTTGTCCAGGGCACGTGCGGCGTAGTAGAGATCCCGGCGGTGCTCGGAGCCGGCCAGGTAACCGCTGGGGCACAGGTAGGCGTGTGCGCCGTCGAGGGCGGCGGCCCGGCCGTGCTCGGGGAAACAGCCGTCGTAGCAGATGCCCAGCCCGAGCCGCCAGTCGTCGACGAGCAGCGTGGCACCCCGCTCGCCGGGGGTGAACAGCTCCCGTTCGTCGCCCCACAACTGCTGCTTGTCGTACCCGACCCGCACCTCGCCGGTCCGGTCGACCACCAGCGCCGCGATGGTTCGCCGGCCGTCCGGGTGCCGGACGGCGGCGCCGACCAGCGCGGTGACGCCGGCCTCGCGCGCCGCGACGCGCAGCGGGTCGAGCCGGGGATCCGCGACCATCCCGGCCGGATCGGCCGCGACGTCGGTGCCGGCCGGGTCGGCGGCGAGAACCGGCGGGTGGTACGCGCAGAGGAACAACTCGGGCAGGACGGCCACCCGGGCACCCCGCTCGCCGGCTCGACGGACCAGGTCGGCGGCGACGACCGCGTTGCCGGCGACGTCGCCCGGCGTGGGGGTGGCCTGGACGGTGGCCACTGTCAGCGGGGAGCTGGGCACTGTGCGGGGCTGGGTCATCGAGCGATGGTAGTCGGCGACATCCCAAGCCGTACGTACGGTTTGCATGCCCCGGGATGACCTGCAACGATCGACGTGTGCCCAGAGTAAGCCAGGACCAGCTCGACGCTCGCCGGCAGGAGATCCTCGCCGCGGCCCGGGCGTGTTTCGCCCGGCTCGGCTACGAGGGGGCGACCGTACGCCGCCTCGAGGAGGCCACCGGACTGTCCCGTGGCGCGATCTTCCACCACTTCCGCGACAAGGACTCGCTCTTCCTCGCCGTCGCCGAGGACGACGCCGCGGCGATGGTCGAGACGGTGGCCCGCAACGGCCTGGTGCAGGTGATGCGCGATCTGCTCGCCCGCGCCGTCTCGCCGGACACCACCGGCTGGCTGGGCAGCCAACTGGAGGTCTCCCGGCGGCTGCGCACCGACCCGGCGTTCGCCCGACGGTGGGCGGAGCGGTCCGCCGCGATAGCGGAGGCGACCCGGGACCGGCTGGCCCGCCAGCGCGACGCCGGAGTGCTGCGCGAGGACGTACCGATCGACGTGCTGGCCCAGTTCCTGGAGCTGGCCTACGACGGCCTGGTGCTGCACCTGGCCATGGGCCGACCGGCCGGTGACCTGGGCCCGGTGCTCGACCTCGTCGAGGAGGCGGTCCGCCGCCACTGACACGCGCACACCGGCCGGAAGCCCGTGGCGAGGCTCCTCCACAATGGGGCCGCCGATCCCTCCGGTGACAGGAGCAGTCGATGAACGTCCACGCCGCGTCCGGCGACACCTGGGGCATCTCCGGCCCGACCTTCCTCCGGTACTACATCGCGGCGGCCATTCTGGTGGTGGCGATCGCGGCGTACTACCGGATCCGCCTGCTGACCGCCCCGGCGCACCCCACTCTCGATCCACTCGGAGCGCAACAGGTCGCGTACCTCAACGGTGGCCCTCAGCTCGCGGTACACGCGGCGCTGGGCGGGCTGCGCGGCGGCGGCGCGGTCGGCGTACGACCGGACCGCCGGCTGACCACCGTCGGTGCCGCGCCGACCGGGCTCACCCCACTGGATCAGGCCATCCACTGGGCCGCCCACCAGCACTCCCGGGTCCGGGACCTGCCGCAGGACGAGCGCGTACGCACCGCGTTGGATCAGATCCGCAACGGCCTGGAGCAGCGTGGACTGCTGACGAACGACGCGCAGCGTGCCCGCGCCCGCCGCTGGAGCCGGTTCCTGCTGGCCCTGCTGGGCCTCGGCGTGCTCCGGCTGATCTCCGGCCTGTTCAGCGGTCGCCCGGTGGGTTACCTGCTGCTCACCCTGGCGGTGCTCCTCGGCGCCGCCCTGCTGCTGGGCCGGGCACCCGTCCGCACCCGGGCCGGTCGCGCCGCCCTCCGTTCCGTCCGCGGCGAGCACACCCACCTCGCGCCGGCCTCCGCGCCCGCCTACGCCACGTACGGGGCGGCCGGCGCGGCGATGGGCGTGGCCCTGTACGGCACCGCCTCGCTCTGGGCTCTCGACCCGGGCTTCGCCGAGCAGGCCGAGATTCAGCGCCAGGCCCTCTCCGGCAACGGCGGATGGACGGGCGGGTCCGACGGATCGTCCGGTGGCGGAGGCGACAGCTCCGGTGGGGACGGCGGCGGTGGAGGCGGCGGGTGCGGGGGCGGCGGCGGGTGCGGCGGATGACCGGCCCGTCCGGGGTCGGTATCGGCTGGCGTCCGGAGATCGCCGGCTTCGTGGCCGAGCTGCCCGGCTTGCGTTTCGTCGAGGTGGTGGCCGAGGGGGTGCCCGCCTCCGGGCCGCTCCCGCCCGGCCTGACCCAGCTACGGGACCACGCGGTGACCGTCGTACCGCACGGGGTTCGGCTCTCCCTCGGCGGCGCCGAGCCGGTCGACCCGGCCCGGGTCGCCCACCTGGCCGCGGTGGCGCAACGCCTGGACGCCCCGCTGGTCAGCGAGCACATCGCGTTCGTCCGGGCCGGTGGCCTGGAGGCCGGCCACCTGCTGCCGCTGCCGCGCAGTCGGGAAGCCGTCGACGCGGTCTGCGCCAACGTGGCGCGGGCGCAGGCGGAGCTTCCGGTGCCGATCGCGCTGGAGCCGATCGCCGCGCTTGTCGACTGGCCCGACGACGAGTTGACCGAGGCGGAGTTCCTCACCGAGATCCTCGACCGGACCGGGGCACTGCTGCTGCTGGACGTCGCCAACGTGCACGCCAACGCCCGCAACCGGGGCGCCGACCCGCTGGATCTGCTGGACCGCCTGCCGCTGGAACGGGTCGCGTACGCCCACGTGGCCGGCGGCGCCGAGCACGGCGGTTTCTACCACGACACCCACACCGACCCGGTGCCGACAGCGGTGTTGGAGCTGGTCGGCGCGCTCTGCGCCCGACGGCGACCGCCCGCGCTGCTGCTGGAGCGCGACGGCCACTACCCGCCGGCCGCCGACCTCCGCGCCGAACTGGACGCCCTGGCCGCCGCCGCGGGCTTCCCGGCCGTGACATGACGGGCGCACCGGACGGCGAATCCGTGTCCACGCGCCGCGCCGGGCTCGCCGAACGGCAGGCCGAACTGGTCGCGGCGCTGGTCGCCGGAGGGCCACCCCCGCCGGGGTTCGCGCCGGGACCGCTGGCCGCCACCCGCACGGCCCTGCTGCGCAAACGGGCCGGCGAGGTGGCCCGGCACTGGCCACTGCTCGCCGCCGGCCTCGGCGCCAGGTGGTCGACCACCTTCGCCGACTGGGCCGCCCGGCGACCCACCGCCGGATCGCTGCGCGACGGTTGGGACCTGGCCCGGGCGCTGCACGCCCAGCAGGCGCTCCCCCCGGCCGCCGCCGAGGAGTTGGCCGTCCGGGAGGCACGCCTGCGCTACGACGGGCTTCGGGCGCCGCGTCCGCGCCGGACGCCGGCGGTGGGCCGCGCCGGCGGCGCCGTCGCGGTGCAGATCGCCGGCCGGGTACGCCTGCTGCGCCCCGCCCCACGGGCATCCAGCCCTGCTGGCGACGCCGTACCGGATGCGGCAGGATCGGCGTTATGGATCTCGGACTGACCGACCGCGTGTACGTCCTCACCGGCGCCTCCCGTGGCCTGGGTTACGCGACCGCCCAGAGCCTGGTCGCCGACGGTGCACGGGTGGTGCTCTCGGCCCGCGACCCGGACGCGGTGGCCGCCGCCGCGAAGCAGCTGGGTGGCCCGGAGCACGCCGTCGGGCTGACCGCGGACCTGACCGACCCGGAGACCCCGGGGCAGCTCGTCGCCGCCGCCCAGGAACACTTCGGCCGGCTCGACGGCGCGCTGATCTCGGTCGGTGGGCCACCGCCGGGCAACGCCGCAGCGGTCACCGACGAGCAGTGGCGGCTCTCCTTCGAGACCGTCTTCCTGGGCACCATCCGCACGGTCCGCACGGTCGCCAACGCCCTGCCCGAGGGCGGCGCGATCGGGCTGGTGCTCTCCACCTCGGCGCGTGGCCCGGTGCCCGGTCTCGGCATCTCCAACGGTCTGCGGCCCGGCCTGGTCGGTGCCGCCAAGGACATCGCCGACGACTACGGCCCACGGGGGGTCCGGGTGGTCGGCCTGTTGCCTGGCCGGATCATGACCGATCGCAACCGGGAGCTGTTCGGAGCGACCGGCGACCCTGAGCGGGCCCGCGCCGAGGCGGAGGCCGGCATCCCGCTGCGCCGCCTCGGCGACCCGGCCGAGTTCGGCCGGGTGGCCGCGTTCGTGCTCTCCCCCGCCGCGAGCTACCTCACCGGGATCACCCTGCCGGTCGACGGCGGCGCGCTGCGCGGGCTGTGACCCGCGACGGGGCCCGAGCTGCCCGTGACGTGACACCGCCCGGGACGGCCCGGCCGTCCCGGGCGGACCTGGCGGCGGCTGCGGACCGGACCATTCCCGACGTGCTCGCGCCGGGGCTGGCGGTGCTCTTCGTCGGCATCAACCCGGGCCTGTGGTCGGCCGCGACCGGATGGCACTTCGCGCGACCCGGCAACCGGTTCTGGCCCGCGCTGCACCGGGGCGGGTTCACCCCTCGGCTGCTGCACCCCAGCGAACAGGACGACCTGCCCGCGCTCGGGCTCGGCATCACCAACATGGCCGCCCGAGCCAGCGCCCGCGCGGACGAACTGAGCACCGAGGAACTCCTCGACGGCGCGGCGATCCTGACCGACAAGGTGGCGCGGTACCGGCCGCGCTGGGTGGCCGTGGTGGGGGTGACCGCGTACCGGATCGGTTTTCAACGGCCGAAGGCCACCTTCGGGCCGCAGCCGGAGTCGCTGGCCGGCGCCCGGCTGTGGGTGCTGCCCAACCCCAGCGGCCTGAACGCGCACTTCACCCCGGTCACCCTGGGCCTGGCGTTCGCCGAGTTGCGGGCGGCGACCGAGCTACCGGCCCTATGATCGACGCGGCCGTCAGTTGGCGGCGGCGGGCGGCAGCACCTCGTCGGCGCGGTAGGTGCCCAGCGGCATGACCACCGGCTCGGGACCGGTCGCGTCGACGAACGGGGTGGGCGAGTCGGCGACCGCGAACTGGGTGCGGTACAGCTCGGCGTAGAGCCCACCGACCGCCACCAACTCCTCGTGCCGCCCCCGCTCGACGATCCGCCCACCGTCCAGGACCAGGATCTGGTCGGCGTCGCGCACTGTGGAGAGCCGGTGCGCGATCACGAGCGCGGTACGCCCGGCCAGCGCCACCGACAGCGCACGCTGCACCGCCGCCTCGCTCTCCGAATCCAGGTGTGCGGTCGCCTCGTCGAGGATCACGATCGACGGGGCCTTGAGCAGCAGTCTCGCGATCGCGATGCGCTGCTTCTCGCCGCCGGAGAACCGGTAGCCGCGCTCCCCCACAGTGGTGTCCAGACCGTCGGGCAGCGACCGAACCAGATCGGCAACCTGCGCCCCGGCCAGGGCGGCCCAGATCTCGTCGTCGGTGGCGTCCGGCTTGGCGTAGCGAAGATTCTCGGCGATCGTCTCGTGGAACAGGTGCGAATCCTGAGTGACCACACCGATCTCGTCGCGCAGGGAGGCGAGCGTCGCGTCGCGCACGTCCACCCCGCCGACGAGCACCTGCCCGTCGCTGACGTCGTAGATCCGGGAGATGAGCATCGACAGTGTCGACTTGCCCGCCCCGGACGGGCCGACCAACGCGACCATCTGCCCCGGCTCGACGCTGAACGAGACCCCCTTGAGCACCGGTTCGTTGACGGTCCGGTCGAGCGTGGCGACCTCCTCCAGGGAGGCGAGGGAGATCTCGGCGGCGCTCGGGTAGCGGAAACGCACGTCGCGGAAGTCGACCCGGCCGGCGCCCACCGGCACCGGCACCGCATCGGGCTTCTCCACGATGCCCGGCTTGAGGTCGAGCACCTCGAAGACCCGGTCGAAGGACACCAGCGCGCTCATCACGTCCACCCGGACGTTGGAGAGCGCGGTGAGCGGCCCGTACAGGCGGGTGAGCAGCAGCGCGAGCGTCACCACGGTGCCGGCGCTGACGCCGCCGGTCACCGCGAGCCAGCCACCGAGACCGTAGGTCAGCGCCTGCGCCAGTGAGGCGACCAGCAGCATCGCCACGAAGAACGTGCGGGAATACATGGCGGACTGGATGCCGATGTCGCGGACCCGCTCGGCCCGGTCGCCGAACCTGCGGGCCTCGATCTCGGGCTGGCCGAAGAGCTTCACCAGCAGCGCGCCGGCCACCCCGAACCGCTCGGTCATTGTCGCGTTCATCTTGGCGTCGAGGTTGTACGCCTCGCGGGTGATGTCCGCCAGCCGTCGACCGACCCGGCGGGCCGGAATGATGAAGATCGGCAGCAGCACCAGTGACAGCGCGGTGATCTGCCAGGAGAGGGTGAACATCACCGCCGCGGTGAGCACCAGCTGGATGACGTTGCTGACCACACCGGACAGGGTGGAGGTGAACGCCCGCTGGGCGCCGAGCACGTCGTTGTTGAGCCTGCTGACCAGGGCGCCGGTCTGGGTACGGGTGAAGAACTGCAACGGCATCCGCTGCACGTGGTCGTAGACCCGGGTGCGCAGGTTGAAGATGATGCCTTCGCCGATGCGGGCGGAATACCACCGTTGGGCCAGCGACAGCAGCGCGTCGGCGACCGCCAGCGCGGCGATGAACAGGGCCAGCCGCACCACGAGCCGCCCGGCCTCGGTGCCGCCCCGATTGATCGCGTTGATCACGTCACCGGCGAGCACCGGGGTGGCCACGCCGATGACGGCGGCCAGCACCACGGTGGCCAGGAAGACGATGATGTCGCGCCGGTAGGGGTGGGCGAAGGCGACGATGCGGCGGGCTACCCCGCGCTTGAGCCGGTGGGTGGAGACCTCGTCGCGGTTGCGCATCGACCGGAGCATGCTCCACCCGGCCATGCCACCGCCGGACATCGGGTTGGACATCGCTCACCTCCGGGTTGCCGGGCAGACCGCATCGTCAGGTCAATTCTCCCGACGAGTGTGACAACCTCGCTCGTAACCCGGATCTTCCCGTGCGGTCCTTACCTATTCTCCCCTGCCGGCGAGGTCACGCAGCCGACGGGTCTGCGCCTCCCGCTCGGCGCGCTGCTGGTCGGCGTGCGACCGGCCGGCGGCACCGGCGAGCAACGCCTTGATCTCCACCACCGCGTCGCGGGCCCCGGAGAGCAGGCCGGCGGTCAGGTCCCGCACCGCGCCGTCCAGCTCGGCCGGGGGTACGACAAGGGTGGCCAGGCCGATCCGATCCGCCTCGGCGGCGTCCAACCGGCGGCCTGTCGCACAGATCTCCAACGCCCGCGAATAGCCGACCAACTCGACGAGGCGTTTCGTGCCGGCCAGGTCGGGCACCAGACCGAGGGTCACCTCGGCCATCGACAGCTTCGCGTCCGCGGACAGCACTCGCAGGTCACAGGCGAGCGCGAGCTGGAAGCCGGCACCGATCGCGTGACCCTGCACGGCCGCGACGGAGACGACATCCGGCCGGTGCAGCCAGGTGAAACCGCCCTGGAACTCCGCGATGCGCTCGGCGCACTCCTGCTCGGGCAGCGTGGCCAGCTCAGCGAACGACCCCGGGCCGGAGGCGCCCGCCACCGCGAGATCGAGGCCGGCCGAGAACGCGCGACCCTCGCCACGGACCACCACCACCCGCACGTCGCCGGGCAGGTCACGGGAGAAATCGCTCATCGCTCGCCACATCGCGGGCGTCTGGGCATTGAGCACGTCGGGCCGGCACAACGTCACCGTGGCGACCGGCCCGTCGCAAGTCAGCCGAACCCCGGTCGCCTCGGCGGTCACCGGACGTCCCGGGGCGCGGCGCTGGTGGACGACGCTGAGGGGCGGGTCACGCCTTCTTGCGGCGCCGGGCGCCACCGCGCTGACGCAGCTGCACGCCGGACTCGGTGAGCACTCGGTGGATGAACCCGTAGGAACGGCCGGTCGAGGCCGCCAACGCGCGGATGCTCTCCCCCGAGGTGTACCGCTTTACCAGGTCCTTGGCGAGCGTCTGACGCTCGGCTCCGACGATCCGGCGACCCTTCTCAGTGCTGGTGGCTGTGCCAGTGGCTGCCATGCTGTGTCCTCACGTCCCAGACTGTGCGGTTCGGATACGGTCCCACCTATTAGACCGCCTCGAACGATCATGCGCCAGATATCAACTCTTCGCCAACCGACACGCTATGCAATGTCAGCTTCCCGATAGAGTGATCCTGGCGATCCGGCCCGCCGCGGCGTCCGCGCGTACCACTGCCGGGAGCTCGCGGCTGCCGGCGGCCCGTAGCCTTCGGTCGTGATCGACCTGTTGAGCACCGCCGGCGCAGCGGCCGTGGTCTTCGCCGCCACCGACATCGACGACATCGTCATTCTGACGCTGTTCTTCGTCGCGGCCCGCACCACCGGCCAACCCCGCACCTGGGAGATTGTCGCCGGACAATACGTCGGCATCGGTGCGCTCGCGTTGGCCAGCGCGGTGATCGCGGGTGGACTCCTGGTGGTGCCCGACCCGTGGACGGGGCTGCTCGGCCTGCTTCCGATCGCGCTCGGTGTACGCGCGCTGCGCAGTTCGGGCGACGACGAGGCACCGCCGGTCGTCACCGGAGCGCTCGGCGTGGCCGGGGTGACGATCGCGAACGGCGCTGACAATGTCGCGGTCTACGTACCCGTCTTCCGGGCCCTCGGTGTGGCCGACAGTGCCGTGTTCCTGCTGGTCTTCGTGCTGCTGATCGCGCTCTGGTGCGTGGCCGGGGCCTGGCTGGGCGGGCACCGGAGGGTGGTCCGGCTGGTCGAGCGCGCCGGCGCCTGGCTGGTGCCGACGATCTTCATCGCCATCGGGCTGGTGATCCTGGTCAGCTCCGGCGTGCTCGGCCGACTGGCCGACCTGCTCGGCTGAGAGCCGACCGAGCCTCCTGGGTCAGGCCAGCTCCACCAGTTCGAGAAGGTCGTCGCTCCACGCGTCCTCGTCGCCGTCGGGCAGCAGGATGGCGCGGTCCGGCTTGAGCGCCAGCACCGCACCCGGGTCGTGGGTGACCAGGACGATCGCGCCGGGATAGTTGGCGATGGCGTCGAGCACCTGCTCCCGGCTGACCGGGTCGAGGTTGTTCGTCGGCTCGTCGAGCAACAGCACGTTGGCGCCGGAACAGACCAGAGTGGACAGGGCCAGCCGGGTCTTCTCGCCGCCGGACAGCACGCCGGCCGGCTTGTTCACGTCGTCACCGGAGAACAGGAACGCGCCAAGGATCTTGCGCAGGTCGGTGTCGGACTGCTCGACGGCGGCGGCGCGCATGTTCTCCAGCACCGTGCGCTCCACGTCCAGCGTCTCGTGCTCCTGGGCGTAGTAGCCCAGCCGCAGGCCGTGCCCCGCGTGCACCTCGCCGGTGTCCGGGCTGAGCAGCCCGCCGAGCATCCGCAGCAGGGTCGTCTTGCCGGCGCCGTTGAGCCCGAGGATGGCCACTCGGGAGCCCCGGTCCACCGCCACGTTGACGTCGGTGAAAATCTCCAGCGATCCGTACGACTTGGAGAGGCCGGTCGCCGTGAGCGGGGTCTTGCCGCACGGCGCGGGACTGGGGAAACGCACCTTGGCCACCCGGTCGGAGACCCGCACCTCCTCCAAGCCGGAGACCAGCTTCTCGGCGCGGCGGGCCATGTTCTGCGCGGCAACGGTCTTGGTGGCCTTGGCCCGCATCTTGTCGGCCTGCGCCATCAGCGCGCCGGCCTTCTTCTCCGCGTTGGCCCGCTCCCGGCGGCGACGTCGCTCGTCGGTCTCGCGCGCCTCCAGGTACGCCTTCCAGCCCAGGTTGTACACGTCGATGACCGACCGGGTGGCGTCGAGGAACCAGACCTTGTTGACCACCGACTCCAACAGCGCGCCGTCGTGGGAGATCACGATCAGGCCGCCCTTGTGGTTGGCGAGGAAGCCCCGCAACCAGGTGATCGAGTCGGCGTCGAGGTGGTTGGTGGGCTCGTCGAGCAGCAGGATGCCGCCACCGTTCTCGCCCGCGTCGCGGAACAGGATCCGGGCCAGCTCGATGCGGCGACGCTGACCACCGGAGAGGGTGCCGATGGTCTGCGCGAGCGCCCGGTCCGGTAGGCCGAGGTTGGCGCAGATCCGCGCGGCCTCAGCCTCGGCCGCGTACCCGCCGAGGGCGGCGAACTGGTCCTCCAGCGCGCCGTACCGACGGACCAGCTTGTCGTTGGCGTCCTCGGCGAGGCGGGCCTCGACCTCCTGCATCTGCGCCATCAGCACGTCCAGGCCGCGCGCGGAGAGCACCCGGTCGCGGCCGGTGACCTCCAGGTCACCCGTGCGCGGGTCCTGCGGCAGGTAGCCGATGGCACTGCGCTGGTCGATCTGGCCGCCGTACGGCTGCCCCTCGCCGGCGAGCACCTTGAGCGTGGTGGTCTTGCCGGCGCCGTTGCGGCCGACCAGGCCGATCCGATCACCGGGCTGCACGCGCAGGGTGGTGTCGGACAGCAGGATCCGGGAACCGGCACGCAGTTCCAGGCCGGTGGCAGTGATCATGTTTGCGGGCTCGCTCTCGGGGTTCGGAAGGCTGACTCGGGGCACGCGAAACCGCCGGCGGGCTCAAGGGGCCCGACGGCGCGGGGCGGTTCAGCCTTCGCAGCGCAGCACCCGACAAGTGTACCGGGCGCCGCCGGACGTCCTGCCCGGATTACCGATCAAGATCATCGGGTATCGGAACGCCTGTCCGGACCCCGTCCGGCACTCAATGGACGAAACGACACACAAAAGACATTCACCGGCATACGGCGATCGGGGTCACCATGGAACTCAACGAGCGGGCCGAAATCGACACCTCCCAGGTCAACGACGTGGGCCGCGGTGGCGGATCCGGCGGCGGCTTCGGCATCCCGATCCCCGGAGGCGGCGGTCGAGGCGGCATCATCGGCATCGTGGTGGCCGTGCTCATCGCGCTGCTCGGCGGCGGCTTCGGCCTCAACGCCATGACCAACGGCGACGAGGGCGGCGGTCAGGCCGGCGGCACCGACCTGGAACAGCTGTGCTCCCGCGACAACCCCGACCGGCTCGACGACGCGCGCTGCCGTAACGCGCTCTACGTCAACAGCATCCAGGCCTACTGGCAGAAGGCGTACCCGGAGTTGGGCAACGGAAAGTACGAGGCGACCGACACCAACTTCTTCCAGGCCGCCGTTAACACCGGTTGCGGGCAGGCCGACTCGGGCGTCGGCCCGTTCTACTGCCCCGCGGACAAGCAGGTGTACATCGACCTGAGCTTCTACGACGAGTTGGCCTCCCGGTTCGGCGCCAAGGGCGAGTTCGCCCAGCCGTACGTGCTCGCCCACGAGTACGGCCACCACGTCCAGAACCTGCTCGGCACCAACGCGAAGGCCGGCCAGGGCGACCAGAGCGGCCCCCGCTCCGCCTCCGTACGGCTGGAGTTGCAGGCCGACTGCTACGCCGGCGCCTGGGCCAGGCACGCCACCGAGAGCAAGGACAAGACCGGCCAGGAACCGCTGTTCACGTCCATCACCCAGACCGACATCAGCGAGGCCGTGCAGGCCGCCGAGGCGATCGGCGACGACAGCATCCAGGAGCGCTCCGGCGGGCAGGTCAACCCCGACCAGTTCACCCACGGCACGTCCGAGCAGCGCAAGCGCTGGTTCACCCAGGGCTACGACCGCGGCGACCCGAAGACCTGCGACACCTTCGGCACCGACCAGCTCTGACATCCGCTCCGTGACGTGGCAGGTCCCTCGGGGCCTGCCACGCGTCATTCCTGCCGACGCTCGCGGGTCAGGTGAGCCGCGAGACCTGGTAGTGGCCGATGAGCCAGTCGTCGTCGACCCGCCGCAGGAGCACGCCGAGGTTGACGGTCAGGGCCGGTCGGTCGGTGAAGCCGAACTCCACGTCCAGGTAGCCGAGGACCACGTCGTCGGCGAGACGGCGGATCTCCCGGATGTCGTACGCGGCGGTCAGGCCGAGCGGCTGTCCGGCGTAGTACGCGGCGACGCCGGCCCGACCGACCGTGTACGGCTGCAACCCCTGAAAGATCGCGTCGTCGGTGAAGCACGCAGCGACCCGATCGGGCTCGTGGGCGTCGACAGCCGACTTCCACCGGTCGAGGACGGTACGCAGAATCTGCGCCTCGGACATGTTGATCTCCCTGCTGACGGACGTGTCCCATGGCGTGCTGTCGAGCCGGCATGCCCTCGCGGGCTCAGCGAGGCGGCTGACCCGGGTCGTTCGGGTGCGGCGTCAACGGCGTGACGGTCTCGCGCCGCCAGGCGCGCAGCGGCATCGACGCGAGCACGGCCTCCAGCTCGTCGGCGTCGGCGGCCTGGAACAGCCCCCACGTACGCCACTCCCCCGGCGCCAGCGGCGGCCGCCACAGCCGCAGAAGGCTGCCCTGGGCCGTCAGCTCGGCCGATCGCGCCGCCTCTCGCGCGCGCATGTCGGCGACCCCGTCCTCCGACGTTCCCCGCGGCACCGTCGTCACCATGTCAACCAGAAACTCCACGCGCCCATCCTCCGGCGGCCGGCCGGGCAGCACGCCAGGAACCCCGTTTCGGGTGGCGATCGTCTCCCCTCCCACGCCGCCAGCGCAGGCCGAGGTCAGTCGGGGTCGCGCACCCGGATCCGTACCGCCCGGGCCGCACCCACCGCCGCGACCAGCACCGCGTGCCGGGGCTCCGGCACGTCGAGCAGCCGCTCCGCCCGCAACGGCACCAGCGGGGCCAACCGCCGGTCGGCCAGCACCCCGTCCACCGCCCGCCGGTCACCGCCGCAGACGAGGGCCGCCAGCCTCGACGCCTCCGGCAACAGCAGCCGTACGGCCAGGTCCGCCGCGTCACCCAGCGCCGCCTTCGCCTGGTTGTCACGCCGGCGGGCGAACCGGTGCTGCGACCATCCCCCCGCAGCGGTGCGCCCCTGCACGTACCGGGTGTCCACCTTGGAGACGACGAGGTCGGCGCCCTCGGCCACCCCGAGCGCCACGGCGCCCTTGCGGGCCAGCAGCAGGCCGATCCGGCGGGGCATCACGGCGGAGGCCACGAACCCGGCCACATCCACGCCCGCCGGCGCACCCGGTGGGGCGTACAGCTCGGCGGTTGCCCCGTCCGGGGCGGCGAGCAGCAGGCCGTACTCCTGGGCGCTGGTGGTGGGCGGGCCGTGCCGGTCGGCGAAGCCCTCGACCCACCGGCCGACGCGGGCCGGGTCGACCTCGACCCACCGGCCTCCGCCGGCTGCGGGTCGACTGGTCATCGCCCGACCGTACGGCACAGCGGACCCACCCGGGCCCCCGGGCGGGTTCGCGGGCCCGGCCGGGCCACGCCGCCGACCCGGCGCGGTCGGGCCTCGGTCGGGTGGCTGAGCCGTCGGATGGTTGCCGTGACCGTTCAGCCTGGCAGTAGCGCGGCCACCGCCAGCGCGGCGATCAGCGCGCTGGAGACCAGGCCGGTGACCAGTCTGCCGCGCGGCCCGGTCAGCGCCCGGCCGACCACGGTGCCACCGCCGGCGACGACCAGTTGCCAGCTCGCCGACGCCAGGAACACCCCGGCCACGAAGAGCGCCACCGGGACCATGCCCGAGTCGGCAGTGTCCCGGCGGCCGAGCACCAGGGCGGTGAAGTAGAGCACCGTCATCGGGTTCAGCAGGGTCAACCCGAGCAGCGCCGCGTAGGCCCTCCCCGGAGTGCTCATGCCCCCACCGTCGCGTGCCGTCGGCTGTCGCTGTGAGCGGTGCGCGGACCACGTCCGCCACAGGCCGTGCCCGGCGAGACCGAGCAGGACCACGGCGGCGACCACTCGCAGTGGCCCGGCGACCGGCGCGATGATTCCGGCCAGGCCGGCGCCGCCGAGCACTGCCACCAGCGCGTAGAGCCCGTCGGCCGTCGCCACGGCGAGCGCCGCGGCCGCACCAACCCGGAACGAGGTACGGGCGCTGAGCCCCAGGATGAGGATCGCGATCGCGCCGACGGGAATGGCGACGCCGTAGCCGGCCACGAGACCGGCGAGGAACGCCCCGCTCACGACGGCGGGCGCGGGATCGAGGCGGGCCGGGGCCTGGTGCGCTGTCGACGCACGGCAGTGGCCGCACGGACAGGAACCTGCAACGGGTACGCCTCAATCACACGCGCATCCTCCGCGCCGGACCCGCGCCCCGCCACCGATTTTCCCCGCGCCCCGCGCCAATCAGGTTGTAGTGGCCTCGGTGTGTCGTCGAGGCCACTACAACCTGATTGAGCGTGATCTTGGAGTGTTCAGGGCAGATCAGTGAAGCACTCCGGGTCAGCGGGGGTCGCGACCGAGGTAGGAGAGCAGGGCGGCGACCTCGTCGGCCTCCGGAGCGCTGTCGATCGCCGGGGCGTACGCGCCGTAGGCCCGCAGCGGCTCGACGATCTGCCGGGCCACCGCCAGCAGGGGTCGGGCCAGTTCGGCGGTGAGTGGGGACGGCTGGCCGGTGGCCACCGCGATGTCCCAGGCGTGCACTGCGGCATCGAGGGCGCACGCCACGGCGCCGACCTCGGCCGGCAGCTTGCCCTGGGGCAGCGGCGTGGGCACCTCCGGGTCGTCGTCGGCGACACCGTTCCAGGCCCGAGCGGACGCGTCGAGGGCGGCGCGCAGGCCGGCGAGCTTGTCGCCGTCAATCCGACCGGAGGGCGCGAACGGGTCCTCCGCGGGCCCTGGCCCGCCGTCGATCGCCGCCGCGAAGGCGAGTTGGTCGCCGACCGCGTGCTGGAGCACCTGGGTGACGTTCCACCGCTCGCACGGGGTGGGCCGTTCCCAGGCGTCGACCGGAACCCCCTCGACTGCCGTCCGAAGCGCCTCGTGCGCCTCTTCCAGCACGGTCCGCCACTGCCCCGCCGCCGTCTCGCTCATCATCCTGCCCTCTCTGCCGGCTTCCAGCGAGCTTCCCACCCGCTGTCGGAGCGGAATGTTCCGATCCGTTTGATGAGTTCAGCCTAGCAGACCGGAACGATCCGTTCCACTACTTTCGGGCTGGACTGGAAACGCGTCGAGCGCGGTACCCAGACGGGTAACCGCGCTCGACGAAGTGATCGGGTCAGACGTTGAAGCCGAGGGAGCGGAGCTGGTCCCGACCCTCGTCAGTGATCTTGTCCGGGCCCCACGGCGGGAGCCACACCCAGTTGATCCGGATGTCGTTGACCAGGCCGCCGCCGGGGCCAGTGGTCAGCGCCTGCCGGGTCTGGTCCTCGATGACGTCGGTCAGCGGGCAGGCCGCCGAGGTGAGCGTCATGTCCAGGGTGGCGACGTTCTCGTCGTCGACGTGGACGCCGTACACGAGGCCCAGGTCGACCACGTTGATGCCGAGCTCCGGGTCGACGACGTCCTTCATCGCCTCCTCGATGTCGGCGATCATGGCCTTGCTGACGCCGCCCGCGGGAGCGGCGGCGTCACCGGTGCCATCGGTCGTCGCGGCGTCGGTCTGCGGCACCACTGTGGTGTCACCGGCCTCCGGCGTCGCCTCAGTAGCGGTGTTCTCGCTCATGCCGTCCCTCCGCTTCGCTCCGTGACGCCATGAGGCACCAACGCGCTGAACCACTGATTCGCTCGCTGACGCTCGCTCATGCCGTCCCTCCGCTTCGCTGCGTGATGCCACAAGGCACCACTGTCACATTCGCTCGCTGACGCTCGCTCACGCCTTCACCTCCGGGCTCACACCCACACCGGCGCGTGCCGCGGCGTCCTTGAACGCCATCCACGGCAGCAGCGCGCACTTGACCCGGGCGGGGTAACGGGCCACACCCGCGAAAGCAACCCCGTCACCGAGCACGTCCTCGTCCGGCGTGACCTGGCCACGTCCGGACATCAACTCCACGAACGCCTCGTGCACCTCGAATGCTTCCCCGGCGCCCCGACCACGCAGCAACTCGTGCAGCACACTCGCCGATGCCTGGCTGATCGAGCAGCCCATCCCGTCGTACGAGATGTCGTGCAGCACCGTGCCGTCGGTGGCCACCCGGACGGTGACCTCGTCACCGCAGGTGGGGTTGACGTGGTGCGCCTCCGCGACCTGGTCACCCGGGTCGTCGGCGTCGCGCAGGCCACGCCCGTGCGGGCGCTTGTAGTGGTCCAGGATGATCTCCTGGTAGAGCTGGTCAAGCTGCATCAGTCGAACACCTTCCGCACCTGCTCCAGACCGGCCACCAGAGCGTCGATCTCCTCGGTGGTGGTGTAGAGGTAGAACGACGCCCGGGTCATGGCCGGAACGCCGAACCGGCTGCACACCGGCTTGGCACAGTGGTGACCCACCCGCACCTGCACGCCGAGCGAGTCGAGCACCTGACCCACGTCGTGCGGGTGCACGTCACCGAGTGCGAACGAGATGGTGCCGCCCCGACCCACCGGCACTGTCGGACCGAAGATCCGCAGGTCCGGCACCGAGCCGAGAGCGTCCAGCGCGTACGCCGTCAGCTCCTTCTCGTGCCACTGGATGGCCTGCATCCCGATGCCGGTCAGGTAGTCGACCGCCGCACCGAGCGCGACCGCCTCGGCGATCGGCGGAGTGCCCGCCTCGAAGCGGGCCGGCGGCGCGGCGAACGTCGAGCGGGCCATGGTGACCGTCTCGATCATCGAGCCGCCGCCGAAGACCGGCGGCATGGCTGCCAGCAGCTCACCCCGACCCCACAGCACACCGATGCCGGTCGGACCGCACATCTTGTGGCCGGTGAAGACGATGTAGTCGGCATCCAGGTCGACCACGTCGATGGGCAGGTGCGGCACCGACTGCGAGCAGTCCAGCAGCAGCAGCGCACCCACCTCGCGGACCCGCGCGGTGATCCGGGAGGTGGCGTTGACAGTGCCGAGGATGTTGGACACGTGCACCAACGAGACGATCTTCGTCCGTTCGGTGACCAGATCCTCCAGGCCCGACTCGTCCAGCCGCCCCTGGTCGGTGACCGGGAACCAGCGCAGGGTCGCGCCGGTCCGCTCACAGAGCAACTGCCACGGGACGATGTTCGAGTGGTGCTCCATCTCGGAGATCACCACCTCGTCGCCGGGACCGAGCCGGAAACGGCTGTCGGCGTCCGGACGCAGCGAGGCGTTCGAGAAGGCGTACGCCACGATGTTGATCGCCTCGGTGGAGTTCTTCGTGAACACCACCTCGTCGGTGCTCGGCGCGTTGATGAACGCGGCGATCTTCGCCCGCGCCCCCTCGTACGCCTCGGTGGCCTCGGTGCCCAGGGTGTGCACCGAGCGCGACACGTTGGCGTTGTGCCGCGCGTAGTGCTCGTCGAGCACGTCGAGCACCTGGCGGGGTTTGTGCGAGGTGTTGGCGCTGTCGAGGTAGACCAGCGGGTGTCCGTTGATGTCCCGACCGAGGATCGGGAAGTCGGCGCGCACCCGGGCCACGTCGAAACGCGGCACGTCGTCGTACTGCGGCATCCCCGAGGGGATCGCGATGCTGGTCATCTCGGCAGCGCCTCTCCCGCTCAGGCCTTGGCCGTGCCGGCCCCGGCGGCGTACCGCTCGTAGCCCTCGGCCTCGAGCTTGTCGGCCAGCTCCGAGCCGCCCTGCTCGACGATCCGGCCGGCCACGAAGACGTGCACGAAGTCCGGCTTGATGTAGCGCAGGATCCGGGTGTAGTGGGTGATCAGCAGCACGCCGGTGTCACCGTTGTCGCGCACCCGGTTGACGCCCTCGCTGACCACGCGCAGCGCGTCCACGTCGAGACCGGAGTCGGTCTCGTCGAGGATCGCGATCTTCGGCTTGAGCAGCTCCAGCTGGACGATCTCGTGCCGCTTCTTCTCACCACCGGAGAAGCCCTCGTTGACGTTGCGCTGGGCGAACGCCGGGTCCATCTGGAGGCGCTCCATCGCACCGCGCAGCTCGCCGCCCCAGGTACGGAGCTTCGGCGCCTCGCCGTCGATGGCGGTCTTCGCGGTCCGCAGGAAGTTCGCCACCGAGACGCCGGGCACCTCGACCGGGTACTGCATGGCCAGGAAGAGGCCGGCGCGGGCGCGCTCGTCGACCGTCATGGCCAGCACGTCCTGGCCGTCGAGGGTCACCGTGCCGCCGGTGATCTCGTACTTGGGGTGACCGGCGATCGAGTACGCCAGGGTGGACTTGCCGGAACCGTTCGGGCCCATGATCGCGTGGGTCTCGCCCGACTTCACGGTCAGGTCGACGCCGGCCAGGATCGGCTTGAGCTCACCCTCGGGCAGCTTGACCGACACCTTCAGGTCGCGGATCTCCAGGGTGCTCATTATCGGGTCACTCCATTACTCGGCGTCAGGCTGAGGTAGATGTCGCCGTCGCGGACTTCGACGGGGTAGACGGGGACGGGTTCGGTGGCGGGCAGGCCGGTCGGCTCGCCGGTGCGCAGGTCGAAGCGCGAGCCGTGCAGCCAACACTCGAGCGTGCAGCCATCGACCTCACCCTCGGAGAGCGCGACCGAGGCGTGCGAGCACTCGTCGTACGCGGCGTAGAAGCCGCCGTCCTCGCCGTGCACCAGGGCGATCGGCGTGCCGTCGACGTCCGCGCTGATCGCGGTGCCCTTCGGCACGTCCTCGGTGGAGCAGATGCGGATCATCAAGCGCCCGCCTTGGTCAGCCGGGCCTCGATCGCGTCGCCGAGGCTCTCACGCAGCGACTCCACCGGGATCTTGTTGATCAGCTCGGCGAAGAAACCACGCACCACCAACCGGCGGGCCTCACTCTCCGGAATGCCCCGGGCCATCAGGTAGAACAACTGCTCGTCATCGAAGCGGCCGGTCGCGCTGGCGTGGCCGGCGCCGGAGATCTCGCCGGTCTCGATCTCCAGATTGGGTACGGAGTCCGCCCGCGCGCCGTCGGTGAGCAGCAGGTTCCGGTTGATCTCGTACGTGTCGGTGCCGGTCGCCTCGGCCCGGATGAGCACGTCGCCCACCCAGACGGTGTGCGCGCTCTCGCCCTGCAGAGCGCCCCGGTAGCCGACGTAGCTGCGGCAGTCCGGGACGCTGTGGTCGACCAGCTGCCGGTGCTCCAGGTGCTGGCCGGAGTCGGCGAAGTAGACGCCGTACAGCTCGGCCTCGCCACCGCGCCCGGTGTATTCCACGCTGGTGAACTGCCGGACCAGGTCGCCACCCAGGGACACCTGGATGTGGATGACCCTGGCGTCCCGGCCCAGCTTGATCTTCAGGTGCTGGGCCTGGACCGCGTCGTCGGCCCAGTCGGCGACCGTGACCAGCGTCAGCTTCGCGCCGTCGGCCACGGCGACCTCGACGTTGTCGGCCAGAATGGCCGACCCGACGTGCTCCAGAACCACTGTCGCCTCGGCGAACCGGCCCACCTCGACGAAGGTGTGACCGAACGCCGGCTGCTCGACGCCCTCGCCGACCACCCGCAGCCGCACCGCCTCACCCAGCACCACGTCGGGGGCCACCCGCAGCAGCAGGGCGTCGGCGGCGGCACCGTAGGCCAGCGCGCTGACCCGGTCGACCGGGATCAGCACGCTGCCGACCCGCTCGTCGTCACGGCCGACCCGGGTGATGGCGACGCCCTCGGGCAGGTCACCGTACTCGTGTCGGACCGCGCCGGTCGCGGCCGGCGCCTCGTCCGACGACTCGCTGGTCAGGCCGCGGAGGCGCTTGAGCGGGGTGAAACGCCACTCCTCCTCCAGGCCGGTGAGGGCCGGGAAGTCGGCGACGTCGTACGAGCGCAGCGCCTGCGACTTGGTGCTGGGCGGCGGCGCGGAAGCCTGGGTAGTCATTTCTTCCTTGGTCTGTCTGTTCCGTGACGACGAGTTGGGGCCAGGTGTGACGGGCCGAGGTTCCGGCCCGCCACGGGGAGCGGCGGCGTCAGCCGACCGCGCCCTCCATCTGAAGCTCGATCAGACGGTTGAGCTCCAGGGCGTACTCCATCGGGAGCTCCTTGGCGATCGGCTCGATGAAGCCGCGCACGATCATGGCCATCGCCTCGTCCTCGCTCAGGCCCCGGCTCATCAGGTAGAAGAGCTGGTCGTCGCTGATCTTGGAGACGGTCGCCTCGTGACCCATCGACACGTCGTCCTCACGGATGTCGACGTACGGGTAGGTGTCCGAGCGGGAGATGGTGTCGACCAGCAGCGCGTCGCACTTGACAGTGCTCCGGCTGTGGTGCGAACCCTCCAGCACCTGCACCAGACCCCGGTACGAGGTGCGGCCGCCGCCACGGGCGATCGACTTCGACACGATGGTCGAGGAGGTGTGCGGCGCGGCGTGCACCATCTTGGCGCCGGCGTCCTGGTGCTGACCCTCGCCGGCCATCGCCACCGAGAGCACCTCGCCCTTGGCGTGCTCGCCGGTCATGTAGACCGCCGGGTACTTCATGGTCACCTTGGAGCCGATGTTGCCGTCGACCCACTCCATGGTCGCGCCCTCGTGGCAGACGGCGCGCTTGGTGACCAGGTTGTAGACGTTGTTCGACCAGTTCTGGATGGTCGTGTAGCGGCAGCGCGCGTTCTTCTTGACGATGATCTCCACGACCGCGCTGTGCAGCGAGTCGGAGGAGTAGAGCGGCGCGGTGCAGCCCTCGACGTAGTGCACGTACGCACCCTCGTCGACGATGATCAGCGTCCGCTCGAACTGGCCCATGTTCTCGGTGTTGATCCGGAAGTAGGCCTGCAACGGGATCTCGACCTGCACGCCCTTCGGCACGTAGATGAACGAGCCACCGGACCACACCGAGGTGTTCAGGGCGGCGAACTTGTTGTCGCCGACCGGGATCACCGTGCCGAAGTACTCCTTGAATACGTCCTCGTGCTCGCGCAGCGCCGTGTCGGTGTCCAGGAAGAGAACGCCCTGCTCCTCAAGGTCCTCGCGGATCTTGTGGTAGACGACCTCCGACTCGTACTGCGCCGCGACACCGGCGACCAGCCGCTGCTTCTCCGCCTCCGGGATGCCCAGCCGGTCGTAGGTGTTCTTGATGTCCTCGGGCAGGTCCTCCCAGCTGGTGGCCTGCTTCTCGGTCGACCGCACGAAGTACTTGATGTTGTCGAAGTCGATCCCGGTGAGGTCCGCGCCCCAGGCCGGCATCGGCTTACGGCCGAACAGCCGCAGGCCCTTCAGCCGCAGGTCGAGCATCCACGCCGGCTCGCTCTTCTTGGCCGAGATGTCCCGCACCACCGCCTCGTTGATGCCGCGCTGGGCGACCGCCCCGGCGGCGTCCGGGTCGGACCAGCCGTACTCGTACCGGCCCAGGGCGGCGAGTTGCTCTTCCTGGGTCAGGGGCTGGACGATCTGCTCGGTCATCTATCTGTCCTCACAGTGGTTACGGGATTACCTGATTGAGCGCGGCCCGGCTGGGTCGGGATGTGCGTGGTGCACACCCCGTCGCCGTGCGCGATGGTGGCCAGACGCTGCACGTGGGTGCCGACCAGACGGGAGATGACCGCGGTCTCGGCCTCGCACAGCTGAGGAAACTCGGCGGCCACGTGCGCCACCGGGCAGTGGTGCTGACAGAGCTGGCCGCCGGAGGCGATCGTGGTCGCACTGGCAGCGTAACCCTCGCCGGTGAGCGCCGCGGCGAGTGCCTCGGCTCGGGCGAGAGGCTCGTCGCCAGCGTCCTCCATGGCCGTCCGACAACGGGACTCGAGAGCCGACACCTGCTCGGTGGCGAACGCCTCGACCGCGTCCGAACCGCCACTGCGGGCGATCCAGCGCAGCGCGGCGGTGGCCATGTTGTCGTAGTGGTGTGTGCCACAGCGGACCCGGGCGGCCTCGGTCAACAGGAACACCTTGGCCGGGCGCCCCCGACCGCGACTGCCCTGCACGGGCTGCTCGCGGGCGTACACGTCACCGTCCGCAAGCATCGCGTCGAGGTGCCGGCGGATCGCCGCCGGGCTGAGCCCGAGCGCCGCGCCAAGCTGCGCGGCGGTGGTGGCACCCTGCTCCAGCAGCAACTGGGTGACCCGATCCCGGGTGGAGACCTCGGCCGCCGCCGGGCCGGCGAGGCCGGCCGACGTGGTCACGGCAGGCGCGGAGGCGGACGCACCGAGGGCCGGTACGGCCGTCGGTTGGTGCCCGGAGAGCTCCGCCGCGTTTTTCACAACGCCAACGTTACGTAATTACCCGGAGGGTCGCAAACCCGGGCCCCGGTGATCCCAACCACCGAGCCGACGGAGTCGGACGAACCTCGATCACTACGGTGCGTAGGATTTGCGCCGTGAACCGAATCGTCCGTCCGGTCTCCGGCATCCTGCTGCGCCGCCTCGCGCTCGCCTCGATCATCGCGAACGTGGGCATCGTCGTCACCGGCGGGGCCGTCCGGTTGACCGCCTCGGGCCTCGGCTGCCCCACCTGGCCCCGGTGCACCGACGATTCCTACGTCACCACGCCGGAGATGGGCGTGTACGGGGTCATCGAGTTCAGCAACCGCATGTTGACCTTCGCGGTGGGTCTCATCGCGCTGGCCACCGTGCTCGCCGTACTGCTGCACCGGCCCCGCCGACCCGGGCTCCTCGCACTGGCCGTGGCGGTCTTCCTGGGCATCCCCGCCCAGGCGGTGATCGGCGGCATCACCGTGCTGACCAACCTCAACCCGTGGGTAGTCGGGCTGCACTTCCTCGCCTCGATGGCCGTGATCGCCGCCGCGTACGCCCTGTGGCGACGAATCGGCGACCCCGACGGCCCGACAGTGGCCGTGGTGCCCGCACCGCTGCGCGCGCTGGCCCGGGTCACCACCGGCGTCACAGTCGCCGTGCTGGTCGTCGGCACCTGGGTCACCGGCAGCGGGCCGCACGCCGGCGACCACGGCGCCGCCCGCAACGGGCTCGACCCGGAGACCATCTCGCAGGTGCACGCGGACGGGGTCTTCCTGCTGATCGGTCTCTCGGTGGCGCTGATCTTCGCGTTCCGCGCCGTCGGTGCGCAGCGAGCCACCCGCGCCGCGATCATCCTGGTCGCCGTGGAGTTGGGTCAGGGTCTGATCGGCTTCGTGCAGTACTTCACCCACGTGCCGGCGCTCCTGGTCGGCGCACACATGCTCGGCTCCTGCCTGGTGCTGCTGGCCGCCCTGTCGGTGCAGTGGTCCACCCGGGAACGCCGCCCGGTCGCGCCGGCCCCCCAGGCCACCCCGACCGACGCCGCCGCCCCGGTACCAGTCACCGCCTGACCGCCCCGCGGGGTCTGGCCGCCCACGGCCACCAAGATCGCACTCGAACCAGGATGTAGTGGCCACGGACCGCCCAGAAGCCACTACAACCAGGATGTTGCGCGATCTTGCCGGCGGCGGCGCGGGCGCACCGCAGCACGGTCAGGCGTTGCGGGCCAGGTGGGTGGTGATCGCGGTGGCGAGGCGGTCGGGGGCGCCGTCCGCGTACCCGATGAAGAGCGACGGCTCGGTCAGCTCCAGCTCGACCAGGACCGGCTCGCCGTCCAGGCCGGGGATCAGGTCGACCCGGGCGTAGAGCAGCTGTCGGGTGCCGCCGGGCACCGTCGCGAGGGTCTGCTCGGCCACCGCCAGCTGTTCGGGGCGGGCGGTGCGGGCGGTGATCTCCTCGGCCTTGTAGAGCCCGTCCGGGCCGAGGTCCGGCCCGGACAGCATCGGGCCCTTGCGGATCGCGTGGCTGAACCTGAGCCCGTCGGGGCCGGCCAGGAAGAGCAGGGCCGTCTCGCCCTCGGTGTCGACGGCCCGCAGGTACGGCTGGACCATGGTGACCCGGCCGGCGTCGGAGAGCCGGCGAACGTGTGCGGCCGCCAGGTCCCGGTGCTCCGGGTCGGCCAGGTCGTACCGGCCGGTGTCCTGGCTGCCGGCGCTGACCGCGGGCTTGAGCACGTACTCGCCGGTCTCGGCGGGCAGCTGCCAGCTCTCCCCCGGCTCGATCCATGACGTCGGCACGGTCGGCACTCCGGCGGCGCTCAGCTCGGCGAGATAGCGCTTGTCGGTGTTCCAGCGGACCACGTCTGCCGGGTTGACCAGCGTCGGCACGGTGGCCGCCCAGGACACGAACTCGTCGCGGCGCAGCGCGTAGTCCCAGGGTGAGCGGAGCACGACCAGGTCGTAGGACGACCAGTCGACGTCGGAGTCGTCCCAGATGACGGTCTGGACGGCGACGCCACGGGCGGCGAGCGGGGCCAGGACCAGCCGGTCGTCCGGGTCGAGGTCGGCCAGGTCGGAGCAGGTGACGAGAGCGACCCGGGGTTCCCCCCGGGTCGACTGGTGATATGTGGTCAATTCAGCTGTCTGTTCAGCGGGCCATCGTGCGCCGGGCCATCGACCGCCAGAGGTCGTTGCTCGGACGCATCTGGTCCATGAGTTCACGCTCCCAGGCGTTCTCGACGGTGACTCCCGCCTTGGCGCACGCCTCGCGGGCGGTGACGGTGTCGTCGGCGAACTGGTCGCCCCACTCGCCGTCGGAACCCACCAGGACGATCCGCGCGCCACGCTTGCCGACGTACTCGATGACCGCCTTCGCGCCGCCGTGTCCGGCCGCGAACGCCTTGAGGCCCGCGACCAGGCCTTGGGGCGCCTGCTCGTCGGCGGTCTGCTCGGCCGTCAGCGTCGTATCGGAACCATCTGCCATGACGCGAAGCCTAAGCAGAGTCGCACCCCGTCGGGCGAGAACCATGAACGTTTTGTGATGCCAATTACCTACAGGTTTAAGGACGACCACAGGTTTCCTGTCCGTTTATTTACCGACTTTTGCGCTCAAAGCACGTCGGGAAATCGCCCTCGAACCACCCCAGGTTGAGCCGATCCGACTCATGCTGAAAGTTACTCTGATGTGACGTTAAACCCGGACAACTCATCCACGTCCATGATTAGTCAGGAGATCATCGGCGCCATTCGGCGACCGGCCGAGCCGCGGCGCGCAGGGATGCCGCGGAGCGCGTGGGAGCCGACAGCCAACGAAGCCGACAGGCGGAGGCCACTGCCTCGGACGTGAAGGACAGAGCCGGGCCGTGCGAGACGGGTCAGATCAGCGCGTCGAGCGCGACGGCCACGAAGACGATCGTCAGGTACGTCGTCGACCAGTGGAACAGCCGCATCGGCTTGACCGCCTCGCCGCGCGTGGCGCGCCGGCAGAGCCGGTGTGCCTCGACCACGAAGATGGCACCCACCACCAGGGTCGGCACCCCGTAGATCGCGCTGAGCCCCAGCGGCCAGACGGCCAGGGAGGTGAGCACCGTGAGCCACGCGAAGATCAGGATCTCGGCGTTCACCCGGCGGATCGAGGCCACCACAGGCAGCATCGGGATGCCGGCCCGGGCGTAGTCGTCCTTGTACTTCATGGCGAGCGGGTAGAAGTGCGGCATCTGCCAGAAGAAGACCACGGCGAAGAGCCCCCAGGCGGCCGGCGCCAGGGAGCCGGTCACCGCAGCCCAACCGATCAGGACCGGCGCCGCTCCGCAGGCGCCGCCCCAGAAGGTGTTCGTCGGGGTGGAACGCTTGAGCCACAGGGTGTAGACGAGGTCGTAGTAGGCGATCGCGGCGAGGGTCAGCCCGGCGGCCAGCAGGTTGGTGAACGCCGCCATCAGGGCCACTGACACCGCCGCCAGCACCAAACCGAAGATCAGCGCGCTTCGCGGCGACACGGTGTGCGCCGGCAGCGGCCGACGCTTGGTCCGCCGCATCAGCTGGTCGATGTCGCGGTCGATGTAGCAGTTGAGGACGCTGGCCGCGCCGGCGGCGAGCGAGCCGCCGATCAGGACGATGGCCATCAGCCACAGCGACGGCAGCCCGCCCTCGGCGAGCATCATCGCCGGGATGGTGGTGACCAGCAGCAACTCGACGATCCGCGGCTTGGTGAGCGCCACGTACGCCGACAGGACCGCGCGTACGTCCCGCCGGGCCACCGGGCCCTCGGCCGCCCGCGCCGGGTGTGGCCCGGCCGGGTTGCTCGCGGGGCGCTCGGTGATCATGCTCACGGATTGCCACCTTCCGGCATCGGGCACGGGGAGATCGGATCGGCCGGGACCGCACGGGTCCGCATACCGCCCCACACACTACGCGTCGTCGTTTTGGCTGCCCGGCCGACCCGACAACGGTGCGGGCCGTCACACCACAGGGTTGAACCGAGCATCCGGATGGTCACGTAGCGCACACCATGCGCAGATCCCCGGGCGCGCGTTTAGGGACGCTCGATAAGGTCATCGGTGAGGGTTCCGCCCATCTGCCGAGGAGCACAACCATCGTGGCTGTTAAACGACCCGAGCACTCCGCACTGAACTGGTCCGACCTCGATCGCCGGGCCGTAGATACCGTCCGCGTGCTGGCCATGGACGCCGTAGAGAAATCCGGCAACGGCCACCCGGGCACCGCGATGAGCCTCGCGCCCGCGGCGTACCTCCTCTTCAACCGCGTCATGCGGCACAACCCGGCCGACCCGAACTGGCCCGGCCGCGACCGGTTCGTGCTCTCCGCCGGGCACTCCAGCCTGACGCTCTACATCCAGCTGTTCCTCTCCGGTTACCCGCTGAGCCTGGACGACCTCAAGTCGCTGCGGCAGTGGGGCTCGCAGACGCCGGGGCACCCCGAGCACGGGCACACGCCGGGCGTGGAGACCACCACCGGCCCGCTCGGGCAGGGTCTGGGCAACGCGGTCGGCATGGCCATGGCGGCCCGCCGCGAGCGCGGCCTGTTCGACCCCGAGGCCGAGCTCGGCGCGTCCGTCTTCGACCACGACATCTGGTGCATCGTCTCCGACGGTGACATCGAGGAGGGCATCAGCCACGAGGCCAGCGCCCTCGCCGGGCACCAGCAACTGGGCAACCTCACGGTGATCTACGACGACAACGAGATCTCCATCGAGGACGACACCCGGATCGCCAAGAGCGAGGACGTGGCCGCCCGCTACGAGGCGTACGGCTGGCACGTGCAGACCGTCGACTGGCGCAGCGGCGACGCCGACCAGGGCGACTACCACGAGGACGCCGAGGCGCTGTACGCCGCGCTGGTGGCCGCCAAGGCGGAGACCGGCCGCCCCTCGTTCATCGCGCTGCGCACCATCATCGGCTGGCCCGCGCCCAACAAGCAGAACACCGGCAAGATCCACGGCTCGGCGCTCGGCGCCGACGAGGTGAAGGCCACCAAGCGGATCCTCGACTTCGACCCGGAGCAGACCTTCCAGGTCGACGAGGAGGTGCTCAGCCACGCCCGCACGGTGATGGGCCGCGGCTCCGACGCCCAGCAGGAGTGGACCACCGCGTTCGACGCCTGGAAGAAGGCCAACCCGGAGCGCACCGCGCTCTACGAGCGGCTGGCTGGTCACGTACTCCCCGACGGCTGGACCGACGCGTTGCCGGTCTTCCCCGCGGACGCCAAGGGGGTGGCCACCCGAGCCGCCTCGGGCAAGGTGCTGGAGGCGCTCGCGCCGGTGCTGCCGGAGCTGTGGGGCGGCTCGGCCGACCTGGCCGAGAGCAACAACACCACGATGAAGGGCGAGCCGTCGTTCATCCCGGCCGCGCACGCCACCAAGGACTTCCCCGGCCACGAGTACGGCCGCACGCTGCACTTCGGCATCCGTGAGCACGCCATGGGCGCGATCCTCAACGGCATCGCCCTGCACGGTGGCACCCGCCCGTATGGCGGCACGTTCCTGGTCTTCAGCGACTACATGCGTCCGTCAGTGCGGCTGGCCGCGCTGATGAAGCTGCCGGTGACCTACGTCTGGACGCACGACTCGATCGGCCTCGGCGAGGACGGCCCGACCCACCAGCCGGTGGAGCACCTGACCGCGCTGCGCGCCATCCCGGGCCTGGACGTGGTCCGTCCGGCGGACGCCAACGAGACCGCCTGGGCCTGGCGGCAGGCGCTGGAGCACACCGACCGGCCGACCGCCCTGGCGCTGAGCCGTCAACCGCTGCCGACCATGGACCGCGACGTCCTGGGCAGCGCGGAGGGCGTGGCCAAGGGCGGGTACGTGCTGGCCGAGGCGTCCAACGGCAAGCCTCAGGTGATCATCGTCGGCACCGGTTCCGAGGTGCAGCTCTGCCTGACCGCCCGGGAGCGGCTGGAGGCCGACGGCACCCCGACCCGGGTCGTCTCGATGCCCTGCCAGGAGTGGTTCTACGAGCAGGACGAGGCGTACCGGGAGTCGGTGCTCCCGCGCGGGGTAAAGGCACGGGTGAGCGTGGAGGCGGGCATCGCGATGTCCTGGCGCGGAGTCGTCGGTGACCTGGGCGAGAGCGTGAGCCTGGAGCACTACGGAGCGAGCGCCCCGCACACCGTGCTCTTCGAGCAGTTCGGGTTCACCCCCGACCGGATCGTGGCGGCAGCACACGCCTCGCTGGCCCGGGTGGGCGACATCACCGGTTTCACGACCGGCAACTGAGGGAGCGTGGATGGCATGACGGACAAGCTGAATGAGCTCACCGCCGCGGGCGTGGCGGTCTGGCTCGACGATCTTTCCCGGGTGCGTTTGAGCTCCGGCGGGCTGGACCAGCTGCGCCGCGAGAAGCACGTGGCCGGTGTCACCACCAACCCCACGATCTTCGCCAAGGCGCTGAGCGACGCCGACGAGTACAACTGGCAGCTGCACGACCTCGCCACCCGTGGCGTCGAGGTCGAGGAGTCGGTGCGCATGCTCACCACGTTCGACGTGCGGTGGGCCTGCGACGTGATGCGCCCGTCGTACGACGGCAGCGACGGTGTCGACGGCCGGGTCTCCATCGAGGTGGACCCCCGGCTGGCCCACGAGAGCGACCGGACGGTGGCCGAGGCCAAGGCCCTGTGGTGGCTGGTGGACCGCCCCAACCTCTACATCAAGATCCCGGCCACCGAGGCCGGCCTCCCGGCGATCACCGCCACCCTGGCCGAGGGGATCAGCGTCAACGTCACGCTGATCTTCGGTCTGGACCGCTACTCGGCGGTCATGGAGGCGTTCCTCGCCGGTCTGGAGCAGGCCAAGACGAACGGCCACGACCTGTCCAAGATCGGCTCGGTGGCGTCGTTCTTCGTCTCCCGGGTCGACTCCGAGGTCGACAAGAGGCTGGAGAAGGTCGGCTCCGACCAGGCGAAGGCCCTCAAGGGCAAGGCCGCCATCGCCAACGCGCAGCTGGCGTACGAGCGCTACACCGAGGTCTTCTCCTCCGACCGCTGGAAGGCGCTCGCCGCGGCCGGCGCACACCCGCAGCGGCCGCTGTGGGCGTCCACCTCGACGAAGAATCCGGACTACCGGGACGTCATCTACGTCGAGGAGCTGATCGCGCCCGGCACTGTCAACACCATGCCGGAGTCGGTCATCCACGCGTACGCCGATCACGGCGAGACCCGCGGCGACACCATCACCGGCGCCTACGACGCGGCCCGGAAGGTCTTCGCCGACCTGGAGTCGGTCGGGGTGGACATGGACGACGTGATCGTCACCCTGGAGCGCGAGGGCGTGGAGAAGTTCGAGGCCAGCTGGCAGGAGCTGCTCGACGGGGTCCGCAAGTCCCTGGAGGCGGCGGCCAAGGGCAAGGGTGCCCCGAACAAGGCGGCCAAGGGCAACGCCAAGGCCGCCGAGCAGGCCGGTGGCGCATGAGCGAGCGCAGCGAGGGAATCAGCAAGCTCAGCGCGAAGGCACCTCATGACGGCACGCAGCGAAGCGGAGTGACGGCATGAGCGACCTTCTCGCTGGGCCGGTGGAGGCAGCCGCCGGGCTCGCCGTGTACGGCGCGGACGCGGTCGACAAGGCCGCGCCCGCCTCGACCCGGGACGCGCTGGTCAAGGCCGGCGTCCCGGGCAAGCTGGCGGGCAAGGACGCGAGCCTGTGGGGTCCGGACGCCGAGGCCGAGGCGAAGATCCGGCTGGGCTGGGTGGACACCCACCGGCGCAGCCGCGAACTGCTCGTCCAGTTGGCCGAGCTGACCGCGGAGCTGGCCGACCTGGATCACGTGGTGCTCGCCGGCATGGGCGGCTCGTCGCTCGCACCCGAGGTGATCACCCGGACGCTGGGTCGCCCGTTGACGGTGCTGGACACCACCGACCCGGGCCAGGTCCGGGCGGCGCTCGGTGACCGGCTGGAGCGCACCGTCGTGGTGGTGGCCAGCAAGTCCGGGTCGACGGTGGAGACCGACAGCCACCGGCGCGCGTACTGGCAGGCGTTCCTGGACGCCGGGATGACCGAGGCGGAGGCCGGCCGGCACTTCGTCATCGTCACCGACCCGGGTTCGCCGCTGGAGGCCACCGCGGCCGAGATGGGCGCGTTCACGGTGCTCGCCGACCCGAACGTCGGCGGCCGGTACTCGGCGCTGACCGCGTTCGGTCTGGTGCCCTCGGCGCTGGCCGGGGTCGAGGTCGGGGAGCTGCTCGACCAGGCCGACGCGCTGGCCACGTCGCTCGGCGCGGACCAGAACAACCCGGCGTTGGCGCTGGGCGCCGCCCTGGGCGCCGCGGCCACGCTGGCCCGCGACAAGGTCGCCCTGGTCTCCGACGGCACCGGCATCGACGGGCTCGGCGACTGGGCCGAGCAGCTGATCGCCGAGTCGACCGGCAAGGCCGGGGTGGGCATCCTCCCGGTGGTAGTGGAGTCTCCGCAGAGCCCCGGCGCCACCGGCGCGGACGTGCTGACCGTCAGCTACGGCGGCGCGCTGGCCCCCGGAGACATGCCGGGCGGCGGGGCCAACCCGGACGTGGCCGTCAACGGCCCGCTGGGCGCGCAGTTCCTGGCCTGGGAGTACGCCACCGCGGTGGCCGGCGTGGTGCTCGGCATCGACCCGTTCAACCAGCCGAACGTCACCGAGTCCAAGGAGAACACCAACAAGATCCTGGCCTCGGGCCTGCCGGCGGAGACGCCGTCGTTCACCGAGGGCGCGATCGAGGTGTACGCCCCGCAGGGCGCCCCCGGGGACCTGGCCGGTGTGCTGCGCTGGCTGCTCGACGGGCTGGGCGACGACGGTTACCTGGCGGTGATGGCGTACCTCGACCGGTTCGCCGACGCCGACGCGGCCCGGCTGCGGTCGCTGCTGGCGCAGGCGGGCGGCCGGCCGGTCACCTTCGGCTGGGGGCCGCGCTTCCTGCACTCGACGGGCCAGTACCACAAGGGCGGCCCGCAGGTGGGCAGCTACCTCCAGGTGACCGGCGGGGTCGCCGAGGACCTGGCGGTGCCGGGCAAGCCGTACAGCTTCGGTGAGTTGCAGGCGGCGCAGGCCGCCGGTGACCGGCAGGCCCTCGCCGGTCGGGAGCGCCCGCTGCTGCGGTTGCACCTGACCGACCGGGCCGCCGGTGTCGCCCAACTACTGGACGCGGCCGGTGATCTGCGGGCGTGAGGATGGACGACGTGACTGAGGCGGAGCGAGGAGGCGGTTCGGTGAACCCGCTGCGCGACCCGCAGGACCGCCGGTTGCCCCGGATCCCGGAGCCCTGCGCTCTGGTGATCTTCGGGGTGACCGGCGACCTGGCCCGCAAGAAGCTGCTCCCCGCGGTCTACGACCTGGCCAACCGGGGGCTGTTGCCGCCGGGCTTCGTGGTGCTCGGTTTCGCGCGCCGCGACTGGGGTGACGGCGACTTCGAGACGTTGGCCTGCGAGGCTGCCCGCAAGCACGCTCGCACCCCGTGGCGGGACGAGGTGTGGGCGCGGCTGGCCGGCAACATCAAGTTCGTCGGCGGGTCGTTCGACGACGACGACGCCTTCGACCAGCTCGCCTCGACGCTTGACGATCTGCGTCAGACCCACGGCATCGCCGGCAACGCGGCGTTCTACTTCTCCATCCCACCGGCCGCGTTCCCCGTCGTGCTCAAGCAGTTGGCCCGCACCGGAATGGCCGACAACGACAAGTCCGGCGGTTGGCGCCGGGTCGTTGTGGAGAAGCCGTTCGGTAACGACCTGCCCTCGGCGAAGGCGCTCAACGACCTCGTCGACGACGTGTTCACCCGACAGGACGTCTTCCGGATCGACCACTACCTGGGCAAGGAGACGGTTCAGAACATCCTCGCCCTGCGGTTCGCCAACAATCTGTTCGAGCCGCTGTGGAACTCCAAGTACGTCGACTCGGTGCAGATCACCATGGCGGAGGACGTCGGCATCGGCACCCGCGCCGGCTTCTACGACACCGTCGGCACCGCCCGCGACGTGCTGCAGAACCATCTTCTCCAACTCCTCGCCCTGGTGGCGATGGAGGAGCCGACCAGCTTCGACGCCGACGAGATCCGGACCGAGAAGCTGAAGGTGCTCAAGGCCATCACACTGCCCAAGGACGTCGCCCGGGACACCGTCCGCGGTCAGTACCTGCCGGGCTGGGTCGGCGGCGAACGCGCTGTCGGTTACCTGGATGAGCGCGACGTCCCCGGCGGCTCCACCACCGAGACGTACGTGGCGGTGCGGTTGGGCATCCAGAACCGCCGCTGGGCGGAGGTGCCGTTCTACATCCGGGCCGGCAAGCGGCTGCCCCGGCGGGTCACCGAGGTCGCCATCATGTTCAAGAAGGCGCCGCACCTGCCGTTCAACGACGCCGACATGGAGTCGCTGGGCAACAACCAGCTGGTCATCCGGGTGCAGCCGGACGAGGGCGTGGTGCTCAAGTTCGGCTCGAAGGTGCCGGGTACGACAATGGAGGTCCGCGACATCGCCATGGACTTCCAGTACGGCGAGGCGTTCACCGAGTCCAGCCCCGAGGCGTACGAGCGTCTGGTGCTGGACGTGCTGATCGGTGACCGCACCCTGTTCCCGGACGCGGCCGAGGTCGAGCAGAGCTGGCAGGTGATCGACCCCCTGGAGCACGCCTGGGAGGGCACCACCCCGGAGCCGTACCGGGCCGGCGAGTGGGGCCCCCGGGCCTCCGACGAGATGCTGGCCCGCGAGGGCCGCGCCTGGAGACGAGCATGATCGGGCTGTGGGACACCACCGGCAACGAGGTGGTCAAGGCGCTCGCCGCCGAGCGGCGCAGCGCCGGCGGGGTGGCCAGCGGCATGGCGCTCACCCTCATCGTGGTCGTGGACGAGAAGCGGGTCCGGGAGGCGGAGGCCGCGGCGACGATCGCCGCCGCCGCGCACCCGTGCCGCCTCCTGGTGGTGGTCCGCTCGGAGATCGAGCGGGACCGCAACCGACTGGACGCGGAGATCGTGGTCGGTGGCCGGCTCGGCCCCTGCGAGGCGGTGGTCACCCGGATGTACGGCCGGTTGTCCCTGCACGCCGAGTCGGTAGTGATGCCGTTGCTCGTTCCCGACGTACCGGTTGTCACCTGGTGGCACGGCGAGCCACCGGCGGAGATCGCCACCGACTTCCTCGGGGTGGTCGCCGACCGGAGGATCACCGACTCCGCGCAGGCCGCCGACCCGGTGGAGGCGCTGCGGCAGCGTGCCCGGGACTACGCCCCGGGCGACACCGACCTGGCGTGGACCCGGATCACCCCGTGGCGCACCCTGGTCGCCGGGGCGTTCGACACCACCAGCGCCCAGGTCACCGAGGCGACCATCGTCGCGCCTCCCACCGACCCGACGGCGGCGCTGATGGCCGGTTGGCTGTCCAGCCGGCTCGGCATCACCCCACGCCGGGTGGACAGCGACGAGTTCCCTCGGATGCGGGAGGTGCAGCTCAGCTGCGCCAACGGCGACCAGTTGACGCTGACCCGCGAGGACAGCATGGCCGTGTTCCGGCGGACGGGCCAGGACGACCGGGCCCTGCCGCTGGTGCGCCGCCCGCTCGGCGACGAGCTGGCCGAGGAGCTGCGCCGGCTGGACGCCGACCAGGTGTACGCGGAGGCGCTGGGCGCGACGGTCGGGCTGCGAGGGCTGGAGCAGCGCCCCCCGCAGCGGGTCCACGTCTGGAAGGATCCGGCCACCGCGCAGCGCGCCGAGGCCGGGGTCACCGCGCACGTCGGCACGAGCGGCGAGGGCTGAGCCCAGCCGGGGCACATCGTCGGGCAGGGCTGGTACGCACCGGCCCTGCCCCGCAATCTCCGGGGTTTTCGCCCCAACCACCTCGGGCACACCGCCCCGGGCACGACAGCGACCGCCTCGCGGTCGGGAAACGAAGGCGCAACCATGAGTGAGGCGAGTGTCGCCGTCCACGCCGACGCCGACCTGCTGGCGCAGGCTGTGGCGGCCCGGTTGCTGGTGAAGCTGCTCGACGCCCAGGCCGACCGGGGCGAAGCCTCGGTGGTGCTCACCGGAGGTCGGGTCGCCGCGGCCGTGTACCGGGCGGTGGCGACGCTGCCGGCCCGCGACGCGGTGGACTGGTCCCGGGTCGACGTGTGGTGGGGCGACGAACGGTTCCTGCCCGCCGGTGATCCGGACCGCAACGAGACGCAGGCGCGCGCCGCCCTGCTGGACGTGGTGCCACTGGATCCGGCCCGGGTGCACGCCATGCCGGCCTCGGACGGCCCGGCCGGCAACGACCCCGAGGCGGCGGCTGCCGCGTACGCGGAGGAGCTGGCCCGCGCCGCCCGGCCCGGGCACGCCACCCTGCCGCACTTCGACGTGCTGATGCTGGGCGTCGGCGAGGACGGCCACGTGGCCTCGGTCTTCCCCGAGCACCCGGTGGGCTACGAGACCCGGCCGGTGAGCGCGGTGCGGGGCAGCCCCAAGCCGCCGCCGACGCGGACCACCCTCACCCTGCCGGCGATCAACACCGCCGAGGAGGTCTGGCTGGTGGCCGCCGGCGCCGACAAGGCTCGCGCGGTGGGTATGGCGTTGGCCGGCGCCGGCCCGGTGCAGTTGCCGGCGGCCGGCGTGCACGGCGTGCACCGCACCCGCTGGCTGCTGGACCGGGCGGCCGCAGCCGACGTACCCGTCCGACTGCGCAGCCTGCGCTGAGCGCGGGGAGGAGCCCGCTACTCGCCGCGTCGACGGCGTAGTGCGGCGAGCGCCTCGGCGAGCAGGGCCTCCCCCTCCTCGGCGGTGCGCCGCTCCTTCACGTACGCCAGGTGGCTCTTGTACGGCTCGGCGCGGACCCGACCCGGCGGGTTCTGGGCGTCCCGACCGGCGGGTAGGCCACAGCGGGGGCAGTCCCACAGGGGTGGCGGTTCGACGTCCGCGGCGATCCGGATGTCGACCCGGTGGTCGTTACGGCACCAGTAGCTGACGTCCTGTCGGGGGGCGGGTTGGTGCCGCCCGTCCGGGCGCATCGGTGCGGACCCGACCCGGGCTCCCCGGATAACGTTGCCATTCGGCACGGCTGCTCGCTCCTGTCGTCGGAGGGGACCCGCCGTCTTCGGGGGTGGAGCGGCGGGCGACGCGGTGCAGCGGAGAAAAGCCTGCGCGCGGCCCGTCGAGTGACGAACCGCGCGCAGATTGTACGACTTACTGAGCCTGCTCAGGCACCGCTGTTCATTTGGAGGCGCAGCCAGAGCCCGAGGCCGACGATGGCGGCGAACCAGACGACGCTCACCAGGACGGTGTAGCGGTCCAGGTTCTTCTCCGCGACCGAGGAGCCGGCGAGGCTGGAGCTGACGCCACCGCCGAACATGCTCGACAGACCGCCGCCCTTGCCGCGGTGCAGCAGGATCAGCAGGGTGAGCAGAATGCTCGTGATGACCAGCAACACGATCAACGTGTATGCGAACCAGATCGGCATGGCTGGGGTCAGTTCCTCTCGTAGCGATCCTCGCCCGGTCTGATCGGGCACGGCGGCACCGACCGGCGGACGGGCGGTGTCAAGGATACCGAGCGATCAGCGGGCGAGGTGCTCCGGGAACCGGCAGATCTGAGCGAATTCCTCGGCGTCCAGGCTGGCGCCCCCCACCAGGCCCCCGTCCACGTCCGATTGCGCCATGATCGAGGCGATGTTGGACGCCTTGACCGAACCGCCGTAGAGGACCCGAACCTGGTCGGCGGTCTCCTGGTCGAAGCGTTCCGCCAGTCGCTGACGCACCGCCCCGCAGACCTCCTGGGCGTCGTCCGGGGTCGCCGTCTTGCCCGTGCCGATCGCCCAGACCGGCTCGTACGCGATCACGACCTGCCGCACCTGCTCGGGGGTGAGCCCGGCGAGGCCCCCGTCGAGCTGGTCGGAGCAGTGCGCCACGTGGGTGCCCTGCTCACGGACGTCCAGCCCCTCCCCCACGCACAGGATCGGCGTCAGGCCGTGCGTCAGCGCCGCCTTGACCTTGGCGTTGACCAGTGCGTCGTCCTCGTTGTGGTAGGCCCGCCGCTCGGAGTGCCCGACCACCACGTACGTGCAGCCGAGCTTGGCCAGCATCGGCCCGGAGATGTCCCCGGTGTACGCGCCGGACGCGTGCGGGGACAGGTCCTGTGCGCCGTAGCCGATGAGCAGTTTGTCCCCGTCCACAGCGGTCTGCACGGTGCGCAGGTCGGTGAAGGGCGGCAGCACGACCGTCTCGACGGCGGTGAGCTGCTTCTCGGTGAGGCTGGCCGCCAGCTTCTGCACCAGCAGGTTGGCCTCGAGGTGGTTGAGGTTCATCTTCCAGTTGCCGGCCATCAGTGGCCGGCGGGTGGTGCTCGACATTCAGTTCTCCAGGGCCGCGATGCCGGGGAGGGTCTTGCCCTCGAGGTATTCCAGGGAGGCGCCACCACCGGTGGAGATGTGCCCGAAGGACGACTCGTCCAGCCCCAGGGCACGGACGGCCGCTGCGGAGTCACCGCCGCCGACGACGCTGAACGCGTCGGCCTTGGTGATCGCCTCGGCGATCCCCCGGGTGCCCGCCGCGAAGGCCGGCATCTCGAACACGCCCATCGGGCCGTTCCAGAAGATCGTCTTCGCCTGGGACAGCGCGGCGCTGAAGCCCGCCACCGTCTCCGGGCCGACATCCAGGCCGAGTCGGTGACTCGGGATGCCGTCGACCCGCACCGTGTCGTGCGCCGCGTCCGGAGCGAACGCGTCCGCGACCACCACGTCGACCGGCAGCATGATCTTGCCGCCGGATCGCTCCAGCAGGTTGCGGCAGGTGTCGACCATGTCCTTCTCCAGCAGCGAGGTGCCCACCTCCAGGCCCTGGGCCTTGAGGAAGGTGAAGCACATCCCGCCACCGATGAGCAGCCGGTCGACAGTGGGCAGCAGAGCCTCGATCACGGCGAGCTTGTCGGACACCTTCGACCCACCGAGCACCACCACGTACGGGCGCTCCGGGTCACCGGTGAGCTTGGAGAGCACCTCGACCTCACGCAGCACGAGCCGGCCCGCGACGTGCGGCAACCGGGCCGGCACGTCGAAGACACTGGCGTGCTTGCGGTGCACGGCACCGAACGCGTCGTCCACGTACGCGTCGCCGAACGCGGCGAGCTGGTCGGCGAAGGCGCCCCGCTCGGCCTCGTCCTTGCTGGTCTCACCGGCGTTGAAACGCAGGTTCTCCAGAAGGGCGACCTGGCCGTCGGCCAAGCCGGCGACGGTGGAACGGGCCGAATCACCGACGGTGTCGGTGGCGAAGTGCACCGGCGCGCCGAGCAGCTCACCGAGCCGCCCGGCGACCGGGCCCAGGCTGAACTGCGGGTCCGGAGCGCCCTTCGGGCGGCCCAGGTGCGAGCAGACGACCACCTTCGCGCCGGCCTCGACCAGCGCGCCGAGAGTCGGCAGCACCGCGCGGATCCGGCCGTCATCACTGATCTCACCGGTCTGCTTGTCGAGCGGGACGTTCAGGTCGGCGCGCACCAGCACGCGCCGACCCGACACCCCCTCGGCGAGCAGGTCGTCGAGGGTCCGGATGCTCACAGCGACGAACCGACCAGCTTGACGAGGTCGACGAGCCGGTTGGAGTAGCCCCACTCGTTGTCGTACCAGCCGACGACCTTGACCTGGTTGCCGACGACCTTGGTCAGCGGCGCGTCGAAGATGCACGACGCCGGGTCGGTCACGATGTCGGTGGAGACGATCGGGTCCTCGTTGTAGACCAGGATGCCCTTGAGCGGACCGTCCGCGGCGGCCTTCAGCGCGGCGTTGACCTCGTCCACGGTGGTCTCGCGACCGACGTTGACGGTGAGGTCGGTGACCGAGCCGGTCGGGATCGGCACCCGCAGGGCGTACCCGTCGAGCTTGCCCTTGAGGTCCGGCAGGACCAGGCCGATCGCCTTGGCGGCGCCGGTCGAGGTCGGCACGATGTTCAGCGCGGCGGCCCGGGCGCGACGCAGGTCCGAGTGCGGCGCGTCCTGGAGGTTCTGGTCCTGGGTGTACGCGTGGATCGTCGTCATCAGACCGTGCTGGATGCCGAACGTGTCGTGCAGGACCTTCGCCATCGGCGCGAGGCAGTTGGTGGTGCACGAGGCGTTGGAGATGATGGTGTGCTTCGCCGGGTCGTAGGTGTCGTGGTTGACACCCATGACGACGGTGACGTCCTCGTTCTTCGCCGGGGCGGAGATGATGACCTTCTTGGCCCCGCCGTCGACGTGCGCCTTGGCCTTGGTGGCGTCGGTGAAGAAGCCGGTCGACTCGATGACGACGTCCGCGCCGACCTCGCCCCACGGCAGCTTCGACGGGTCCTTCTCGGCGTACGCCTTGATGGTCTTGCCACCGACGGTGATCTCGTCGGCGGTGGCCTTGACCTCGTACGGCAGGCGACCGAGGATGCTGTCGTACTTGAGCAGGTGGGCGAGCGTGGCGTTGTCGGTCAGGTCGTTCACCGCCACGACCTCGATGTCGGCGTCAGACGCCAGCACTGCCCGGAAGAAGTTACGGCCGATTCGGCCAAAGCCGTTGATGCCAACCCGGATGGTCACAGGTCCCATCTCCTCGCGTTCTGGTCCGCCGGCTTCAGACAACGGGCCGGCGGGAATGGTGTGCGCCGACCGTTGGAGCCGGCCGTCGACGGTTCATCTCGGCCACCCCGCCGCGCGGTCTGAGGACCTGACCGCCCGAGGCGGTGGGGCACGACGAGGAGTGCCGGTGTCGGCCCCCTTGCCGTACGCAGCGACCCTATCCGAGCGTGCGAGACCACGCTGCGCCGGGTCGTGCTCCCGGGCGCACCGTGCGGCCCCACCGTCCTATCAGACCACGAGCATGTCGGGCGTGACGGCAGCTTCCGTATCCGGGATGCCAAGGTCGCGGGCCCGCTTGTCGGCCAGCGCCAGGAGCCGGCGGATCCGCCCCGCGATCGCGTCCTTGGTCAGCGGGGGGTCGGCCAAGGCCCCCAACTCCTCCAGCGACGCCTGGCGGTGCTCCAGACGCAGCCGACCGGCGTCGGTCAGGTGGTTGGGCGCCTCGTCGGCGAGGATCTCCAACGCACGGGTGACCCGGGCGGCCGCGGCGACCGCCGCCCGCGCCGAACGGCGCAGGTTGGCGTCGTCGAAGTTGGCGAGCCGGTTGGCGGTGGCCCGCACCTCACGGCGTACCCGGCGCTCCTCCCAGGCCAGCACGCTGGAGTGCGCGCCGATCCGGGTGAGCAGCGCGGCGATCGCGTCACCGTCCTTGACGACCACCCGGTCCACCCCGCGTACCTCGCGGTTCTTCGCTGTGATGCCGATCCGGCGGGCCGCGCCGACCAGCGCCAACGCCGACTCCGGCCCCGGGCAGGTGATCTCCAGCGCGCTGGAGCGGCCCGGCTCGGTGAGCGAACCGTGGGCCATGAACGCGCCCCGCCACGCGGAGACCGCGCAGCAGACGTTTGCCGCCACCACGTGCGGGGGCAGCCCACGCACCGGGCGACCCCGCACGTCGAGCAGGCCGGTCTGCCGCGCCAGGGCCTCGCCGTCCTTGACCACCCGAACGATGAAGTGGCTGCCCTTGCGCAGCCCACCGGAGGCCAGCACGTGGATCTCGCTGGGGTAGCCGTAGACCTCGGCGACCTCCCGGCGCAGCCGGCGGGCCACCGCCCCGGTGTCCAGTTCAGCCTCCACCACCACGCGGCCGGAAACGATGTGCAGCCCGCCGGCGAAGCGCAGCAGCGCGGCCATCTCCGCCCGCCGACAGCAGGGTTTGGGCACGTCGACCCGACTCAGCTCGTCCTTGACCGCGGCCGTCATCGCCATTGTGCGTCCCCTCACGGACCTGTTCCGGCGTGTCGCCGGAGATTACGTACGTGTCTAACGATCGGCGCCCAGGACAGGCACCAGCGCGGCGCCCAGGGCAGCCGGATCATGGCGGGGAGTCCCGTCGACAACGGCGACCGGGGCGAGGACCAGGCGGGCACCCAGCGATTCTGCCGCACGTTCGACCGGTTCGGGGTCACCCACCGCCTTGGCATCGGCGAGCACAAGATCGACCTTGAGTTCGGGCAGGTACCAGTGCAGCGCCGCGAGATGATCGGCGACGGAGAGCCCGAGGGTCTCCTTCTCCGCGGCGAGGTTCAGCGTGACCAGCCGCCGGGCCGAGGTGGACACGATCGCGTCGGCCAACTGCGGCACCAGCAGGTGCGGAAGCACACTCGTGTACCAGCTGCCCGGCCCGAAGATCAACCAATCGGCCGCCCGGATCGCCTCGATGGCCTCGGCGCACGCCGCTGGGGCGCTCGGGGTGAGGCGCAACGACTCGACCCGCCCGGTGGTTACGGCCACCTGGTGCTGGCCAGTGACCGTGCGCACCTCGTCCGGGGCGGCCGGGTCGGCACCGCGTACCCGCGCCTCGATGCCGACCGGTTGGCGGGACATCGGCAACACCCGGCCCACCGCGCCGAGCATCGCGCCGGCGTGCTCCAGCGCTGCCACCGGGTCGCCGAGCAGCTCCATGAGGCCACAGAGCACCAGGTTGCCCACGGCGTGCCCGGTCAGACCGTCGGTCCCGGCCGACGCCCCGTCGGTGCCGCGCGGGGTCGTGTCCGTGCCGCGCGGAGCCGCGCCGTCCCGGTCCGGGTCGCCGCCCGGGTCGCCGCCCGCCGCCGGGCCCGGGCCGGTCGCGCCGGGCCCGGGTACGCCCACCGGTACGGCGGTGAAGCGGTGCTGGAACAACCCGGCGCTGCGCCGGGTGGCCGGGTGGTCCCCCGCCAACGCCACCAGCGCCTGGCGCAGATCTCCCGGCGGCAGGCCACCCCGCTCGGCCCGCAGCCGACCACTGGAACCACCGTCGTCACCCACCGTGACCACCGCGGTGATGTCGAGGTCGAGTTCGGGAGCGCAGTGGCGCAGCGCACGCAACGAGGCGGACAGGCCGTGCCCGCCGCCGAACGCCACCACCCGCAGGGCCGTCATTCCCGCCCCAGGTCGCGGTGCTGGGCGTTCGCCGCCAACCCGGAGTGACGCAGTCGGCTGGCCAACTCCTCGGCGATGGCGACGCTGCGGTGCTTGCCGCCGGTGCAGCCCACGGCGACGGTGAGGTACCGCTTGCCCTCCCGCTCGAAGCCGGCCGTGGTGGCGTTGACCAGGTCGGCGTACGAGGCGACGAAGGCGTCCGCGCCCTCCTGGCCCAGCACGTACGCGCTGACCGCCTCCTCCCGCCCGGTGTGCTCACGCAGCTCCGGCACCCAGTACGGGTTGGGCAGGAAACGGGCGTCCAACACGAAATCGGCGTCCGGTGGCAGGCCGTACTTGAAGCCGAACGACAACACGGTGAGCCGCAGCCGGCGGGCGTCCTCGCCGCCGAACAACTCCTCGATGCGGCGCCGGAGCTGGTTGACGTTCAGGTGGCTGGTGTCGATGATCACGTCGGCCTGGTCACGGGCCTCCTCCAGCAGGCCGCGCTCCACGGCGATGCCGTCGGCAAGCCGCCCGTCACCCTGCAACGGATGCGAGCGCCGAACGCTCTCGAACCGCCGGATCAGCACCTCGTCGTCGGCGTCGACGAAGACCACCCGGGGCGAGAAGCCGCGCTCCTTGAGCTCCCGGATCGCCCCGGCCAGGTCGGTGGAGAAGGCCCGCGACCGCACGTCCAGCACCATTGCGGTACGCCGGGCCGCGCCGCCCGCCTTGAAGGCCAGCTCGGCCATGTCCAGCATCAGGGCCTGCGGCAGGTTGTCCACGACGTAGTAGCCGACGTTCTCCAACGCCCGGGCCACAGTGCTGCGCCCACCCCCGGAGAGGCCGGTGACCACCACCAGTGTGGTCTCCGACTCAGCCGCCATCTGCTCGTCATCGGCATCCGGGCCGTCGATCCGGTCACCGGCTGTGCGCGCCTCGCTCACCCGTACCCCCAAGCCGTGGCGCCGCGGCCGCCGTCGGCCGCGATTGGTCAATCAGCGACTCTATCCCGCCGCCGGGCCTCCGCCAGGCACCCGTGGCCGGGCTGCGGCCGCCGGCCATTTCGAGGGTCGCCCTCCCGACAGCGCACACGCTTGATGACGATCAGTAGTTGTCAATACGCTCAACGTGATCGTCGCAGGTCAGACCGACATCTGGAGGGTGCGATGCACGACCTGGCGGACAAGAACAAGTACGTCGGCTTCCTGTTCATGCGAATCAGCCCCGAGTACTTCGCCCTCGGCCGCGAGGGCATCCATGAGATCTCCGCCGAGCACGCCCGCGACCTGGGCCGCTTCGCCAAGCAGCTCACCCACGTCGTCTGCACCGGGGTGAACGGCAAGTACGACCAGGTCACCATGGTCGAGGCCGACACCCTCGAGGAGATCAACGCGGCGGCCACCGCCTTCCGCATGGGCAACAAGGCCCGCTACATCGAGATCGTCGACATCGTGGTCGGGATGAAGGCGCCGCCGCGCGGCCTGGCCAACCGGCCCAGCCAGCCCGGCTGACCGCCTCGCCCGTCCGGCCCACCCGACCCGGGTGCGCCGGGCGGGCGCTGTCGGCGTCGGCTCGTAGACTCCCCGGATGGCTTCTCCCACCGACCTGCGTACCGCCTCCGACGCCCTGGACGTGCTGGGCCGGGTCTTCGGCTACGACGCGTTCCGTGGTTTCCAGCAGGACGTGATCAACCATGTGGTCGCCGGCGGCGACGCGCTGGTGTTGATGCCCACCGGTGGCGGTAAGTCCCTGTGCTACCAGATCCCGGCCCTGGTCCGTGACGGCGTCGCCGTCGTCGTGTCCCCGCTGATCGCGCTCATGCAGGACCAGGTGGACGCCCTCACCGCGGTCGGCGTCCGCGCCGGGTTCCTCAACTCGACCCAGACCCTGGACGCCCGGCGGCGGGTGGAGGCCGCCTTCGTCGCCGGCGAGCTGGACCTGCTCTACCTGGCCCCGGAGGCGCTCGGCGTCCGATCCACCCTCGCCCTGCTCGACCGGGGCCGCATCTCCCTGTTCGCGATCGACGAGGCGCACTGTGTGTCCCAGTGGGGGCACGACTTCCGCCCCGACTACCTCGCGCTCTCGATGCTGCACGAACGCTGGCCGCAGGTGCCCCGCATCGCCCTGACCGCCACCGCGACCAGCGCCACCCGGACCGAGATCGCGACCCGGCTCAACCTCGACGACGCCCGGCACTTCGTGGCCAGCTTCGACCGGCCCAACATCCAGTACCGGATCGTGCCCAAGCGGGAACCCCGCAAGCAGTTGCTGACCCTGCTGCGCGACGAGCACCCCGGCGACGCCGGCATCGTCTACTGCCTGTCCCGGGCCTCGGTCGACAAGACGGCGGAGTTCCTCACCGCCAACGGGGTCGCCGCGCTGCCCTACCACGCGGGGCTGGACGCGGGCACCCGCGCTCGCAACCAGCAGCGCTTCCTGCGCGAAGACGGCCTGGTCATGGTGGCCACCATCGCCTTCGGCATGGGCATCGACAAGCCCGACGTGCGGTTCGTCGCCCACCTCGACCTGCCCAAGTCCGTCGAGGGCTACTACCAGGAGACCGGCCGCGCCGGCCGTGACGGCCTGCCGTCCACCGCCTGGCTGGCGTACGGGCTTCAGGACGTGGTCCAGCAACGCAAGATGATCGAGACGTCCGAGGGCGACCTCGCCCACCGCCGCAACCTGGCCGCGCACCTGGACGCGATGCTCGCCCTCTGCGAGACGGTGCGCTGCCGGCGGGTCCAACTGCTCGAATACTTCGGCGAGACGACGACGGCCGCCTGCGGCAACTGCGACACCTGCCTCACCCCACCGGAGTCCTGGGACGGCACCGTCGCCGCCCAGAAATTGCTCTCCGCCGTCTTCCGCCTCGACCGCGAACGCAACCAACGCTTCGGCGCCGGGCACTGCATCGACATCCTGCTCGGCAAGCAAACCGACAAGATCAGCCAGTACGGTCACGACTCGCTGACCGTCTTCGGCATCGGCTCCGAGCACAGCGAGGCCGAGTGGCGGGGCGTCGTCCGGCAACTGCTCGCCGAAGGGCTCCTCGCCGTGGAGGGCGACTACGGCACGCTGGCGCTGACCGAGGCGAGCGCCGACGTCCTCGCCCGCCGCCGTACGGTCACCATGCGCCGCGAGCCGGAGAAGCCGGCATCGAGCCGCTCGTCGAAGCCGCGCGGCGCGTCCACCGTGGTGGCCGAGCTGACCCCGGCCGCCGCGTCGCTGTTCGAGCGGCTGCGAGCCTGGCGCGCGACCAGCGCCAAGGAGCAGGGCGTCCCGGCGTACGTCATCTTCCACGACGCCACGCTGCGACAGATCGCCAGCGACGCGCCCAGCACGCTGGCCGACCTGTCCCGGGTCAGCGGAGTCGGCGAGAACAAACTCGCCAAGTACGGCGAGCAGATCCTGACCGTCCTCGCCACAGACTGAGGTCATGCCGAAGGGCCGGGCCCCGTGGTGGGGTCCGGCCCTCCGGTGTTGTGCTGGGTCAGCTGGTGGCGTAGCCGCGGGTGGCGATCCAGTCGGCGAGGTGCTCGACGGTGACCTCGTAGGAGGCGGTGTTCGCATCGGCGGAGTC
>NZ_JBEYUF010000038.1:0-43078 GCF_040643355.1 Micromonospora sp. NPDC047187
CCGGGCTCCCGGCGGGCCGGGCTGGGGCGTGCGGGGCTGCGGGGCTGCGGGGCTGCGGGGCTGCGGGGCTGCGGGGCTGCGGGGCTGCGGGGAGCGTGCGGCGCTGGACCGTGTGGACCCTAGGGCTGCGGGCGCGGGCTCCCGCAGGGGCGGGCTCCGGAGCCCGGGGCTGAAGGGCTGTATGGGTTGGCGCGCTGCCTATGGAGCTGATGCCGCAAACGATTCGCACCCTCTGTGTGCCGCGGTGATGTCGCAAACGATTCAGCTCCAAAGGCGCCGACCAACACCTCCGCACCCCGCGACGCGGAGGCGGGATCGGACGTCACGGCGGCGGACCCCGTTGATCCGGCGACGCCGCGACTGCCGGACGGTGAGCCAGGTGTCCACCCGTACCCGTGATCGTGGCGGCGCCGCCGTCGGCCGGGAGCTGACCACGGCGCCCGTCGACCACCTGGCCCGGTGACGACCGCACCGACCGCACGGGCCGCGCGGTCAGCTCGCCGGCCCGGTCTCGCGGCGGCCGGGATCCCGAGGGTGGTACTCGGGGCGGAGTTTCGCGCTCGCGAACGCCGCCTTCACCGCCGCCGAGAGCGCGGCGATGTCGTACGCGCCGTGGTGCCGCCGGCCGTTGATGAAGAAGGTCGGGGTGCCGGTGACGCCGCTGAGGTCGGCCGAGTCGACGTCCTCGGCGATCCGGTCCACGCCCATCCGCTTCACCATGTGCTCCCGGAACCCGTCCAGGTCCAGGCCGAGCTGTTCGGCGTAACCGAGCAGGTCAGTGGGGTTGAGAGCGTCCTGGTGGGCGAGCAGCAGGTCGTGCATCTCCCAGAACGCGCCCTGCTCCCCCGCCGCCTCGGCGGCCTCGGCCGCGAGTTGGGCGTGCGGGTGGACGTCGGTGAGCGGCAGGTGCCGCCAGACGTACCGGATGTTGGCGAAGTCCGCCAGCAACTCTCGGACCGCCGGCTCGGCCTGCCCGCAGTAGGGGCACTCGAAGTCGCCGTACTCCACCACCGTCACCGGCGCCTCAAGCGGCCCGCGAATGTGGTCGCGATCCGCGTCGACCGGCAGCATCAGGTCGACGATGCCCTCGGCGACGCCCAGCAGCGCACGGGTCCGCCGCGCCGGCGAGAGCCGTCCGACGGAGCGGAACACCAACCACGTGACGAGGGACGCGCCGAGCGTCGCCACGAGGATGCCGAACTTCGCCTCGTCCAGGGCCGGGCCGCTCAGGGCATGGGTGGCGATCAGGAGCGCGACGGTGAAGCCGATGCCGGAGATCGTGCCGACCCCCGCGACGGCAACCCACCCGACGGGCGGCCGGAACCGGTTGCCGCTGAGCCGGGTCACCAGCCACGCGGTGGCCAGGATCCCGGCCGGCTTGCCGACGACGTACGCGACCACGACCCCGAGCGTGACCGGAGAGGTCACGGCCCTGGTCAGCAGGTCGCCGTCGATCACGATGCCGACGTTGGCCAGCGCGAAGAGCGGCACCACCACGTAGCTCGCCAACGGGTGGTAGAGCGTCTGCAACCGCTCGTTCGGCGACAGCGCCGAGGTGAGCCCGGCCCGAGCCATCCGGGCGAGTTGCGGGGTGGGCTGCTCTCGGAAGAGGCGGAACTGGTCGCTGGCCCGCTGCAGGTCGCCTCGGCCGGGAGCGTAGGCGTAGGTCAGCAACCCCATCACCAGGCCCACCGCGACCGGGTCGACACCGGACATCGAGACGGCGAGCCAGGCCGCCACCCCCAGCAGCGCGTAGACCGGCCCGAACCGCACCCCGAAGCCCCGGACGAGCAGCACCACGCCGAAGATCGCCGCCGCGACGATCAGCGCCGTCAGCGAGGGGTGATGCGGGTACGCGATGGCCAGCACCGCGATCGCCACCACATCGTCGACGACGGCGACGGTCAGCAGGAAACCCCGCAGCCGTTCCGAGAAGCGTGGCCCGAAGACGGCCAGCGCGCCGAGCGCGAGCGCCGTGTCGGTGGCCATCACCGCGCCCCAGCCCGCCGCGGTGGTCTGCCCGGCGTTGATGGCGAGGTAGATCGCGATCGGCACGAGCATGCCGCCGACCCCGGCCAGCATCGGCAACGCCAGGCGACGCCGCTCCCGCAACTCGCCGATGTCGAACTCGCGGCGCAACTCCAGCCCCGCCACCAGGAAGAAGAACGTCATCAGGCCGCTGTTGATCCAGGTACGCACGTCATGTGCCACCTGCCAGTCGCCGAGCTGGATCGAGAAGGAGGTCTCCCAGACCGACTCGTACGACGATGCGCTGAGGTTCGCCCAGACGAGGGCCGCCACCGCGCCGATCAGCACCACCCGCGCGCCGCCGGTCTCGGTACGCAGGAACGAGCGCAGCGGGGCGTTGAACCGCCGGTCCCAGACGGTCCGGCTGGTCCAGCCCCGGGGCGTGTTGTCGCTCGTCACGGGAACAATCTTCGTCGACCTGACCGTCACGTGCTTCGGATTGCTACTCATCCTCCGCGAAGACGACAGCGCGGCGCCGGCGGATCGTCGGGAGGACAGCGACGACGAGCGCGACGACGGCCAGGGCCAGCAGCGCCGCGGAGATCGGCCGGGTCACGAAGACCGACGGGTCGCCACGGGAGATGATGAGCGCGCGGCGCAGGTTCTCCTCCAGCAGCGGGCCGAGGACGAAGCCGAGCAGCAGGGGCGCAGGCTCGCAGCCGCACTTGATCAGGATGTAGCCCAGGATCCCGAAGAACGCGATGGCGTAGACGTCGTAGGCGTTGAAGTTCAGTGAGTAGGTGCCGATCGCGGCGAACAGAATGATCATCGGGAAGAGCACCTGGTACGGGATGCGCAGCATGCGCACCCAGAGGCCGATCAGCGGCAGGTTCAGCAGCAGCAGGAGCACGTTGCCGATCCACATCGACGCGATCAGGCCCCAGAACAGCGCCGGCTCGTCGTTGATGACGTTCGGGCCCGGGGTGATGCCGTGGACGATGAACGCGCCGATCATCAGTGCCATCACCGGGTGGGCGGGCAGGCCCAGGGTGAGCAGCGGAATGAACGACGTCTGCGCGGCGGCGTTGTTCGCCGACTCGGGGCCGGCGACGCCCTCGATCGCGCCCCGCCCGAACTCCTGCGGCCGCTTCGAGATGCGCTTCTCGACAGCGTACGAGGTGAACGAGGCCAGCACGTGGCCGCCGCCGGGCAGGACACCGAGCGCGGCGCCGAGACCGGTGCCCCGCAGGATCGGGGCGACGATGCGACGCCGGTCCTCGCGGGTCGGCCAGAGGTTGGTCACCTTGTTGACGATCGCCGTACGGGTCTGCTCGTTCTCCAGGTTGCGCAGGATCTCGGCCACCCCGAACAGGCCCACGGCGACCGACACGAAGTCGATGCCGCCGTACAGCTCGCGCTGCTCGAACACGAAGCGGGGCGTTCCGGTGTAGATGTCCTGGCCGACCGTACCGAGCAGTACGCCGAGCGCGATCATCGCCAGTGCCTTGAGCGCGCTGCCCCGCGCCAGCGCGATCGACACGATCAGGCCGAACAGCACGAGTGAGAAGTAGTCGGCCGGGCCGAACTTCAACGCGACACTGGCCAGGGGCGGGGCCGCGGCGGCCAGCGCGACGGTGGCGACCGTACCCGCGACGAAGGACCCGATCGCCGCAGCCGCCAGGGCAGGGCCTGCCCTGCCCTGGCGGGCCATCTCGTGCCCGTCCAGCGCGGTGACCGCCGCTGACGACTCACCGGGCAGGTTGATCAGGATGGCGGTCGTCGAGCCGCCGTACTGTGCCCCGTAGTAGATGCCGGCCAGCATGATCAGCGCGGTGACCGGCTCGAAGCTGAACGTGATCGGCAGCAGCATCGCCACAGTGGCCGTGGGCCCGATGCCGGGCAGCACACCGACCGCGGTCCCGAGCAGCACTCCCACGAAGCAGTAGAGGACGTTCTGGACCAGCAGGGCCGTCGAGAAGCCCAGCGCGAGGTTGTCGAGGAGTTCCATGCCTCAATCCGGATGCCCCGTCAGAGTCCCAGCCAGGGGCCCCACAGCGGGATCCGCAGCTGAAGTCCGACGACGAAGATGAGCGTGCTGGCCACCGTCAGCCCGGCGGCCACGGCCACCGCCGTGAGCAGCCGTACGCGGGCGCTGGCCAGGGTGGTGAGCAGTGCGGTCACCGCCGTCGTCGGTACGAACCCGAGTCGCCGGATGGTGAACCCGAAGAACAGGACCGCGAGCACGATGACGGCGACCGCCCGCCACGGGACCGGCCCGAACGAGATCACCTCGCCGGCGACGAGCCCCTTGCCGGCGATCGCCAGGCCCAGGGCGACCACTGCCACGCCGACCAGCAGCGGGAAGGCGCCCGGGCCCATCCGGGTCGGGGTGCCCAGCTCGTAGCCGAGCGCCCCCACCACGAATGCGCCACCGATCAGGACGAAGATCCCCCCGGCGAGGACGTCCGGTAACGACCGACGGCGCTCCACCTCAGGACACCTTGACCCCGGAGTCGGCGATGATCTTCGCCCAGGTGCCGAGCTGTTCGTCGAGCTTCGCCCGGTGCGCGTCCGGGGTCGCGTCCTGGGCCGGGACCGGCGCGGTGCCCAGCTTGGCCATCTGGTCGATGACCCCCTGGTCGGCCAGCGCCACCTTCAACGCCTCGGACAGCTTCTGGACGATCTCCGGCGGGGTGTCGGCCGGAACGTAGAGGCCGTGCCACACGCTGACCTTCAGCTGCGGCAACCCGGCCTCGGTGGTGGTGGGCAGGTCGGGAAGGCTCTTCACCCGCTCGGGTGTGGTGACCGCGTACGCCTTCACCTTTCCGGCGGCGATCTGGCCGCTGGTGTTTGTCGTCTGGTCGCACATGAAGTCGACCTGGCCGCCGACGAGGTCGGTCAGTGCGGGACCGGTGCCCTGGTACGGAACCTCCTGGAGCTTCACACCGGTGGTGCTCTGGAACAGCAGACCGCACAGGTGCGACGCCGCGCCGATGCCGGCGTTGGCCAGCGTGACCTTGTCGGCGTTCGCCTTCACGTGGGTCACCAGGTCCTGGAGCGTCGCGGGCGCGAAGTCCTTACGGGCGACGATCGTCATCGGCACCTCGGTGACGAGCCCGACCGTCTCGAAGTCCTCCAGGGGCTTGTAGCCCAGGCTCTTGTAGAGGGCGGGCGCCGTCGACATGCCGATGTGGTGCATGAGCACCGTGTAGCCGTCCGGCTTGGCCCGCGCGACATCGCCGGCGCCGACAGTGCCGCCGGCACCCTCGACGTTCTGGACGACGATCTTGCCGCCGAGCTTCGCGGCCATCGGCCCGGCGATCATCCGGGTGACGGTGTCCGTCGGACCACCCGCGCTGAACGGCACGACGATCGTGATGTTCTCGTCCGGGTAATTTCCGGCGTCCCCTCCGCCGGCGGCACCCCCGTTACCCGAACAGGCGGCGGCGAGCGAGACGACACCGATCGCGGCGATCATCCGCGCGGTGGCCCGGTATCTACTGGTCGTTCGCATACGGCGACCTCCCCATCAACGCATGGACATCCCTCGGCGCGTTAGTGGCCCTCAGTCTCGGCTGGTCGGGGCCCGGATGGTGTCAGAAAAATCCCAAGAACCCGGGCCGGCACGAGCACCCGTCCGGGCCGTACAATTCGCCGGTATGCGGATAACCGTCATCGAGGATGACGACCGCGTGGCGCGGGGTCTGGTGACCGTCCTGACCCAGGCGGGCTTCGAGGTCCACCGCGTCGCCACCGCCGCGGAAGCCGAGCGCGCCGGGCCGTCCGACGTGGTCCTCGTCGACCTGGGTCTCCCCGACGGCGACGGGCTCGACGTGATCCGCAAGTTGCGCGACCACCCGCAGACCGCCGTGATCGCGGTGACCGCGCGATCCGAGGAGCACGAGCGGGTCCGCGGCCTGCGCGCCGGTGCCGACGACTACATCGTCAAACCGTTCGGCATCCCCGAGTTGCTCGCCCGGATCGAAGCCGTCCTGCGGCGCACCCGGGCCGCTCGTGCCCTCGGCCAGACCGACGAGCCGCTCGTCCTCGGCCCGATGCGGATCGGCGTCGGCACCCGCGAGGTCACCGTCGACGGCGTACTCGTGCCGTTGACCCGCAAGGAGTTCGAACTGCTCCTGCTCCTGGCCCGGCGGGCGCCCAACGTGGTCAGCCGCGACGTCATCCTCGACCAGATCTGGGGCGCGTCCTGGGAGTCGTCGAGCCGCACCCTGGACACCCACATCGCGGCGCTGCGGCACAAGCTGGGGCCGGACGTGGTCATCCGGACCGTCCACGGCGTCGGCTATCGGCTGCTGGCCGACCAGCCGGAGCTGATCGGCTGACCGCGTGCACCGCCGGCTGCTCGTCGTCCTGGTCCCCCTCGCCGTGCTGCTCGTCACGGCGCTCGGGGTGCCGCTCAGCATCACCGTTGCCGAACGCGAGATGCAGGAGACGTACGTCAACCGGCTCAACGACGTCGGCCGGTTCGCCTCGCTGGCCGAGACCGCGCTGTCGACCGGCCGCACCGAGGCGTTGCAGCAGGAGCTGACGCGGTACCACGAGCTCTACGGCATTCCGGTCGCGCTGATCGACACGTCGGGCGCGGTGCTGCTCGGGCCGGCCGACGCGTACCAGAAGGCGGCGCGCGCCGAGGCGGCGTTGCCCCGGACCGTGACGGCGGCGCTTGCCGGTGCCCGTTCCGAACCGTCCTGGGAGTGGGCGCCGTGGGACGACTCCGCACTCGTGGTGGCGGAGCCGGTCGGCCGGGACAGTGAGGTCGTCGGCGCCGTCGTGACGATCTCCGACCTGTCCCGGACGCGCGAGCTCATCCTCGTACGCTGGGCCCGGCTGGCCGGTCTCGGGCTGCTGCCGTTGCTCGCGTTGACGGCCGTCGCCTGGCCGGTGTCGGCGTGGGTGCTGCGGCCGGTGCGCAAACTCGACGCGGCGACCTCGCGGATCTCCGAGGGCGACCTGACCATCCGCGCCGACGCCGAGGCCGGCCCTGTCGAGCTGCGGCGGCTGGCGCGGTCGTTCAACTCCATGATGGACGCCGTCGAGAACGCCGCCCAGCGACAGCGCGCTTTCGTCTCGGACGCGTCACACCAGCTACGCAACCCGTTGACCAGCCTGAGGCTCGCGGTGGAGAGCCTCGCGCCACACCTGCGGTCAGACGGCGACGGGCAGCAGGTGTACGACGTCGCCGTCGACGAGCTGAAGGCGATGCAGCGGATGCTGAACTCGCTGCAGGCCAGCGCGCGGATGGAGAGCCTGCGGACGGCGTCGCCGGTGGACCTCGACGAGGTGCTGGCGACCCGGGTGGACCGGTGGCGTGCCCTGACCGCCACCGCCGGGCAGAGCCTGACTGTCGACGTACCCCCGGGGTTGCGGTTGTTGGAACCGCCGGGCGGTCTGGGCAGCATCCTGGACGAGCTGATCAGCAACGCGCTGCGGCTGTCCGACGCGCAGGTCGTGGAGGTGACCGCGCGGCTCGTCTCCGCTGGTCCCGGCACCGTCACGGTCGCCGTCCGTGACGACGGCCAGGGAATCGACGTGTCCGAGCGGGCCCAGGCGTTGCAGCGCTTCTGGCGGTCACCGCGGCACCAGAACGTTCCCGGGACCGGCCTGGGGCTGGCGATCTGCGCCGACCTCATCGGGGCGGCCGGTGGTGAGCTGCGGCTGGAGGAGGGCCTGCCGCGTCCGGACGGGCCCGGGCACGGGCTGGCCGCGGTGGTGGTGTTGCCGGTCGCACCCGCGTCGACGCCGGCCTGACAACAGCGTTCCCGGTGACCGGGTCAGCGTTTGCGGTCGCGGAACCAGGCCGCCGCGCCCGGATGCAGCGGGACGGACGCGGTGGAGATCCCGGTACGCACGTTGATCTGCCACGCCTCCGGAAGGGCCTCGGCGTCGTCACGACCAGCGGAGGTGATCGCCCCGGTATGCCGGAAGACCGTGTCGGTGATGGCGTAGACCAGGTCGCCAGGCAGGTCGTCGCGCGCCAGCAGCACGTTCGGTACGGCGACGGTGCGGGTCGCCGGGACGCCGGCGTAGGCAGCCGCGTGGATCATGGCCGGGGCGTAGGGACCCGGGTACGCCGTGAAGAGCCCGTCGGCCTGCGCGTCCAACGGAATCAGCCGGATCGGGTGGCGCTGCGCCAACTCGGTGATGGCGGGCGTCGGGACGCCGGTCAGCGAGAACATGGCGTCGATCGTGCCGTCGCGCAGCGCCGCCGCCGACTCGGCCTGGCTGAGGTTCTGGCCGTCGGCTTTGAGCGGGCCGAGCTTCAGGACCCGCAACGACGTGAACTCCGTGCCGGAGTCGTGGGCACCGAGGGACACGCGTTTGCCCTCAAGATCCCGAAACTCGTCGATCGCCGAACCGGCCATGACCACGAGATGCAGATGGCTGTCGTAGAGCCGGCAGATCGCCGACAGCCCTCCGGGCGCGCTCCCGTCGCTGGTGATCAGCGCGTCCAGGCTGGTCAGCCCCAGGTGCACCTCGCCGGCCCGCAGCATCCGGATGTTGTCGGTGGACGCCCCGCTCGGCACTGTGGTCACAGTGGCGCCCGGCACCTGCTCGGAGATGTGCTCGGCCAGCGCCCCGCCGATCCGCCGGTAGACCGCCCCCGCCGGCCCGGTCGCCAGTCGCAGGTGGACCGGGTCCGCCTCGGGCCGCCGCGAACAGCCGACGAGCAGCCCGCCGCCGGCCAGCAACACCGCCCGCCGACTGAACCGCGTCATGCCGAGATGATACGGATGAATGCCCACGGCGCCCCCTGCTGCGTCGATCTTGCAGTTTCGGTCGTCGAAATGCGGGATCCTGCACCATTTGTCGCGACAGCAAATGCAAGATCGCGGCCTGACTCGGTCGATCATGGAGTTGTGGTGCCCGCTTTGGCGTGATGATGGGCTCTTTGTTGCCCACCACAACTCCATGATCGGCGAGGCGCCACGGGTTGACGGACCGCCTGTGCCGCCTAGCGCGACGTTCTTGGCATTCGCCCTGTGGGCATGCACCCAGCGCCACCGGTTGGTAGCGTGCCGGTGATGTCGCCGGTTGCCGCCGGCAGTGGTCCCCTGGGGAGGGTCGACGTGTGGGCGGACGACGCTGCGCTCGACGCAGCGGAGCGCCGGCTCGATGAGTGGGAGAAGTCGCTCGCCGAGCGGGCGGCACGAGCGAAGACGCTGTCGGCGTCGATACGGGATCTGACCGGCACCGCCCGCAACGCCGATCGGACTGTCGACGTCACCGTCGACTCGACTGGCCTGCTGATCGACCTACGGCTCGATGAGCGCATCCGGCAACAACCCGCGGCGCACACCGCTCGGCAGATCCTGGAGACCACCGCTGCCGCCCGCGCCGACCTGCTTCGAAAGGTCAGCGACGCAGCCACGGAGGCATTGGGCGACGACGCGAGCGCCCGGGCCATCATCGACTCGTATCGCACCCGGCTCCTACCCGACCAGGGATCGAACCATGCCCGTCGGTGACGGCATCCAGGTCGACCCGGACGACTTGACCGCCCACGCCGCACGCCTCGATCGCTGTGCCAGCAGCCTCGACACCGCTCAGCAGGCAGGCCAGCAAGTCCGGTTGGGCGCCGACGCCTACGGGCAACTCTGCGCGATGATGCCGGTGCTGCTCGACGGCCTGCAACGGAACTTGGTCGACGGCATCGGCGCCGCCGCAGCGTCGGTACGGGACACCGCCGGCAAGCTGCGGGTCGGAGCCGACCGCTACCGCAGCTCCGACGCCCACGCCAAGCAGCTACTCGACAGGGTGCGGCGGCAGGGGCTCGATGGGGTGCAGCCGCACCAGCTCGACGGGGTGCGGCAGCGCCCGTGACGTCGAACCCGCTCGTCGCCGCCGCTGCGGACACCCCACCCAGCGCCTGGGCCGGCGTGTGGATCTGCGAGGACATCGAACTCATCGCCCAGGGCATCCGGACCGGCAGTTGGATCGACGGCAGCCTCGGCGTCGTGAGCGCCGGCCTGGACGCCCTCGCCCTCGTCTCCGACCCGGTCGGTGCCCTGCTCCAGTACGGGATCGCCTGGCTCATCGAACACGTCAAGCCCCTCAGCGAAGCGCTGGACTGGCTCGCCGGCGACCCGGCGCAGATCACCGCGCACGCACAGACCTGGCGCAACGTCGCCGGGTCGCTCCGCGACGACGCCGCCGAACTGGCTCGCGCCGTTCGCACCGACATCGCAGGCTGGGGCGGCAGTGCCGGCCCCGCCTACCGAGGCTGGGCCAACGAACAGCGACAGGCCATCACCGGCCTCGCCCAGGGCGCCGACACCATGGCCGCGATCACCGAAGGAGCCGCCGGCCTGGTGGCCGCCGTCCGACTCCTCGTCCGCGACGCCATCGCCACCTGCGTGTCCCGCATCATCGTGTACGCGGGCGAACTCCTCATCACCGGCGGCCTGGCCGCGCCGCTGGTGGTGGAGCAGGTCACTACGCTGGTGGCGTCGTGGGGGGCGCGGATCGCGCGGTTGTTGCGCGGGCTGCTAACCAGCCTGAGACGGTTGATTCCGGAGATGCGCCGGCTCGGCGACCTCATCGACAAGCTCAAGCAAACCCTGAGCCGACTTCGCGATACTCCGCGCGGGCGTCCAGAGAGCGCAGCAGATGGGGCGCGCGGCGTTCATGGAGGCCACACCACTCGACCTCGTAACCTTGCAGACTACGGAGGGCAGGACCGTTGGGCGGAGGAGGCGTACGAGGCGATCCGCCAGCAGGCCGACGCCGACGTCATAGCTGGCCACCTCGGAGACGCGCCCCGCCTGGATGGTTCCCGAGGGTTCTCTCAGGAGGACATCGAGCAGATCCGCTGGCACATCTTCTTCGACGCCCACCCGATGGATGACTATGCGGGCGGAGTCATCCATCAACGATACGATCCGAGCCCGCCCATGGCTGAGGCATGGCTGCGTTTACGGCGAGGTAGCCCACTGCCCGAGGATTACGCACTATTGGAGCACGAGTTGGCAGAACTGCAGTACTACCGGGCACACCCGCAGGCGACATACCGGGAAGCACATCTTGCCGCCAACCAGGTGTCCAATTGGGAGGCGTACATACCCGGGCCGACCTACGAGGACTACTCGGGCATTGGAGGCTAGGACGTGGGAATGATGGTGACCGCGCGGCGCATCGAGGCGGTCGCAGGCGAGGTTCGGTACGAGTTCGGATTGGATGACAGGTTTGATCGAATCCTCACAATCGATCCGCACACCCTCGATGCCCGTGTCGAAGATGGCGATTTCAACTCAGCTGCGGGTGCGATCGCAGCAAAGATCGTAAAGGTTCGGCGATCCAGCGGTGAGTTCCCGACGAGAGTGCTGTTCGCAAGCTGAGCGAATGACGCCCGCCTCCAAGGGTTGCGCAACCGTAATAGACCGTGCGGAACGTCAGCGGCGTAGGCGGCGGGAGCAGTCGCCGTCGTGGCCGTCGTGCGGGAGGCAGCGCCGGCCGCCTGCCATCCGCAGGTCGCAGAATGCCCGGTGCCGGACGAGCTGATGGTCCTCTTCGGAGATGATCGTCTCCCCCGGGTCGGTCATCGGCAGCACCAGCATCCAACGGCCGATGACCCGGGCCAGGCGTTGCGCGGCAGGCAGGTCGGTGGCGACCACGGGTAGGTGGATGACGTACCGCTGGCTCATCGGCTCTGGCCCCGTGGGCCTGGAATCAGCAGCCGCCCGCCTTCGCGAGTACGGCGAAAACTTGATCCCCGGACTGCTCCAGACCCGTGCCTACGCACTCGGTCTTTTCCGACCCACGAGCCGGTTGAGCACCGAGGAGCGCGAGCGGGCGGTTGAGGTGCGGCTGCAGCGTCAGATCCTGCTCACTCGTCGGCTTCCACAGCCGCCGCACCTGGATGCCGTTCTCTCGGAAGCGGTGCTACGCCGTGTCGTCGGCGGTCCGACCGTGATGAGTGAGCAGCTCGCCCGCCTGCTCGAAGCATCGGAGCTGCCCAACGTGTCGGTTCGTATCGTGCCGCTCGCGGCAGGGCCACATCCCGGTGCGGTCGCAGGATCCTTTGTGGTCTTGGACTTCCCGGCCACGAAGGGCGGACGAGCCGCACCGGAACCGTCGGTCGTCTACAGCGAATCGCTGACCGGGGCGCTCTACCTCGACAAGCCAGACGAGCTTCGGGCCTATGAAGACGTCTGGAAGGGTCTGGATGCGCTCGCCCTCGGTCAGGCAGACTCAAGGGACATGATCAAGCGAATCGTCGGGGAGATGTGGCATGACTGACCTGACCAGCGCCGTCTGGCGTAAGAGCACCCGCAGCGGCGACAACGGTGGAAACTGCGTCGAGGTCGCCACCAACCTCCCTGGCACTGTCGCCGTCCGCGACTCGAAGGATTCCACCGGACCGCTTCTCACCTTCACCGCCCAAGCGTGGGCGGACTTCATCGCGGCCACCAGGCGCGACGGAAGGGCCAGTTAGTTCGCCTTCACCGATCGTGCATGGAAGCAATACGAGTCCTGCTCCCACCGGCCACCATTCACGCGCAAAGTCCGGCGTCGATACGACTGCGCGGTGCGGCTCTCCGCTGATCGGCTCGAGGGCGCGCACAAGCCACAGATCGCCGTACGCCGCAGCGTCCTCGTCGGCAAAGGCTCGGCCCGCTGCTGCTGTCCACGCTGACGAGTAGCAATCGGTCGGGGTAGACGCTGCCGTCGTCACCTCGAAGGTCCGGGCGAGGGTTAGCCGCGAGCTCGCCACAGCAAGGCTACGACGTCATGGTGTTTGTGAGATGACGACCGATGTAACCGACGTACACCTTGCCGTCGACGGCGGATGCGTCGAAGAAATGTCAACCGGCCCGGTAGGAGAGGTAGTAGCCCTCGTACGGCCAGCTGTGGAAGTTGTTGAGCTCGGACGCAGCGCCGGTGCAGTCGGAGGTCCGGTAGCCCGAGACGGAACCGAAGCCGTTCCAGCCGATCGCCCAGATCGCCTCGGCCGGGACCGGGCGGCAGATACCGTCGGGCGTGGCCTGCCTGCCTACGATGATCTGCGTGTAGGCCTGGTAGAAGACGAGGCCGGTGTCGGGAACCTTGAGCGTCTCGACAGCGGCTGCGGGCGACGCCGGTATCGTCACGGCCAGTGTGGTGATCAAGGCGGCGGCGAGACCCGCAGCGATTCGGCTGGTAAATCTGCGCATGAGCTTCCCTTCCTAACGGTGTTCAGGGACGGGACCGGAGCTCGTTCAGCCCAGGGATAGATTTATTTGTATCGATTATGTTCCCCGTGTCAACCAACCCGCCGCTGATCGCTGTCGCTGAGCGGCCCGAACGCAGAGCTGGCTGCGAGCCGGTCGCCTGCCACCCGAGTCGCGGGGCGTTCGGAGGTGGCCGGATCGGCCGGCGGCCGGGTTCCCGGCTGGCGCCCTGCCGTCAGTGACCGTAGGCGCCACGGCCTGCGGTGCGGGAGCATCTCGTCGCCCTGACCCCTGGCCGCCGACCGATGGTCCTGCTGTCGTCGCAAGCTGCGGCGATCGTGTCGCATCGCCCACCTTGCTGCGAATGATGCGGCCGTCCACCTGGGCGGTAGCGCAGGTACTTGACGGTGCAACTTTCCGGCGGTAGCTTGAAATAATTCATTCTCTTCAATGGAAGTAGGTAGCCGTGCTGTTGAAACCCTTCGCCATCGCCGGGGTCATCGCAGGTGTGCTAGCTGTTGCCCCTCCTGCCTCGGCGGCACCCCAGTCGGGGGCCGGCGTCTACCCGCCCGGGAACTGCCAGCCGGGCACATTCTGCGTCTGGCCCCACTGGGACCACCCGAACGGGGTTCCTACGGCGACTCCGTCCCTGGTGACCACCACGGAGTGGAGCGGCAACATCACGGGTTTCAACTACTACAACTACACGAACCGGAACGCCGAGATTAGCTGGTCGTTCACCACCCAAGGAATGACTCTCACCGGCACGGACTGTGCTACTCCTGGTGACGGGTTCTTCTACGTTCCCATGACCGTGACGAAGGTGAGTTGGCGGACGCACGTCTGCTGAATCCCGCCGCTTTCTGCCTTCCCGGATTCGGTGCTTCCGCTTTCCCGGTGCTCTTCGTACCGGGACGACCACCGGAAAGCGGGCGCTCCGCCCGCCGCGATGGATCTCCCGAGACCGAACGGCGTTCCGACCCGCTGAAGGGTGGGTCCTCGACTGACGGGCGATCACCCGGAACCGGCGCGACCGGATTGACCTGTATCTGATCCACTGGCCGAACCCGAAGGTCGACCTGTACGTGCAGGCGTGGCGGGCGCTGATCGAGGCGCGCGAGCGTGGCCTGGTTCGGCACATCGGGCTCTCCAACTTCCTGCCCGAGCACATCGAGCGGCTGGTGGCCGAGACGGCCCCTGATGTTGACGAGATCCGTCAACACGCGCTCCTAACCGGCCACAACAGGGTCCCCTTCGGTGCTGTCCTCAGTAACTTGGACCAGCGAGGGGCCGCTCCGGTTGAGGCACCCAGTGGCGATTGTCGGCATCCGTCCGGGAAATGAGCTGCTCGGTCATCTCCACTGCGGCCTCCTACCTGTCGTTACCAGCGCGGCACGCCTTCGCCTGCACCGGCTAACCCCACCCGACACCCGAAAGCCAACACCGTAGCCAAACCCTCACCACAGGAGTCATCAGAGCCCAGCCCTCGCCCACCTTATGAGGGCCAGTCAGGAGGCCGGACCAAGCCTGCAACCGGCCCGTTCCTTACAACAAACCCCAATGACAACGGTCAGTAGTCACTTCGTTGCACGGATTCCTCAGTGCCCGGCGGTACGCGTCAATCTGCGATGCTCCGGGTCATGGACGACCTGACGGGCCGCGTACGGGCATTCGCGGAGGAACGGGACTGGCAACAGTTCCACACGCCCAAGAACCTGGCCATGGCGCTCGCTGGCGAGGTCGGTGAGCTGATTGCCGAGTTCCAGTGGCTCACGCCGGAGCAGTCTGCGACGGTCATGGCTGACCCGGACGCGGGTAGCCGGGTGAGGGCCGAGATCGGCGACGTCATGATCTATCTGACTCGGCTCGCCGACGTGCTCGGCATCGACCTGACAGAGGCGGCTCTGACCAAGCTCGAGGAGGTAGCCCGCCGCTACCCCGTTGAGCAGGCTCGCGGCTCGGCGGCGAAGCGGTAGCCGCGGGCAGCGTCAACATGGCGCTCAGTTGATCTCTTCGCTACAGTCCATCACGTAGAAGCGCGTCACGACGGGCTTCCGGCGGCTGCCGGACACGCCCCCCATGCGCACGATCACTTCGTGCTGCCCGGGGGCAAGTGTTGTCAGCGTTCCGTACGTCTGCCGATGGTCTGCTACGCCTGAGCGGCACCGGCATGCTCGCAGACAGGATCGTGGAGCAGATCGGGCGCAACGTGAGCCCGGCTGAACGTCGTTCCTGGTCGCACAGCCTCGCCGTGCTGGGGCAGGATCTCGCCGACGCGGGCCTGGGCCAGGTGGAGATGTTGGTCGAGTATCAGTTGCCGCTGACCAGCAAGCGGGTGGACGTGGTGCTTGCCGGTGTGGACCCTCGGACGTCCCAGGACTCCTACATCGTCGTCGAGTTGAAGCAGTGGTCCCACGCCGAGTCCCACGAGGGCTCAGAGAACCTCGTGGCGGTGGAGCACGCGCGTGGCCCACGGCTCCACCCCGGTGTCCAGGTCGAACTCTACTGCGAGTACCTGACGGACTTTCTCGGCATCCTCACCGAGCAACGGAACCCGGTCCGTGGGGCGGCGTACCTGCACAACGCGACCGACCGTGACATCCGTGATCTGTTCGATCGCAAGGCGACCGAGCAGAGCCGGATCTTCACGAAGCAGCGGCGGGGCCAGTTCCTCGATTACCTACGCGCTCACCTCGCCCCGGCCCCTGGTGCTGGCGCGGCTGATCGTTTCCTCACCAGCTCGGTTCGGCCCAGCCGACATCTGCTGCGCTACGCCGCCCAGGAACTGAAGGCTCGTTCGCGCTTCACGCTGCTGGATGAGCAGCGCGTAGCGTACGAGTTGGTGTTGCACGCCGTGGAGAAGGCGCGGTCGGCGGACCGAAAGTCGGTAGTGGTCGTCTCGGGCGGACCGGGCAGCGGCAAGAGCGTGATCGCCCTGTCGGTGCTCGGCGAGTTGGCGCGCCAGAACCGCTCCGTCATGCACGCCACGGGCTCGCGGTCGTTCACGCAGACCTTGCGTAAATACGCCGGCACGGGCTCGACCCGGTTGAAGAGTCTGTTTGGCTACTTCAACAGCTTCATGTCCGCCGAACGCAACGGTCTGGACGTCCTGATCTGCGACGAGGCGCACCGCATCCGGGAGACCTCCGTCAACCGGTTCACGCCGAAAGCTAGGCGGGCGGAGGCCCGTTCGCAGATCGACGAACTCATCGCCGCGGCCCGGGTGCCCGTCTTCCTGCTCGACGAGCACCAAGTGGTGAAGCCGGGCGAGTTGGGCAACGTCGAGGTCATCTCGTCGTACGCGAAGCAGCTCAAGCTTGACGTCGAGGTTGTGTCCTTGCACGGCCAGTTCCGCTGCGGCGGCAGTGAGACGTACGAGGGTTGGGTCGTTGACCTGCTCGGTCTCGATGGCGGCGAGCCGTCGGTCTGGACCGGCGACGGGAAGGTCGACCTACGTTTCGCCGATTCGCCAGAGGAAATGGAAGCCTTCCTCGCCAGTAAGCAGGTGCCCGGTGTGACCGCCAGGATGTCGGCCGGGTACTGCTGGCCGTGGAGCGATCCACGTCCGGATGACAGCCTGGTGCCGGACGTGCAGGTAGGCGGTTGGTCGCGACCCTGGAACGTCAAGAGTGACCGCAGCGTCGGCGAGGCGCCAGGCAGCGCGTTCTGGGCCACCGACCCGAACGGTTTCGGCCAGGTGGGCTGCGTCTACACGGCGCAGGGCTTCGAGTACGACTGGTCGGGCGTCATCGTCGGGCCGGACCTGGTCGCCCGGGACGGCCGGTTGGTGACACGACGCGAGGAGTCGAAGGATCCAGCGTTCCGCAGCCGCAAGGCGGTCAGCGACGCCGAAGCAGATCTACTGATCCGCAACACCTACAAAGTCCTGCTGACCCGCGGGATGAAGGGCACGATCATCTACTCCACCGATCCCGAGACGCAGGAGTACCTTGCCTCGATGGTCAAGGTGATCCGGCCCGTCGAGACGGTCTACGAGGCGGCAACCGACGCCGACCTGAGCTGATCGACCGGTTGGTCTCGGCGGCCCAATCCGTGCGGGTAGGGTCCAGTCACGGTCGACGAAAGGTAGATCAACCATGACGATTCCCCATCTCACGGCGGCCGACGGCACCACCCTGCCCGCGATCGGGCTCGGCACGTACCGGTTGAACGGCTCGGCGGGTGTCGACGCGATAGGTCAGGCGATCAGGGCGGGCTACCGGTTGATCGACTCGGCGGTGAACTACGAGAACGAGGGCGCGGTCGGCCGGGCCGCCCGTTCGGCCGGTGACGTGCGGGACGAGCTGGTCGTCACCTCGAAGCTGCCGGGGCGGCACCACCGCTACGACGAGGCGCTGACCACCATCGAGGAGAGTGTGTTCCGCACCGGCCTCGACCGGGTCGACCTGTACCTGATCCACTGGCCGAACCCGAAGGTCGACCTGTACGTGCAGGCGTGGCGGGCGCTGATCGAGGCGCGGGAGCGCGGCCTGGTTCGGCACATCGGGCTCTCCAACTTCCTGCCCGAGCACATCGAGCGGCTGGTGGCCGAGACCGGGGTCGCCCCCGTGGTCAACCAGATCGAGGTGCACCCGTACTTTCCGCAGCAGGAGGCGCTCGACTACCACCGGGAGAACGGCATCCTGGTGCAGGGGTGGAGCCCGCTCGGCCATGGCAACGACCTGCAGCAGCATCCCGTCGTCGTGGAGATCGCGACCGCGCACGGCGTCAGTCCGGCGCAGGCGATCCTCGCCTGGCACGTGGCCCGTCAGGTGATTCCGCTGCCCAAGGCCGCCTCCCCGCAGCGGCAGGTCGAGAACCTGGATGTCTTCGGCATCAAGCTCACCGACGCGCAGGTCGAGGCCATCACCGCGCTGGGCCGCCCGGACGGGCGACTCTCCGACCAGGACCCGGCGGTGTACGAGGAGTTCTGACCGCCCCGACCATGCTCGGCCAGGACCACGGAACGTGACGTCTGAGGGATCGGACGCAGTGATGAGCATGATGACTGTGAGGCATCAAGATGCCTGTGAGTCATTACGCTCATCACCACATCGCCGGGCTGATCCACCGCGCTCGGACGTCGGCGTGACGAACGCTTAGACGAGCCCGCCGAGGGCCGGGTCGCTGATGCTGTCCTTGCCGTTCTCGACATGACCCGCGCAGCGGTACGCGAAGTCGGCGTCACCCGCGACGGAGACCGTCAGGTCGTACCAGCCCTGGGTGCGGGCGAGCGCCCAGGTGACGCGCTCGGTCTCGCCGGGGCGCAGCGACAGCGTGACCGGGCGGGCGTTGTACCCGTCCCGGACGGTCACCTCGACCCGCTTCGATCCGCGGTTCTTGAGCGTGAGGGCCAGCTTGTAGTCGCGCTCGTCGTAGGCGGGAGTGACGTCGAGGTGGGTTCGACCGTCGGTGAACCGGCGGAAGAAGCCGTTCGGCCCGTGCACCGACAGGTCGTACCCGGAGGTGACCGGCCAGGTGTCGGTCAGGTGCTTGCCCGGCTCGACGGTGTAGCTGCGCGGGGCGTCCGCACTGCCGGCCTGGCGGACCTGGAAGACCACGGCGACCCCGCCGGAGTTGCGGAAGTCGATCCGGAACGAGTCGTCGCCGCGGTGCCCGTCGGCGTGCAGGGTGTACGGGATCGGCCGCGCCGGGCGTACGCCGTGCTCCTGCTTCGGCAGTCGCTGGTCCGCCGGCGGGACCGGCACCTCGTCGGGGTGCCGGACCAACTCCTCGGGCTTGAAGTCGTCGGTGTCGGGCAACCTGACCTCGCGCGAGCGGTTCGGGTGCCGGAAGTCGAAGGCCGTGGTCAGGTCGCCGACGACGGCCCGCCGCCACGGGGTGATGTTCTGCTCGATCAGGTCCGGCCGGCCGTGCCCGAACCGCGCCTCCAGGAACTTGATCAGTGAGGTGTGGTCGAAGACCTGGGAGTTCACGTAGCCGCCGCGCGTCCAGGGCGAGACGATGACCATGGGCACCCGGATGCCGAGGCCGTACGGCCCGGCCGGGTGGTCGGCGTCGCCGGGGAAGATCTCGTTGGTGGTCGGCACTGTCGACTGCCCGTGCTCGCGGGTCTGCGGGGGCGTCGGCGGGACCACGTGGTCGAAGAAGCCGCCCTCCTCGTCGTAGGTGATGAAGAGCGCCATCTTGCTCCACACCTCGGGGTTCGAGGCGAGGATGTCGATGACCTGCGAGATGTACCAGGAGCCGTACGCCGGCTCCCAGTTCGGGTGCTCGGTGTACGCCTCGGGCGCGGTGATCCAGGAGACCTCCGGCAGGCGTCCCGCCTCGACGTCGGCGCGGAAGTCGGCCAGCAGCGCCTCCGGGTCGCGGCCCTGCGTCCTGACCTCCGTGCCGGTCTTCGCCTTGTCGGGAGGAGTACCGGTCACGCCGCCGTGGCGTCGACCCGGGTGAGTCGTCGATGCCCGCTCGGGCTCATGCCGTGCACGCGTTTGAAGGCCGCGCTGAAGCCGAACGCGTCCGCGTACCCGAGGTGACGTGCCACGGCGGCGACCGTCGCTGTCGATTCGGACAGCATGTCGGCGGCCACTGTCATGCGCCAGTCGGTCAGGTAGGTGAGCGGCGGCTCGCCCACCAACGCGGTGAACCGTTTGGCCAGCGTGGACCGGGACACCCCGGCCTGCGCGGCCAGGCTGGCCAGGGTCCACGGCCGTCCCGGCGCGTCGTGCATGGCGCGCAGCACCGGACCGACAGTGTCGTCGCTCAGCGCGCGGTACCAGCCGGGCGCCTCGGCCTCCGGCTGGTCGAACCAGTCGCGCACCGTGCACACCAACAACCAGTCCAGCAGTCGGTCCAGCACGACCTGCCGTCCGGGCCGACCCGCGTCGAGTTGGGCGTCCAGGTAGTCGCGTAGCGCGGCGCAGTCCTGGTCTTCCGGCACGACGAGCACCGGCGGCAGCGCGTTCAGCAACCGCTGGGGCACCCGACCCCGGACGTGGTACACCCCGACCAGCAGCACGAGACGGTCGGTGTGGTCCGTGCCGGCCGGGTCGACCACCCCGGTCTGGCCGCGCCGGACGTCCCGCAGTTCCCCGGGCTCGAAGCTCGACCGGGGCTCGGCGGAGAAGACGAACGGCGCCGGCCCGCGTACGGTGGCGGCCTCGCCGACCCGGACCAGGCGAGGCTTGTCGCTCTCCGGGTGGGAGATCCAGCCCTCGCCCCGCATCGGGACGCAGAGCGTCAGCGGGGCGCCGTCGGTGAACCGCAGCGCCCACGGCGGCGTCAGCACCGACCGGCCGAAGGCCGCGCCGTCGGCGTGCACGCCCCGCAGCAGATTGTCGAACGGGTCCATGTCACCGACGATAGATCGCGGAGGATGGACCGCGGACGATCGGACATGCCTGGCGTACGACAGGACATGTCCCGCCCGCGGCCGGGCGCGTTGACTCGTGGTCATGACGACTGACGCACCTTCGACACTCGTGATGGCCGGCACCGGTAAGACCGGTCGTAGGCTGGTCCAGACGCTGCGGGCGGCGGGTCGGCACGTCCGGGCCGCCTCTCGCTCGGGTGAGGTGCGGTTCGACTGGTCGCGGCGGGACACGTGGCGGCCGGCCCTGGCGGGCGCCTCGGCGGTCTATCTGCTCGCCCCGGAGGACCCGGCGCCGGCCACCGACTTCGTGACCCAGGCGGTCGACTCGGGTGTCGGCCGGATCGTGGCGCTCTCCGGCCGGGGGATCGACCGGGTCGGTGACTTCTCCCCCGGCATGCTCGCCGCCGAGGAGGCGGTGCGGAAATCCGGCATCGAGTGGACGATCATCCGGCCGAACAACTTCAGTCAGAACTTCAGCGAGGACCTGTGGCGCCAACCACTGCTCGACGGTCGGCTGGCCCTGCCGATGGGCGCCATGCCGGAGCCGTTCGTCGACGCCCAGGACGTCGCCGACGTGGCCGCGACGCTGTTGACGTCGCCCGGTCACCACGAACAGGTGTACGACCTGTCCGGTCCTCGTGCGCTCACCTTCGCCGAAGCGGTGGCGACGATCGCCCGAGTGAGCGGCCGTTCGATCCGCTACGTGGAACTCACCCCGGAGCAGTACCACGCCGAACTGCTCGCCGAGGGTTGTCCGGCGGAGACGGCCACGGCGCTGAACGCCCTGTTCGCCGGGATGCGGGCGGGCCATCTCGCCGAACCGACCGACGGGGTACGTCGGGTTCTCGGGCGGGACCCGCTCGACTTCGACAGCTACGCCGCCCAGGCCGCGGCGGCCGGCGCGTGGTCGTAGTCCGCCCGGCGGGCGGCATGAGCGGCGGCGTGAGAGCGGCGTAACAGGTGATCTGCCCGCCTACCGCGAGTACCGCGACGTACCGTGAGATCGTGCCGACGAGAGAGATACTCACCAAGGCCGACCTCGCCGAACTTCGCCGCTCGGCGCTCGGGACGGCCGATCCGCTCGGTGTCGCCGCCGACCTCGCGGAGGCCGCCGAGCAGGGCCGGCTGGAGGACCCGGACGACGCCGGGGACGCGCTGACGCTGGCCGCCGAGATCGCGGAGATCCGGGCCAGGCCCGAGGCCGCGCTGCGGTACGCGGAGCAGGCCCTGGCGGCGTACCCGTCCGGCGACGACCCTCGGGCCGGGTTCGCCCGCGCGCTGCGGGCCCGCGCGCTGTTCCGGGCCGGTGGGCGCGACGACGAGGCGATGGCGGAGTTGACCGCGTTGCGCCCGTTGCTGCTCGTGCAGCCCGACGCCCCCGCCTACGTCAGTGCCGCGCTGGACGCCGGTGGGCGTTCGGCGACCGCCGAGACGTGGCTGAGCGAGGCGGTCGACACACTGCTCAACGAGCGTGCGACCGCCGCGTCCGGGCCGGCCAGCACCGCGATCGACCCGGTGGTCGATCTCGGTCCGCCGGACGCGCCCGGCGTCACCTTCTTCCTGCTGCAACAACGGCATCGGGTACGGCGCAATCTGAACCTGCCGCACGACCGGCAGGACGACCTGGCGGACCGGTTGGAGACCCAGCTCGTGCGTCGGGCCGGGGAGCGTCGGGACGCCGAGTCCGATCTGCTCTTCTGGCCGCGGGCCGAGTTCGATCGCCTGCTCGCCGAGCACCCTGCCCTCACCGACGTGTACGGGCCGGACTGGGACGCACACCGGGGCCGGCTGGAGACGGAGTTGGTTCGGCTGCGGGGTGCCGGCCAGGCCGGGTTGGGCGTGTTCGGCGCGACGGTGGACGGGTTGACCGCGTTCGCCGGTCGACGCGGCGGCGACCCGGCCGACGCGGCGGTCCGGGCGGGCTACGCGGGCGAGGTGTCGGCGCGGCCCAGCGCACGGATCGCCTGGCCGCCGGAGCGCAACGACGCCTGCTGGTGCGGTTCGGGCCTCAAGTACAAGAAGGACTGCCTGCCGCGCTCGCGGAGCTGACCGCGGTGGCCATCGCGCTGCGGTGGCCGACCTGGCCCGGAGTAGCGTCCCTAACGGCTTTGACACCAATAGCCGTTAGGAGCGACTTCGTGCTGGTCATCGCGCATCTCAGTGACACCCACCTCGACAGCCACCCCCGGTCGGCCGAGCGGACCGCCCGGGTCATGGACTACCTGCACGGCCTGCCACGACCTGTCGACGCGATCCTGATCACCGGGGACATCGCCGACCACGGCGAGGTGGCCGAGTACGAGACCGCCGCGAAGCTCTTCGACTCCCCGCTGCCGGTCATGGTCTGCCCCGGCAACCACGACGTGCGCGACGCGTACCGCAAGGGTCTGCTCGGGGACGACGGCGGCGGCACCGGCCCGATCAACGCCCGCCACGACGTGGCCGGGGCGGTCTTCCTCCTCGCCGACTCCTCCGTGCCCGGCGCGGACGACGGTCACCTGGACGAGGAGACGATGGCCTGGCTCGCCGACGAGCTGGGTTCGGTGCCGGCCGGGACGCCGACGTTCATCGCCCTGCACCACCCGCCGGTGGTGCTGCACCACCCGGTCATCGACCCGATGCGGCTGCTGCCGGCCGACCCTCTGGCCGAACTCGTCGCCGCCCACCCGCAGGTCGTCGCCGTGCTCACCGGGCATTTCCACACCGCCGCCGCGAGCACCTTCGCGGGCCGTCCACTGCGGATCGCCCCGGGTGTGGTCTCCACGCTGCGGATGCCCTGGGAGGGCGACGGCCCGTTGACCACCCAGACCCAACCGCCCGGCGTCGCGTTCCACGTGTACGACGACGCCGGGCTGCTCACCACCCACTACCGGGTGGTGGTCTGAGCATGCGCGGGGTCGCGGTGCTCGGCTTCCTGCTCGCCGTCGCGCCGATCACCGCCACGCCGGGCGCGAGCCTGACCCTGGTCGTCTCGCGGGTCGCCACCGGCGGGCGGCGGCAGGGCTGGTGGGTGATCCTGGGTACGGTGACCGGGCTCTACGTGCACGCCACGCTGGCCGCTGTCGGCCTGGCCGCGCTGGTGCTCCGCTCGTCGCAGGCGTTCTGGGTGGTCAAGCTGGTCGGGGCCGGTTATCTGGTCGGGCTCGGGCTCTGGATGCTCTGGTCCGCGTCGCGCCGCCGAACGGAAGCGGGACGGCGACCGACGGTTTCCGCCCGAAGGCTGCCCTGGCGGGTGGACCACCCGTACCTGCAAGGGTTGCTCGGCAACGTACTGAACCCCAAGGCCGCCGCCATCTACCTCACGTTGGCACCGCAGTTCCTCGAACCGGGCCGACCGGTGCTGGTGCCGATGGTGCTGCTCGCCACGGCGCACGCCGCGCTGCACACCTGTTGGCTCGCCGGTTGGACCGTCGTCTCCGGTGCCGCCGCCCGGTTGCTGCGCACCGCGTCGGTGCGACGAATGCTCGATCGGCTGACCGGCGTGCTCCTGGTCGGCCTCGGCGTACGCGCGGCGGCGACCTGAGCGATCGGCGGGGATGACACGCCCGCCTGGTACCGATAGCGTCCCGGTGTGGACGATCAACGTCCAGGCCGATGTGACCGGAGGAGACGCCGATGTTCGAGGAGTTCATGGGCATCCCGGCCCACCCTCTGCTGCTGCACGCCGCGGTCGTGTTCGTGCCGCTGCTGGCCCTGCTGACTGTCGGTTACGCGCTCGTCCCGCCGATCCGGCCGCACACCCGGTGGGTGTTGGGGCTACTGGCCGTGGGCGCGCCGGTCGCCGCCCTGCTGACGAAGCTCTCCGGCGATGCCTTCCTCGAGCGCATGCGCGCCGCCAACCGGGTCACTCCCGAGTTCCTCCCGACGCTTCAGACGCATCAGGATTTCGGTAACAACACGCTCTACGCCACCATCGGGCTGGCGGTCGTCGCGCTGGCACTTGTCTGGTTCGTCGCGCCGAAGGGCACCGACGCCAGCGCGGACGGACGGCCCGGTCGGCCGCTGACCCTGGCGTTGCAGGTGTTGTCGCTGGTGGCCGCCGCCGTCACCGTGTATTACGTGTTCCGCACGGGCGACTCCGGGGCGAAGGCGGTCTGGGAGGGCCAGTGACGTCGGCGGTTCATCGGCCGCTGGCCCGGTCCACGCCCCTGTGCACCCGGACGGTGCGCTCGATCAGCTGCCGCAGCACGCTCTCGTCGACGTCGTCGAGCCGCTTCAGGTAGAGGCATCCCTTTCCGGCGCGGTGCGGACCGAGCCGGACGAGGAGCGCGCCGTACCGCTCCTCGAGACCGCCGCCGGTGAGGTAGACGACGAGGTGCTGTTTGCGCGGCGAGAACCCCACCAGGGGCGCGTCGCCGCTACGCCCGCTCTCGTAGGTGTAGTGGTAGCTGCCGAAGCCGACGATGCTCGGGCCCCACATCACCGCCGGCTCCCCGGTCAGCTCGCCCATGATCGCGCGGAGCCGCCCCGCGTCGGCCCGCCTACGTTCGTCGGGGTTGCCGGCCAGGAAGTCGTCGACGCTGATCGCGGTCGGAACGGTTACCGGCTGCTTCGCTGTGGCCATGACGTGATGCTGTCACCTGCCTACGACGAGAATCGCCTCGACGGTCAGGCAACCTCGTCGCGTGTTCGCCAGGAGAGCGCCACGAGCCACCCCGAGATGAGCACCGCTCCGATGGCGAAGCGGATGCTCGCACTCCCCTCGCTCCACGGCAGGGCGGTCAGCACGAACGCGACGGCACCACTGGTGGCGCTGTAGAGCGCCCAGTTCCGGTCCCCCTGGGCGGCAAACCGTCGAGCGAGCAGCAGACCGGCCGCGATCAGCGACAGGAACGCCGTCGCGCCGCACACCGTGTGCAGGACGCTGCCCGTGCTGGCCTGCTCGGGCAGACCCGCCGGGGCGCCGGGTGGCCAGCCGAGCGCGGGATCGGGCACGAAGATCCCGCCGCCGACCATCGCCACCCCGTACACGCCGACCAGCACCGGCACCACGGTGCCGGCCCGGCCCGGTCGCAGTACCTGCCACAGGCCCAGCGCGAAGGCGACGGCCAGTACGCCGGTGCCCGCGAACGCGGTGACCTGCAGCCAGCCGAGGTCACCGAGGGTGAGTGAGCTGATCGCGTGCCGGCGCAGGTCGAATCCGGATCGGGTGAACGCCTGCCCGAACGACAGGACAGGGAAGAACAGGCCGGCGACCGTGCCACAGCCCAGCAGGAGACGGGTTCGGCGCAGCGCTGTCTCGGCGACGGACGTCATGGGCGTGCCTCTCGTTGTCGGCGTCGGGGTTCACCGTCACGACGAACGAGGTGGGCCCGGATCGACACCGCGACCCAAAAAGGTGGTGCGACCCGGCCGGAGCCGGGCCGCACCACAGCGTCGACGGTCAGCCGGCGTGGTACGCCCGGATGATGGTCTGGTCGATTCCGCTACCGCCGTTGGCGGCGGCCTTCACCCGCAACGACACGGGCTGCCCGGAGGTGGCCGTCGGCAGCGCGACCCGGTAGCTGTCGCCGCTGCCGGTGACCCGGGCCGACTTCCAGGTGGCCCCGTCGTCCGTCGAGGTCCAGACCTGGAACGACGTCACCTTCAGCGCCTTGATGCCCCGCATCTGCCGCACGGCCAGTTCCGCAGTTCCGCCGGTGGCGTGGTTGTTGGTGTCCATCGGCAGCGCGTAGTCCACAGCGAGCAGCGGCAGCGGCACGCTTCCGGTGCCGTCCGGCCCGGCCGACCGGAACGTCCACGAGGTGTTTACCTTGGTGGAGATCGGCAGGATCAGGCTCGTGTCGACGTCGAGGGTCACCCGGTAGTCGGCCATCGACTGCGGGACGGTGAAGTCGCCGTACGGGCCTGACCGCTCGTCGACCAGCTTGCCGTCGCGGTACAGCGACAGCTTGCGCTTCACGCCGATCGCCTCGCCCTGAAGGCAGTCGGCCCGCTGGTGCTGGTCGGTCAGCGACACCAGGTCGAGGTGCAGGTTGCCCCGGGTCCGCGACGGCGCGGTGGCGCAGCTCCACTCGGCCCCGGCCGGGTCGTCGTACCAGTCGGAGTGCAGGGGCTGGCGCGCCCAGATCTTGGTCTGCCGACTGCCCGGCTGGTAGCTGCGGGGTGCCTCGTCAGCGGCCAGCCCGCCGTAGACGCCCTGGTCGGCCCAGAGGATGTCGGGCGAGAGGTAGTCGGTCCGGTACGGCGGCAGGTTCCCCTCGTGGGTCTGGGTGACCCCCACCCCGTCGCGGGTCATGCCGGTACGGACCAGTTGGGTGAGCATCCCCGGCGAATCCGTCTGGTGGAAGCGCTCGTCGATCCGGGCGAGCTTCGCCTGCTCGGCCTTGCTCACCCGGAAGGCGGGGTCGGCCGGCACGCCGCCCGCGTACTCGTGCACCAGGTTGTAGCGGTACGGCATGGCGGTGCCGGCCGGCGAGTCCAGGTTGACCGCCGCCCAGGTGCGCCGGGAGCCGACGGTGGGCTTGGGCAGCGCTGTGGTGCGGACGGCCGTCTTGGCCCCGTACCCGCTGATCTGGTGCCACCAGGACAGGCCGTTCGGCGTGGTCTGGACGTTGGTGAGGTCGGTCCGGGTGGGCGTGGTGGGCACCCCGTCGACAGTCGCCGTCACCGGCTTGGCCCGCGCCGGGTCGAGCGTCACGCTTCGGGCAGCGCGCACGTCCAGGTCGGCCTCGGCGGCGAGCGTCGTCTCCAGCACGTCACTGTCGACGTAGTAGGCGACGGACGAGCCGAGGATCGCGTACCGGCCGGCGGGCACCCGCAGCGTGAAGGTGTCTCCGGGGGTGCCGCCCGCGCCGCCGTAGTAGATCACCGGGTCGGCGAGGTTGGTGACCATCAGGTTGATCCAGCTCTCCGCGCCGTCCTTCAGGCCCGGCATCGGCTTTGTCTGGATGGTCAGGTCGTAGCTGGGCTGCTCGACGTAGAAGCTCACCGGGGTCGTCGCGACCAGCTTGCGGCCGGAACGGGCGGTGACGGTGGCCAGGTAGAAGCCCGGCCGGGCGGCCAGCGCAGCACGGTTGACCCGCAGGGTCGCCGCGGCGGTGGCGCCGTGCTTGAGCGTCAGCCGGCTCGTCGACAGCGACGCCGTGCCGCGCGGCACTGGTTGGCCGTCGTGGTTGACGATCGACACGTCGAGGTCGAGAACGGCTGTCGACTCACCGGTCCAGCTCAGCTTCGTCTCGCTGGTCCCGGACTGCGGGTGGGCGAAGGTGCCGAGGTTGACCACCGGCTGGTTGCTGGTGGGGCCGCCGAGGGCCCGGACCGCGTTGAGCCGACCGGCGCCGACGGCGTACGGGTCGATGCCGCTGAGTGGGTCGGCGGCGCCGACGAGGGCGGCCTTGAGTCGCTCACCGCTCCAGTCCGGGTGGCGCTGGGCGAGCAGCGCGGCGGCGCCGGCCACGTGCGGGCTCGCCATCGAGGTGCCGCTGATCGCCTCGTAGTACCTGTCGATCGGGTCCTGGAGGTTGGTGCCGGCGGCCCGGGCGGCGACGATGTCGACACCGGGCGCGACCAGTTCCGGCTTGGCCACGTTGCTGGTGACCAGCGGCCCACGGCTGGAGAAGTCGGCGAGCTTGTCGTTGCGGTCGACGGCGCCGACGGTCAGCGCGCTGGCGGCCGAGCCCGGCGAGGAGATGGCGGCGCCGCTGTTGCCGGCGGCGATGACGAAGAGCGCGCCGGTGGACCTGCTCAGAGCGTCGACGGCGAGCGACAGCGGGTCGCTGCCGTCGTCCGGGTCGCCGCCGCCGAGGCTCATGTTGATGACGTCGGCGCGGGTGGCGGCCCACTCCATGGCGGCGATGATGCCGGAGTCGTCGCCGAACCCGTTGTCGTCGAGAACCTTGCCGATCACCAGCTTGGCGTCCGGTGCGACGCCGCGACGCTGACCGTGGGCGGCCGCGCCGGTGCCGGCGATGGTCGAGGCGACGTGCGTACCGTGGCCGTTGTGGTCGACGGCGTCACCGCCCTCGACGGTGAAGTCGGCCCGATCGGCGACCCGGCCGACCAGGTCCGGGTGGGTGAAGTCGGCGCCGGTGTCGAGCACCGCGACCCGGACGCCCTTGCCGGTGTAGCCGGCTTTCCAGGCGTCCGGCGCGGCGATCTGGCCCAGGTTGCGGTCCAGGCCGGCGGGGCGCCCACCGCCGGTCAGGGCGGTGGCCCGGACCTTGCGGTCGAGCCAGACCTTCTTCGCGCCGGCGAGCAGCGAGTTGGTGGCGAGCTTCGCCGTGGCCGGGCTCTTCTTGGGTACGCGGCCGGCGACCGCACCGATGCTGGGCAGCGACAGCACGTCACCGAGCGCGGCCACCCGGGCGGACGCGGTGGCGGGCTGCACGATGAGCGGCAGCTCGGCTGCGTTGTCGTCGTCGTAGCCGTCGGCGATCAGCGTGGTGACGTCGAACAGGTCGGGGTCGAGGACCGAGCCGAGCTGGGATGCGACGCGGGCGGGGATGACGTGCAGGTGACCGTCGGGGCCGCAGCTCTGGTGGATCACCGCGTTCTCGTCCGCCGGCCGGATTGTGGCCTGTGGGCAGCCCGATCCGGTGTCCCGTACGGTCACCACGTCCCCGGTCAGCAGGGTGACGGTGTGCGTCTTCCCGTCAGCAGTGGCTGCGGGTGCGCCGGTCTGACCGATGTCGCTGGGTCCGGCCGTGGCGGCGCCGCCCGGTAGGGCGGTCAGCGTCGTGGCCGTGACGGCGACGGCCAACAGCCATCGCGTTTTCCTGAGCATGTCGCTCCTCGTCTAATGTGGACGAAGCCGCCTCTTCGGGCGACTTCGGCAAGATCATATGCAGGGGAACGATCTTCGGGGAGCTTTCGACGAGGAGGTTTTCACGCCCGTAACAGGGGAAGCACCCGCCGACCGAGCAGGTCGATGCCGCCGTGCGGCGTCAAGCCGTGCGGGGTGCCGAACTCCACCCGGCTCGCCCCGGCGTCGAACACCGCCGCGGCCTGCCCCGCGACGTGCTCGGGCGTGCCGGAGAAGGCGAACAGATCGAGCAGGTCGTCGCCGATCAGCGCGCCGGCGAGGTCGTCCTCCCGGCGGCCGACGTGCTGCTGGATCCGCGCCAGCAACTCCGGGTCCACCTCGATCGTCGGGTCGAGGGCGGCGACCACCGCCAGGTACATGGCCACCTCCCGGCGCGCCACCCGACGTGCCAGCGCACCGTCCTCGTCGACGACGGTGACCGCACCGAGCACGACACCCGTGCCGTCCCGGCCCGCGACCGCCGCGTCGTCCAGCCAGGCGCGCATCATCCGGGCCATCGCCGGGTTGGCCGACCCGCCGACCTTGACCTCGCCGGCGAAGCCGGCCGCTGCCCGGGCGGTCTGCCGCCCCCAGGTGCCGACCAGGACCGGCACGTCGGCACGGGTCGGCGTGTACCGCAGCGACGTGCCCGGCGCGACTGTGAACTCCCCACCCTGGAAACCGCTGTCGTCGCCGGCGAGCAGCAGCCGTACGACGGCGACCGTCTCGACGATGCGCCGGATCGGGCGGACCTGCGGCACACCGATCTCGTTGAGCCAGGTGCCCCGGGCCAGGCCCAGGTAGGCCCGACCCTGCGAGGCCAGGTCCAGTGCGGCCACCTGACCGGCCACCTCCACCGGGTGCATGGTGAACGGGTTGAGGCACGCCGCGCCCAGGCGGATCCGCCGGGTGTGCCGGGCCGCCACCAGCAGCGGGAAGATCGGCGGTTGGTACATCAGGTCACCGAAGACCGACAGCACGTCGAAGCCGTGCCGCTCGGTCAGTTCGGCCAGCTCCGCGTACTCGTCGGCGGACTTGTCGGACTGCAGGCCGATGCCGACCAGCCCAGCGCTCACGTCAGCTCCTCGGTGGGGATGCGCTGAAGGGCGGTCCGCTCGATGCGCATGATGAGCCGCTCGTCCGGGTCCGGGCAGGCGACGTGGCTGTCCCGGGCCATCCAGTCGCCCTCGGCCAGCGCCCGCTGCTTCGCCGGCAGCAGCGGCAGGCACGCGGCCAGGGCGTACAGGCAGAAGTGTTTGCCGGCGGGAATGGTGAGCCGGTTGGAGCCGGTCAGGTCGATGTGGTCGCCCGGTTTCAGGCCGCACACCGAGCGGCCCTCGATCCGCTCCACCACGACCCGCAGGTCGTACAGGTCGGTGGTGGGTTCCTCGGCGCTCATCGCACGGCCTCCGCGTGGTGGTGCACGATGCGCCAGGCGCCGTCCTCGCGGCGCAGGACGTCGGTCACCCGGAAACACTCGTCCGGCCGGGTGCCGGCGAAGCGGGCCCGCAGCACGTAGCGGACCAGACCGGTGTCGCCCCAGGCGTCGGCGCGCAGGTGTTCCGGCGCCACCGAGATCGGCGTCGACCCCGTTGCCCGGGTCGCTCGCCGGTCCCGCAGGTCGTCGAGCGCGGGCAGGCCGGACAGCAGTCCGTCGGCGTCGGACTCCCAGAACGTCAGGTCGGGGTGCAGGTGCGCGTCGAAGGCCTGCCGGTCGCCGAGGGACCGGTACACGTCGGTGATGGTGGTGCGGAGCTCATCGCTCATCGGCTGTCACTTCCGATCGGGTACGGCGGTGCGGGTGGTCAGTGCAGGTCGGCCAGGCGGGCGCGGAGCGGATCCAGTCCCATGGGTCCGAGCGCCAACGCGGTGTGGTGGAAGCGTTTCCGGTCGAAGGCCGCACCCTCGCGGCGCTCGGCGTCCCGGCGGGCCTGCTGCCACAGCCGCGCGCCGACCTTGAAGGCCAGGGCCTGCGCCGGCCAGCCCAGATACCTGTCGACCTCGAAGCGCGCGGTCTCGGCGTCCAGGCCGGCGACCCGGGTGAGGACGTCCACCGCGAGCGCTGGCGTCCAGTGGCGCTCCTCGGTGAACCCGTTGCCGGCCGGGATCGGCAGCCTCAGGTGCAGACCCAGGTCGATGACCACCCGGGCGGCCCGCCACATCTGACCGTCGAGCATGCCGAGTCGCTCGGCCGGGCCGGCGTACAGGCCGATCTCGTCGGCGAGGCGCTCGGCGTAGTGCGCCCACCCCTCGGCGTACCCGTGCACCTGGCAGAGGGTGCGCTGCCACGGGTGCAGGGCGGCGGTGGTGAGGGTGACGGCGTGCTGGAGGTGGTGGCCGGGCAGCCCTTCGTGGCAGAGCGTGCCGACGTGCCGCCACACCGGCACCGTCGACTCGCCAGTGGGCACCGACCACCAGATCGCGCCGGGACGCGTCAACGCCGGGTCGGGAGGCGTGTAGTACATGACCCCGGACGTGGCGGGGCTGATCCGGCACACCACCTGACGGGTGGCGGGCGGGATGTCGAAGTGGATGCCGTCGAGGGCCTGGGTCAGCTGCTCGGTGCGCTGGCGCAGCCACTCCTCCCGGGCGGGTCCGGCCGCCACCCGACCGGCCGGGTCGGCGTCCAGGGCCGCCCGCGCGGCGGCCACCCGCGAGTGGCCCAGCTCGCCCGCGACGGTCCGCAGCTCGGCGGCGGTGCGGTCCAACTCCGCCCAGCCGTACTCGTACACCTCGTCGAGGTCGACGCTCGCACCGAGGAAACTGCGGGCAGTTACCCGGTACAGGTCGCCGCCGACACCATCCACGTTGGACGCCGTAGGTCCCAGCTCGGCGTGGAGGAACGCGGCGAAACCGGCGGTGGCGGCGGTCGCCAGTCGCACACCCAATTGCAGCTGCGCGGCGAGCGGGCCGCCGGAGTAACCGTCCACCAGCCGCCCGTAGAAGTCCGCGCGGGTCCAGGCCGTGCACTGGTCGGCGACCACGAGCACCTGCCGGCGGGCAACCAACTGTCCGCGCTGCGCCGACCGACGCAGCGTCTCGGCGTACCGGGCGAGGGCCTCGGGCACCTGGCGCAGGTGGTCGGCGACCACCGCCCAGTCGTCCTCGGTGTGCCGGGGCAGATTGTCGAAGAGCTGCCGGAGCAGGTGCACCGGCGTGGCCAGTGGGGCGAGCAGCCGGGTGGTGAAGCCCACGTCGTACAGGTCGACCTCACTGGCCAGCCGATCGAGCAGGGCATCGGCCAGGGACCGCTCGCCGGGGTCGTGCGTGGTCGCCGCGGCGGCGGCCGTCGCGGTGCGTCGGGCCAGCTCGGCGCGGGCGTCGAAGCCCTCCGGTGAGAGATCCGGGACGTGCGACACGGGTGTACGCCCCACCGCCTCGGCCGCCTGCGGGTCCAGCTCGGCGAGCGCGTCGAGGTACCCGTCGGCGACCTGGGTGATGCTGCTCATCGCGGTACGCCGAGCCGGCCGTGGTCGTCGCGGTACGCCACCCCGCCCTTCAGCACCGCGTGCAGGGTGCGCAACGCGGAGACCGAGCGGGTCGGGTCGTCGCGCAGCACCAGCAGGTCGGCGTGCTTGCCGGCCTCGACGGTGCCGAGGGTGTCGGCCCGACCCAGCCACTGCGCGGGGCGGGTGGTGGCGGCCTTGAGCGCGTCCGCGACGGGCATCCCCGCGTCCACCATGAACTCCAGTTCGCGGATGGTCGCGGTGGTCTCGTCGTAGCCGGCGTGCGGGGGCATGTCGCTGCCCAGGGCGATCGGCACGCCGTTGCGGATGGCGTGCTGGAGGCTCTCCCAGTGCCGGGGGCCGGCCGCGAGGGCCCGGTCCATCAGCCAGCCGGGCACCCCGGAGTCGCGGAAGAACTGCTCGCAACGGCTCACCACGATCGTCGGCACGTACCAGACACCCCGCTCGGCCATCAGTCGGGTGACGTCGTCGGTCAGCTCGTACCCGTGCTCGACGCAGTCGAGGCCCAGCTCCACGGCCCGACGGACCGAGTCGGCCGGGCCGGCGTGCGCGGTGACCTTGCGCCCCCAGTCGTGCGCGACGCGGATGACCGCTGCCATCTCGTCGTCGAGCAGCTGCGGGGTGTCGATCGCCTCGTGCTGCCCGGCGATCCCGCCGGAGATGCAGACCTTGATCAGGTCGGCGCCGGCGCGAAGCTGCTCACGGGTGGCCCGACGGAACCCGTCAGCGCCGTCGGCCTCCAGGGCGTCGGCCTCCCAGCCGTGCCCGCCGGTGCAGCAGAGCGCGTGCCCCGCGGTGAAGATGCGCGGGCCGTCGACCGCGCCGGCCTCGATCCCCCGGCGCAGGGCGAAGTCGGCGTACCGGCTCTCCCCGACGAGGCGGGCGGTGGTGACGCCGGAGTGCAGGGTGCGCCGGGCCGAGTCGGCCATCAGCAGCACCAGCTCGGCCAGGTTCGCGCCGTGCACCGTGTCGGCGAGGTGGCCGGGCAGCCCCAGCGACAGGTGGACGTGCATGTTGGTCAGACCCGGCATGACGTGCTCGCCGCCCAGGTCGACCACCCGGGCTGCGCCGGCCTCGGCGAGGACGTCGTCGACCTGACCGACGGCACGGATCATCCCGTCGGCGTCGATCCAGATGCCGCGATCCGGTTGGAGGGCGTCCTGGACACCGTCGTAGAGGGCGAGGTTGACCAGGACCTGTTCGGTGGGCATGCGCATGGGGCGTCCTCAGAGTGAGCGCGCGGCGGTCGGGACCGTTGCGGAGTCGGTGAGCCAGCAGGCGACGCTGCCGCCGCCCAGGTCGACGGTGGGCGGCTGCTCCCCGCAGGGCGCGAACGCGTGCGGGCAGCGGGGCCGGAAACGGCACCCGGTGGGCGCGTTGGCCGGGTCGGGCACCTCCCCGGCGAGGATGGCGGGCAGGCGCGGGGTGGGCCCGATCTGCGGCACCGCGTCGATCAACGCCCGGGTGTACGGGTGTCGGGGCTCGCGCCACAGCTCGCGGGTGGGTGCGGCCTCGACGATCCGGCCCAGGTACATCACGGCGGTCACGTCGGCGATCTCGTGCACCAGCGCCAGGTCGTGGGAGATGAAGAGCATTCCCATGTCGAGGTCGCGGACCAGCCCGACGAGCAGGTTGACCACCTGGGCCTGGGACGAGGCGTCCAGCGCGGTGACCGGCTCGTCCGCGATGATCATCCGGGGTTCCGGGGCGAGCGCGCGGGCGATCGCCAGGCGCTGCCGCTGACCACCGGAGAACTGGTGCGGATACCGCTGGGCGGCGCTGGTCGGCATGGCCACCCGTTCGAGCAGCTCGTGCACCCGGGCTCGGCGGGCCGACCCGGTGACCGCGGCCGGCACGCCGTCGAGGAGCTGGGAGCCGATGGTGCGCCGGGGGTTCAGCGAGGCGTACGGGTTCTGAAAGACCATCTGGAGGCCGACCTCGGCACCGGAGCGGGGCCGCCAGCCCAGCGGGGTGACCGGTCGGCCGGCGTACTCGACGGCGCCGGCGCTCGGTGCGCTGAGCCCGACCGCGACGCGGGCGAGGGTGGACTTGCCGCACCCGGACTCGCCAACCAGCCCGACGATCTGGCCGGGTGACACCTCCAGGCTGACCCCGGCGACGGCCCGCACCCGGCCACGCCCTCGGGATCGGTACTCGACCTCGACGTCGGTGAAGGACAGTCGCGCGGGCGCGGTGGTGTTCACGCCGCCACCTCCAGGTGCGGACGGACCACGCAGGCCACCGACCGGTCGGCTCCGGCGGGGGTGAGCGGGGGCGGGGCCTCGCCGCAGGACGGTTCGGCGTACCCGCAGCGGGGTTGGAACGGGCACCCCGGCGGCGCCTCGCCGGGTGCCGGCGGGGCGCCCGGGATGGGCCGCAACGTCCCGCCGGTCTGGGTGCCGTGCGGTCGGGCGCCGAGCAACGCGGCCGTGTACGGGTGGTTGGGGGCGGTGAGCAGGCCGCCCGTCGGGCCGGTCTCGACGACCCGCCCGGCGTAGAAGATGTAGCCACGGGTGGTGAGGGCGCTGAGCACCCCGAGGTCGTGGGTGATGAACGCGACGGCCAGCCCGGTCTCGGCGCGCAGCCGTTCCAGCAGGGCGAGGATGCCGGCCTGCACCGTGACGTCGAGGGCGGTCGTCGGTTCGTCGGCGATCAGCAGTCGGGGCCGGGCGGCCAGCGCGATGGCAATGGCCACCCGCTGCCGCATTCCGCCGGAGAACTGGTGCGGGTACGCGCGCAGCGCCCGCTCCGGGTCCGGGATGCGAACCTGGTCGAGCAGCTCCACCGCGCGGCGGCCGGCAGCTCGACGGTCCATCCGCAGGTGCACCCGCATGTGCTCGGTGAGCTGCCGCCCGACCGTGAGCATCGGGTGCAGGGCCGCGCTCGGGTCCTGGAAGACCATGGCGATGCCGGCGCCACGGACCCGCTGCCAGCCCCGGGCGTCCAGGCTCAGCAGTTCGGTGCCGGCGTACCGGGCGGAGCCGGTGACCGCCGCCCCCGGGGGCAGGAGCCCGAGCAGGGTCTGCGCGGTGAGGCTCTTGCCGCAGCCGCTCTCCCCCGCGATGCCGACCAGCTCACCCTCGTCGACTGTCAACGACACGTCGTGCAGGATCGGCAGCGGGCCACGCGGTGAGGGCAGGGTGACGGCCAGGGAGTCGACGTCGAGCAGCGGTGCCACCTCAGCGTCCCTTCGTGTAGCGGGGGTCGAGCCGGTCGCGCAGCGCGTCGCCGAGCACGTTGAAGGCCATCACCACGGTGAGGATGGCGAGACCGGGGAACACGCTGACCCACCACATCGACAGGTCCTGCGCGCCGAGGGCCACCATCGAGCCCCACTCGGCGGCCGGCGGGCGCGGGCCCAGGCCGAGGAACGACAGGGCGGCGAGCAGCAGCACCGCGTTGCCCAGCTCCAGGGTGGCCAGCACGATCGCCGGGCCGATGCTGTTGGGCAGCACGTCGCGGCGCAACGCGCGGATCGGCCCGACGCCGAGCAGGCGGGCGGCGTTGAGGTAGTCGTCGCCGCGCATGCTCAGCACGGCGCTGCGGATGACCCGGGCGTAGACCGGCCAGGAGACGATGACCAGGGCCAGCACGGCGTTGCGGGTGTTCGGGCCGAACGCCGCCGTCACCGCCATGGCCAGGATGATCTGCGGGAACGCGAACACCAGGTCGGTCAGGCGCATCAGCGCCTCGTCGACGAACCGGCCGACGTATCCGGCGACCAGCCCGAGCAGCCCGCCGACCAGCAGGGCCAGCGAGACGATCGCCAGGGCCAGCGGGATGGACAGGCGGGCGCCGTGGACGACCCGGCTGAGGATGTCACGGCCGAGCGAGTCGGTGCCGAACCAGTGCGCCCCGGACGGCGACGCGTACGTGTCGGCGCTCTGCGCCAGCGGGTCGTACGGCGCGAGAACGTCGGCGAGCAACGCCAGCAGCAACCATCCACCGAGGATGGTCAACGCCACCACGGTGATCGGCTGACGCCAGACCGGTCGGCTGGTCGCGCTACCGCGCAGTCGGCCGAGCCAGCGGCGTCGGCCCAGGGCCCGCTCCGCCTTCGGGTCTGCAAGTGTCGTCATGACAACCGGATCCTCGGATCGATGAGCCCGTACAGCAGGTCGACGGTCAGGTTGACCAGCGTGTAGACAAGTGCCACGAAGAGGCTGACGCCGAGGATCGCGGGCAGGTCCAGCGCCGTGGCGCTGCGGTACGCGTACTGGCCGACGCCGGGCCAGCCGAAGATGCTCTCGACCAGCACCGTCCCGGAGAGCAGCGAGGCGAACGCCAGGCCGGAGACGGTGACCACCGGGACGAGGCCGGCGCGCAGCAGGTGCCGGCGCAGCACCACCCGGGTCGGCAGACCCTTGGCGTACGCGGCCCGGATGTAGTCCTGCTGGAGCACCTCGAGCATCGCCGAGCGGACGAAGCGGACCAACATCGCCACCGTCAGCGAGGTCAGCACGAGCACCGGCAGGGACAGGTGCTGGGCGGCATCCCAGGCGACGTCCCACTGCCCCGCGAGCGCCCCGTCGACCGTGTACATGCCGGTGACGGTGGGCGGTGGGCTGAAGTCTGTGGAGAGTCGTCCGCCGCTGGGGGCCAGGCCGAGCTGGTAGAAGAAGACGTAGAGCACGACCAGGGACAGCCAGAACGGCGGGGTGGAGAGCCCGAGCAGGGCGCCGACCCGGACCAGTTGGTCGGTGAACCGGCCGTTGCGGACCGCCGCGAGCATGCCGACCCCGGTGCCGATGAGCAGCGCCAGCACCATGCTCGGCAGGGCCAGTTCCAGGGTCGCCGGCACGTAGTGCAGCAGGTCGTCCAGGACGGCCCGCCCGGTCTGCTGGGAGTGGCCCAGGTCGCCGTGCAGCAGGTTGCCCAGGTAGTGCAGGTACTGGGCCCAGAGCGGCTGGTCCAGGCCCCACTTCTCGCGGAAGGCGGCCACCGCGGCGGGGTCGTTGAGCGCCTGGTCGGAGAGGTTGGCGGTGACCGGGTCACCGGGGACCACGTTGACCAGACCGAACGTCACCACAGTGACGCCGAGCAGCAGGCCGGCGGTGACCGCCACCCGCTTGGCCAGGAAGGTGAGCAGCGGATGGGCACCCCGGGGCCGGGACGCGGTCGTGGCGACCGCGCCCGGCTCACCGTCGTGGACTGTCGTCATGTCGTCGGGACTACTTGCGGCCGACCGCGGCGACGTCCACCTGCCAACCGGCGGCGGTGTAGTCCGCTCCGGTCAGGTCTGTGGTCGCCACGACGATGGAGGAGTTGCTGGCCAGCACGAGGTACGGCGAGGACGCGTTCATCAGCCGCTGCCACTCCTGCATGGCGGTGGCCCGACCGGCCAGGTCGAGGGTCGCGGTGACCTTCTTGCCGGCGGCCACCACGGCCGGGTCGGCCCGCTCGACCGTCCAGCCGGAGCGCAGCGCGGTCGCCTGACCCGGTGCCATGTTGTTGATCAGTGAGTCGGCGACCGGGTAGTTCAGGCTCTGCGGGGTGAATCCGAGAGGTGACTTCCCGCCGCGCATCTCGTCGAGGAACGTGGTCAGCGGCTGCGGGTTGAGTTCCAGCTTGATGCCGGCCTCGGCGGCGTCGCCCTGCACCTTGGTGGCCACAGTGCCGAGGTCCACACCCTTGTAGGTGATGGCCGGGTAGGTGAACTTCACCGTCGGGTTGGTCAGGCCGGCCTCGGTGAGCAGCGCCTTGGCCTTGGCCACGTCCCGCTTGGACTCCTCGCCGGCCGGCAACGCGCCCGGGAAGGCGGGAGCGACCAGCCCGGCGCCGGGGGCGGCGCCCTTGCCGTACAGGGCAGCGATGCCCTGGTAGTCGATGGCGGCGCGCAGGGCCTGGTTGAACTTCGGGTTCGAGGTGACCGCCGAGACGCCCGGGTCGGCGTTGAGGAAGAGGAAGTAGACGGTGTCCTGCACGCCGGAGGTCTGCAGGCTGCCCGACAGTCCGTCGAGGAGCTTGCCGGAGATGTCCAGGGAGATCTCGGCGGCCTCGGCGCGCTGCATGGTCAGCTTCTGGGTCTGCACGTCCATGTTGCGCAGCACCACCCGGGAGAACTGCGGCTTCGTTCCCCAGTACTTCGGGTTGGCCTCCAACACCACCTGCGACGAGGGGTCGTAGGACTTCAGCACGTACGGGCCGCTGCCGACGGAGTTGGTGTCCAGGTACTGCTGCGCGGTGTCGCCCTGGGCGGCGTCGGCGCCGTCGCGGGCACCGTGCTCCTTGGCAACCTTGGAGTTGAGCACCGCTGTCGACGGCATCGACAGCACCACCGGGATGTTCGGATCGGGGGTGGCCGAGGCGACCACGACTGTGCTGTCGTCGGTCTTGGTCACGGTCAGGCCGCTGACGGTGACCGCGGGGCTGCCCTTGATGTTCTTCAGCCGGTTGAGCGAGAAGACGACGTCGTCGGCGGTGAGCGGGCTGCCGTCGGCGAACGTCACGCCCTGCCGGAGCTTGAAGGTGAACGTCGTGGCGTCCGGCGACGCCTGGTACGACTCGGCCAGCGCGGGGACCGGCTTACTCACGTCCGAACCCTTGAAGGTGAGCAGGGTGTCGTAGAGGGCGTGCACGGCGGTCAGACCGGTTGCCTCGTAGACCCGGCCGGGGTCGAGGGTCTTGAGCACGAACGAGGTGTTCACGGTGAGGGTCTTGGCCGTACCGTTCGCGTTTCCACCACTGCCGCCGGCGCTACAGGCGCTGACGGAGAGGACGGCCAGCGTCGCCAGAGCGGACGCTCCGGCGAGGAGCCGGCGGGGAGACACCGACATGCTGTTCCTACCTTCGTATCGCGCGGCCCGCTGTGCGGGATCCGCGGGGCGTCGACGTCCGGCGCGCGACACCACGCATCGGCCGGGCCGATGGGATGACGGCGTCGCGGGCTTCTCGGGGGCGTCGTCTCGGGGTTGGATGTAGACCGGGCGGCAGGCGTCCGGTTCGCGCCTCGATGCGGTTTGTTCACCTGAGTTGAACATTGCCGCCCGATGTTTAGTGATCCTAAACATGGCCGTATAGTTTGGTCAATCAAGATTCAGCCACACTGTATTTGGAACGAGGACACATGCTCGGTGACCGACTCCGCGACCTGCGTCAGCAGCACTCCCTCACGCTGCGTCAGCTCGCCACAGCCGCCGATGTGTCCCCCGCCCTGCTCAGCCAGATCGAGAACGGCGCGACCGACCCCAGCCTCTCCACCCTGCGGAAGCTCGCCCAGGTCTTCGACACCTCGATCGCGGAACTGTTCTCCGAGCCCGAGGCGCCACCCGTGCACGTCAGCCGCGTCGGCGCCCGGACCAGGCTGGCCGCGCCACCCGGCCAGATCACCTACGAACGACTCACCCCCGGTCGCGGCGACCTGGAGGTGCTCCAGGCCCACCTCGCACCCGGCGACGCCAGCTCCGCCGAACCGTGGGCGCACCCGTCGACCGAATGCGCGATCGTCATCACCGGGGAGGTCGTCGCCGAGATCGGCGGTGAGTCGTACACCCTCACCGCCGGCGAGTCGGTCACCTTCGACTCACGCCTCGCGCACCTCTACCGCAACGCCAGCGACCAGCGCGCCCACCTGATCATCGCGGTGACGCCGCCGACTCCCTGACCCACCACGGTGGACAGCCGAGGGGATCGACGGGACGCCGCGGCGGACCTAGCATGACCACGAATGGATCTTCGAGATCGGCCCTGCCGACCCCCGGCAACCAGCCCAACCGAAGGGAGACGCGCATGCGTCGACCCCGTCATCTGGTACTCCTGAGCGTCGGCGTGTCCGGCGCCCTGGTCCTCGGCGCAGCACCACCCGCGGCTGCCGCTCCGCCCACGCCCACCACGCCCACCGGCATCGTGGTCAGCGACGGCATGACCCAACCCGTGTTCTCGCTCGCCGACGCGATCGAGGAGCGGGTGTTCGTCCAGACCCCGGTGGACACCGACCACGACGGTCGACCCGACCGGGTGGCGATCGACATCTCCCGCCCCCGCGAGACCGCCACGCAGGGCTTCAAGGTGCCTGCCATCTTCGAGCACAGCCCGTACCGCAAGGGCACCTGGGGTGACGTGCCGTACCCGAGCGTGCTGGTCGACGACCTGCCGCAGAACGGCCTGACCGACCGCGACGGGCGGCGCGCCCTCGACGCCGGCGCACAGCGGGCCCAGGCCAAGGCCAACCTGCCCGGCTCGCTGGACGACTACTACGTGCCCCGCGGGTACGCGGTGGTGCTCGGCCAGAGCGTCGGCACCGGCGACTCGGACGGCTGCCCGACCAGCGGGGACCAGGCCGAGACGCTCGGCACCAAGGCGGTCATCGACTGGCTCAACGGCCGGGCCAAGGGGTACGACGCGAACGGCGCCCCGGTCACCGCCGGCTGGACCACCGGCGCGGTCGGCATGACCGGTGTCTCCTACAACGGGACGCTGCCCAACCAGGTGGCCACCACTGGCGTCAAGGGGCTCAAGACCATCGTGCCGGTCTCCGCGATCAGCAGCTGGTACGACTACTACCGGGCCAACGGTCTGGTGGTCGCGCCCGGGACGTTCCAGGGCGAGGACCTCGACATCCTGGCCCAGTACACCGCCGGGCAGGCCCGCGCCGAAGGGCAGTGCGCCGACGAACTCGCCGAGATCACCGCGAAGCAGGACCGGGTCACCGGCGACTACTCGACGTTCTGGCGCGACCGGGACTACCTCGACGCCCGCGACGTCAAGGCCAGCGTCTTCGTCGTACACGGCCTCAACGACTGGAACGTGAAGACCGAACACTTCGCCGGCTGGTGGGACCAGCTCGCCAAGCGCGACGTCCCCCGCAAGATCTGGCTGCACCAGGGCGGCCACGGTGGTCCGGGCAGCAACGCGTCGGTGACCCTGCCCAGCGGCCAGACGTGGACGTACAAGCAGACCGAGAACCGCTGGTTCGACTTCTGGCTGTGGAACGTTCGCAACGGCATCATGGACGAGCCGACGGCGGTGCTCCAGCGCGAGGACCGCGCCTACGCCACGTACGCCAACTGGCCCGACCCGGTGGCGCGGGAGGTCGGCCTGCGCTTCGCGGCCACCGACACCACCGCACCCGGCGCGCTCACCACCGGCAAGCCACCGAAGGCCAAGGTCGAGCAGCGCTTCGTCGACGAGGGCCGGACCATCCACCCGGACACCCTGGTGTCCAACCCGGACACCGCGAGCGCCAACCGACTCGCCTACCGCTCCCCCGAGCTGACGCGGAGCGTGCGCATCTCCGGGCGTCCGGAGATGCGACTGCGGATGGCTATCGACAACAAGCCGGACGCGAACCTCACCGCGTACCTGGTCGACTACGGCCCGGCCGGGTCGACCGCCGCCCCGACAGTGGTGACGCGAGGGTGGATGGACCCGCAGAACCGCAAGAGCGCCGCGCGCACCGAGCCGGTCAAGCAGGGCAAGCTGTACGACTACCGGTGGACCATGGAGCCGAAGGACTACATCTTCCCGGCGGGACACCGGATCGGCGTGGTCGTCTTCTCCAGCGACCAGGAGTACACCCTGCTGCCGTTGGGTGGCACCGAACTGCGGGTCGCACCGAACGACAGCGAACTGCGACTGCCGGTCGTCGGCGGGCGGAACGTCCTCGGGTTCTGATTTCATCTCCGCGCTCCCGGGTGGGGCAGTCCGGCACGTTCGGGCTGCCCCACCCACTCGGCTTTCATGAGGTCGGGATATCCCCGGCACCCAGACACCGCGATTTCCAGGAACCCGAGTGGATCACGGCCGTCCTGGCTCCCGTGTCGGGTTCGCCCCGGGTGAGCGGGGTGGGCGGGTTGTCTGGTTTGTGCGGCGGTGTCGGGTGGTCCAGGCCACCCCGACGGCGGAATCGGGGGCCCGGCGGGGTCGTTATACCTGGCACGCCACCGCGACTCTCGGGTCGCGGGGCACGGCAGCCGCCGGGAACATCCGCCGGGCCGCCCCGGTTACATCCCCCGCAACGCCCGAGCAGGTCCCCCGGATCGCCGGCGTTGCCGTGAACCTTCCCCGCACCACCACCCACCCCCGAGTGTGGTGCGGGCACCCCCGATGCAGAGGAGCACGCCATCATGCGTACCGATCTGATCCGTAAGACCGCTCTGACCGCTGCTGGCCTCGCGTTCACCGGTGGGGCTATCGCCGGACCGGTGACCGCCGCGTACGCCGCGTCGGAAGCCAGGCCGGCCACCCAGACGCAGAGCGACCGTAAGCCCGCCGGTGAGCGTCAGCTCGGTGTGCGCTACGAGGCCCAGCCGAACTTCTACTACTGCGGCCCGGCCGCCACGCGTAACGCCCTGTCCGTGCAGGGTAAGGAGATCAGCGTGGACGCCATGGCCAAGGAGATGGGCACCACCGAGGCCGGCACCAACTCCATCAACGACATCACCCCGGTGCTGAACAAGGA
>NZ_JBEYUF010000039.1:0-35663 GCF_040643355.1 Micromonospora sp. NPDC047187
GCCACACGCCCTGAAGGTGTTGGACGGCGTTTCACACTACCACACCCCGGCGCCGTCCCGACAACCCCGGTACCGCTTCGCCGCCACGGCGCCGTCGTGAGTTCGGACGAGTCCGTCCGAGGACAGCTAGTCTCGGACGGACTCACGGAGGTCCTCCCGCTACTGACCGTAAGCTTTCGCGGTCCAGCCGAGCGAACCGAGGGAGCCACCCTTGATGTCCGTGCCGACTCCGTCCGTCTTCAGGGCGTCGAAGTGCACGGAGGCCGAACCGGCGGCGGTGATCCCGAGCAGCGGCCGGCCGTTGGGGTGCGCGTCACAGTAGCCCGTGCTGAGGCTGGTGAAGGGTCCCCAGCCGCTCGACCGCAGTACCTTCGAGGTGATCGTTGTCGGGGTGGCCCGGTTGACTCGCCACTCCTTGAGCTCCCCGTTGGCCTTGGTACCGATCAGCACGTCCACGGCGGCGCTGCCCGTTCCGCCGCTGCGCTCGTAGGTCAGTGTGTTGACCGTGTCCCAGCCGGTGGTGGTCAGCCTCACCGGCGCGGAGAGCGTGAACACGTCGTCCACGTAGGTCTCCGTGTAGCGGTAGAGCGAAGTGCCCGCCACGCGGTAGAGGTACGGCGACGCCGATGCGAGGATGCGGGTATCGGCGAACCCGTTCTTGAGGCGGCTGGCGGTGATCGCCGTGACTCTCCAGGTGCCGTCGACCAACTCGCCCTGGCGGCTCACCTTGTAGAGCCAGCCGTCGGTCGGATGGGCGGCGTACTCGGTGCTGCGGAAGCTGGTGTCGTCACCAGAGGCACCGATCTGCTGATGCGCCGACGGCACCCAGCCAAGGTTGTCGTTGGCGTAGGCCTTGGTGCTGGTCGTCCTGTCGGAGTACACGTAGCTGAGACGCTGTCCATCGGAACGGTACGCCGCCGTGGAGACGCTACAGTCCGCGGGAACGTCACTGAGCGCCGCAGCCGCCGGCCCGGCGGGCACGACGACTCCAGCCACGGCGAGACCGGTCGCGACGACGCTCAGCGCCGTCGCGGCGGCCACGATGGATTTACGCATGAGGCAAGATCCTCCAGTAGTACGACTGTGGGGCGAGGGTCGCCGCGCGCGGGGTGTGGATAAACGGTCCCGCTTGGGCGTCGTGCGTTGCCGCGCATCCAGGGCGCACGGGGGTGCTCCCCGATGGCCGGTCTGGACAGCAGAACGGTACGGTGTGGCCCGTACAATCGCCGTACAACTGGCGTATAGACCACCCACTCGCCCCCCGTCATCCGAGTGCGGGGCACCTGGTGACAGCGCCGACATTACGTCGACCGGCTCGACCGCCGGCGCAGGGTTCGAGCGCCGTTCCCGATGCGGTTGGTGGGAAGTTGCCTCTGGCGGCTTGATCGTCCAGCAAGGTTTCGGGCATCGCTTCATTGCTACGGTGACCCTCGTGCAGGACGCGACCGAAGCGAAGCTCGACGACTGGCGCGAGCGGCTCGAGCCGATGCTTGCGGGACTCCGGGATTTCGTCGTCGGACCCGACGAGTCCCTCGATAATTCCGTCGAATCCCTACGCGACCTCGAACACACACTGCTCGCCGAGACACCGGCCGGGCAGCCGCCACGCGAGGGACTGGCCGAAGCAGCCGGCGGCTACCTTGGGGAAGTATTGCTCACCATCGGCGGAGGCGCCTGGACCTGGGACCCGGACTCCGAACACCCCGTCACCGACCTCGGCGTCGGCGAAACGGCCGAGCCCATGCGGCTCGTCCTTGACGCCCTTGTACACCGCACCGGGACGGTGTGGTCGGCCACGTACGAACGTATCCGAGCGCTAGCGGCCACGCGCCGGAACGACGATCCCGTCTGGGAACCGCGCCGTACCGATCAGCCGGCGTTACACACGGAGACCTTGGATGCCGCACCCACCGATCCATGGCTCACACACTGGCTGACCATCCGTGAACAAGGATTCCCCGAGTGGTCCGCCGCCACCGGCCGAGCCGACGATCTGGACTTCAGCCCGGAGTCATTGCTGGCACTGGAGCAGATCGTACGACGCCGGATCCCGGCCAAGGACGCCCTGCGCGAACCGGCGGACGACGACTTCGTCCAGGGGGCGATCTGGTACGTCGGCGAGATCGCCCGGCGCCACCGCGACGCACACTGGCGTTACACCCCCGACCCCACCGGCATTAGCAAGAACCCGTACGTGGGCAGACCATTCGTCGAACAAGACGGCCCCGGGAACGACGCGATACCCCTGCTCGAACTGGAGGCCGCCGTCTTGTCCGACGAGGCCGGCGTACTCCTGGACCGGTTCGAGGTATTCGATTAGCAGCAGGGAAGCGTCGGCTGTCCCTGGTCCTGGTCTTCGGGAGTTGATCGGTGGACAGTGGAGCAACCTGTCATCGCGTTGGCGGAGGGAACTGCTGGGCGAGCCATCGCTTCGACGCCGCCGGTACGCTACCGGCACGGATTGCGTGCGAGGTCATCAGCGGCCGACTTGGTCTGGGCGGGGCACCGTCCCCGGCGCCTTGAACAGTGACAGACAGCGTAAGGCCCGGCAACCGAAACGACATTGGTCGATGCCTTGACTCTATGCGCCGCCCTGCTCATGATTTACTGCGGCGGTTCAACAGTGAGGGTCAATGTGATGACGCAGGTAGAGCCACCGGCGGGAGGCCCCACATCAGCCGTCACTCTCAGCGAGCTTGGACAAACTGGCCGACTCGCGCGCGCCGGTCGAGGCACGAGGGACTGGCTGACACGTGGGGTCCATCGGCGGGAACTGAGTATCGCGAGCCTCGGTTCAGTGCTCCTCGCTGTCGCGATGATCTGGCTGATTCCGCCATATGCGGTTCGCGTGCTGACTGCCGGCGCCAAGACTGTGCCGATCGCCGACCCGGCCCACACCATCGTCGGTGACGTGGGTGACCCGACGGCCCAAGCATGGCTGGTGGGATGGGGTGGCCACGCACTCACCCACGGTCTGCGTGGCCTGTGGGATACCAACGCCTTCTATCCCGACACGTACGGCCTAGCCCTGAACGACAGCCTGCTCGGCTATGCCCCGGCAGGGCTGATAGGCAACGGTGTAGTCGGCGCCGTGCTGCGCTACAACATCCTGTTCGTGCTGGCTTTCGCGCTCGCCTTCCTCGGCGGCTACGCGCTCCTGCGCCAACTTGGCGCGAACAAGGTCGCCGCCGCGGTAGCCGGGGCCGCCCTCGCCTACGCGCCCTGGCGCTACGGCCACGACGGCCATCTGAATATTCTCTCCACCGGTGGTATCACTCTGGCCCTGGCGATGCTGGCGCGCGGCCACGGACTCTCGTTCACCCGCGGCTACCTTGCCGAACGAGTCCGGCCGGGCTGGGCGTTCGCCGGCTGGCTCGTCGCGGCCTGGCAGGTCAGCCTAGGCTTCGGCGTCGGGCTGGGATTCGTATACGTCCTCGCCGCCCTCTGCCTGATCACACTTTTAGCCTGGCTGATCCACCGCCCACGCCTCAGCCTCCGGCTGATCGTCGCTAATCTGATCGGCGGGCTGGTCTTCACCGCGGTGACCGGATACTTCGCGTACGCGTACCAACACGTGCGCGAGCTCAACCCACATGTCACCCGGGACTGGGACTACGTCGCGCACTTCTCCCCGACACTGCGCGGACTTCTCGTGGCGCCGCAGTCCTCACTGCCCTGGGGCACCCTGCACAACGACGCCCGCACCGCTCTTGGTGGCGTACCGACTGAGAAAGTGCTGCTATGCGGGTATGCACTGTATCTACTGGCCTTCGCCGGCCTGTTCCTATCCCGCTGGTCACCGGCGCAACGGCTTCTGCTGCTGCTTGGGACGGTCGTCGGAGTGTTGTTCGCGCTGGGCACGAACGGGCCGATCTACCGCCTGCTCTATCTTTATGTGCCCGGGTTCGATGGATCCCGTACACCAGGCCGCTTGATCTTGTGGCCCACTCTCTGCCTGGCCATCCTCGCGGCCGGCCTGGTTACCCAGCTGGCCGAGGTGGCTCGCAGGGGCGCCGAGCCGAAATGGTCGGTGGGAGCGGCACGGCTACTGACCGTTCCGTTGCTGGTCCTCGTGCTAGCTGAGGGCCTGCCTGACCTGGACCACCCCCAAACCCCAGCCAAACCGGCCGCGATGGCGCTAGCCTCCGCGCACGCTCCCATCATGGTATTGCCGTCCAACGACGGTATCGACCTCAACGTCCTACTTTGGTCGACCGACGGTTTTCCCACCATGGTCAACGGTGCGGCCAGCTACACCACACCCAACCGTCAGGCGATCCGCGACGTTATGGCGACCTTCCCCAGCGAGCCGGCCTTGGATCGGTTGCACCAGCTCGGCATCCGCAGCGTCGTCCTGCTGCGCGACCGGGTCCAAGGTACCCCGTACGAACCACTGCTTGACATCCCCGACGTACCCGGCATCACCCGCCATGACGTCGGGCCAGACGTGGTTTACACCATCGACACCAACACCAAGAACCCCTAACGCCCGGTCGACCGCCGCAAGCCAGGCTCGAAACACCACGTCATCACCGACGCGGGCGGCATCACCCTCGCCGCGTCCCTGACCGGCGGCAACCGTCACGACGTCACCCATCTACTGCCCCTGATAGACAAGATCCCACCGATCAAAGGCATCCGCGGCCGACCCCGGCAACGACCCGACCGGATCTACGCCGACCGGGGCTACGACGACGACTGCTAGGCATATTTCAGGTCTCACGGCCTCCGCGTCAGAGCAGTCTCGGAAGCTGGGTGACAACCGTGGGTAGAAGTTGGCTGGCCCTAACATCTCAGGGCTGCCCGGTCGCTGGAGCCTCCCCCGTGCCGTCAACCGCCTTCATCGCGACGTCCGCCGGGCTCAACCAGGCGGGCCCGGTCCTACCTCTGCGGGCGCGCCGAAGAGGTCTCCAGTCTGAAGGGCCCGCTCAGGATGATGCCCGTGGGATCGGTGTCTCAGATGACGGACGCGCGGCGGGCTTCAGCCCGCTCACCCGCAACGCTGTACATCGATTCACACCACACGTGCAGGCACGGCGTCAGGCGACCCGAGACGCCGGTCGGCGCCAGCCATCGGCCCGTACGAGTCCTGGTTCGCTGGCAGCCAGGGAGGTCCGCGGCGGTCAGCGCGCCGGCCAGGTGGCCATGGCCAGTTCCGCGGTATCGGTGAGCTCCGCCGCCGTGGCGCCATCCCGGGCGCGCTGGGACATGCCGTGCATGACGGCCGTGAAGTACGCGGCAAGCTTGCGGGGGTCGGCTGTCGCCGGTAGTTCGCCCTCTTGCCGGGCCGTTGCCAGGCGCTTCTCGAAGGTGCCGACGCTGGCGTTGCGCAGGTCGCGCATGTAGGTGGCGACATCGGTGTCGGCCGCGGCCGCGCTGCAGAGCAGGTTTCCGGCCGGCGTCTCGGGGTCGGTGTACATCGCCGCCGCGTCGAGCAGGATGCGGCGGAAAGCATCGAAGGCCGTCGGCTCCCTGGCCATGGCGGCCCAGATGAACTCGCCGGCCGGGGAGCGACCGTACGCCTCGATGACCTCGTTGAACAGGGACCTCTTGTCGCCGAACGCCGCATAGAGGCTGCCGGGCCGGATGCCCATCTCTCGGGTCAGGTCGCTGATGGAGGTCCCCTCGTACCCGTTCTCCCAGAACAGTCGAGTGGCGGCCGCCAGTGCCGCCGCCCGGTCGAAGGTCGGCGGCCGGCCTCGCCGTACCTCTGGTGTATCCATGCCCCCATTCTAGAGCGATCGCTCAAAAGCGGGTCGGAGACTTGTTGGTAGATCACTCAAGAACGAGCTACGGTTCCTCTTGAGCGATCATTCAACAAAGGAGCGGTCATGTCAGGAGCACTGCAGAACAAAGTGGCCGTCGTCACCGGCGGCAGTCACGGAATCGGCCGGGCGACAGTCGAGCGGTTCGCCCGTGACGGGGCGACTGTCGCCGTCGGCTACGGTCATGACGAGGCGGCGGCCCGCGACACGGTGGAGCGCATCCGCAAGCACGGCGGACGTGCGTTCGCCGTGCACACCGAGCTGGGCACACCCAGCGACGCGGCTCACTTCTGGGAGACCTTCGACAAGGCGGGCCGGGAGTTCGTGCCCGACGGGAAGATCGACATCCTCGTTCACAACGCCGCCAAGGGAAGCTTCGCCCGGCTGGCCGACCTCCCCGAGGACGAGTTCGACCAGGTGATGGCCGTGAACGTCAAGGCGCCGTTCTTCATCACGAAGCTCGCGCTGCCGCGACTGCGCGACGGCGGCCGGATCATCAACGTCTCCAGCACCGCGGCCAGAGTCGGAAGCCCGGATCTGCTGGCCTACGGCGTCAGCAAGGCGGCGCTGAACTGGTTCAGCTACGACATGGCGCTGGATTTGGGCCCCCGCGGGATCACCGTCAACTCGGTGTCACCCGGCATCGTCATGACCCGGAACAGCCAGTACCTTGTCGACAATCCGGAACTCGCGGCGCAGCAGATGGCACGCGTCGCCCTCGGCCGGCTCGGCGAGACCGACGACGTCGCCAGCATCATCGCCTTCCTCGCCTCCGACGAGGGGCGCTGGGTGACCGGTCAGGTCATCGACGCTTCGGGCGGCACCGCGCTCTGAGGACGGACTCGCCCACAGGCGAGGATCCACAACGACCTTCGGACCCGGTGAACGTTCGTGGACACCGCACTAGCGGACGCGAAGCCCGGCCACGACGAGGTCGACCAGGCGGCGTGCGTCGTAACGGGGATCGTTGCCCGCGCCGATGCAGAGATTGCCGACGCCGCGCAGCAGCCCGTAGGCGTTCATGTCGGGGCGGATCTCGTCGGCGGCGACGGCGGCATCGAGGAGCTGGCCGCAGACCGGGACGAGCCGGTCGAGGAAGTAGGCGTGCAGGCTCTGGAAGGCGGCGTCGTCGGACTGTAGCGCAGCGGCGAGACCGTGCTTGGTGACCAGGAAGTCGACGAACAGGTCGATCCATTTCGCCAGGGCGACGTGCGGTGTGTCACTCTCGGCCAGCAGGGCCGGTCCCGCCTCGGCGCACGCCTCGATCTGGTGCCGGTAGACGGCGACGATGAGGTCGGCCCGGCTGGGGAAGTGGCGGTAGATCGTGCCCACGCCGACGCCCGCCCTGACGGCGATGTCGCGCACGGGCACGTCGACGCCGGACGTGACGAACGCCGCGGCGGCAGCGTCGAGCAGGGCCCTCTCGTTGCGCCGGGCGTCGGCCCGCTTGCGCGGGACGGGTTGCTCCGAGTCGCTGTCGATGTCAGCCACGTCGCGTTACCTCCGTCACTCCACTTGGCATCCGGAACGCTGTTCCGTATGGTGTTTACCGGAACCGCGCTCCGCTTGCTCAGCATAATGAACCGAGCGCGCTACCACCAAACCCGTGGACCGCCGGACGTCTGAAGGAGAAGCAGTCATGCAATACCGCACCTTGGGTCGCACTGGCGTGCAGGTCAGCACGCTCGTGCTCGGCGCCATGAACTTCGGCAAGATCGGCAACACCACCCAGGAGGACGCCACCACCATCGTCGACGCAGCGCTCGACGCGGGGATCAACCTCATCGACACCGCCGACGCCTACAGCGGCGGCCAGTCCGAGGAGATGGTCGGCAAGGCCATCGCCGGCCGCCGCGACGACGTCGTTCTGGCCACCAAGGCGACCCTGCCGATGGGCGACGACCGCAACCAGCGGGGCGGCTCGCGCCGCTGGCTGGTCACCGCGCTGGAGAACAGCCTGCGTCGCCTCGGCGTCGACCACGTCGACCTCTACCAGATGCACCGGTGGGATCCGACGACCAGCGACGACGAGACGCTGTCGGCGCTGACGGACCTGCAACGAGCGGGCAAGATCCGCTACTTCGGCTCCTCGACCTTCCCCGCCTACCGCATTGTGCAGGCGCAGTGGGCAGCCCGCGAGGGACGTCTGAGCCGATACGTCACCGAGCAGCCGAACTACTCGATCCTGCAGCGCGGCATCGAAACCCACGTGCTCCCCGCGACCCAGGAGTACGGCATGGGCGTGCTCGCCTGGAGCCCGCTGGCATCGGGCTGGCTCTCCGGCGCGATCCGCGCCGGCCAGGACATCAGCACGAACCGCTCGGGCTTCATGCAGCAGCGCTACGACATCAGCATCCCCGCCAACCGCGCCAAGCTCGACGCCGTCGAGCAGCTCGCCACAGTCGCCGACGAGGCCGGCCTCAGCATCATCCAACTCGCGCTCGGCTTCGTCACCGCGCACCCGGGCGTGACCAGCGCGATCATCGGCCCCCGCACGATGGACCACCTCCGCTCGCAGCTCGCCGCCGCGGACACGGTGCTCTCGGCCGACGTGCTGGACGCGATCGACGCGATCGTGGCTCCCGGCGTCGACCTCGCCGCCCACGAAAAGAACGACACCCCGCCCGCCCTGCTCGATCCGGCGCTGCGCCGCCGCTGATCACTCGGCACGTCAGTGACCAGACGGCAGACGGGCGTGCGCCCGCGCGTCCGCCTGCCGCTGACCCGCCGCACAGCCAGACCTTCCAGGCTCGGCGCCGAAAGGACGAACGGACCCATGCCAAGCAAGCCCTCGCCCAGCTTCGGGCTCATGACCGCCCCGATGCACGTCGACTACCACGACATCCTGCGGGTATGGCAGGAAGCGGACGCCATCACCGAGATCGAGCACGCGTGGCTGTTCGACCACCTCATGCCCATCGGTGGCGATCCGGGCGGATCGGCGTACGAAGGCTGGACTCTGCTCTCCGCCCTCGCCGCGCAGACCGAGCGGCTGCGACTGGGCGTAATGGTGACCAGCAACCGCTTCCGGCCCCCCGCGATGCTCGCCAAGATCGCCACGGTCGTCGACATCGTCTCCGGCGGGCGCCTCGACTTCGGCATCGGCGTCGGGTCACGGCCTGGTCACCCCCTGGCCCGGCGGGAGTACGCCGCGCACGGCCTGCCCTTCGCCGACACCGCCGACGCCGTGGGCAGCCTCGCCGAGGCACTCACGGTCATCCGGCGACTCTGGACCGACAACGAGCCGTTCGACTTCCACGGAACGTACGTCGACCTCACCGGAGCGTTCGCCAGCCCCAAGCCCGTGCAGCGCCCGCACCCGCCGATCGTTATCGGTGGCCGCTCCGCCGCCACATTGCGGGTGGTCGCCGAGCACGCGGACATCTGGAACATCGCCAGCGGGGACGTCGACGACGCCGTCAGCCGCAGCGCCCTGCTGGAACGCTACTGCGCCGAAGTTGGCCGCGACCCAGCGTCGATCACCCGCTCGATCAACCTGCCCGTCTCCTACGACCAGCCCGGGCTCACCCGGGACGCCATCGGCAGGACGATCGGCGCCGGCTTCGGGCACATCGTGCTCGTATTGCCGGTGCCCTACCCCGCTGGCGTCGCACGTTGGGTCGCCGATGAGCTCATCACCCCGTCGACCGCATAGCGGCCCCGGCGGGTCGACCTGAATTGATCTCCGACCCGGGCGGCGCAACAGACCGGGGCGAGCGCACCGCGCCCAGGCCATACCGCACCGCGTCGTCGCGGGAGAGCTTCCCCTGGTGGCAGGCCGAGAGCATGCGTTCGCCGGGGTCGAAGTCGGGTATCCGGGGGCCAGTGACACCACGTCACAGGCGATCGTGACATGGCGCCACTGACGGGTCGGCCGCGCCCGCGCTGTCATGGGTACATGTCCATTACACCTGTCATCGACGTCGACCGGCTGAACCTCACCTACGGCGACTTCCACGCCGTCAAGGACCTCACCTTCCAGGTACGGTCCGGCCGCAGGCCGGCCTCCGGCACCGTGCACGACCCTGACCTCGGTCGCCATCGCCGCCGCCCTCACCACCCGACTGTTCCACTGGGAGCCCCGCCGATGACCACCACGCACCGCCAGACGAGCGCTGCGCCGTTGGTGAATCCCCCGCTGTCGAATGCCGCGACGCCGCGCTTGACCCTGTTTCGGGGCCAGGGTGTCCGCTGATAGGCGACGGGTCACTGTGCGCCCGCCAGTGAAGCGCTTCGCGCGAACGTGTGTCGGTTCTGAATTCAGCAACAGGAGTGAAGAGTGGGAAGCGAGCGACAAGAGCGCCCAATCGGTGTCGTCCAGGAGGGTGCCAGGTTTGGTGGGCGCCGACGGTTTGCGAGGTCCCTCCGCCCCTGGGCCCCCCTGTTCCCGCTGACGGCTATCGCGTTCGTGCTCGCGTGGCTCAACCGGAGTCCGTGGTGGGGTTGGGTACTTGTCGTGGGGCTGCTCGTGGTGCTTGGTGCGACCGTGCGCTCGTGGGCCCGAGGGCACGCGTTGCTCCGGATAGGTGCGTGGCTGCTCGCCGGGACGCTCGTTTTCGGGGCGGCGGTGTTCGCCTATCCACCGCCGCAGACCCGCATCGCGGGCGGCGAGGACCGCTCGCCGTCCGGGCCGGTGCAGACGCAGCAGGGGCCGATCACCGGGGTCTACAACGACGAGCGCACCGTCGAGGTCTTCGCGGGTATCCCGTACGCGCAGGCTCCGGTGGGGGATCTGCGTTGGCGTGCGCCTGAGCCGCTGAAGCCGCGCGAGGGCGTGTTCACCGCAGACCGGTTCTCCGCCGTTCCGGTTCAGGGCACCTCCACGTTCTTCACGCGGGCGCTCTCGCAGATCGTGGAGGTGCCCCTGGAAGGCACGTTCCTCAATCCGTATCCCGTGAGCGAGGACAGTCTCTCCCTCAACATCTGGCGGAGCACGACACCCGCCTCGGAGGACCTTCCCGTCCTCGTCTACATCCCGGGCGGCGGCTTCGCGACCGGTTCCGGCACGCTCCCCCTCTACGATGGCGAGGCGCTCGCCTCCCGGGGCCAGGTGATCACCGTCACCATCAACTACCGGCTGGGGGTACTCGGCTTCCTCTCCCATCCCGAACTGTCCGCCGAGTCCGCGCACGACGCGTCGGGCAACTACGGGATCCTCGACCAGATCGCCGCCCTAGCGTGGGTGCGCGACAACATCGCGGCATTCGGCGGCAACCCCGACCAGGTCACGATCGCGGGCGAATCCGCCGGGGGTGAGAGCGTCTGCATCCTAGGTGCGACACCGCTCGCCGAAGACCTCGTGGACGGCATCGTCGCCGGCAGCGGAGCGTGCATGGGCACCACGGGCAACACCGAGCGCGGCGACCAGACTGACACGCGCGAGGCGGCAGAGGATGCCGGCCGCCGCCTGAGCGAGCAACTGGGAGGGGCGACCATCGAGGAGATGCGCGAAATGCCCGTCGAGCGGGTCGTGGACGCGGCGGGCGCGCTCGATGCGCACTGGCAGCCCTCCGTCGACGGCCACGTGCTCGAGCGATCGCCGGCGGAGACCTACGCGTCCGGGGAGCAACTGGACGTGCCGACCCTGGTCGGCAGCAACGCGGACGAGGCCTCGCTCGCGCTGGCCAGCCCACCGGACACGGACGTCGACGAGTACCGGTCGTCCGCACGCGAGACATACGGTGGGGATGCGGATCGGTTCCTCGATCTGTATCCAGGGGAGACAACGGAACAGGTTCTCGAGTCGCTCCTGCGGGCCGAAACCGACAAGATCATGACCCGAGCCATGCGGCGCTGGGCTCAGCTGCAGACGCAGACGGGTGAGTCGGACGCCTACCTCTACTTCTTCTCACACATCCCTCCCGAGAAGGGTCTTGAGAAGTACGGCGCCTACCACGGCGCAGAGGTCGCGTACGCGTACGACAACCTCGGTGCCGACAGCGCCGCCGACTACACGGAGGCGGACTACCGGCTCCGCGACCAGATGAGCGCGTACTGGGTCAACTTTGTCCGCACCGGCGACCCCAACGCACCAGGCCTGCCGGCCTGGCCGACGGTCGAACAAGCACCCAACCACGTCATGGAGTTCGCCGACGGCAGCGGGATGGCACCCCGCCCACGCTCCGACGCCGTCGACTTCTGGATGGACTACGACGGGCCGATCCCCTAGACGAGTAAGTCAGAACGACCCCGGGTTGTCGGCATAGACGAAGGGCGGTGGATCAAATGCGGAAATCTACGCAGTCCCGTCTGTAATGGGCTCGTTCGGGTATGCGCGGCTGGCCAGCGCTTCGCTCCGAGGTCTGTCCCAGCCTGCGAGGTAAGAATGCCGGAATCATCGCCGTGCCGTGCACGGGGTGGGTGCCACCCGCCGGGTGACGTCGTTGAGTTGCGGGTGCACGGCGTGTTGGGTGCCGGCGCGGATGACATCCTGGATCGGCCGCACGTGCAGCGGGTCGCCGGCGACAGCAAGGGCGGCTTCTACCGGCCCCGCAGAGGTTATGGTGACTCCCGAGGCGCCTGCGGCGTGGTGTTGGAGACATACCGGTGGAGCGATCTGCGGAGCGGAGCCGCCGCGAGGACGCTGTCGCTGGTGTTGCTGTTGCCGTTCATGGCATGCAACGCGGCGGCATGGATGCGGCCGCGGGCGAAGGTCAGCGGCGGTGTGGTCTGGGTAGGTTGCAGGCTGGTCGGCCTGAGCCTCACGGCCCTGTACGTCTTGTCTTTCGTCGGTGTGGCGTTGGACCTGCTCGCCTGCAAGTGCATGTCCCTGGGTAGTTGTCTCGGTGGCCGGACCTGGCTGTCCTGGCTCGGCGGTCAACCGGCCGGATTGCGCATTGCGCTGCTAGCGCTGGTGCCCGTCGCCGCGATCTGGGTGTTGTGGCTGGTGGGCTCCCGGTGCGGCCACTGGTACGACAACTTCATCCCTCCTACGGGTGGGCCGGCCGACACACCACTGGGCGCGATCGGGACGCCCAACGCCACGCCGGGAGTGGTGCGACTTCGCTCCATCCATGTGGCGACCGGTCTCGCTGTGCTCGATCTCAGTCTGGTTGCGGCGTTGTGGGCTGCGCGTGGACCGAGCCTTCTCAACGTCCTGCTCACGGTCTGCGCCGTGCTCGTCCTTGTCGCCAGTGTCGTGCTGCTGTGCGTACCTTCGGTGATCGACTCCGTAGCCGGCACCCCGGTGGTCGATGGGGTGGTCCGTGCCCTGCGGTCGACTGCCGTGGTGGTGACGATCGCCGTCATCGGACGGGTCGCGTTCGATCGCAGTGAGTGGCCCGCCGGAGACGGACTGCCCGGCCACGACGTCGCGGTCGTCCTGCTCTTCGGGACGCAGGGCGTCCTGCTGGCGCTGCTCGGGATCGCGGCACTGGTGGGCCGGGAGGGCAGCCTTGGGAGACTGCGCTGGTCGGGTGCGCCGCTGTTCGCGTGTCTGGCGGTGGGACTGGCGGTCAGCTTCGCCACCGAATTCAACTACCGCGTATCGGACTACCTCGACCGCGACCTGCCCACCCCCGACGTGCTGCCCACCAGCCCTGTTCTGCCCTACAAGTGGACGATGTTCGGCTTCTTCGTGTCGGTCATTGGCGCAGCGGTCGCGGGTGCGGTGATGGTGCTGTTCACGCGGAGGCACCGACGGCGGACAGCGGACGGCATCGTCGCGCGTGACTTTCCTGAGGCGGATGCGAGGACGGCCCGACGGCGGACACAGGTGCGCGACGCGATCGCCCGGGCGCAATTCACGGAACGACTGTGCCCGCTCGGGCTGACCTACTGCTGCCTCGTCGCGCTGAGCCTGGCTTTCACAGCTCTGGCCCTCGACGAGCTGCAGCCGAGTCTCGCTGTGGAGAGCCTGGTCAACCTGCCGTCCGATTTCGTCAGTGCGGGCACCCAGTTGGGCAGCTACCTGATGGCGTTGCTGTTCGTCGGTCTGTTCTTCGGAGGGTTGTTCGCCTACCGTATGGCCACTTTTCGTCGCTACATCGGGATGCTCTGGGACCTCGGGATGTTCTGGCCGCGTGCCGCTCACCCCTTCGCCCCACCGTGTTACGCCGAGCGCGCCGTGCCCGAACTCGCCTGCCGTATCAGCATGCTGGTCCGGCAAGGGAGGTACGTGTTGGTAGCGGCGCACAGCCACGGGTCGGTACTCGCTCTGGCGAGCGTCCTGCAACTAGAGCCGTCCGTGCTCTCCAGAGTCGCCCTGCTGACGCACGGTTCCCCGCTCAGACGCTTCTACAGCACCCTGTTCCCGGCGTACGTGGGCAGGGATGTGCTGAGTGAGGCCGGCCGCCGGTTGGGCTGGCGCTGGGTGAACTTGTGGCGTGACACCGATCCCATCGGCGGCTGGATCTTCACGTCCGGACGCGGGGGTGACGACGCCCTGCGACAGCGGTCCGAGGTGGACCGCCGGCTTCGGGATCCGCAGGATCTCGATGCCCGGGGCCGTGACACGGTTTGGCCCGCGATGTGCGGTCATCAGCCGTGCGTGACGGACGACCGATACGAGGCGGCGGTCTGCGAACTGTCCGAGCGGCTCCGGACCGGCTGAGATGCTGTAGCTGTCGTCGAACCTCAGGGCGCTGCGGCGTGTGTTCCACCGGCCTGCGGTGCCCGCAAGAGCTGCGTGTGCCGGTCAGCGATCGAGCGGACGACGTCGCACGAGACAGCGTCCGAGGTTGTCGTAAAGAGCCCGCCGGTGCTCCGTGGGCGCTACTGCAACGTCACTTGGCCTGTCTCCGCCGGTGGTGCAGGCCCGGCAAAGTCGCCAAGCAGGGCGAGCGATCGACGGCTGTCGCGTCATCCACCGGTCCGACGCAATAGGAATGGCCGGCTCCCGCCGGGATGCCCCTGGCAAAGGGCGTGCCGCGGACAGTGACCTGCGGTGTGAGCCGGGGGTGAGCCGCCACGCGAGATGGGGTTCAGTGGTCGTCGGGATCGATGTACCGGTCGGGGTTGGTGGCAGTGTTGTGAGGGCCGTGGTCCGACGGCAGATCGTGCAGCCAATGGCGCAGGCCGGGGTCGGTGGTGAGGGTCCAGGCGGGGCCGGCGGGGTGCTCGTCGTGCAGGCCGGTGGCCACGGGCATGGCGATGGGCACCCCGGCGAGGGCGTCGAGCAGGCTAGCCTCACGGCGGCGGTGCGGCACGCGCAGCAGGACGGGGTATCGGGGGCCGAACTCGGCGAGGCGCTCGTAGGCGCGCAGCTTGCGCAGCACCGTGGCAAGCGGTTCGGTGCCGTTGTCGTGTTCGAGGAAGAATCCCACGGTCTGGCCGCAGGCGGTCCAAATGCCGTGACCGTCGGGGCGGATCTTGGCGAGATGGTAGGCGGCGGTGGTGTGCTGCTCGGACCACCAGCGCCGCAGGTGGGCACGCGAGTCGGTGCGGGTGTAGGCGACCAGGTCGACGAAGAGTTGGTTGACGCCGAGCAGGTGCCGCAGTCGAGGGCTGCTGATGATGCGTTCGGTGCGTTCGATGCTGCTGCGTGGCGGACGAGTGTCCGGCCGCTCGGGATCGGTGTAGGTGGTGGGATGTACGAGCATCCCGAGCGGGCCGAGGGTGTAGAGGTGCTGGTTATCGCCGGTGGTGACGTCAACGAACCGGTGCACGGCGTCGATGCGGTGCAGAGTGTCCAGGCGCAGCCGGGCCGAGTGCTCCGAGGGGAACAGCGCCCGGGTGATCTGGGCGGTGGACAGCACGTAGTGCTCAGCGAGCCACGGGAGGAGCTCACGGTCGAGCGGGGTCAGCCGACGCAGTTGCGACAATCGCTGAGACTTGTTGGACGGAGTTCGGGACGACGACGGACGGAACAGGGGAATAGAGGAATCGCTGTTCATAAGGAGTTTCTTCAGGAAGTAGAGGGACGGGACCGCTCCCGTGGAGAGGAAGCCTCGAACTGTCGCCCTTGATGACGGTGGACGGTCACGGGCGGCGTGCTGCGTTGACAAGCCGCATCCGGGAGCCAGTCAGCGGCACGGGTGGTGCAGGCTCAGTGAAGCCGCAACAGAGGGCGTCGATGAAACCGGTGGTCGGTTGTGACAGCGCCATCTGGTCCAGAAGGCGTTCATCTGCCCGACCCGAACGACAATGACTGAACCCTGCCCACGGGTGGCACTACCTTCGCAGCTCTGTCACGTCGCTCAGGCGGCTCATGCTGGGGCATGCGACCAAAGACCGGGTCGACCACTGCGTCGCGTCCGCCGAGGCTTTCTCAAGGTCGCGACCACGACCTGCGCTTCACCTGCTCCGCAGTCACCCCGCCCGCGGCCGGCCCGGACAGGGTCGTCCAGCAACCCGTCCGGGCCGTGCCGCCGAACCGTGACCGACAGGTCCACACCGAGTCCCGGTCGATCGCCGGTTGGGCAGCAACCAGGGGTGTTCGGGCCTGTCTCCGCAGGCCAGCACGATCCGCGTCTCTCACCGCGCTAGCGCTTCGCCTCCAGGGCGGAGCGTTCCCATCTGGCCAGGTCGGCGGCGGCCGCGTAGGTCGAGCGGAGGAACTCGGTCAGCACGGCGTCGGGATCGGGCGCGCTGGCGACCGTCTCATAGGGCAGCACGCACTCCCGCAGGTCTTTGTCGTAGAAGGCGGCCGTGCGCTCTGGATAGCCCGGCGGCTCCGGGTAGGCGTACGCATAGAAGGCACCCTCCTCGCCGCCGCCCGGCCAGAACCCGAAGCTCGCCAGCTCGTGCGAGTAGCCCTCATGCATCACCGCCGGCGGACAGTTGGGCACGCCGCCCGGGTGGGCCGGGGCGACGCGGCCGGAGAAGCGCGTATAGGCCAGATCCATCGCTCCCCAGAAGAAGTGCACCGGGCTTGCCTTGCCGACGAACTCTGAGCGGAAGCGGCCGAGAACGCGTTCGGCCTGCGAGAGTTGCTGCCAGAAAAGTCGCGCGGCCTCCCCGTCGTACGACTTGTTCTTGTGGTCGTCGGCGAAGGGGATCGCGATTTCGACCTCGTTGGGAATCGCATGGATCTGCGGCTTGAGTCCGAGCGCTGCCAGCGCCTCGAAGGTTTCGAGGTAGAACGTCGCAACTGGCTTCGGTTCGAGCGCGATGTCGTTCAAGCCGCCGTCGCTGGTGCGCAGGCGAAGCCGGTGATCGAGGAAGTCGAACTCGATGTCGAAGGTCCCCTCGCGGTACGGCACCGGCGACGTGGTCAGGCCGCGCGCGGTCGGATAGAGCGTGACGTGCCACCAGTGGTTGACCGTCGGCGTGTAGGCCATCCGGATCTTGCCAATGATCTGGGTCCACATGTGCAGCGTGTCGCGGGTATCGGCCCAGTCCGCCACGCGCAGCCGGGGCCATGACCCGGTGATCGCGTTCTGCATCGCCCTAACCCTCCCAGCCGGTCGACGTGGCCGCCTTGCGAATGATCTCGGCCACCGCGGTGGGGTCTGAGGCGGGGATCGCATGCGACGCCCCGGGAAGTTCCACGTTGGCGCGAGCATCGGCGCGCTCGGCCATGAAGCGGTGTGCGGCGAGCGGGCCGTCGGCGTGCAGCCGCTGGACCACTCTGTTCCAGCTGGCGGGCTCGGCGAACGCGCCGTGGACAGGGACGATGGTGGGTTTCATTCCAGTACCTTTCATCGGGTCGGCAGAAGGGCGGACAGGAAGTTGGCGGCCTGGCGGATCGCCTCGGCCGCTCGGATTCTGCGGAGCGTGCAACCCGGCCAGTTGCTCGGCGATGGCGCGCAGCGGCGAGGCGGTGATCTCGCCATGCTGCGCGGCGTCGGTGGTGTACTGGTCGCAGTACCACTGCATGACGTCACGGCACAGGAAGAAGCCCTCCGCGAACTGCCGGTAGAGCGTGTGTCGAAACGTGCGTCGGTGACCGGGGAGAACAGACCTGCCCGGCGAGCGGCACGGCGCAGTGCTGCTTGGCAGCCAGGGTGAGAGCGATAGCCGCGTTCCCGCCGACGGAGTCGCCGGCCATCGCGAGGCGGCCGGGTCGAGCCCGTGGGTGGCGTCATAGGTAACGACCCACTGCGCCGCGGCGTAGTTCTTCTCCTCAACTGCGATCGGGGTGGCGGGTCAGCCCTGTGTCTGACCGCAGGGCTGACCCGCGTGGTCGCAGTACGGCTGAAGACGGCTCTGCCCGCAAGTACACAGGACGGCCCTGGTTTCGGCGCGCGGGCTTTCCGGCGGGTGCACGCTCAGCTCTCCGTGCACGATCAACTGTCCGACGGAGTTGGGCGTGATCTGCGTGGGCCGGTCGGGGTCTCGGCCCCGCCGTCCACGAGTTCGTACTGCAGTGCCCCCGAGGGGCAGCGCCGCACCACTTCGGCCAGGCGTTCGGCCTCGGCACCGTCGGGCCGAATCCACGGGCGCTGGTCCGTGTCGAAGACCTCCGGCAAGCCGCGGACGCACTCGGCGGCGTGCAAGCAACGCCTCGCCTCGAACGTGACAGTGATCTTCTGGCCCTTGTACGCCTTCTTGTTGGCTCCGCTGCTCATAGCGGCCTCCGTCGTCGCGTCGTCGCCATGCTCGGCCGTTCAGTCACTGACCCTGCTGTGGGCCTGGTACACCAGGTCCTGATACTCGGGGTGCCTGGCGATCCACCCCGCGATAAATGGGCAGGTGGCCAGGACCAGCAGGTTCGCGGCGCGCGCCTCGTCGAGGGCGGTGCGGGCCAGTGCTGCCCCGACTCCCCTTCCCTCGTACTCCGGCGAGACCTCGGTGTGTACGAACGCGACGAGTTCCGTGGTGCGGATGTACTGCGCGACGCCCGCGACCTTGGACTCTCCGTCGACGCGGGCCTCGTATCGCTTGGCCTCGGGGACATCACTCACTCTTACCGCCATGTCTGCTCCAGGTGTCTTCAGCGTGGATCTCAAGCCACGGTGGTTCGGTCTAGTTGGTGCGTCACTTAACGTCACCGGCCTCCGGGGCCGACCCGTTATCAGGACTTGGTGGACAACGCGTCGCTGGACGTCGCCAAGTTGTGCGGGCGCAGCCGTCCCGCGTCGTCTCGGTGACGCGGCGATCCCGCGGTCACCACCCAGTGTGCGTCAGCAACCGGCCGCGACCAGTGACACTGCGTCACATGCGGTGATGACACGGCGCCACTACCGGACCGGCTGCGAACGCGTTTCAAGGAGGCCTGTCCACCAACCAGTCACGAGGTCGAACGGCTTAACCGTCATCTACAGCGGCACTCATTCAGTGAAGGACCCCTCTTTCCAGGTACGTGGGTGTCCTGCTAGGAGAGCGGGCTCTCCCGGACGTTCGGGACGAGCCGCTCGCAGCGCCTGGGTGACTTGCATCCCAATCCCTTGCTGAAACGCGCCCCTGAGTTGAGAGTTCAACTCAACGGCGAGTCGTGCCGCGAGCAACAGAAGGGCATGTCATGACCAGGCAATTAACGGGCCGTAGCTACCGCTTCGATCTGGGCGACCTGAAGGTGCGGTTCACCTTTGATTCGCCGACCCAGGGCAGCTTCGTCGTCGTGCAGGGCGCGGGGCTCGCCCCCGACGGTCACGCTGAAACGGTGGCTCTGAACTTGCAAGAGATTCGTGAAGGCGTCTATCTGAACTCCTGGACCGAGGCGAGCGGGGCCACCGTCACGCACCTGGAGGACTTCGAGAACGGGACGGTCTATTCCAACGTGACCGTCGACGGCAAGCTCTACAACTTTGTCGGAACGATCAAGGAGGCCTGAACATGACCCGATACCCCGCCGCCCAGGACGATCAGGCAAAGCGAAACACCGAAATCGTGCTCACCGCGATGCGAGAGTTGTTCGCGGAGAAGGATCTCACCGCGATCGACCGATACTGGGCCGAACCCTATGTCCAGCACAGCCCGCAGATGCCCAACGGGCTTGACACCTTGCGCAACGTCGTCCCGGGGCTGGAGGGCTTCTCCTGGGAGCCGCAACGGGTTGCCGCTCAGGGCGATCTGGTCTTTACCCACAGCATCGTCCGTGGCTGGGCCCCGAACCCTGTGGCCATCGTCGACATCTTCCGGCTGGAGAACGGACGTATCGTGGAACACTGGGACGTCGTTCAGGACATCGTCACCGCCGAAGCCTCCGCCAACGGCAACGCCATGGTGTAGGCCCGGAAGGTCGACATGCCGATGCGTCGACGCAAAAATGGACACCGTGACGATGCGACGTGACGACGACCTCGACCGGGCCGCAGCATGGCAGGACTTCGTGCTGGCGGCCCACCTCCTCGAGGTCGCGCTGGAACGACAATCCCAGCGCGACGGGAACATCTCGCACGGGCATTTCAAGTTGCTGGTCCTGCTTAGCGCCGCGGAGAATCAGACGCTGGGCCTGAAAGCGCTCGCCGGCATGCTGCGCTTCTCGCCCAGCCGCGTCAGCCATACGCTAAACGTTCTGGAACGCCAGGATCTGGTCACCCGCGGTCGTGTACCAACGGGACGACGCGCCTACGAAGCCACCTTGACCTCGCAAGGTCGGCTGCTCGTGGTACGCGTGCTACGCGCGCAACGTGCAGAGATTCGAGACGTCCTTTTCGATAGCCTGGGCGCAGCGGATGCCGCCGCACTCGGCAGGATCAGCGCGCGTGTTGTGCGAGTTTTCGACGAGGCAGAAGCCTAGTGAAGATGCCACAGGACGGTGTGGTGGCTTAGTACTATCCAGTTGACACCAGTTGCTCTCGGGCGAGTGTGCCGTAGTTCAGACCGTCTACGTGATCACTGACCTGCGTGTGCACCAAGCCACGCCCGCGCCTCGGCCTCGTCGTCGCCGAAGCCGTCGATCGCCCAGGACAGGGCAAGTCCCAGTTCGAACACCTCGTTCGCGGTGACTCTCCGGCCACATTGCCGGCCGCCTTAGCCCGGTCCAGCAGGACGGCGGGCCCGCTGCACCAGTGGCGCATTCGCCGAGTGCAGCGGCGAGGCGTCGTCATGGTGCGCGGTGGCCAGACCGGTGCCGGCGCTGCGTACCTCCCACTGATTCTGGTCGACCAGTCGCTGCACCGCTTGGTGGCTGATCGACCGCAGATCCCCACCGAGTTCCAGCATGAAGGTGCAGGCCAGTATCGTCGGCGGCGGCACGTCCTGAGCTGACCGCGGGACGGCTGGTGTGCGTTACGCCGCCGCGGTGACGGTGTCCACCGTGGTGCAGCCACTGGCCGGACTCAGGCTGAGCGCGATGACCGCGTCGAGCCGGTCCCGGACCTCGACGAGTCGGGTGATCTGCTTGTCGATGCGGTCGCGCTCGCTGTCCAGCATGGCTCGGGACTGCGGTGTGGTGACCTTCGCGTCGACGCACGGCAGGAGGTCCAGGATCGTCTTGCTGGACAGGCCTGCGCCGTACAGCATCTGGATCAGGTGCACCCGGTCGGCCGCCATGTCGCCATAGTGACGCTGACCGCCGTTGCTGCGTGTGCTGGTCAGCAGTCCTTGTTCCTCGTAGTAGCGCAGCGCTCGCACCGACACCCCGGTCCTGGTGGCGAGTTCACCGATCCGCACGACTTCTCCCCCTCAACTGGTGACGCCAGGCACAACACTTGCCTCTAACGTCAGCGTCAGGTTCTAGCGTAGCCCACGCAACGGAACATCTTTGAGCCTGTGGAGGCACCCATGCGTATTTCTGGTTCGGTCGCGCTCGTCACCGGCGCCAACCGTGGACTCGGCAAGCACTTCACCCAACACCTGCTGGAGCGGGGCGCGAGCAAGGTGTATGCCACGGCCCGCAACCCGGAACTGATCGACATCGCCGGCGTTGAGAAGCTGCGCCTGGACGTCACCGACCCACAGTCGGTCGCGGACGCGGCGGACGCCGCCCCCGATGTCACCCTGCTGATCAACAACGCCGGGCTCGCCACCGGGGCAAACCTGATCAGCGGCGACCTGAGCAAGATCCGGTTGGAAATGGACACGCACTTCTACGGCACCCTCGGCATGGTTCGGGCGTTCGCGCCAGTGCTCGCCAGTAACGGCGGCGGGGGGATTCTCAACGCCCTGTCCGCTCTGTCATGGTTCTCCTACGACGGGGCCAACGCCTACAGCGCGGCGAAGGCAGCCGCGTGGAGCCTGACCAACGGCATTCGCATCGAACTCGCCGGGCAGGGCACCCTCGTGACCGGGCTGCACCTGGGCGCTGCCGACACCGACATGGCGGCCGGCTATGACGGCGACAAGATGGCCCCCGCCGACGTGGTCCGTGCCGCACTCGATGGCATCGAGGCCGACAAGCTCGAGGTCATTGCCGACGAATGGAGCGCCTACGTCAAGGCATCCCTCGCCGGGGACCCGAGCGAGTTCTACACCGCCGCCTCGGCGAGCTGACAAAGCAGGTCGACGGGAGGCCCCGGGCACGGCCGCCACTTCTGCGCGGCCGGGGTGGGGACGCGCAGAAGTGGCGGCCGTGCCCGGGGCGCCTCCCCGGATGGCGTCCAGGAGCCGGGCGGCCTGCGCGACCTCCACACGAGGCACGCACCTCGCCGATCATGGGGTTGTGGTGGGCAACAAAACGCCCGCAAGACGCCAAGTCAGGCACCACAACTCCATGAACGGCGGGTCCACCTCACCTGGAAACGCGCAGCGCCGGTCGGGTGCCTCCGACATGTGGTCGGCCTTCACCCAGATGTACGGGCAACTGCCCCCCGTCGCCGAACACCTCCAGGCACGCCGCAAGGCACGCCAGGACGCCCTACTCGGAGTGGGCTCCTCTGCTCCACCTCGGACCGCAGGAGCTGACCACATACATGGAGAACCTGATGCCGACGCAGCAACCCACGCCGTACCTGTCACTGCGCGGCCTGCCCCTCGCCGACGACTACCCCGCCTGGGTCGCGAGGCGGCTGGTCGCCTTCGACGAAGCTGTTGTCCGGTAACGGAGCACGAGGGTCCCCACCGCTGGTCTATCCTCTTCCCGAGGTCAGGCCAGCGACGGGAAGACAACCCACCCGTACCCCTGTCCGACATCGAGGTGTGAGATGCCGTACCTGAGTCCGGTCGCAGTGCAGCGCGTCGAGGGCCTCGTCGTCGCGGCTCTCGCCGTCGTCGTGACCGTCACCGCCGGGTACCCGTGGTGGTCGCTGCTTGCCCTCTTCCTCGTCTTCGACCTGTCCATGCTCGGCTACCTGCGCGGGCCACGCCTCGGGGCCTTCTGCTACAACCTGGCGCACTCCTACACGCTGCCGGCTGCGCTGGGCGCGGTAGCCGTGGCCGCGGCCGGGTTCGGCGACCGGATCGGTTGGCTCGGAGTTCTGGCCCTTGCCTGGGTGTTCCACATCGCCGTCGATCGCGGCCTCGGTTACGGCCTCAAGACAGCCGAAGGATTCGAGCACACCCACCTCGGCTTGATCGGCAAGGCCCGACGGCCTGACCCGCTCTGACGGACATCCAGGATCAGAAGCCTGATGGGTTCCCGGAGGATGTCGTCGGCACCGCGTGATATTTCAGCCCGACACCGACTGACTCACCTCGCACTCGGGCGGAGCGAAATTGGCCGACCTTCTGGGCCGGCGCGCAGAGCGAAGGTGCCTTCAGTGGCGAGTTCAGCAACAGACGAGAGCGCGCGAACGTATGCCCGAAGCATCTTGCCGGGGTAGTTCTCCGACAGGTCCAGTCGGCGCAGGACCGTTTCCCGGAACCGGATCAAGGTGCGAGTTCGTTCTCATGTTCTGCGGCGAGATCCTTGTTTGCCGCCGCACCTCGGAGCGTGACAAGGGCCCAGATCGCCGTGAGGACCATGATCCCGGCGCCGGCGATGCCGGTGACGATGATCGCGTCGGTGAAGGCGGACTCGGCGATCTCGAGGATGGACGCCCCGTCACCGCCGCCGACCTCGGCCGCTACCAGCAGGGCCTCTGCCATCGTCGAGGACGCCCGTTCAGCAACGGACGCTGGCAGATCGAGCGCATCGGTTCCGTCGGTGACCACCCGGGTGTACCAGGCGACGAGTATCCCGCCCAGCACGGCTGTGCCCAATGTCGTGCCGATCTCGTACGCGGTCTCCGAGGTCGCGGCGGCCTGCCCTGCGCGTTCGGGCTTGACGGAACTCATGATGATGTCGTTGCTCAGAGCAAGTCCCATGCCCGCGCCCAGCGAGACCAACGCGAGAGATGCGGCGATCAGGGCTGGACTCGATGATGGCGACAGGAAGTTGGTCAACCCGAAGCCGATAGCGGCGATCAGGAGTCCGGCGGTGATGACGTAGGCGGGGAGGAGGCGCTTGACCACCACTGCCGCGACGAATGCGGCGGTAGCGGCGAAGATCGCCTGCGGTATGAGCCAGATGGACGCCTGGAGCGGGTTGAGGCTGAGCACAAGCTGGAGGTACTGGATCAGTGCTACCAGCGCGCCGACCATCGCGAAGATCGACAGCAGATCCGCGATGACAGCGCCGCGGAAGTATCGCACCTTGAACAGCCTGACATCCAGGAGCGGAGCGGAGAGCGTGAGTTGCCTGCGTACGAACAGGGCGATTGCGGTCACGCCGACGACGAGAGCAGCGATCCCGAGAGCGGTGTCCTTGCCGCCGGTGAGGGTCTTGATGGCGTAGACCACGCCGATCATGCCCACGAAAGAGAGCACGACACTGAAGATGTCGATCTTGTGGAGCTCGGGGTTGCGGCTCTCTGGCAGTAGGAGCGGGCCAAGGATGAGCAGAAGCAGCATGACGGGGATGTTCATCAAGAACGCGGCCTGCCAACTGAATGTCTCAATGACCCAGCCGCCGACAATCGGTCCGACCGCCGCGCCGACCGAAGCCATCGCTGCCCACGCGGCCATCGCATAGCGGCGCTGCTGCCGGTCGAGGAACATGTTGCGCACCAGTGACAGTGTCGAGGGCATCATGATCGCACCGCCCACACCCAGGAGAGCGCGGGCGCCGATCAGCATCCACGGCGATGTGGCCAGGGCGCCGGTAGCGGATGCGGCCGCAAAGACGACCGCGCCGATGAGCAGGTTGCGTCGCCGACCGAAGCGATCACCCACGGTGCTCATGGCCACGAGCAGACCGGCGAGCACGAGTGAATAGACGTCGAGCATCCACAACTGCTCGACACCTGTGGGGCTCAACTCAGCAGAGATCGCGGGCAGGCCCAGGATCAGGACAGTCCCATCGATAGTTATCAGCAGCAGGGGCAGGACCAGCACGGCAAGACCGATCCAGCTCCTGGCGGTGGCCTTGGGGGCGGCGTCATTCATGGAAGTTCCTGATCAGAGGTCGGGTGCACTATCGCTACAGCTTACAGACCAGCTGGTCGGTTCGGCAACACAGCCGCGTTGTTATGCAGCGTGATCGTTCGTTAGCTGAAGGGTGGTTGCCTGACGCGCCCCATCACTTAGCCGCGGGTCCGCGCTGGGTCTGCCCATGCCAACCACCTCGGCAACCCCCGTTGCCGGTCGTTGCCGTGTTGTCAGGCTCGAAGCAGTGGCGGCAGCTTGGCGTCGGTGCAAGTCCCGATTCCTTGGCTGGTCCTCACTGTGCCGTGATCTGCACCATCGCCGCCCGGCACAAGCCCGATCAGCGATCGGCCACCGGCGCGCCTGAGAGCGCGTTTGGCTTGTGGGCGAGTCGGGTGTGTCGCACAGTGGATCCGGTCGATGGATGTAGCTCGGTCGGTAGGCAGGTATGGATCGAGTGCGGCGGCATCCGTCAGACCTGATCGACGCCGAGTGGGAGATCGTCGAGCCGATGCTGCCGTCTCCGCAGTAGATGGGCAGACCGGAGAAGCATTCCCGCCAGGCCGTCATCGACGCGATCTTGTATGTGGTGCGTACCGGTACTTGCCGGTCGACTTTCCGCCGCGGCAGACCGTGTACGCGCACTTCACCCGCTTGAACAGTCGGGGCGTGACCGATCGGATTCTGACCGAGCTACGTGAGCAGATCCGGGTGGCTCACGGCCGTGAGCCCAAGCCGACGGCGGGGATCATCGACTCGCAGAGCGTGAAGGGCGCCGACACCGTGTCCCGCGAGTCCCGCGGCTACGACGCCGGCAAGAAGATCAACGGCCGGAAACGGTTCATCGTCACCGACACCCTCGGACTTCTGGTCACCGTCTGGGTCCTGGCCGCGTCCTGGCATGACCAAGACGGCGCCAAGGGAGCCCTGCTCGCCACCTACGCGGCGACGCCCATCCGGCTACCCCAGCACGTCAGAGGCGATGATCCGATGGGCCGCCCTCGGCGGCATGGCCCGCCGTCTCACCCGAGGCGAACCCGCCACCCGCCAACAACGCCGTACCTTCAACACACCCGACTGACAGCAATGTGAAACGCGCTCTCAATCCATAACGGCGGTGGCCTCGACCTCGACGAGGTAATCGGGGCCGGCGAGGGCGCTGACGCCCAGCCCGGTGAACGGCGGGACCGGAGTGACTTCGAGTTTCGCGGCGGCCCGGGTGATGCCGTCGATCAACGGCGTCATCTTGTCCGGGGTCCAGTCGACGATATACGCGGTGAGGCGTACCACATCACCGAAGGACCCACCGACCCCGGCCAGGGCCTTGGCGACGTTGAGGTAGCACTGCTCGACCTGCGCGGCGAGGTCTCCGGCACCGACCGTGCCCCCGTCCGCGTCGACGGCCACTTGGCCGGCGATGAAGACCTGCTTCGCGCCGGTCGCGACCGCGACGTGATGGTACAGGTCGGTCGCCGGTAGTCCTTCGGGATTGACGAACGAGACGGCCATAGTGCGCTCCTTCCGGAAGAGCCGCCGATCGGCGACTCCTCAAAGCTCGGCCTGCCGGTCGTGGGCCAGGCGGACCCGCTCCCTCAACTCGGCGAGGATCCGCTCGGTCACGCCCTTCCTGTTGAGGCGTTGGAAGTGGGAGTACACGGTCTGCCAGGGCGGGAAGTCCACCGGCAGGTACCGCCACGCGCACCCGGTCCGCACTACATACAGGATGCCGTCGGCGACCGCCCGGCGGGAGTGCTTCTCTGGTTTGCCCATCCACTGCGGCGATGGCAGCATCGGCTCCGCGATCTCCCACTCGGCATCAGTCAGATCAGACGGGTACCGCCGCATTCGATCCATACCCGCCTACCGACCCAGTCAGGCCCATCGATCGAACCGGCTGTGCGACACGCCCGGCCGCGTCCCGAGCCGCGTCGAGCACGAATTCCGGCGCCGCTCCGGCAGCCTGCCCCCGACACCCAGCTGCCGCTGGTCGCCGCCGCCGAGCCGACCGGCGACGTGGCGCTGCTCCCTCGACCCGAGCCTCGTACTGCTTGGCTTCGGGGACATCTTTCACATTCACTACCATGTGTCTTCCATCGGATCTCATCTCCGATACGGGCCGACCGGCGCGGCGGTCCAGTCAGAGGTCGCTTCCGACGTGTCCGGCGAGCAGCTGTGTCTCCCAGCCGTGTCGCGCAGTTCGGCCGTCGGCCGTGCCACCGGTGCGGTCACACTGTTCGTCTTACCGAGCAGGGGTTTGGTGCCAGCGAAGCGGGTTGTCCTCCAGTGCGGAGCGGTCCCAGTGCCCGAGGTCCGCGGCGGCCTCGTAGGTGGTGCGGAGGAACTCGGCGACCGCGCGGTCCGGGTCCGGTGCGGCGCGTACGACCTCGTAGGGCAGGAGGAACTGCTGGAACTCGGTGCTGAAGTACGCGCCTTCGGGGCCGATCGGTTGCTCGGCGAACCCGTCGGGTGCGGGGTAGGCGTACGAGTAGAAGGCACCTTCCTCACCGCCGCCGGCCCAGAACCCGCAGCTGGACAGCTCGCGGGAGTAGCCCTCGACCATGACCCAGTCCCCGCAGTTGGGCACGCCCCCGGGGTGCGGCGGGGCCGACCGGCCGGAGAAGCGGGTGCAGGCGAGGTCCATCCCGCCCCAGAAGAAGTGCACCGGGCTGACCTTGCCCACGAAGTGTGACCGGAACTCGCCGATCACCCGGTTCGCCTGCAACAGCTGTCGCCAGAACAGGGCGGCCGCCTCACCGTCGTAGGAGGAGTGCTGGCGGTCCTCGGCGAACGGGATCGCCGGGTCGACCTCGTTGGGGTGCGGCCGGATCGGTGCCTCGATCCCAAGCTCGTCGAGCATGGCCATGACCCGCGCGTAGAACTCGGCGACCGGCATCGGCCGCAGCGGGAGGCTCCGCGCGCCGCCGTCGCTGGTGCGCACGTCGAGCCGATGACCGATGAAGTCGAAGTCGATCTCGAAGGCTCCCGTGCCGTACGGGATGGCGGACGTCGTCAACCCGCGCGGGCTCACGTACAGGGTCACCTGCCACCAGTGGTTGAGAAACGGAGCGTGCGCCATGCGGATCTTGCCCACGATCTGGGTCCACATGTGCAGGGTGTCGCGGGTGGCGGTCCAGTCCGAGACCCGCAGGCTCGGCCAGCTCATCGTTGCCGGGAATGTCATCGCTACTCACATCCTTGGCGCCGTAACGGAAGGTGGCGGTCGTCGTGATCGTGTCTGGCAGGCCGGTACCTACGGGGCGCCACCGGTTCACTGATCGGCCGTCTTGTCCCTTCCTGATGGTCAGCGGTACTCCGGGTTGGCGTTGCCGGGGCGACTGCCGGCGTCCCAGGCCGTGCGCTGGTTGCCGTAGGCCGGGAACCCGCCGGCACGACGGATCATCGACGCGAGGTTGAGCAGGTTGTAGGTCATGAACGCGGTATTGCGGTTGGTGAAGTCGTTCTCCGGCCCGCCGGAACCCTCGTCGAGGTAGGACGGCCCGGGGCCGACCTCACCGAGTCAACCCGCATCGGCCTGCGGCGGGACAGTGAAGCCGATGTGCTGCAAGCTGTAGAGGATGCTCATCGCACAGTGCTTCAGGCCGTCCTCGTTGCCGGTGAGCAGACAGCCACCGACCCGCCCGTAGTAAGCGTACTGGCCCTGCTCGTTGAGTACGCCGGAGTAGCCGTAGAGGCGCTCGATCACCCGACGGGTCACCGAACTGTTGTCGCCGAGCCAGATCGGTCCGGCGATGACCAGAACGTCGGCTGCCAGCACCCGGTGCAGCAACGCGGGCCATTCGTCGGTGTCCCATCCGTACTCGGTCATATCGGGTCGGACGCCGGTGGCGATGTCGTGGTCGACGGCGCGAATCTGGTCAACGCTGACCCCGTTCGCCTCCATGATCGCCACACTGCGGTCGATCACCCCCTGGGTGTGGCTACGGCCGGGGGAACGGTTGAGGGTGCAGTTGATGTACATCGCGCGCAGCCCGGTGAAGTCGGGCTTCTCGATCCCGGTAGCGGTCATGGGATCCTTCCTGATAGTCGGTCCTGCTCGGGTTAGCGCGCCCGATGCACCGGCACTCACATCGCCGGCGATCGCACGTGATCAACTGCATCGATGACCGCGAGTCGGCCGCCGTCGCCGGGATCCGGCTCCGGGATCATCATCTCCGGATCTACGAGATAGACCTCGTGACCGTCCAGCGTGAGCCGACGCGCGGCCTCCAGGAGCATTCGTCGGGCCACATCGTCGATGGCGTGCACCAGAGAGACGTCGAGAACCACTCGGGGCTCCAGCGGCGTACTCTCCACCAGCTCGCGAACGATCCGCTCGGCTCCGGCGAAGCGGATTCCGCCCTGCAGTCGAAGAACCCGGGTCGCGTCCGCTCCGCCGCCTCGTACTCGATTGGAACGCACGACCGCGCGCGCCGCGGGCGGGACCTCCATCACATGCAGGCCCATGTCGGACGAGAACCGCCCGAACAGCGACACCCCGCGCACGCCGTTGCCGTGCCGGTCCAGTCGAGGAGAGAAGGTGGCGATGCCGAGCTGACCGGGGAGTGCACCGATCAGTCCCCCGGCCACACCGCTCTTCGCTGGGATGCCGACCTGCGTGGCCCAGTCGCCGGCGGCGTCATACATTCCGCAGGTGGCCATGACGCTCAGGACCTGGCGCACCACTGCCCCGTCCACCACCTGCTCGTTCGAGAGAGGATTCACCCCGCGGTTGGTCAGCGTCGCCGTCATCATCGCCAAATCTCGGGTGGTCACCAGCACCGAGCACTGGCGGATGTAGCCGTCGACGACGGCCCTCGGGTCCTCGGTGAGGATGTCATGGCTGCGGAGCATGTGCGCGATGGCGAGGTTGCGGTGCGCGCTCTCCATCTCGGATGCGCACACCGTCTCATCGACCGTCAACTGACGGCCCGCGAACGCCGAAAGCCCCTGCACGACGCGGTCGACCCGCTCGACGGGCCTCAGGTCCTCCGGACCGGCCAGCGAGTGAGCGGTGATCGCACCGGCGTTGATCATCGGATTGCGGGGACGACCCGTGCCGTTTTCGAGGGAGATCTCGTTGAACGCCTCCCCGGACGGCTCGACCCCGACCTTGGCGAGCACCCGATCGAAGCCGCGATCTGTCCGCGGGGCCTCGCACACCAGCAGCCCGGCAGGCTGCGGTGAGGGTTCGCAACTCGGCGGCCTCGACATTCGCTCCGAATGCGGCAGTCCCGGGCTCCAGGCGGGCACCGGCCGCGAGGGAGCCGATCGCAACGGCGTCGAAACCGAACGCGTTGATCAGCTGTGACACCGCGGCAACGTCCTCGCAAGAGTCGTCGGCGACCGCAACCGCCTTGCGCCCGAACCGCCCTGCCGGACGAGCCTCGTCCTCGAGATCGTGATAGCCCATGTGGTTCAGACCCTTCACGACACGCGCGCCCGGCAGGAACCGCTGCACAGCCTCACTCGAAGACACACCGGACGGGACGACCGTGTCGCGGGGGCCGTCAACCTCCCACCAGTGGTTCATCGCATCCACGACGCGCTTTCCCCTCAGCTCGTCTGCCGGGAGCTCGCGGTGCTGCCGAGCGGCAGCGCGAGGATCACCACGTCCGCAGCCACCGCAACCTCGGTCGGCCACCCGGCAGTCGCCCCGGGGGTCAGCACCGAGACCGCCCGCGCCACCGGGTTGGCTGCGGAGGAGCAGGCGATCACGCCGGCGACGGAGGGCCCGCCGCTGCCCAACGCCAGACTCATCCTGGCTGCCTTGCGCGGCCGGCGGCCGTCCACTCGGGCCAGCCCGAAGCCACCGCCACGGCGATGGAGCTACTCGGATCGCGAGCCCGCGCCAGCGGCACCCAGTGGGCGCTCGGGTTGGAAGCTCGCTCACGAGCGCTGATCAGCACCGGGCCGGCCGCCGAGGAGCAGCACCGGGAGGCGATCGAGCGGCTCGGGCGGTGCCGGATGGCCACCCACCTGGGCCGTGCCCCACCTCGTCTACGGCGAGTGGCTACGCCGAAGCCCACCGAGGCAACATCTTCCGCAAACCCGGCATCACCTCGCGCAGGCAACTCACAGAAGTGCTGCTGCCCTGACCGCGCCGGCACGCACCACGCAGTCTTCTGGGATTCAGAGGATCGCCAACGCGTCAGATGGGCGTGGGAAAGGTGCCGTCAGTGGCGAGCTCAAGCAGCAGGCGACGAGCGGTCGCGATGCTCGCTTCGTCCTCTTCCCCGTACATGGTGGCCACGACGACACCCTCGGCGGCTCGGCGCACGATCTGGATGCGCTCGTTGCTCAACCCATCGACGGCGAACTGCTCGCTCCACCACGCACTGTGCTCTTTCGCTACCGCGGCAACCGCAGGGATCGCATGCAGACCGATCCAGATCGCCGCTGACGTGACGTCGTGCGCAGCTCCGGCATTCGAACGTCCCGCGCAGAGCGCCCGAACGTAGGCACGGAGCATCTTGCCGGGGTGGTTCTCCGACAGGTCGAGATGGCTGAGGACCGTCTCCCGGAAACGTTCCTGAACGTCTTCCACCACGGCGATCACCAGTTGGTCCCGACTGCCGAAGTGGTGAATCAAGCCACTCTTCGACACACCGGCGACCGAGGCGACCTGATCCAGGGTGACCGCGGCACCTCTGGCCAGAATCACCTGGGTCGCCGCATCAAGCACGGCCCGCCGCGTGCGCTCAGTGTTTCGCGTCCGTCGCTCCTCAGCCACCGGACCACCCGCCATGAATCGAAACCAATGCTGACCAACTGGTCTACAGTACCGTACAAGCGTACCGTCGCATGGTGGCTGGTGGGCCCTCTGATCGCCTGACCGCTCCGGGCGGTGACCGCCCGGAGCCCGCCCCTCACCCGTACGTCGGGATGTGGATCACCGCAGCCGGGCGCAGCCGAAGTCCTACCAAGGTCAGTCACCTGCTCTCAGGGCATTGAGCACGGCCGTCACCTCGGGGCGCGACGCGGCCGGTCGCCGGACCCCGGCGGTGATGCGCCGGGTCAGCGGCGGGCTCAGCGGTCGGGTCACCACCCGGTATCGCGGGTCCACCGCCAGCTTCGGCAGCATGGTGATCGAGCGGCCGTTCTCCACGTGCTGGAGCGCCAGCATGTAGTTGTTGAACCGACAGATCACCACAGGCTCGAAGCCGGCCTCCCGGCACAGCCGGGTGGACAGCTCGGACATGTACGAGCCGGCGACGTCGAACGTCCAGCGCTGCTGCGCGCACGCCTCTAGGGCGACCGACTCGGCGCTGGTCAGCGGATGCTCCGGGGGCAGCACGAGCACGATCGGGTCGGTGGCGAGCGGCACCAGGTGAATCTCCGGGGAGAGCTCGGCGCCGGCGAAGTCGGCCGTCGTGATGATCAGGTCGACGTCGCCGCGACGCAGCGCCGGCATGCTCTCGTGCGGCTCCAGCTCCAGCAACACCACGCTCACGTCCGGGTGTCGGGCCGCGAGACGGACAAGCGCCGGTTCGGCGAGGGCTTGCACCGCACTCTGGAACGCGGCAACGGTGACTGTGCCGACCGGCTCGTCGGCAAGGCGGCGCAGCTCCGCCTCGGCCGCATCCATGGCTGCGAGGATCTCCCGAGCCCGGCCGGCGAGCAACATTCCGGCCGCAGTGAGCCGCACCCGCCGCCCGGTGCGTTCCAGCAGCGCGGTCCGGGTCTCCCGTTCCAGCGTGCTCAGCTGCTGCGACACCGCCGACGGGCTCAGGTTGCCGCGCTGCGCAACGGCCCGAACGGTGCCGTAGGTCGCCAGGTCGGCGAGCAGGCGCAGCCGCCACGGATTCAGCGTCATGACCCCCGACTGTACGGATTTGCTTAACAGCGACAGCGGAAATGTGCGATGGACGCGCCTGTCCGGGCTGCCTAGCGTCGGTCCATGACTGATTCGTTCTGGTCCGACGCCGATCGTCACCTGGTCCGCTACATCGGCGCGGGCAGTTTCGTACGTGAGATCATCGACCGCGCCGAGGGCAGTTTCGTCTTCACCGCCGACGGCCGCCGCCTGCTCGACTTCACGTCGGGGCAGATGAGCGCGATCCTCGGCCACTCCCACCCGGCCGTCGTCGCCACGATCCAGCGGCAGGCAGCCACTCTCGACCACCTGTTCAGTGGCATGCTGAGCCGGCCCGTGGTCGAGCTGGCACGCCGCCTCTCCGGCTCGCTGCCCGCGCCGCTGGACAAGGTCCTGCTGCTCACCACCGGCGCGGAGTCCAACGAGGCGGCGATCCGGATGGCGAAGCTGGTCACCGGCCGGCACGAGATCATCTCGTTCGCCCGGTCCTGGCACGGGATGACGCAGGCTGCGGCGAGCGCCACCTACAGCTCGGGGCGCAAGGGGTACGGGCCCGCGGCGCCCGGCAACTTCGCGATCCCCACGCCGAACGCATACCGTCCCGACTTCACCCTTCCCAGCGGCGAGCTGGACTGGCGGCATCAGCTGGAGTTCGCGTTCGAGCTGTTCGACGCCCAGTCGGTGGGCAGCCTGGCGGCGTGCATCGTCGAGCCGATCCTCAGCTCCGGCGGGGTGATCGACCTGCCGCCGGGATACCTCGTGGCGCTGCGCGACAAGGTGCACGAGCGGGGCGGGCTGTTGATCCTCGACGAGGCGCAGACCGGTCTGTGCCGCACCGGAGAGTGGTACGCGTTCCAGCGTGACGGCCTCGTGCCGGACATCCTGGCCCTGTCCAAGACGCTCGGCGCCGGCCTGCCGCTGGCCGCTGTGGTGACCAGCCCGGAGATCGAGCAGACGGCGCACGAGCGCGGCTTCCTCTTCTTCACCACGCACGTCTCGGACCCGCTGGTGGCCGCGGTCGGCAACACGGTCCTGGACGTGCTGGAGGCCGACCGGCTCGACGAACAGGCGGCGCAACTGGGTTCGTACCTGCGGAAGGGTCTTCAGGAGATCAGCCAACGGCACCCGGTGGTCGGTGACGTGCGCGGCCGCGGGCTGCTGGTCGGGCTCGAGCTGGTCAGCGACCGGGAGTCGAAACGACCGGCCGACGCGCTGGGCGCCGCAGTGACAGGGCGTTGCCTGGAGCTGGGCCTGCACATGAACGTGGTGCAGCTGCCGGGCATGGGCGGCGTCTTCCGCATCGCGCCAGCGCTCACCTCCACCCACGCCGAGCTGGACCTGGGCCTGGAAATCCTCGACCAAGCACTCGCCGACGTGGTGCCGCAGTTCATACCCTGATACACCAGCCGGGGATCGTGATCCCGGTTGGATGAATGACCACTTCGCGGCGCCGTCGAGCAGCTTCAAGCGCTACGTCGTGCGGGAAATCTTCGGAGCCGTCCGCGCGATCGTCGCCAGCCGTGGCTTGGATCCGCAACTCTCCAGCGAGGACCCCAGCTTCTGTAATCGGCCGTACCACGGTGCAGCACCTCTCAACAGGGCGAAGCCTGCACGAGCGCACGGCGGGTGCTATGCAGGGGCGTCGTCTTGCCGGGCCGGACCGAAGAGAGTCATGACGAGCGCCACAATGCTGAAGAAGCCAGATCCCAAGGCCAGCAGAAGCGAGGGCACGAAGGCAGATGGTGGTGGCACCCAGCCACCAAGCACCCAGGGCAGCGTGACAAGGACGACGACCGCTGCCGTGGTGGCCACTTCGTTGACAACGAACGCGGTCGATATGGCCGAGCCGCCGCGGGCGACTGTGCGGTAGGTCGTGTTGGCAGTGGCGGCAACCAGCACGACCGAGAGCGCGATGAAAGTAAGAGCACCCCAAATCGGCTCCAGGCCGGCAAGAGTGAGGGACACGATGAGCGGCATGGCCGAGACCAAGAAGATCCACCGCACACCCGAGCGCATGTAGCGGTCGGCCGCAGCTGCGCCCCGGCGGGTCTTGTGCAGGTCGGAGTCGAGGTAGAAGAAGACTCCGACGAGAAGTGTGCCGACAAGAGCAGCAGAAACTTCTGCCATAGTCAAAAAGAACTCGTCGCTAATTTCTCGCATAGCGACCGACTCCCCTTCAGCTTGGAAGATGTCCCGACGGCAGTCTCACGGTCACCATACGGCCGACCGAGGAGGGCGTGTGCGTATTCGCAGTCTCGCTATTTCGAGGTGCCAAGTCCATGCGTTCAGGCGCGAGTACCCGACGTGTCAACGCCGGCTGAAAGTTGGCTCTGGCACACATTCTGTGATTGATCTTGGTGGCGGCTCATGGTGTGGCGAGGACTCGTTTGTGGAGGAGGTCGAGGTCCGCGCGGCCGTACATCTGTCGCTTGATCGTTTTGATGCGGTTGACGTGGCCTTCGACGGGGCCTGAGCTCCAGGGTTGGGTGAGGCCGGCGACGACGGCGTCGCGATCGCTGATCAGGCCGGCGGCGAAGCCGCGGACTTCGGGGTATCCGGCGTTGCGGGCACGTTCGATCCAGGCGTCGAGGTGTTGTCCGGTGCCCTGGTGGCGAACCAGGGCGGCGAACCCGCGGGCGAGGTCGGCGACGGCGTCGAGGTCGGGGCAGCGGCTGCGGGCGTCGGCGAGGTCGGTGCGGTCGTCGTCGGTGAGTTTGTGGCCGGGGCGCATGATCCAGGCGGTGATCCGCCGGGCGGATGGCACCCGGACTGCGGCCGCGGGGGTGGGCCGGGTTCGGTTGGTGGTGAGCCAGTCTTTCAGTACGCGCAAGCTGCCCTGGTAGCCGCGGGCCAGAATCTCGGCTTACAGGTCGGCGGTGTGGCGGATGCCGTCGGTGAGTCGTTGCCGCAGGTAGGGGTGGAACGGGGCGAGGACGCTGGGTCGGCTGCTGGCGTTCGGGCCGATCAACGCCTCGGCG
>NZ_JBEYUF010000040.1:0-34755 GCF_040643355.1 Micromonospora sp. NPDC047187
CGGCTGGCGCGGCGGCCAGCCGTCGGTGCCGTCGGTGCGCCCGTCGGGGCCAGCGCCGTTCCGCGCCGCCGAGTGCCCGGCCGTCCCGGGTTCACAGTGGTCGACGCCGTCGCCGCCCTGCGGTCCGCCACCACTCGGGCCGCCCTCGTCTGGGCCGCCTCCGTTCGGACCGCCCCCGTTCGGGCCGCCGCCACCGGCCGGGCCGCCGCCCTGCGGGCCGCCGCCGTCCGGGCCACCGCCCTGCGGGCCACTGTCGTCCGGGCCGGCGTCGTCCGGGTCGTCGGGGTGGGCGTCCTGGGCGCGCTGCAACGCCTCGTCGAGGCGCTTCTCGTCCAACCCCGGGGTGTCGAACGGGTCGCGGCGGCGACGGTGCGGCAGCGCCAGCCGGGCCGCCACCCGGACGTCGTCGATGGTGACCCGGTCCCGGCCGTGCCAGGCGGCGTGGGCGAGGGCGGTCCGGGCGGTGACGATGTCGGCCCGCATCCCGTCCACGTCGAACGCCGCACACACCTCGGCGATCTGCCGCAACGCGGCGTCCGGCAGTCGTACCCCGGGAAGTCGGCGGCGGGCGGCGGCCACCTGGCCGGCGATCTCCGCGTCGGCGTCGGCCCAGCGGGCGGCGAAGCCGACCGGGTCCGCGTCGGCGGCCAGCCGGCGACGGACCACCTCGACCCGGATCTCCGGGTCCCGGCTGGCGCCCACCTCCACTGTGAGCCCGAACCGGTCGAGCAGCTGCGGGCGCAGCTCCCCCTCCTCCGGGTTCATCGTGCCGACCAGCAGGAACCGGGCCGCGTGGCTGACCGAGACGCCCTCCCGCTCGACGTGGCTGCGGCCCATCGCCGCCGCGTCGAGCAGCAGGTCGACTAGGTGGTCGTGCAGCAGGTTGACCTCGTCGACGTAGAGCACACCCCGGTGCGCGGCGGCGAGCAGGCCCGGCTCGAAGGCGCGTACGCCCTCGCCGATCGCCTTCTCCAGATCCAGCGCGCCGACCACCCGGTCCTCGGCGGCGCCCACCGGCAGCTCGACGAGGCGGGCCGGGCGGGTCTCGGCGTCGGCGTCGGCCGGGTGCGGGCCGTCCGGGCAGGCCGGGTCGGGCTCGGCCGGGTCACAGCCGAAACGGCAGCCGGCCACCCGGCGCACCGGGGGCAGCAGCGCGGCGAGAGCCCGCACGGCGGTGGACTTGGCGGTCCCCTTCTCACCCCGGACCAGCACCCCGCCGATCGCCGGGGAGACCGCGTTGAGCAGCAACGCCAGCCGCATGTCGGCCATGCCGAGTACCGCGCTGAACGGGTAGATCGTCATGCCCGGTCCTCCAGATCGCCCTCACTGGCCAGGTACGTGTCGCGCAGCCGGTCGAGGGTGGCCGGCTCCGGTTTGGCCCACAGCCCCCGGTCGGCGGCCTCCAACAGCCGCTCGGTGATGCCACGCAACGCCCACGGGTTGGACTTCTCCAGGAACTCCCGGGTGGTCTCGTCGAAGAGGTACGCGGCGGCCAGGTGCTCGTACATCCAGTCGTCGACCACACCGGCGGTGGCGTCGTAGCCGAACAGGTAGTCCACTGTGGCCGCCAGCTCGAACGCGCCCTTGTAGCCGTGCCGGCGCATCGCGGCGATCCACCTCGGGTTTACCACCCGGGCCCGGAACACCCGCCGGGTCTCCTCACCCAGCGTGCGGGTACGCACGTCGTGCGGCATCGCCGAGTCACCCACGTACGCCTGCGGTGACGTGCCGGTGAGGTGGCGGACCATCGCCACCATCCCGCCGTGGTACTGGAAGTAGTCGTCGGAGTCGACGATGTCGTGCTCGCGGGTGTCCTGGTTCTTCACCGCCACCGCGATCCGGGCGAACGAGCGCTCCATGTCGGCGCGCGCCTCCCGCCCGTCCAGGCCCCGGCCGTACGCGTAGCCGCCCCACACCGCGTACACCTCGGCCAGGTCGGCGTCGCTGCGCCAGGTCCGGGCGTCGATCAGGGGCAGCAGCCCGGCGCCGTACGCGCCGGGTTTGGAGCCGAAGATCCGGGCGGTGGCCCGCCGCTCGTCGCCGTGCTCGGCGAGGTCGGCGGCGACGTGCGCCCGCAGGTAGTTCTCCTCGTCCGGCTCGTTCAGGGCGGCGACCCGCCGGACGGCGTCGTCGAGCAACGCCACCACGTGTGGGAACGCGTCGCGGAAGAAGCCGGAGATGCGCACTGTGACGTCGATGCGGGGCCGGCCCAGCTCGGCGGTCGGCACCACCTCGATGCCGGTGACCCGCCGGGACCGGTCGTCCCAGACGGGCCGGCAGCCCAGCAGCGCGAGCACCTCGGCGATGTCGTCGCCCTGGGTCCGCATCGCGCTGGTGCCCCAGACGGTCAACCCCACCGAGCGGGGGTACACCCCGGTGTCGGCGAGGTGCCGGGCCAGCAGCGAGTCGGCGAGGGCCACCCCGACGTCCCAGGCGTTGCGGCTGGGGATGGCCTTCGGGTCGACGGAGTAGAAGTTGCGGCCGGTGGGCAGCACGTTGACCAGGCCCCGGGTGGGTGAGCCGGACGGGCCGGGCGGCACGAACCTGCCGTCCAGCGCCCCGAGGGTGTTTGTCAGCTCGTCGGTGGTCCGGTCCAGTCGGGGTACCAGTTCGGTGGCGGCGAAGTGCAGCACCGCGGCGACGTCCGGGACCGACCGACCGGTCACCTCCGTCACCACCGCGTCAACAGTGTCAACGGCCCAGTCCAGGGTCTCCATGCCGACGACCAGCCGCCGCGCGAGGGCCTCGATGAGGTCGATCGCGTCGGCGGCGGTGCCGGCCGGCCCGTCCACCACGTCGGTCAGCGCGGCGGGCAGCGCCAGTCGCTGTCCCGGCGACGCGAGCAGCTCCTGCTCGTCGAGGGAGTACGCGACGGCGAGGGCCTGTCGCAGGCCGGGCAGGGCCCGGGCGCCGCCCCAGATCTGCGGGGCGCGCAGCACCGCGAGGACCAGGTTGACCCTGGGCTCGCCGGTGGGAGCGTCGGCGAGGATGTGCAGCCCGTCGCGGATCTGCACGTCCTTGACCTCGCACAGGTACCCGTCGAGGTGCAGCACGAAGTCGTCGAAGTCGTCCGCGTCGGGCATCGCCTCGGCGTGCAGGTCGTGGTGCAGCTCGGCGGCGCGCACCAGGTCCCAGATCTGGGCCCGCACGGTGGGCACCTTGGCCGGGTCGAGGGCCTGCACCGTCGCGTACTCGTCGAGCAGTTGTTCCAGTTTGGCCAGGTCGCCGTAGGTCTCGGCGCGGGCCATCGGCGGGACCAGGTGGTCGACGACAACGGCGTGCGCCCGCCGCTTGGCCTGGGTGCCCTCGCCGGGGTCGTTGACGATGAACGGGTACACCAGCGGCAGGTCGCCCAGGACCGCGTCGGGCGCGCAGTCCGCGGCCAGGCCGAGGCCCTTGCCGGGCAGCCACTCCAGGGTGCCGTGCTTGCCCAGGTGCACCACGGCGTCCGCGCCGAAGCCGCCGTCCGCGGCGGGCGCTGTCAACCAGCGGTACGCGGCCAGGTAGTGGTGGCTGGGCGGCAGGTCCGGGTCGTGGTAGATGGCGATCGGGTTCTCCCCGAAGCCGCGGGGCGGCTGGATCAGCAGCACCACGTTGCCGAAGCGCAGCCCGGCGAGCACGATGTCGCCGCCCTCGGTGTACAGCTCGCCCGGCGGCTCACCCCAGTGCTCCCGCATCCGCTCGCGCAGCTCGGCCGGGACCTGGTCGAACCAACGCCGGTACGTCGGCCCGGGTATCCGGGCCTCGGCGGCGGCCAACTGCTCCGGGGTGAGCCACTCCACGTCGTGACCACCGGCGGCGATCAGCGAGTGGATCAGCGCGTCGCCGTCGTCGGGCGGTGGCGCGTCACCCAGGTCGTAGCCGGCCTCGGCCAGCGCGGCGAACAGCCGGACCGCCGAGGCCGGGGTGTCCAACCCGACGGCGTTACCGACCCGCGAGTGCTTGGTGGGGTAGGAGCTGAGCACCACGGCGACCCGCTTGTCGGCGTGCGGCACGTACCGCAGCCGGGCGTGGCGCACCGCGATCCCGGCGACCCGGGCGGCCCGCTCAGGATCGGCGGCGTAGACCGAGAGCCCGTCGGCGTCGATCTGCTTGAACGAGAACGGCACCGACACGATCCGGCCGTCGAACTCGGGGATGGCCACCTGCATGGCGGCGTCCAGCGGGGACAGGCCGGCGTCGCTGTCGGCCCACTGCGCGCGGGTGCTGGTGAGGCAGAGCGCCTGGATGACCGGCACGTCCAGGGCGGCCAGGGCCCCGACGTCCCAGGCGTCCTCGTCGCCGCCACCGGAGGCGTCCGCGGCGACCGCACCGCCGGCCGCCAGCACCGTGACCAGCAGCGCGTCACAGCGGGCGAAGAGCCCGAGTGGGCCGGCGCCCGCGGTCAGCCCGCGCAGCGAGCCGCAGAAGATCGGCAGCGGGTTGCCGCCGGCTTTGTGGACCGCGTCCGCGAGCACGTCGACGAAGTCGGTGTTGCCGGCGAGGGCGTGCGCCCGGTAGAAGACGATCCCCACAGTGGGCCGATTCGGGTCGGCGGGGTGTTCGCCGTGCACGCCGTACGCCGGGGTGGGCGTGGGTGCGGCGAACCCCTCGCCGGTGAGCAGCACCGTGTCGGAGAGGAACCGGGCCAGCTGCCCCAGGTTGTCCGGGCCGCCCTCCACCAGGTACGCCAGCGACTGGGTGACGACCCCGGACGGCACTGTGGAGGTGGCCATCAGCTCCGCGTCGGGCAGCGCCTCACCGCCAAGCACTACCGTCGGCACGCCGGTGGCGAGCACCGCGGCGAGACCGTCCGGCCACGCCTGCCGACCGCCGAGCAGGCGTACGACGACGAGGGCGACCCCGTCGAGCAGGGCGGGCACCTCCTCGGCGGTGACTCGGGCGGGGTTGGCCAACCGGTAGTCGGCACCGCTGGCGCGGGCGGCCAGCAGGTCGGTGTCGGCGGTGGACAGCAGCAGGATGCGCACGGCAGGCTCCGGAAAGTGACGCCCTGGGCCCTCACGGGGGGCGACCGGGGCGATGCGGGTGGGTACGGCGTCAGCCGGTACGACGGCCCGAGCGAACGGCGCCCCGACGCATGCGTCGGGGCCGGTCGGCGCCGGGCGATCAGCTCAGCGGTGCCGGTGGCCGGTGTCCTTGGAATGCACTGCCTGCAGCGCGATACGACGGTAATCGTCGGTGAATGAGACGCCGTGCGTCATCGGGTCCTCCTCGGGTGTCCACGCCCTGGGGTACGTCCCGACGGCCGAAGTATCCTGGCTTCCGGATCGACGCTCTCCCCCGGCCTTCCAACCGCAGACACACGGCCGTGACTCACGAGGGGGGATCGCTCCCCGGTGACAGTGGCGGGACCGCGTCGGATTCGCACCGACTTCCTTCACTGCCGTCAGGCCGCGAATGCTGCCACACCGCCGCGCCGCCGGTCAACGCCGGTCCGGCCCCGCCAGACGGGCGGCACTTATCGAGCTTCAACGATTGGTGCGGGCGCGGCTCCGCGCGACGCAATGCCCCAGATCAATGCCCGACGCCCTTTGCTCTGCTTACCTATGCGCACCGGGCACGGAGGGTCACCGGTGCAGATAGGCAAGCAGAGCAAAGGATGGCCGGACGAGCTCTGACCTGCGCCGACCCTCCGGCAGGGCGGTGCCGGCCGACACCCTCACGTAGGATCGGCGAACGCCACACCAGTGTCCGCGATCAATCTCGGAGGTCGATCACCATGATCGCCCCGCAGTTCCACCACCTTGCGGGCCGGGTCTGGCTCTGTCCGGGCGATCCCGACCCGGAGGCGGTCCAGGCCGGCGTCGCCGTCGTCGTCGACGAACGCGGCAGTGTGATGATCGACGCCGGGCAGAGCCCCGCGCACGCCCGCGAGATCCAGGCCGCGCTGGTCGCCGCCGGGCTTCCGGAGCCGCGCTGGCTGGTCTACACCCATCATCACTGGGACCACGTGTGGGGCGCCTGCGCCTGGCCCGGGGTGGAGATCGTCGGGCACGAGACAGCGGTGTCGCTGCTGCGCGCCGAGGCCGCCCGGCCGTGGAGCCACCGCTACCTGCAAGAGCAGGTACGTGCCGATCCGCGCCTGCGCCCGAGCTTTCAAGCCCGCGCACGCGCGATGGCGTCCTGGGAAGACTTCGCCATCCTGCCGCCAACTCGGACTTTCGCCGACGTGGACGAGCTGCCGGTCGGGGTTCGGCTACGCCACGTCGGCGGCGGGCACGCACCGGATTCGGCAGTGGTGCTGGTGCCCGACTCGGGGGTGATGCTGCTGGGCGACTGCTTCTACCCGCCGCCGGCGCACCTGCGCCGGCCGGAGGACGGCCTCGACGTCGACCTGGTCCGGCGACTGCTCGACAGCACCTACCACTGGTACGTCTCGAGCCACGCCGAGCCGATGACGCGTGAGCAGGTCGGCTCAACCCTCGATGCTGCCTGACCCAGCCTCAGCGGGCGTGGCGTTCCGGGTGGGCCCGGCTCCAGGTCCGCATCCGTTCCGGGTAGCCGGTGCGCGCCGCCTCGTACAGCGGCACCGCGTGCTTGCGGGCGATGGCCCCGGCCGCGCGGGGCGTTCCGGTACGGCGGCGGATCCACTCGCCGTCGTGGGCGATCGCCATCACCGTGGTGTCCGTCGCGGTCGTCTCCGGTTCCAGGTAGAACTCCACCCCGCGCCGGGTGGCGACGAACGCCTCCAGCGCCGCGAGGTCGTCGCGGGTCGCCTCCCGGTCCAGCTTCGTCGGGGTCGCCTCGGCACCCCGTGACCGGCGGTTGAACCAGCTCATGCCCCGCCCCTCTCCTCGACGTCCCTCCAGTGCAGCACCGGTTCCTGGCAATACGCTGCGCGCCGGATGGGAGAGAGCTGACCTACCTCGGGAAAGCCGGGTGGAACCCGCGGCGGGTGGGCGGTGTCATGAGTGTGATCCGAACGGAGGCTTCCCTGGACGACGAGGCGCTCGTCACCCGCGCTCGGGCAGGTGACCTGGAGGCGTACAACCTCCTGGTCGCCCGGCACACCGCGTCCGCGTACCGGACCGCGGTGCTGCTCGGCGCGGGCTCGGACTCCGAGGACGTGATCCAGGAGGCGTTCGTGAAGGCGTACCGGAAGCTGTCCCGTTACCGGGGTGACGCGTCCTTCCGGTCGTGGCTGCTCGCGATCGTCGCGAACGAGACCCGCAACCTGCACCGCTCTCGTGGCCGGCGCGACGGGCTCGTCCTGCGGGCGGCGGCAGCGGACCCGACGTCCGAGGTCGCCGGGGACGACGCGGTCGGCGCGGTCCTCGCCGGGGAGCGCCGGGCGTCGCTGGTGCAGGCCCTGCGACAACTGCCGGTACGGGACCGTGAGGTGATCGTCTGCCGGTTCTTCCTCGATCTCACCGAGGAGGAGACGGTGGCGGCTCTGGGCTGGCCCCGGGGCACTGTGAAGTCGCGTACGTCCCGGGCGCTGGCGAAGCTACGCGGCCTGCTCGACCGTGCGGAGGTCCGGCATGGGTGACCTCGAACGGGAACTGCGCCACCTGTCCGCCTGGCTGGACACCCCCGAGCCGCCCGATGTGACCGCCCGCGTCCGCGTACGACTCGGCACGCCCGCGCCCCGGCGGCGCCGGTGGCGGTCGCTCGCCGCGGTGGCGCTCGTCGCCCTGCTGGTGGCGCTGTTGCCGCCGACGCGGGCGGCGATCGCTGACGTCGTCACGGGGCTGCTGCGCTTCGCCGGGGTCAGCATCGCCACCTCGACCGCCCCGACGCCGCCCGGCGGCACCGCGTCGCCGTTGCCCGGGCAGCGGACCGTCGTCCTGGACGAGGCGCAACGGGCGGTGCGGTTTCCGATCCGCCTGCCGGCGATGCTGGGCACGCCCGAACAGGTGCTGGTCGCCGACCCGGACGCCACGGGCCGGTACCGGGTGGCGACGCTGCTCTACGACGGGGGCGCGCTGCGCGTCGACGCGTTCGACGGTCGCCTCGACCTGGCCTTCCACAAGGAGGTCACCCCGCCGGGCGCGAACTGGGTCCAGGTCAACGGCGACTTCGCCGTCTGGGTCGACGGCCCACACGCGTTGTCCTACGTGGACCGGGCGGGCGGGATCCGCCGGGAGACCGCCCGACTTGCCGGCTCGACCCTGATCTGGCAGGACAACGACGTGAGCTACCGGCTTGAGGGCACCCTCACCAAGGCCGAGGCGATCGAGATCGCCCGCTCACTGGGCTAGGAACCCGGCGGGCCTGGGCGGTGTCGGAAAGGTGCGACGAGTCGTCGACGCGTACCGGAAGGGGCGAGATGGTTTCCTGGGGCAGGTTGATGCTGGCATCCTCGATGGTCCTGCTGGCGGGGTGCACCATCACAACCAGCGGGGCGGCGCCGACGGCGGGTGCGGCCACCACGGCGGGCACCGCGACCGCCTGCGCGGCACGGGTCGAGACGGGGTCCCTGCCGGACTGGGCGGACGCCGGATTCAGCGGGGACGCGCGGGTTCCGCACGTCTTCGGCGCGAAGGGTGACATCGTGGCGGTGCTGTTCGCCCATCCGCTGCGGCAGGTCCGGACGGATGGCTCGAACAACAAGATCCTCTGGGTGGCCCGCGCCGCCACGACCTCGCCCGCCCCGACCGCGCCCGCAACCTTGGTGATCACCGCGAGGCTGGACGGCACGGACACCCGGGTGATCCGGGAGGTCCCCGGCGGCCCCGGTCCGTCGATCATCGATCTGCCCGAGGCCGGCTGCTGGCGCCTCGACCTGCGCTGGTCCGGGCACGCCGACACGATGGACCTGGTCTACGCCCCCTGACAGCACCTCGGGCCGCCTAGGCTGCCGATCCTGCCCATGGACGCGAGGGCGACGGCGGCCCGCAACAACGCCGAATGGTGCGACATCGTCTGCGGCAGCCAAGGGCTGGTTGGCCGTACCGACGCCGACGCCTGGTCGGTCCCCCACCGTTCGCCACAGTGGTACCCGGACGCGGTCACAGTGCGGCCGGGCGTCGACGCCGAGGCCGTTCTGGCCCGCATCGACGCGGGGCCCGGCGCGTCGGTGAAGGACAGCTTCGCCGACCTCGACCTGTCCGGGTACGGGTTCCGGGTGCTCTTCGACGCCCAGTGGATCCACCGGCCAGCGTCGGCACCGCCTGTGGACACGCCGCTGACCCCGGTCACCACACCCGACGAGTTGGTGGCCTGGGCGGCGGCCCACGGCGGCGGGGAGCTGTTCCGCCCCGCGCTCCTGGCCGACCCCCGCGTACGGGTGCTCGCTCGCCATGACGACCGGGGTGTGATCACTGGCGGAGCGGTGCTCAGCGGCGACGGCCCGTACGGCGTCTCCAACCTGTTCACCCGCACCGACAGCTCCCGGGGCATTTGGCGCGCGGTGTGTGCCACCGCGCCGAACGCGCCACTGGTCGGCTACGAAACCACCAGGGACCTGACGCCGGCGCTCGCCGCCGGCTTCACCACCACCGGCTCTCTCCGCGTCTGGCTGCACGCCTAGCGCTCCGGCCACTGGCCGCGCGCACGGACAGCTATGCTGGGCGGCATCGGCACCGATCCGGCCATCACCGGGGAGCCTCCGGAAGAACGGGCAGTTCGACAGCCCCAGTAGAACCGGACGTAACGGCACGTCACGTCGCGTAATTGAGCGGCGCCTGCACCGTCGAGGCGCAAGCGGGGTGGTACCGCGGAGTCCTGGCCATACGCCCGGCGCTTCGTCCCCGCGTGGGCAGTGAGCTGATGCCCCTGCGAGCGGACGTGAAGTGTAGGGAGAACGTCGGTGCCGGACGGTCCGTCGAAGTCACCATTCGTGCCACTGCCCACCAAGATCGACCTTGGTGGGATGGACCGTGCGGTCATCGAGTGGTGGCAGGCCAACAACGTGTTCGACCGGAGTCTGGAGCAGACGGCCGACGGTCCGCCGTGGGTGTTCTACGAGGGTCCGCCGACCGCCAACGGCACGCCGGGCACCCACCACATCGAGGCGAGGGTCTTCAAGGACCTCTTTCCCCGGTACCGGACGATGCGGGGCTTCTCGGTGCCGCGCCGTGCCGGGTGGGACTGCCACGGCCTGCCCGTTGAGCTCGCGGTGGAGAAGGAACTGGGGCTCGGCGGCAAGCCGGACATCGAGAGGATGGGCGTCGCGGAGTTCAACGCCCGGTGCCGCACCTCGGTGCTGCGGCACGTGGACGAGTTCGTCCAGCTCAGCGAGCGGATGGGTTACTGGATCGACCTGGAGCATCCGTACCAGACCATGTCCCCGGAGTACGTGGACAGCGTCTGGTGGTCGCTGAAGCAGATCCACGATGGCGGGCGTCTGGCGGAGGACTTCCGGGTCGCGCCATACTGCACCCGCGACGGCACGACCCTGTCCGACCACGAGGTGGCGCAGGGGTACGAGACCGTCACCGACCCCTCCGTGTACGTGCGGTTTCCGTTGCGCGGGGAAGTAGCCGGACACAGCGGTGTCGACCTGCTGATCTGGACCACCACCCCGTGGACCCTGGTGTCCAACACCGCCGTCGCCGTACATCCCGCTGTGACGTACGCCCTCGCCCGCACCGGGCAGGGCACGTTCGTCGTCGCCGAACCGCTGACCCAGCGGGTCCTCGGCGACGAGGCGGAGATCCTGGCGACCGTACCGGGGTCGGCCCTGGAGGGTTTGCGGTACGAGCGGCCGTTCGACCTGGTGGACATCCCGGACGCGCACCGGGTGGTCCTCGCGGAGTACGTCACGACCGAGGACGGCACCGGCCTGGTGCACCAGGCGCCGGCCTTCGGCGCCGATGACCTCGCCGTCTGCCGCGCGTACGGGTTGCCGCTGGTGAACCCGGTCGCCCCGAACGGACGGTTCAACGACGGCATCGACCTGGTCGGTGGCGTGTTCTTCAAGGACGCGGACGCGCTGCTCATCGACCGCCTGAAGAAGTCTGGTCGGTTGTTCCGGCACGAACCGTTCGAGCACCCCTACCCGCATTGCTGGCGGTGCCACACCCCGCTGATGTACTACGCGCAGCCGTCCTGGTACATCCGGACGACCGAGGTCCGCGACGAGCTGACGCGGGAGAACGAGAACACCAACTGGTTCCCGGAGCACATCAAACACGGCCGCTACGGCGACTGGTTGAAGAACAACATCGACTGGGCGGTGTCCCGCTCCCGGTACTGGGGCACCCCGCTGCCGCTGTGGCGATGCCCGGACAACCACGTGACAGCTGTTGGTTCCCGGACGGAACTCGGGGAGTTGGCCGGCGCCGACCTGTCCGAGCTGGATCCGCACCGCCCGTACGTCGACGAGATCACCTTCGCCTGCCCGGACTGCGGCCAGGTCGCCAGTCGGGTCCCCGAGGTGATCGACGCCTGGTACGACTCCGGGGCGATGCCGTTCGCCTCGTTGGGCTACCCCCACGTGCCGGGCAGCAAGGAGATCTTCGAGCGCACCTACCCGGCCCAGTACATCTGCGAGGCGATTGATCAGACGCGGGGGTGGTTCTACACGCTGATGGCGGTGGGCACGCTGGTCTTCGACCGGTCCCCGTACGAGAACGTCGTCTGCCTCGGGCACATCCTGGCCGAGGACGGCCGCAAGATGAGCAAACACCTGGGCAACATCCTGCTGCCGATCCCGTTGATGGACACACACGGCGCCGACGCGGTGCGCTGGTTCATGGCCTGCTCCGGCTCACCGTGGTCGCCGCGCCGGATCGGGCCCGGCCCACTCGACGAGATCGTCCGCAAGGTGTTGATGACCTACTGGAACACTGCGGCGTTCTTCTCCCTCTACGCGGCGAACTCGACGTGGGCGCCGCACCTGGCGCAGCCGGTCGCCCAGCGACCGGTGTTGGACCGGTGGATCGTCGGCGAGGTCCACGCCCTCGCGGCCGCCGTCGACGAACGGATGCAGAACTACGACACGGCGCGCGCCGGCCGACTGCTCGCCGACTTCATCGACGACCTGTCGAACTGGTACGTACGGCGGTCGCGGCAGCGTTTCTGGGAGGGCGACCCCGACGCCCTCACCACCCTGTACGAGTGCCTCGACATCCTCACGCGGTTACTGGCGCCGTTCATTCCCTTCGTCACGGAGGAGGTGTGGCAGCAGGTCGTCCGGCGCGGTGCCGAGTCGGCTGCGGAGTCGGTGCACCTGGCGACCTGGCCCACACCCGACACCGCGTTGATCAGCACGGAGTTGTCGGCCCAGGTGGCCACGGCGCGGGCGTTGGCCGAGGCGGGCCGGTCCGCGCGTAAGGCGAGCAGTCTGCGGATCCGTCAGCCGTTGAGTCGGGCGCTCGTGGGGCTGCCGGCCGGCACCGTTCTCCCGCAGGCGTTGCTCGACGACATCGGCGACGAGTTGAACGTGAAGGTCCTCCAGCCGCTCGATGCCCAGAGCGGGGTCATCGACGTGCAGGTCAAAGCGAACTTCCGGACCCTGGGCCGCCGGTTCGGCAACCGCACCCAGCACGTCGCGAAGGCGATCGCCGCCGTGGCTCCCCGGGACCTGGTCGACGGTGTCCGGGCGAACGGGACGTACCCACTGTCGGTCGACGGTGCGCAGGTCGAGGTGGGCCTGGACGACATCCTGATCACGGAGGTTCCGCGCACCGGTTGGGTGGTGGAGTCCCAGCGCGGCGCGACGATCGCGTTGGACACCGAGATCACCCCCGAGCTGGCAGCCGAGGGCGTCGCACGCGACGCCGTCCGCATCATCCAGCAGGCCCGCCGCGACGCCGACTTCGAGGTCTCCGACCGGATCACGGTGTCGATCGCCGCCCCCGCGGACGTCGCGGCGGCGATCTCCACGCATCAGAAGCTCATCGCGCACGAGACCCTCGCGCTCCAACTGACGGTCACGGACGCGTTGTCGGAGGGGTTCTCCGGCGCGGTTGGCGACGGTCAGGAAATTCTGGTGCACGTCGTGCGGGCCTGAGATGGCGGACCGTGACCAGTGCGGGTGCGCGGCACAGTCGGCCGCGCACCCGATACCGCCCGGCGGCGAGGTGGGTTAGTTCTTCACTACCGACGGAGCAGTTTCAGCGGAGGGCGGCGGGCGCAGCACCGGCACCAGCAACAGGGTCGGCAGCAGGAGCAACGGCACCGCCAGCAGCGCGCGTAGGGTGCCGACCTCGTCGCCGACCAGCCCCAGCAGCGGCGGGCCACCGAGGAACGCGGTGTAGCCGATCACCGCGACCACGCTCACCCGCACCGCCGCGTGCGCCTCGTCGTCGGCCGCCGCGCTCATCCCGACCGGGAAGCCCAGCGACGCGCCCAGGCCCCACAGCGCGACGCCGATGACGGCCACCGGCCCGGAGCCCGCCAGCACGGCCAGGCCGGCGCCGACCACGGCGAGTCCGATGGTGCCGCTGAGCACCGGCACCCGACCCCACCGGTCCAGCGCGATGGTGCCGACGGTGCGTCCAACGGTCATGCCCACCACGAAGACCGCGAAGACCGCCGCGCCCGCGGCCTCGCTCAGGTCCCGCCCATCGATGAACGCGACGGCCAACCAGTCGTTGGCGGCACCCTCGGTGAACGCCGCCACCAGCACGAACAGCCCGATCAGCAGGGTGCGCGGCTCCCGCCAGGCGGCGAGTTGCGCCCGGCGACGGGCGGCCGGGGTGGCGTCCGCCGGGTCGCCGGTGTGATCGCTGCCCACTGGCAGGAACGTCCGGGCGGCGAGCGCGGTGCCGGTCAACACGACAACCGCCACCGCGACGAGGTGCGCGCCGACCGACACGTCGAACCGCGCCGCTCCGGCGCCGAGCGCCGCTCCGGCCACCGAACCGAGGCTCCACCCGGCGTGGAACCGGGGCATGATCGTACGGCCCAGCCGCCGTTCCACCGCCGCGCCCTCGACGTTCATCGCCACGTCGCAGGCGCCGGAGCCGTAGCCGAGGGCGACCAGTCCGAGCGAGACGATGGCGAACGACCCGGTCATCGTGGCGCCCAGCCCCGCCACGGTCAGGCCGACGGCGACCAGCACGGTGGCCATCGTGACGGTGCGGGCCGCACCGAACCGCTGGGCGAGCAGGCCGGAGGTGGGCATGGCGAGCAGCGCGCCGACGCTCATCGCCAGCAGCAGCAACCCGAGTCGGCCGGCGGAGAGGTCCAACGCCTCCCGGACCGCCGGGACGCGGGAGAACCAGCTGCCGACGGCCAGCCCGTTGAGGGTGAAGGTGACAGCGACGCCGTTGCGGGCGAGTCGCACCGTCCGCAGGGTCGGCGATGCGGTGTCCGGGGCTACGGGTGGACTGGTGGGGGCGCTCACGAGGGTGGGTCCTCTTTCTCGGGGTGATCTCCTGGGACGATCGCACACCTGAGAGCGCTACCACCACAACCGGGAACCGCCCCTTACCGCTGCTGGTCCGGCCGGGGCATGATGTGAGCTGGCGTTGGTCCGACCGGACGGGCCGCCGCAGGAGGCGACGATGACGACAGCGGCACACCGAGCGGCCACTCTCGAGGACGTGGCCCGGGTCGCCGGGGTGTCCCGGTCCACGGCGTCGCGGGTGATCGCCGGCACGGGGTTCGCCTCGCCGGCCGCCCGGAAACAGGTCACGGCAGCCGTCGACCAGCTCGGCTACGTGCCCAACCCGGCCGCCCGGGCGCTGGTCCGCGGCGGCGGCGTACGCCTGGTGGTGGCCGTTCTGGGCACCAGCGCCGCGGTGCTGGACGACCCGTACGTGCACCAGGTGGTCGGCGCGGCCGCCCGGGTGTGCACGCCCGCCGGTGTCGGGGTGGCGCTGTACTGGCTGCCGTTCGGCGACCCCCGCAGCCTCGACCAACTCGACGGGGATCGCAGCGTGTGCGGGGTGATCCTGGTCAACACCACCGAGGAACTGCTGGCGGCGGTGCCCCGGTCGCTGCGCGGTCGGGTGGTCTCGATCGGCGTCGGCTCGGCGACAGTGCCGTCGTTCGACGTCGACAACGCCGCCGGCTCCGAGGAGGTGCTGCGCCATCTGTACGCCTCGGGTCGCCGCCGGATCGCCATGGTGACCGGCCCCCGGTGGCTGCCCTGCGCGCAACGCCCGGTGCAGACGTACCGCCGACTGATGGCCGAGGCCGGCCTACCGGAGCGGATACTGCCCGGAGACTTCCGGGCGGCGCGCGGCCGGACGGCGGCCGGCGAGGCGCTGCGCCGCTGGCCGGACATCGACGCGATCTACGCGATCAGCGACGACACCGCGCTCGGGGTGATCGCGGGCCTTCGGGACGCCGGTGCGCGGGTGCCCGGCGACGTCGCGGTGGCCGGCTTCGACGACATTCCGTTGGCCGGGATGACCGCCCCGGCGCTGACCACGGCGAGTCATCCGGTGGGGCGGATCGCCGTCGCCGCGGCCACCGCCCTGCTGGACGGGCGCCCGGCGGCTCCGGTGACCCTCTTCCCGTCCGCCCTGGTGGCGCGGGCCAGCGCCTGAGTCGACGCTCGGTCGAGCACGCTGACGGTTAAGCGCGTACGGGCCGGGTAACCGCGTCGGACCTTTCGTCCAGCGTGAGGAGCGCCGACCCGTGTCCGACTCCGCGCCGTCGCGCTGGGACCCGGCGCCGAGCCCTCGGGACGGCCGGTTGAGCGCCCGCCGCCACCCGCCGGTGGCGCCGGGCCGCACCGGGCTGGTGCCGATGACCGGCCCCGACGGTGACCGGCTGGCCCTGGGGTACGCCCCGGAGCCGGCGACCGACGGTTCGGCGTACCGGTTGGTGCTGCTCCTGCACGGTGCGGGCGGTTCGGCGCGGCAGGGACTGGACCTGCTGTTGCCGGTCGCGGACGCGCAGCACCTGCTGCTGGTCGCCCCGGACTCGTCGGCGGCCAGTTGGGACCTGATCGCCGGCGGCTTCGGGGCGGACGTGGGGCGCATCGACGGGCTGTTGGCGACCGTCTTCGACACCTACCCGGTGGCCGACGTGACTGTCGGCGGCTTCTCCGACGGCGCCTCGTACGCGCTGTCGCTGGGTCTGGCGAACGGGGATCTGGTCGACGCGGTGCTGGCCTTCTCTCCCGGTTTCGCCGCGCCACCGGTCACCCACGGCCGGCCACGGATCTTCATCTCGCACGGTGTCGACGACCGGGTGCTGCCCATCGACGTGTGCAGCCGCCGTCTCGTCCCCCACCTGCACGACCTCGGCTACGACGTGACCTACCAGGAGTTCCCCGGCGGCCACGACATCCCCGCCCCGATCCGCCATTCCGCCATCGCCTGGCTCACCGCCCATCCTTGAAGGCCAGGGAACCGCCGCTGATCGTGCGGACGTCAGACCGGCGGGAGGCCGAGGGCGTCGTCGACGCGGGCGAGGACGGCGGCGTCGTCCTCCGGGTTGACGCCGCGCAGCAGGTCGATGGCCGTGGCCCGGACCTGACCGATGATCATCGCTAGGGGCAGGGTCTGTGTGGGACCGAAGAGCTGCCCGGCGGCGTGCACCGCGGCCAACGCCGACTCGTCGGCCCGGGTGGCGTGCCGGTCGGCGGTCTCCTCCTGCCCGTTGAGGTCGGCGGCGAGGGCGGCACCGGCCTGACGGACCGCCTCGGCCAGTGACCGCAGGGCCGCGCCCAGCTCGGGCGACGCCGGGGTGTGCAGCCGGCTCAGGGTCACGCCCGCTCGGGCCAGCACCCGGACGTTGCGTACCGCGTAGTCGATCTGCCGGATCGACTCGTCCACCGAGCGCAGCCGGCCGATGTGCCGACGTCGCCGGACGTTGAGCCGCAACGCCTCGCCGGCGGCCAGCACACCGTCGCGCAGCCCGTCCACCCGGGCGTCCATCCCCCGCGCCTGACGCAGCGCGGCGACCGCCGCCGGCTCGTCGCGGTCGTCCAGCGCGTCGGCGATCCCGCCGAGCAGCCCGGCCAACTCGTCGAAGGTCCGCCGCACCTCGGCGACCAGCGGGGCCAGCGGATGCCGGGCGTCGACCAGCAGGCTGACCGCGAGGGCGACCGCGCCGCCGACCAGCGCGTCGACGAAGCGGAACGGCACCAACGAGCCGTCCGGTGGTGCGACCACCACCAGGTAGAGCGCGGAGACCGCCGCCTGCACCAGTGTCACGCCGGTGGCACCGAAGGCCACCGCGAGGAGGACGGTGAGCAGGATGACGGTGAACACCGTCCAGGTGCTGCCCGGGCCGAGCGCCTGCACCACCAGGTCCGCGACGAGCACCCCGGCGGCGACCCCGAGGATGACCTCGACGGCCCGGCGGATGCGCTGCCCCCGGGCCTGCCCGAGGACGATCAGCGCGGCGGCCGGCGCGAAGAAGGGCTGCGGGTGCCCGAGCAACCGGGTGGCCAGCAGCCAGGCCACGGTCGCCGCGACGGTCGCCTCCAGCACCGGCCGCCAGCCGTGCCGCAACCGCCCGCCGGCCGTCCGCAGGCCGCTGAACCGCACCATCGCCCAACCTCTCCCACCCACGCCGGCCGGCCCGCCGCACCGGACGCGCCGGCCCGACGCCAAGCCGCCAGCTCACCACACCGCCACGAGCGCACGCCGGCACACCGCCAGAAGCGCGACACCACGCCGCCAACGCACCGCAGCATGCCGTCCGCTCCCCCTTTGGAGCTGATGCCGTAGACGAATCAGACGCGATGTCGTAAACGATTCAGCTCCAAAGGGCCGGCCCACGGCACCATGCCGGCGGCGCACGGCATCCGGGGCGATCGTCTCCCATCACGCGTCGGACCTGATCACCGGGCTGCTCCACGCCCCAACTCGGCGTGCCCGCGCGCAGTCAGGCTCAGGTCGGCGCGGCTGGCCGCGGTGCCGGGCTGCGGGGCGCTGAGCGCGCCCGCGCCGGCCAGTCGGTCGAAGAGCAGCCCGTCCACGAACGCCACGAACTGGTCGCCCTGCCGATCGGGGTCGGCGGCCCCGGCCCGGGTCAGCAGGTCCCGGGCCTGCACCCGCAGGCCGGTGCCGTGTTGCAGAATGCCGCGCAGCTCGGGCCGGTGCACCGCCTCCAGCAGGCAGGCGTAGCGGGCGAGGCTCCGGCTGCGTCCGGTGCTCAACCAGCGGTCGAGCACCTCGGCGACACCGGCGGCGAGCGCGTCAAGGTCGCCGCCGTCGAGCCGGGGGGGCAGTCCGACGACCGCCTCGATCAGCGCCTGTCGGGTCCTCAGGTACGCGGAGGTGGTGCCCGGCGGCATTCCGGCGCGGCCGTCGACCGCCCGGTGGGTCAGGGCTCGCATGCCACCGCCGGCGATCAGTTCGATGGCCGCGTCGGTCAGCGACGCGATCCGGTTCGCCCTCGCCGTCATTGGCGCCCCCGACGAGCTGACGGCAGTGCGGGAGCGCTTCGGCGACTGGCACGACCCGATTCCGGAGCTTCTCGCGGCAACCCCACCCGACGTCGTGTTGCGCAATGACATCCACTACCTGGCCGAGCCGCTGCCCTCGTACTGCGGGGCCGGGTGGCGCTGCTCGGTGACGCCGCCCACCCGATGACACCCAACCTCGGGCCGGGTGCCGGGCAGGCCATCGAGGACGCGGTGGTGCTCGGCGCGGTCTGCGCCGGCGGCGCCGAGAAAGTGCCCGCCGCCCTGGCCGCGTACGACGAGCAGCGTCGACCACGCAGTCAGTCCGTTGCCCGGGCCTCCTACGTCGCCGGGCGGTTCGGACAGCAGCTGCACAACCCGATTGCCTTCGCGATGCGGAACATCGCGTTGCGGCTCACCCCGGGCCGGGTCGCCCTGCGCAGCATGGCCCGTTACGCGGACTGGCGACCGCCGGCGGGCTGAGCCGGCCCAGCGATCCGGCCGGTGACCAGGGCGGCGTACTCCGCCGAGGCGAGGAACTCGGTCAACACCTCCACGGTGCCCGGCGTCCACAAACGACCGTCGAGCACCTCCGCACCGGGGACGAAGAGCATCGCCGCGCCCTCGCCGAGCACCACGTCCTCCTGCCGGGCCGTGGTGCTGCCGAGGAAGTAGTGCTTCACCCGGGCCAACTCGGGCAGCGTTTGCACGGCGACCGGGCGCAGTGGCCCGTCGGCCCGCAGGCCGGTCTCCTCCAACAACTCCCGCTCGGCGGTCTGCTCCGGCGTCTCCCCCGGCTCGCCGTGGCCGCCGGGCAGCCCCCACACGTTCGGGTGGTGCGTCGCGTCGCCGTCGCGCAGTTGCAACAGCAGCCGCCCGTCGGGATCCACCAGCAGGACGCACGCGACAATTCTCATCCGACCAGACTAGGGCCGACGAGGAACCGTCGTGGCCCCAAAGCTCCAGAATAGTCATTCGGGTCGCCGTCGGGGCTAATCAAAGGCGACAGTGCGCCGGTACAATCGGCGACTTCGTTGTGACCGATCGCTGACTGCTGATGGTGAAAGCGATCACACACACTGAGCCCATGAACAGGAGAGTCAACCGCGGTAGGGCACTCCGCGTCGCGGTGTGCCTCCTTCTTCTCGCCGCGCTGAGCGGCTGCATGCAACTCAACATGGGGTTGACCGTCAACGCCGACGACACGGTCGACGGGCAACTCCTGCTGACGGCTCAGAAGTCCGTGCTGAGCGGCCGTAACAAGAACCTCCCGGTCGCCTTCGCCGAGTTGCGGCAGAACATCCCCGCCCTACCGGCGGGTGAGGAAACCCTTTATCAGGACGACACTTTCTACGGCTCCCAGATCAGTTACCGCAAGGCACCGCTGGCCGGTTTCGACACCGAGAGCGTGAAACTGGTCAGGGACGGCGACCTCTACCGCTTCACGCTGCCGCTCGATCCCAAGAAATATGGCGGAAAGGTTGCGGAGCAGAATCCGCAGAACCAACAGGCGTTCCTCAAGCTCATGTCGTTCGAGATCTCGGTGACATTCCCCGGCCGGGTGATCGACAGCAATGGCACCGTCAACGGCCGCTCGGTCAGTTGGAAGGTCGATCCCAACCAGGAGAAGCCAGCCGAGCTGCGAGCCGTGGCCGAGGCGCCACCACGACCGTCCACCTCGCCGGTTGCCGCCGGCGAGGAGGACGACGGCGGATTCCCCTGGCTGCTCGTCGTCGGCGGTGTCCTCCTCCTGCTGCTGGTCGCCGCGGTGGGCGTACTCCTGGTTCGCCGCCGTCACCCCGCGGCGCCGGCTGCGCCCGGTCCGACCCCGCCGCCGGGCCCGCCCGCCGGCGCCCCGGGGCCCGGCTGATCCATCTGGTGGCCGGCTCAGCCGGCCACGCCCGGCCCCGGTGCTCCCCGCAGGGGCACCGGACCTCACCACCACCACATCCCGGTCGCACCATCGCAGAAGGGGGATCGTCATGAACGATCTCTTCACCTGGGCAGCCCTGGGGACCATCGCCGGCGCGAGCGCCGCCACCCTGCTGGCCACCAACGTCATCGGCGGGCTGATCGGCCCGAGCGGCGACAAACTCCGCAAGTGGATCGCCATCGCCATCGCGCTGCTGCTGTCCTACCTGACAGCGGCGTTCGCCGACGACGCCGGCGCCGAGAAGTGGATCATCGCGTTCTTCAACGCGCTGGTCATCTTCTCGGCCGCGCTCGGCGTCAACCAGTTCCCGCCCGGCAACCGACAGGCGACGCCGACCCAGGTCGCGAGCGGTCGTGAGCCCCGAGTCTTCCGTTCCTGGGTCTGAGGGGTGTCGTCATGGTTTTCGGAATTCTCAGCGCAGCCATCCAGGTCGGCTTCGCCGCCCTGCTCGGCTTCCTCGCCGGTGGCTCGATCGGGCTGCTGATCGGCGCCGTCGTGGGCCTGGTGGTCGGCGCGGTCTTCGGCTGGTCGGTGGCCTCCGCCGGGGTGTACGGCTCGGACGCCCGCGGCATCTTCCTCTTCGTCGTCGACCACACCTGGAGTCTGCTCAACACTGTCGTCGGCGCCATCTACCTGACCGTGCACCTGGTCTTCGGGCACTCACTGGACCGGCCCACGTCACTGAACAGCGGTCGGGTCAGCGTGGTGGAGGGGGTCTCGCCCCGGTACGCCACCACCATCGGCACCGTCTGCGCCGGCTCCAGCTCCGGCATCCAACGGCACGAGGACGTGCACATCTTCCAGGGTCGCCTGCTCGGGCCGCTCTACATCCCCCTCGTCCTGGCCAACTACGTCCTGTTCACCATCGCGCCGGTGTGGCTGCTCTACCACGACCACACCAACGCGCCGATCAACCGCTTCACCCGGTACTTCGAGATCGGCGTCTACCCGCACGTGTGGAACGAGGCCATCGCGTACCGGATCCAGGGGACGCCGCCGCGATGACCACCCACGGGCGGGGACCGATCGAGACCGCCACCGCCGAGCTGGCCGCCTGGGTGACCAGCGCGGCGGGGGAACCGGTCCCGATCGGCCCGCCCCGCGCGTGCGACGACGCCGACGGGCTCACCCTCTGGCCGATGGAGCTGCGCCCGGCCCGGCAGACCCGCTCCAGCGGCGCGGTCCGCGAACCGTACCGGTTCACTGTCCGCCACCTGCTCTGCGTCACCGGTCCGGCCGGGTTGCCCCGGCTGGACCGGGTGCTCACCGCCGCGACCAGCGACGGCAGTTACCCGGTCGTGCTGGAGGCCGGTGATCCACCACTGTGGACGGCGTTCGGTACGGCGCCCCGACCGGCGCTGCTGATCGACGTGGCGGCGCAGGTGGACCACCCGACTCCGGCCGCGCCGCCGGTGCTGCAACCGCTGCGGTTGCGGCAACTCGACGTGCGCAGCCTCGGGGGTCGGGTGGTCGGCCCCCAGGAGCAGCCACTGGCCGCGATGCGGGTCGAACTGCCCGCCACCGGGTCCGCCACCCGCACCGACACCGAGGGCCGGTTCCTGATCGTCGGCGTCCCGCACGACCCCGAGCACCCGAGCCCGGTCCGGCTGCGGCTGACCGGACGCGGGCTCGTCCTCACCGCCGACGTCGACCCGGCCGAGGACGACATCGTCATCGTCTGCGCGCCACCGACCCACTGACACCCACAGGCACAGGAGGACCGATGCCCAGTTACTTCTCCCCCGGCATCTATGTCGAGGAGGTCCCCAGCGGCGCCCGACCGATCGGGCCGGCGAGCACCAGCATCGCCGCGTTCGTCGGCGTCGCCCCGGACCGCTCCGCGCACCTGGGCAAGGCGGTGCCGGTCAACAACTGGACGGAGTTCCTGCGGCTCTTCGCCGGTGGGGAGCGGGTGGAGAGCACCCCGCTGGCCCGGGCGGTCTTCGGCTTCCTGGACAACGGGGGCGCCCGCTGCTGGGTGGTCAACGTCGGCGAGGGCGGCGCGATCACCGGCACCGGGCAGCGGCGTGGCGGTCTGCAGCTGCTGGAGGCCGTCGACGAGATCTCCATCATCGCCGCGCCCGGCTTCCACGACGTGGTGTCCCACGAGGCGCTGCTCAGCATGGCCGAGCGCACCCGCACCATGGTGGCGATCTGCGACCCGGCACCGGACATCGACGACATCTCCGCGTTGACCCGGGTGGCCACGCCGTCCTCCGGCAAGCCCCCCAAGCCCGCCGAGGGTACGGCCGGCGGCGGCGCGGCCCAGCCGGGTGGCTCCGGCGGCCACGAGGGGGCCGCCTACCGGCCGCGACAGTCCGAGTTCGGCGCGTTCTACTACCCCTGGCTACGGGTGCGCGACCCGATCAGCGGCGAGTTGGAACTCACCCCGCCGAGCGGACACCTGGCCGGCATCTGGGCCCGAACCGACGCCCTGCGCGGGGTGCACAAGGCACCGGCCAACGAACCGGTGCGCGGCGCCGTCGACCTGGGCTACCTGGTCACCCGACCGGAACACGACGTGCTCAACCCCAAGGGTGTCAACGTGATCCGTTACTTCGCCGGCGAGGGCATCCGCGTCTGGGGCGCCCGTACGCTCGCCGCCGAGGCCAGCGAGTGGCGCTACCTCAACGTCCGACGCCTCAGCATCGCCATCGAGCAGGCCATCGCCAACGGCACCCGATGGATGGTGTTCGAGCCCAACGACTTCACCCTGTGGCGCTCGATCCGGCGCGACATCGGGGCTTTCCTCACCCGGGTCTGGCGCGACGGCGCGCTGCTGGGGCGCAGCCCCGAGGAGGCGTTCTTCGTCAAGTGCGACGAGGAGACCAACCCGCCGGACGTCCGCGACGCGGGCATGGTGATCGCCCACATCGGCATCGCGGTCGTCAAGCCCGCCGAATTCGTGGTGTTCAAGCTGAGCCAGTGGGCCGGCGGCACCGAGACCGAGACGATCGGAGGCTGACATGCCCACCACCGCCACCCCGCAACCCGGGGCCCCGGTCGACCCGTACCGGGCGTACAACTTCCGACTGCTCATCAACGGCGTCACCAACGGCCACTTCACCGAGATGACCGGGTTGGAGGTGAACATCCCCGGGCAGCCGTACCGGGAGCACGGCCTGGGCCGGATGCGGATGGTGCCCGGTCAGGCCGAGTACGAGCCGGTGACCCTGCACTTCGGCCTCACCGCCTCCCGCGAGCTGTGGGACTGGGTGAACGCCACCGCCCAGGGCACCCTCAACCGGCGCAACGTCTCAGTGGTGCTGCTCGACTCGGTCGGGACGGCCGAGGTGCTGCGCTGGAACCTGATCGACGCCTGGCCGACCCGGTGGCGCGGGGCACACCTCAACACCCTCAGCCACGAGATCGCCATCGCCTCGCTGACCCTGCGCTACGAGGGCCTGGAGCTGGAGACCGGCGGTGCCACCGCGCCGACGCCCGCGTAGCTGGCTGGCCGGCCGGCTGCGCTCGGCGGCCGGGGCGGTGCAGCGCCTCGCCGGACGGGTCGAGCCCGCCGGCCACCTGCCGCCGCCGCAGACGCCCGTGGTGGCCGCACGCCGTTTCGGGGAGCCTCCGCGGCACTGGGTGGACCTGGTCGCCGCCCACGCGCCCGGTCTGCTGCACGACCTGGACCTCGACCCGTCCCCGGCCGGCACCACCGACGCCAGGGTCCGGGACGGCGGGCAGGACGAATCGACCGGTCTGGTCGACGCCGACGGCGCGGGCCCGGTCGCGAACGCCAGGTCCGACGGGTCCGGCAGGCTCGGCGGCCAGGCCGACGTGGGCGGTCCCGGTGCGAGCGGCGACAAGCGACCGACCAGGTTGCGCGCCGAGCGCCGAACCGGCAGGTCGGGCCGCCCGTCGCGAGCCGGGGACAGGCCCGACGGTACGGGGACCGGTGCTGCCCACCTATCCGCCGACCTGACGCCTTCGTCCAGCTCGGACCTGACAACCCCGCCGGCCGGCTCCACCTGGCCGGACGGTCCGACCCCGCCGGCCGGTTCGAAGTGGCCGGCGGAACCGACCGCGGCGGCGCCTCCGGTGCGGCGGTCGGGCCGGGTCGACACCACAGCCCTCGACACCGCGGCCCTCGATACCACGACCCCCGACACCGCGGCCCTCGACGCGAGCGGGCTGCCCCGGGCGGATGGACCCCGACAGCCGGTCCCCTCCATGGTCTTCGGTCCGCACAGTTCGCCGAGCGGCCGCCCGCACCGGGCGGAGGCCGAAGCCACCCGAACCACCGCCGGCCGACTCCCGGCTGGTCGCGACGGGTTCCGGGGCGACTCGGACGGTCAGCCCTCGCCCAGGGAGGACCAGAGCGGACACCCGCGTGGTGGTGCACCGAGCGCGGCCCGGACGTCGCGAGTGGACGCGGTGGCCGCGCACCGCCTTCTGAACGGGCCGAACCGGGGCGGGACCGACGCATCCCGGACCGGCTACCCGGCGACGAGCGCCGGGAACCCGGCGGCCTCCACGCGCGGCGACCTGGATCGCCTCGCTGACGGTGGGCCCTGGCTGGCCCTGCCCGGCGAACCGGCACCACCCGGGCCACCGGCCGCGCTACGCGACACCGGCGTGGGATCGGCCGGCGGCGGACGAGCGACAGGGGTCGACGGGCCGCCCGGCGCGGTGACGCGGAGTGTCGACCCGTGGCCGGCGCTGCCCGACGACACCACGCTGTGGTCGGTCGCCGGCACGGCGGTGGACACCGCCCAGCTGACCCGGCTGGACCGGGAACAGGCGGGTGACTGATGGAACGCGTCGCCTTCCTCATCGACTCCTCCGGTGAACGGGTGGACTGCCTGCTCAACCCGGAGACAGTGCAGGTGACCCGGCTCGCCGGCGTACGCCAACGGGGTGCCGGCGGCGGGCAGCTCACCGGGGCCGGTCTGGCCGACGACCCGCTGGTCTTCACCGGCGGTGGCCGCACCGAGCTGGTGCTGGACCTGCTCTTCGACGTCGACTTCGTGGAGGCGCAACTGCGTCCGGCCGACGTCCGGGTGCTCACCCGTCCGCTCTGGATGTTGGCGGAGAACTCCACGGCCGAGCATGGTTGGCTGCGACCGCCGTTGGTCCGGTTGGTCTGGGGCAAGACCTGGAACGTGCCCGGCGTGATCATCGCGGTGGCGGAACGGTTCGACGCGTTCACCGGCACCGGGTCGCCGCGCCGGTCCTGGCTGCGGCTGAAGCTGGTCCGCGCCGCCGAGACGGCCGATCAGGCCGAGGCCGGCTTCGCCGAGGAGTTGGCCGCCGCGAGCACCCCGACCGCCGCGCCGGGCAGCGCGGTGATCGCCGCCGGTGACGGCGCTGCCGAGCCGGGTCGCTCCGGTGTGCGTTTCGACCTGCTGGCCAACGACGCACTGGGCTCGCCGCTGCGCTGGCGGCTGCTGGCCGAACACAACCGGATCACCGATCCCCTCGCCGTGCCGGCCGGCACCACCCTCGCCGTCCCACCACCCGGCGCGCCGAGCGGTGGACCGGCTGTGGGTGCGGTGACCGGCGCCGCGCGGGCGCTGGCCGGCGCGGCGGGTGCCGGCGCGGCGTTCGTCGGGGCCTCGATCGCCACCGCGCCCGCCGCCTGGAGCCCGTCGGGCCCCACGGCCACCAGCACCAACCCCGGGGGTACGCCATGACCAGCGTCGCGCCCCGGGCGCTGATCGTCCTGCTGGACGGCACCGAGCTGGTCGGCGCGGCCCGTCAGCGGGTCCGCTCACTGCGGGTGGCGGCCCGGCTCGACCAGCCCACCCAGGCCGAACTGGTGCTCGCCACCACCGCCGGGACCGGCGCGTTCGACCCGGCGGTACGCCCCGGCACGACGCTCGACGTACGGCTCGCCGACCATGCGGACGCCCTGTTCACCGGTGAGGTCACCTGCGTGGAGGTGGAGTACGCCGCCGACGGGGCGGCGGTGCTGCGGCTGCGGGCGTACGACCCGCTGCACCGGCTGCGCAAGCGGCAGGGGTTGCGGGTCTTCACCTCGATCACCGCCGTCGAGCTGGCCCGGGAGCTGTGCGGCGCGGTGGGGCTGGCGGTGACCGCCGAGGTCGACGGTCCTCGGTTGGAGCGGCTGCTCCAGCACCGGCACAGCGATCTGGAGCTGCTGCGCGAGGTGACCGGCCGGGCCGGGCTGCACCTGGCCGCCGACGGTGACGGCGTCCGGCTGGTCACTCTCGCCGGCTACGGGGAGCCGGTCGCGTTGACGCTCGGCGCGGGGGTGCACACGCTTCGACTGTCCACGAACACCGATCAGGCCAGCGGTGCCAGTGCGGCACTGGGCTGGCACCCGCAGCGGGCCGAGGTGATCAGCCAGCAGGTCGACGAGGCGCGCTGCGGTCGACCAGCCGACGACCGCCCGGACCCGACTGATGTGGGTGCCGGCGGCGTTCGCACCGCCGTGGACCAGCCCGGCCGCAGCGACGACGAGTTGGCGGCGCTGGCCCAGGCCCGCCTGGACACCCGGGCTGCGGCGCTGGCCACGGCCGAGGGGGTGGCCGAGGGCGATCCGGCGCTACGGCCGGGCCGCCGCGTCGACCTGGGCGGGGTGCCCGACCCGGTCGCCGGGACGTACGTGCTGACCGAGGTGGTGCACACAGTTGACGGCAACGGGCACCTGACCCGTTTCTCCACGGTGCCGCCGGCCACCCCGCCGACCCCGACCGGCGCGGCGGTGGTCACCCTCGGCAGCGTCACCGACGTCGCCGACCCGGACGGGCTGGGCCGGATCCGGTTGACCCTGCCGGCGTACGGGGACCTGGACGCCGGCTGGCTCGCCGTGCTCTGCCCCGGCGCCGGGCCGGGCAAGGGTCTGGTGGCACTGCCCGATCCCGGTGACACAGTGCTGGTGGTGCTGCCCGGCGGCGAGCCGGCCTCCGGCATCGTGCTCGGTTCGCTGTTCGGCGCCGTCGAGCCGTACGACGCGGGCATCGACGACGGAAAGGCCCGCCGCTGGACGATGCGCACCGCCGGCGGGCAGTCGATCGTCGTCGACGACGTGCGGCGCAGCCTGCGGCTGGGCACCCAGGGCGGCAGCTCCCTGGAGCTGACCCCCGACCTGGCCACCCTGCACGCGGCGTCCGACCTGGTGATCTCCGCGCCCGGCCGGGCCATTGTGGTGCGCGCCCGCACCGTGGACTTCCTGCACGCCGACTCGACCGAGGACCCGACCACCGCGGCGGAGCAGGCCCGTTCGCTCGCCCGCGCCCACCACCAAGGAGGCGGCTGATGCGCTGGATCCACAGTGACTCCGTGATCACCTGCGATCACGACGGCCGGGTCGAGAACCGACCCTCGCGGCAGTGGGTGACCGTCACCGGCGTGCCCGTGCTCGTCGACGACGACCCGGAGGGACGCACAATCATCGCCTGCCCGAACTACGGCCCGACCATCAAGCCGTGCACGACGACGCTGACCGTCCGGGTCGGCTACAGCGACTGGGTCCGCGTCGACGGGCACCGGGTGGTGCTGTCGCACCTGGAGGGGTTCACCAACGGCACACCGCCGGGGCTGGTCAAGCACACGGTTCGCGACCCCCGCCAGCAGTTCCTGGGGGCGGACCGATGAGGGCCTTCCGCTTCGTCGGCGCCGGCTTCGACGCCGGCCGCACCGGCGGGTTGGCGCTCACCGCGGCCGGCGGCCTGGCGATGACCGAGGGCGACGAGAGCGTACGGCAGGCGCTGTTCCTGCTCCTGTCGACCACGCCGGGCGAACGGCTGATGCGACCCGGGTACGGCTCCCGGCTGCACCGGTTGGTGTTCGCGCCCAACGACGACACCACTGCCGGTCTGGCCATCCACTACGTCCGGCAGGCCATCGCCCGGTGGGAGCCCCGGGTCGAGGTGATCGACGTGGACGCCGGGCCGGACCCGGACGACGCGTGGCGGTTGGTGATCCGGTTGGACTACCGGGTGCGGGCCAGCCTGACCCCCGGGCAGCTGGTCTTCTCCGTGGACCTGCTCCCGGTCGACGAGCCCGCCCAGGGAGGAGCGTCATGACGCTGCCCGTGCCGCACCTCGACGATCGCGGCTTCCTCGATCTGGTCACCGAGGCCCGGGAACGGATCCGGCAGTCCTGCCCGGCGTGGACCGACCTGTCGGCGCACGACCCCGGCATGGCGTTGGTGGAGACGTTCGCGCACCTCACCGAGGTGATGATCTACCGGTTGAACCAGTTGCCGGAGAAGGCGTACGTCTCGTTTCTGAACCTGCTCGGGGTCACCCGGCACGCGCCGACAGCGGCCTGGGCGGACGTCCGGTTCACCCGTACCGGCACCGACCGCGGTGCGGTCCGGATCCCGGCCGGGCTGCGGGTCGCCGCGGCCCGGGGCGCGGATCCCCGGCCGGTCGTGTTCGTCACCACCGAGCCGACGCTGCTGCCGGCCGACGAGCCGTCGGTGACGGTCCGGATGCACCACTGCGAACCGGTCGAGGCGGAGTTGCTCGGCGTGGGCACCGGCCAGCCCGGGCAGGTGCTGCGCGCGGCACGCGCGCCGCTGACGCACACCGCCGAGGCGCTGGACCTGCTGCTCGGGGTGGAGGTGCCGGCCGGCACTGTCGAGCTGGGCGCGGCGGCCCGCGAGCACGACGGTCGCACCTTCGAGATCTGGCAGCCGGTGGACAGCTTCGCCGGGCTCGGTCCGCAGGCCAAGGCGTACCTGGTCGACCGCTGCTCCGGCACCGTCATCTTCGCCCCGGCCCTCGACCTGCGACCCCCCGCCGGGGCGACCCCGCACGGCGAGGTCACCGCCGACGCGGTCGCACCGGCGAGCGCCGTAGCGCCGGTGACCGTCGCGGCGGTGCCGCCGGCCGGACGGCAGATCCGGCTCTGGTACCGCGCCGGTGGCGGGCCCACCGGCAACGTGGCGGCGGGCACGCTGACCAGCCTGCGTGACCCACTGCCCGGAGTACGTGTGGACAACCCCGCCCCGGCGGCCGGCGGCCGGGAGATGGAGGCGCTGGAGGCGGTGCTGCTGCGCGGCCCGTACGAGTTCTTCGCCCAGCAACGGGCGGTCACCGCCCGCGACTTCGAGGTTCTCGCGACCAGCTCCGGTGCGGTGGCGCGGGCGCGGGCGTTCACCCGCGCGGCGGTGTACAGCTTCGCCCGGCCGGGCGAGGTCGAGGTGGTGCTGGTGCCGTACGTGCCGGAGGCGGCCCGACCGGGCGGTCGGCTGCCGGTGGCGGTGCTGCGCGAGCACGAGGTGCCCGAGGCACGGCACCGGGTCGAGGCGGACCTGGAGGAACGCCGGATGGTCGGCATCCGCTCCCGGGCCACCTGGGCGCGGTTCAAGGCGGTGTCCGTCCGGGCTCGGGTGGTGGTCCGCCGCGAGGAGGACGTGGACGCGGTCCGTCGCCGCATCCACGACCGGCTGCACCAGACGTTGAGTCCGCTGCCCACCGCGCTCAACCCGACCGGCTGGCCGTTCGGCGAACCGCTGCGGGCATCCAACGTGTACCGGCTGCTGGAGCACGCCGAGCCGGGGGTGCGCTACGTCGAGTCGGTGCGGTTCGTGGTCGACGAGGCCCCCGACGCCGGCGTCCGCGCCCTCGCCGTGGACCAGTACCAGCCGCGCACCTGGTACGCCGGGCGCGGCCCGGTGCTGTTCCGTTCCAGCAACGGCGGCGCGGGTTGGGAACCGGCCGGTCGCTTCGACGACGAGACGGTGCTGCGGGTGGCGCCCGCGCCCGCGCCGGTACGGCCGGGCATCGTCGCGCGTCCCGGCTCGGTGGCCGTGGTGACGCTGCGCGCCTCGGGCGGCTCCCGGGTGCACCTGAGCACCGACCTCGGCGAGACGTGGTCGCTGCTCACCGACCTGGACTCGCGGATCTCCGACCTGGCCTGGCTGGACCGCGACGGCGCGGGCGCGCTGCTGGCGGCCACCGACACCGGCCTGTACGAGGTGTCGCTGCTGCCCGGGGCGGTGCCGTTGCAGATCCTGGTCGACCCGTCCGACGCCGACCGGGGCTTCTACGCGGTCCGCACGTTCGTCTCCGAGCGGGGCGCGCCGGGGGTGGCGGTGGCCGCGCAGGCCAGCTTCGGGGTGTACCTGTCGACCAGCGGCGGCCGACCCGGCAGCTTCAGCCACGTCGGTCTGGCCAACGTGGACAACCGGGTCCTCGCCGTGCAGTACGACGGCCCGGCCACCCTGCTGTGGAGCGGCGCGGGCGAGCCGGATCCGAAGAAGCCCGGCCAGGGCTGTCATCGCACCCGGCTGTTCGAGTCCGACGTGAAGTGGCAGTCGATGCAGGCCGGGTGGAGCGGCGGCACCTGCCGGGACCTCGCGTTCGCCGGCCAGCAGGCGGTGGCGGCCACGCAGAGCGGCGGGGTGCTGCGGCTGGACACCCTGGCCGCCCAACCGCAGTGGCAGGCGGTGTCGGTCAACTGCGGGTTGCCGTTGCGGGACCGGACCCGGTTCGTGCCGGTCGACGCCATCGCGGTGAGCGGCCCGACGGCCGGGGCCGCTGCGCCCGGCGGCACCGGCGCGGCGGAGCGGTTGATCCTGGCCAGCGGCGAACGAGGCGTGCACCGCAGCGCCGACGCCGTCACCTGGACACCCAGTGCCAACCAGGCCACCGCCGACGTGGTGACCGTCCCCGATACCTGGCTGCTCTGCTCCGGCGAGCACGACATCGAGGTGGTGCGCCAGGATGCGACGCTCGGCGATTGAACGGCTGCTGCCCGCCGCCTATCAGCGGGCCTGCGTGCCGGGCAGCGTGCTCTGGGCGCTGCTGGACGTGATGGAGGGGCTGCACGCCCCGGACGAGGCGATCCTCGCCGAGGTGGACGCGCTGTTCGACCCGTACCGGGCGCCGGACGGGCTGGTAGTGCGGTTGACCCGCTGGGTGGCGATGGACCACGTGGTGGTCTCGTCCCGGCCGGACACCCCGCTGCCGCTGCCGGTGGGTCGGCTGCGCGACCTGGTGGCCAACGCCGCCCTGCTGGCCCGCTGGCGCGGCACCCCGTACGGGATGCGCAGAGCCCTGGAGCTGGCCACCGGGATGTCGGGCTTCGCCATCGACGAGCCCGCCGAGCGGGCCTTCCACGTCGTGGTGCGGGTGCCGGTCGCCGCCGCCGGGCAGCTCGCCGTGATCACCCGCATCGTCGAGGCGGAGAAACCCGCATCGGCCACTGTCGAGATCGTCCTGGAAGAGGAGTCGTCATGACCACCGAGTGGGCGGTCGTCGCCGCCGCCGAGCAGTTCACAGTCGACCCGCGCAACAGCGGCGAGCTGACCTTCACCGTCTCCAACCCGGGCAACGCGCCGGACACTGTGGTGTTCGACGTGGCACCCGGTGACGGCTCCCAGCGGGCCTGGTTCACCGTCGCCGAACCCCAACGGGTGGTACCCGGGCAGGGCTCGGTGTCGTTCCTGGTCAAGCTCGCCGTGCCGGCCGGCACCCCGCCCCGGCGCTACGACATGACCGGGTTCGCGTACTCGGCGAACACCGCGCCGGAGGAGAGTTCCCGCTCCAGCGGCCGGGTCACCTACGAGGTGCGGGCGGTCGCGCCGCCACGGCGTACCCCGTGGTTGTGGATCGCCGCCGCGGCGGCGTTGGTGCTGGTGGTGGTCGCGGTGGGGGTGGTGTTGCTGACGCGCGACGGTGAGCCGGCCCCCGGCGAGCCGCGGGTGGTCGCCGTCGAGGCGGAGAGCCTGGTGCCGGGCGCGGTGGTGGAGTCCCCGGCGAAGAACGGGGCGAAGGTGGAGGCGCAACCCAACTGCTGCGGGGTGACCTGGTCCGGCGACAAGCAGTTGTTCTTCCAGGGGCTGGCCATCGGCGACAAGGTCACCGTGACGGTGCAGATCCCGGCCGACGGCACCTGGCGTTTCGCCGCGGTACGCACCACCTCCCTCGACTACGCCAACACCGTCTTCGCCATTGACGGCAACCAGGTGGGCGGCACGTTCCTCGGCTTCACGCCGACGGTGCGCAAGACGGAGTTCCTGGACGTCGGCACGGTGCGGCTCGCCAAGGGCCCCCACCAGGTCACGCTGCTGGTGGTCGGCAAGACGCAGGGCACGAACCGCTACTTCGCGGGCGTCGACGAGATCCGGTTCACCGAGATCGTGGCGCAGGCCGTGCCGCGATGAGTGGCCGGCAGAAGGCGCTGCTGGGGCTGTTCGCCGTCCTGCTGGTGGCGCTGTTCGTGGTCGCGGTCAGCACGGGCCGCGACGAGCCGGGTGATCCGGAGGCCCGGCACGGGTTGGTTGACCGGTTGGGCGCGCTGGGCGGCGAGCGTTCCGCTGTGGATCCGGCGACGGTCAGCGCCGACTGCGCCGACGAGACGGGCCGGCTGGCGTTCTCCGGCAGCTGCGTGGTGCGGGTCGCGGACCCGGGTGGGCTGCGCACCCTGGTGTTGCGCAGCGCGGCACGGTTCACTGTCGTCGCCCCGGCGCCCGGCGACGCCGACCTCACCATCCGCGACGAGGTCGAGCCGGCGGCGGACGGCACCGGCGCGGTGGCGAAGATCGCCGTCGACCAGGCCACCGAGGTGGGTCTGGTCTGCCCCGGCCTGGGCGGTTGCACTGTCGTCGTGGCCACGTCCTGAATCGACCTGGACCGAGTGGAGGGTGCCGCCGTGGGTGACCTGCGCAAGCCGTTCCTGCTGATGGCGATGCTCGCCATCGTCCTGGCGATCGGGGTGGAGCTCGGCGCCGGGCTGCTGCTCGGCGGCGCCGACGCCGGTGCGGCCCTCGCCGACAGCGCCGGCGGGCTGGACGTGGAGATCGACGACGTGTCCGGGGTCAGCGAACCGTCCGGCCGGGGCACCGGCTACCTGGCGCTGATCGACGCGGTGGCGGTCTGGAGCACCGGGCTGTTCTGCCTGGGCCTGCTGCTGCCCGAGCGCGTCCAGGGTCGGGTGCAGGGCGTCGCCAGCCTGATCTTCTCGATCATTCTCATCATCGTCGGGCTGGTCGCGCTGGTCGTCGCGTTCGTGGAGCTGTCCATCATGGTGTCGCTGTTCCTGGCCGTCCCGTTCGGCACCCTGGCGTACCTGGCGCTGTGGGGGTTCTTCCCGGTCGGCGAGGCGGCGGTGCTGCTCGGGCTGGTGCTGCTGCTCAAGCTGGTGTGGGCCGGGATGCTGGTGCTGGCCCAGCCGCGCTTCCTGCAGAACAAGGGCCTCGTCCTGCTGATCCTCACCACCCTGCTGTGCACTGTCGTGCTGGAGTTCCTGCACAACCTGGTGCCGGTGATCCTGGTCAGCATCGTCGACGACGTGGCGGCGCTGGTCTTCGCGATCATCGCGATCATCTGGGGGCTGGTGCTGCTGATCGGCTCCATCCCGGCGATCGTCAAAGCCGTCCGAGTAACCGCCGCCCTACCAACCCGCGCCCCCACCACCCGCCCCTCGCCCCGTTGATCATGAAGTTGTTGCCGTGACACGCCGGGCGGAGTGGCAACAACTTCATGGTCAACCTGAGTGGGTTGGGGCCACCGTCGCGACCAGGGCCGCCACCGCGTCCCGGTCGAGGGTCCCGTCGGCCACCCACACCTGGTACCGGCCGTGCCGGCTCCCACCGGCCGGCACCACCGCCGGGCGGTCGAACGCGAACGCCACACAGACCCCCGGATACATCCCGGTCCGCACGAACCACCGGTCGTCGCGGCCGAGGCCCGCGAAGACCAGTGTGTACGCCCCGCCGCCCGACCCGGCGCCGGTCAGCGCGAGCCACGGCGCCGCACTGCCGTTGACCGTCTCCTCCCCGGCCGCGTCGGCGGTGAACACCGCCGGTTCGCCGTCGGCGACGGCCCGCCAGAAGAACCCGCCGTAGCCGGCCCCGCCCGGGCGGCCGTTGGTGGCCGGGCTGCCCAGCCGGATCTCCCGGTCGTCCGGGGCGACGAGAACGGACTCCAGGTCGAGTCGCCAGGCGTCCGGCGCGACCACCGACGCGGCGAGCCACCTCCGCTCGGTCAGCAGGACCCCGCCGGCCCGGTCGCGCCACTGGAGGTCGTGCGCGTACCGGCCCGCGGACCGTTCGACCTCGCCGGTGTGCGTGATGACGCCGTGGTCGTCGCGCCAGGTGTAGCCGACGTCGCGGACGTAGGTGCGCCCGCCCCAGAGGTTGCTGCCGTCGACGTCCTGCACAGCGAGGGACGCGCCGAGGTGCCACACGTGGTCGGCGGGGAGCGCGTCGGTGACCACCGTTCCGCCGAGCGTGCGTACCGGGTGCAGGTACGGTCGGGGCCCGTGCCGCGCGTCCAGCGCCGGGTCGAGCACGTACTCGGCCACCTCCGTGGCCCCGGCCGTCAGCCGCACCGGCTTCCCGCTCACGGCAGCTCCCGACGTCCGGCGACGGCGACCGAGACCGGTCGGCGGGCGTGGGAGTCGGCTGGTCTCTCCCGGCCGCCGACGACGGCGACCGGGACCGGCCGGCGGACGGTGACGGCGTGCAGGGCGGCCACCGTGTAGCCGGCGAGGATCGGCACCGCGACCGGGGTGACCAGGACGGTGAGCAGCCCGGCCAGCGCGACGACCCCGGTGAGCGCCGCCCAGCGGGTGGGCGCGTCGAGGCAGGCGCGGGCGGCGGAGCGGGCCGAGGCCCGCCACCGCCCGCCCCCGTTGCCGCCCACCTCGACGACGACCAGCCCGGCGTACCCGGCCAGGCCGGCAGCGATCAGCGCCG
>NZ_JBEYUF010000041.1:0-33852 GCF_040643355.1 Micromonospora sp. NPDC047187
CGGGCCCCGCGCCCGCGCCCGCGCCCGCCCCCGCGCCCGCGGGCGCGGGCGCGGGCGGGAGGAGGGTGGGGGGGTTAGTCGGATCGGCGGGTGGCGGCTATGGCCAGGTCTACCAGGGCTTGGCGGGCCTCGGTGTCGAGGTCGACGGCGGTCAGGGCGGCCAGGGCGGCGTCGGTGAGTGTGACGATCCGCTGTTCGGTACGGGCCAGCGCCCCGCTCTCCGAGATCACCTCGCGGAGCCGGGCCACCCCGTGCTCGTCCAGCGCCGGGTCGCCGAGCCGGCCGAGCAGCAGCTCGCGGCCCGCGTCGTCGGTGGTCTCCACGGCCGCCGCCACCAGGTAGGTGCGCTTGCCCTCGCGTAGATCGTCCCCGGCCGGTTTGCCGGTCAGCGCCGGGTCGCCGAAGACCCCCAGCACGTCGTCGCGGAGCTGGAACGCCTCGCCCAGCGGCAGCCCGTACGCCGAGTAGGCCGTCCGCACGTCCTCCGGCGCGTCGGCCAGCGCGGCGCCGAGCAGCATCGGGCGCTCGACGGTGTACTTCGCGGACTTGTACCGGGCGACCTTGCTGGCCCGTTCCACCGAGGTGTCCCCGGTGACCTGCGTGAGCACGTCGAGGTACTGCCCGACGGTGACCTCGGTGCGCATCTCGTCGAAGACCGGCCGGGCCCGGGCCAACGACCACAGGTCCAGGCCGGCGGAGTGCAGCAGCTCGTCGGACCAGACCAGGCACAGGTCACCGAGCAGGATGGCCGCGGCGTCGCCGAAACCGTCCGCGTCGCCGCCCCAGCCGGCCTCCCGGTGCCGGGTGGCGAACCGTCGGTGTACGGCGGGCTCGCCGCGACGGGTGTCGGAACGGTCCATCAGGTCGTCGTGGATCAGGGCGCTGGCCTGGACGAACTCCAGTGATGCCAGGGCGGTCAGCACCTGGTCGCCATCCAGCCCGCCGGCCCCCCGGAACCCCCAGTACGCGAATGCGGGACGCAGCCGCTTGCCGCCGCCGAGCACGAACGCCTCGATGGCCTCGGCCACCGGACCCAGAGCGTCGTCCACGGCGGCGAGCCGGACCCGTTGGCCGGCCAGGAACTCGGTGAGAGCCTTGTCGACCCGCTGCCGCAGGCCGGCGCGGTCGACGGGGGACACGGGAGCAGCGTGGGTCACGTCCCGACGCTAGCCGGTCGTCCGTGCTCGTGCTCCACCGCCACGCGTAGTCCCGCCGGTGCGGCCGGGCCCCGTCCGCCCGGCCGGTCGCGTGCCGGCCGCCGCCGCGCGGCCCGGCCCGGTGGCCCGCGTCGAGCTGGCCCGACGGGTGGTCGCGGCGGCCTCGGCGAGCACCACCAGCGGCACGTCCAGGACGACGGCGAGCCAGCCGAGCCAGAACCCGCCCGGCACGCGACGCTGTCGTTCCCACCGGGAAACCTCGTGCCGACTCAACGTCGGCACCCCGGCGGCGGCACACAACTCGGCGGCGGCTCGCTGCTGGCTCAAGCCCCGGTCCAGTCGGCACCGGGCCAGCAGCGGCCCGAGCTGCGCGGGGCGCGGCGATGTGGGCGGGATCATGGGTCCTCCTGGCGGGCGTCGGTGCGGTGACGACCCACCCGCCCGGCCGGACGGGAGCGGCGTCACCGCTCGGTTGCTGACCCCCGCGCGGGACCCGGGCCACCCCCGCCGCCCCTCCCGCACCGTCCCTTCCTACCTCGGAGGTACGACGCCTTATCCGGGCGAAGCAGCCCACCGGACCGGGGCGGCACCGGGCCGCTGGGTGGGAAGGGCCTGGGTCCTGGTGCCATCGACCGCTAGAGTCGGGTCGTGGCGCTCGGTCTTCCCTCGACACTCCCCAATCCGCAGCCGGCGATCGGGGAGCTCATCCGTGAGCACCAGCCGACCTTCTCGTTCGAGTTCTTCCCGCCCAAGACCGAGGCGGGGGAGCAGTTGCTCTGGCAGGCCATCCGCGAGTTGGAGTCCCTGCGCCCGTCGTTCGTGTCGATCACGTACGGCGCCGGCGGCTCGACCCGGGACACCACAGTGGCGGTGACCGAGCGGATCGCCACCGAGACCACTCTGCTGCCGATGGCCCACCTCACCGCGGTCAACCACTCCGTCGCCGAGCTGCGGCACGTGGTCGGCCGCCTCGCCGGGGTGGGGGTGCGCAACGTGCTGGCCGTTCGTGGTGACCCCCCGGGCAACCCGGGCGGTGAGTGGATCCGTCACCCCGAGGGCGTCGACTACGCCGAGGACCTGGTCCGGCTGGTGCGCGACGCCGGCGACTTCAGCGTCGGCGTGGCGGCCTTCCCGTACAAGCACCCCCGCTCGCCCGACGTGGCCAGCGACACCGCCCAGTTCGTCCGCAAGTGTCGGGCCGGCGCGGAGTTCGCGGTCACCCAGATGTTCTTCGACGCCGACGACTACCTGCGGCTACGGGACCGGGTGGCCGCTGCCGGCTGTGACACCCCGATCCTGGCCGGCGTGATGCCGGTGACCCAGTTCAGCACCATCGAGCGGTCCGTGCAGCTGTCCGGTGCGCCGTTCCCACCGGCGTTGGCGGCCCGCTTCGAACGCGTCGCCGACGACCCGGACGCCGTCCGCCGGCTCGGCATCGAGCAGGCCAGCGAGATGTGCCGCCGACTGCTGGACGAGGGCGTGCCGGGAATCCACTTCATCACCCTCAACCGGTCCACCGCGACCCGCGAGGTCTGGCAGAACCTGAAGGCCGGCGCCCGCGTGTGAACGATGCGCCTGCGACACCTGTTGCCCGGCACGACGGTTGATCCGTGGTGGGCACACAGCTGAACTGGGATCAGTACGCCACGGCGTGGGCGCGGTTGCACGGCGGGTTCGACCCTCGGGTCGCCGCGCCGGTGGTGCGCGCCTGGCTGCGATTCGCGTACCACGTCGGATATGTGCTGGGTCGGCTGCGGGTCAGCCCCACCGCGGTGACCGTGGCCGGGGTGCTGCTCTGCTTCTGCGTACCGTTGCTGGTGGGCCGGCCGGGGGACGGGCCGTTCCTCGGCGCGCTGTTCGTGCTGCTCGCCGCCGTGGCGGACAGCGTGGACGGTGCGGTGGCGGTCGCCACCGGCCGCACCACCCGGCTCGGCTACGTCTACGACTCGGTCGCCGACCGGCTCGGTGAGGTGGCGTGGCTGCTGGCGTTCTGGCTGGTGGGAGCGCCGGGTGGGCTGGTGGTCGCGGGCGGCGCGCTGTCCTGGTTGCACGAGTACGTCCGGGCGCGGGCGGTCGCCGCCGGCATGCGGGAGATCGGCGCGGTGACAGTGGGCGAACGCCCCACCCGGGTCTCGGTGGCGCTGGCCGGCCTGCTGGTCGCCGGGCTGGCCGGGCTGATCGAGCCAGACCTGGCCGCTGGCACCATCACCATGGCGACCGCGGTCTGGGTGCTGCTGGCCGGTTTCGGCCTGGGGCAACTGCTCTCCAGCATCCGCCGCGCCCTGCTCGAGGCCGACTGAGCGGGCCAGCCCGACGCCGACCGAAATCAGGCGCCAGGCCGGGTCTACCAGGCGGGGCCGATCTCGTCGGCGACGATCTGCGCGGAGAGGGTCACCATCGGCAATCCGCCGCCCGGGTGGGTGGAGCCACCCACCAGCCACAGCCCGTTCGCCGGGCCCCGGTTCGCCGGGCGGAGCAGCCCACCGGCGGTGCCGTAGATCGAGCCACCTGGCGCGCCGGTCGCCACGTCCAGGTCGGCCGGGGTACGGATCTCGCGGAACAGCAGCCGATCGCGCACGTCCACGCCGCGCCGCGCCAGCACGTCCAGGATCCGGTCGGCGTACGCGTCGGCCAGCCCCGGGCGTCGCCAGTCGACCGCGCCCGCCGCGGTGCCCTGCCGGGCGGCGTTGACCAGCACGAACCACGCCTCGTGTCCGGCTGGGCGGACCATCGGGTCGTCGGCCACTGTGACGAACACCGCCGGGTCGGCCGCCGGCCGGGCCCGTACGCCGCGCCCGGGGTCACCGAAGACCGCGTCGAACTCGGCGTCGTAGTCGTCCGGGAAGAAGACGTTGTGGTGGGCCAGCCCGGTGCTGCCGGAGACGCCGAGCAGCAGCACGAAGCCGGCGAGGCTGCGGTCGGTCAGCGCGGCCAGCCGACGCGGGTGCGGCAGCAGGTCACGGTAGACGGTGAGCGCGTCCACGTTGGCCACCACCACGTCGGCGGGCACCGGGGCGGTGACGCCGGCGAGGCGTACCCCGTGCACCCGGCCGCCGGTGGCGTCGATCCGGGTGACAGTGGCGTCGGTCTGCACGACCACGCCGAGGTCCAGGCAGCGGGTCAGCAGCGCGTCGGCGAGTGTGCCCAGCCCACCGCGCAGGTACCAGCCGCCGAAGGCCAGCTCGGCGTAGGGGACCGCGACCAGCGCCGCCGGTGCCCGACGTGGGTCGGCGCCGGTGTAGGTGGCGTACCGGTCCAGCATCATCCGCAACCGCGGGTCGGACAGGTGCCGGCGGCCCAGGCCGCGCAGAGTGCGGCCCGGGGCGATGGCGGCCAGGTCGCCGACGCGCCAGGCCAGCGACGCGAGGTCGCGGGGAGAGTCGACGGTACGACGCAGGATGTCCTGTGAGGAGGCCTGCCACACCCGCGCCGCCCGCCGCCACAGCCGCTGCCAGTCGGCTGCCGCCCGGTCACCGAACGCGGCCCCGATCCGGGCGGTGAACTCCGCCGGGTCGGCGCACGAGTCCAGGGTCGGGCCACCGTCGGGAAAGACGTGCCGGACGATCGGGTCCAGTCCGACCAGGTCCAGGTATTCGTCGAGCTTCGCCCCGGTCGCCTCGAACAGGTCGTGGAAGACCTCGGGCAGGGTGAGCAGGCTCGGCCCGGTGTCGAAGTGGAACGACCCGGCCGGGGTGTCGTGCGCGTACCGGCCGAGCTTGCCGCCGACCGTGTCGGCCCGCTCGAAGACGGTCACCTGGTGCCCGGTAGCGGCCAGCCGGGCGGCGGTGGCGAGGCCACCCACCCCGGCGCCGACGACCACGATCCGCGCCATGCCGCGTCCTCCCTAGCTGACCGGGCGGCCCCGCCAGGTCAGGCGGCGTCGCTTTCGCAGATGGTACGACCGCAGGGTCAGCCAACCGAGGACCACGACCGACACGGGGTGTGCGAGCGCGTCGGGCCACCACCGGCCACCGGTCGCGCGGGCGGTGAGCACCCGTCCGGCCACCCCGAGCACGTACGCGGCCAGGCCCACGGCGGCCACCCTCGGTGCGCCGGCCGCCGCACCCGTCAGCGCGATCAGTGGTGGGGCGGTGTAGAGCAGCAGCAGCGCCGCCACCACGGCTGCCGCCGCGCCGGGGTGCCCGAAGGACGCCCAGAGCGACTTCGAGTACCCGTCGCGCAGTTGCGGCCAGTTGTCGTACATCCGGCAGGTGGCCAGCCGGGAGCCGTCGGCCAGGGCGATCCGCCCACCGGCCCGCTTGACCGCCCGGGCCAGCTCGACGTCCTCCAGGATCTTGTCGGCGACCGCGGCGTGCCCGCCGGCGGTGGTGTAGCCGGCCCGGTCCACCACCAGAAACTGCCCGCCCGCCGCGGCCAGCGACGGCCGCGACGAGCGCTCCATCGCGCGCAGCGGCAGGAAGGTCAGCCAGAGCCACTGCAACAGCGGCTGCACCAACCGGTCGCCGGCCGTCGCCACCACGATCCGGGGGTACGGCGACAGCAGCGTCACCCGGGCGGCGCGCAACTCGGTGACGGCAGCGGCCACGGCGTGCGGGGCGAGCACCACGTCGGCGTCGACGAAGACCAGCGCGGTGGCGTCCGGGTCGGCCCGGGTGGCCAGCTGCCAGCAGGCGTGCGGCTTGCCCAGCCAGCCCGGCGGTGGGGCGACCCCGGTGAGCAGCGTGACCCGGGGGTCGTCGCCGGCCACCGCGCGGACCACGTCGGCGGTGCCGTCGGTGGACCCGTCGTCGAGGACCACGACGCGCAGCCCGGGTACGCCGCGCTGGGCCAGCAGGGCGCGCAGGCAGGGTGTGACCCGGGTGGCCTCGTCGCGCAGCGGCAGCAGCACGGTGACCGGCTCGTCGACGTCGTCGGGCCGGTCGGTGGGTCGGCGCAGCCACCGGGTGGCGTTGAGCCAGGTGTGCCCGGTCAACGCGGCGACGGCGATGAGCAGGGCGAGCAGGGCGGTCATCGGGTCGCGTCGACGCCGGGGCGGTGTGGCTGGTGGGTCTCCCGACCGGGGTCACCGCCCCGGCGGGCACGCAGGAGGGTCACCGCCAGGGGTACGGCGGTCACCGACATGCCGGCGGCGCCCCAGAGCGCCGAGGCGGGCAGGTCGAGGAAGACGGCGTGGGCCAGGATGCTGGAGAAGTACGTCCACAGGTAGAGCGCGACCATCGGGTGGTCCCGCCGGTCGGTGTGTTCGGCGGCCGGCCCGGCCAGCGGGCGCAGCGCGCTCATCATCAGCACGGCGAAGAGCAGCCAGCCCAGGTAGTTGCTGACCGGGATGCCGGCCAGGCCGGGCAGGGCCGGGGTGGCGTCGCGCCAGACCCAGTAGCCCTCGGCCACCATCTGCGGGTCGAGGAAGAGGTCCCAGGCGGCCAGCCCCACGGTGGCCAGCGCGATCCGCCCCACCCACCGACCCACAGTCGACCCGCTGCCGCCGCCTGCCGACCCGCTGCCGCCGGCCGTTGCGGCAGTGCCGCCGGTCAGTCGGACCGCTGCCAGCCAGGCCGGCCAGGCCATCCAGGTCCAGGCCAGCGGAATGATCAGTGGCACGCCGGCCAGCTTGGGGCCCAGCTCTCCGGAGTAGTCGTAGCTGCCGAACGGCACGCCGGTGGCCACCCCGATCGCCTCGATCGCGAACCCGCCGCCGGTGGCCACCGCGACCAGCGCCGCCGCCACCCGTGGGCCCCGGCTGAGCAGCGCGTGGCCGACCGAGAGCAGCCAACCGAGGACGACGGTGGCCACTGTGAGCCCGGCCCGGGTGGCGCCGGTGGTGAGCGGGTAGCAGATCTGGGCGAGCACCAGGACGGCGAGCATCGTCCAGGAGATCCGCCGGGTCATGACGCCGGTGGCTCGAGCGGCAGATCCCGACCGAGTACGCCGAACGGTCGCTCGTCGCCGGGGAAGTGGAAGTCGCGCAGCACGTCGACGAAGCCGAACCGTCGGTACAACCGCCAGGCCCGCGAGGTCTGCTCGTCGGCCTCCGGGGTGGACAGCAGCACGGTGTCGCCCTCCGCCATGCCGAGCAGCGCGCGCAGCTGACCGGCGCCCAGGCCGTGCCCCTGCGCCGGTGGCCGGACGTGCAGCTCGACCACCTCGAAGCAGTGGGTGAGCCAGCGCGTGCGGGTCGGGGTGTCCAGCGCGCGGTGCACCTGGTCGTGCCACCACTGACCGGAGGCGCCCAGGTAGCCGTAGCCGAAGCCGGCGAGGTGACCCTCACTGGTCAGGCTGGCGACCGCCCGGAAACCCGGCCGGCGGACGTGGGTGGCGATGTAACCGCGCCGGGCCTCCAGCAGGTCGGTGCGGTATCCCATCGCCTCGCCGTAGACGGCCACCACGTCGTCCAGCCGCCGGACGAGATCGTCCGGCGTCCAGCGCACCAACCTCATGCCCGTCCACCCTTCACCGTTTCCGGGCCGCCGTCGGCGACCCATCCGAGCACCGACCGGTCGCCGACCACGTCGCGCACCTCGAACCGGGCGAACAGCTCCTCGGCGTACCAGCCCGCGGTGGGGGTTCGCATGATCGCCGCCCGATGCTCCGGGTGACGGTACGCGAACGCCACCAGGTCCGTCGGGGCGCGCCACACGCTCACCGTGCCCTGCCAACCCAACGGGGCCTCTCCGACCCCGAACCGGGCCAGCAGCCCGGGCGCGTCGCGCAGGGCGGCGACCACCGGCGGGATCGCCCGCCAGAAGGTGGCCGCCCGGCGGGCCCGCAGCCGGGCCCGGGTCAGTGCCAGCACCGGGCCGGCGACCCGGCCGCCCGACGGGTCGCCGAACGGCCGCTGGCCGGACCACTCGCCCCGGCTGGTCAGCGGGCGTAGGTCGATTCGCGCCTGGGCGTGGGCGATGCGCGCCCAGGCCCGCCCGACCGGCGAGTCGTCGAAGCCGGCCGCCGCGGCGGGAGAGTCCCAGACGGTCAGCGCCGCCCACCGGGTCAGGTCGGCGTCCCGTGGCCCGAAGTCGGTGCCGGTCCCGGTGCCCAGCAGCTTGCCGAACCGAACGCCGGGGAGGGCCCGCAACCGGCGGGGGTCCACCGCCATCCGGGTCAGCGCCCGGGGCAGCGCGCCGTGGGAGGTCCGCCACACGTGCAGCGTGACGAGCTCCGGGGCCGCGCTGACGTCGCCGCTGGGCCTGCTGGTTCGCTCGCTCCGCTCGCTCACGCCACCTCGGCCGGGATGCCGGCGGTGACCCGCAACAGCTCGGGGTAGGTGGTCGGGAAGACCGCCTGGGGTACGCCACCCGCGGCCCAGATCTCCGGGTACGCCGCCAGCGCCGTGTCCACCAGGGTGCGTAGCGGGTGCGGGTGCCCGAGTGGGGCGACCCCGCCGATCGGCTGCCCGGTGTGGGCCCGGACGAACTCCGGGGTGGCCCGGCGCAGTCGGGTGACGCCGATCGATGCCGCCAGGCCGGCGGTGTCGACCCGGTGTGCGCCAGAGGTGAGGACGAGCAGCGGAGTGTCGTCCGCGTCGAAGATCAGTGAGTTGGCGATCTGGCCGACCTCGACGTCGAGTGCCTCGGCGGCCGCCGAGGCGGTGTGCACCGCGTCGGGCAGCAGACGGACCATGCTGGGCTCACCGGCGCCGTCGAGAGTGCCGGCGGCGGTGAGCGCGTCCTGCACCGCCCGTACGTTCGGGTGTGGCTGCATCCCGCCATTCTTCCCGGTCCGCTGGTGGCCGGTTCAGCCGGCCGGCACGCTCGGCGCGTCACACGTTGCATTTTCGTCGGAGGGGAGGTGTACTGTCAGCAGCAGTTAGAACGAGTGTTCGATTGCCTCGAACGCCCGTTCCAACCAGCCGGAGCGCGGCGTTTCGCGGCGCCACCTCCGGGCGGTGCGGCTCCGCGGGCCGCACCTGGGTTTCCGGGCAGTCGCGAGCCTGGTCCCAACAGGCAGGAGCGTTGCCCGCCGCCCACGACCCCCGGGCGGCGGGCGACGCACCCGCCGGTCCGCCGGCCGGGTGTGGTGTGGGGAAGCATCCACACCCGGCCGGCCACACCCGGTGCGTCTTCCTCCGCACCACCCCGACCTCGGCGTCTCGTCGGCGGCATCAGCCGCCGCAGTGGCGTCTCGGCCACGTGGAGGAGAGACATCCATGCCGACCAACCCGGCTCAGGCACCGACGGTGCCGGCGCACGTGTTGCCGCACCGCACCCCCGCCCAACTCCTCACGTTGGCCCGCCGTGGGCTGGTCGAGGCCGGCCAGACCCGACCTGACGGTCTGCGCTACGCGGCTGCCCACCTTGCTGCCCTGCGCGCGGCGGCGGCCCTGCTCGCCGCCCGGGCCCGACCCGCGCCGAGTCGACGTAACCGGATCACCAGCGTCTGGGTCCTCCTCTGCGCCGTCGCTCCGGAGCTCGACGAGTGGTCCCGGTTCTTCGCCGCGGGGGCCAGCAAGCGCGCCGCCGCCGAGGCCGGCATCCCCCGGGTGGTCAGCGCCCGGGAGGCCGACGATCTGCTCCGCGCTGCCGAACAGTTCGTCACGGTGGTGGAAACCGCGCTCGGCGTGGCCCACCAACCGGCCCTGGACGGCCTCGCCGCCTGATCCCGCCGTGCCACCGGCCGCCCGGCGGGGGGAGCCGGGCGGCCGGTGGCACGGCGTGCCGGTCCTGATCTGATCCACAGCAACGACGGGGGAGTTGGTCCAATGGCGGGCCGCATGGTGGTCGGTTCCGCCGCGCTGGCCGATCTGGTGCGCCCGGCGAGCGCGCCCGACCCAGTCGGTGGCCACCGGGTGCTGCCGGTGGTGCCCGAGCTGACGGGTCTGCTGCCCAACAGGGGCCTGCGCCGGGGTAGCACCATCGCTGTCGCCGCCGGCCAGCCACGCCGCAGCGGTGGCACCTCGCTGATGCTGGCCCTGCTCGCCGAGGCGTCCCGGGCCGGCTCGTGGTGCGCCGTGGTCGGGGTGCCGACGTTCGGTGCGGGCGCGGCGGCTGAGCTGGGCATCGCCCTGGACCGGCTGGCCCTGGTGCCGAACCCCGGCCCCGAGTGGGCCACAGTTGTCGCCGCGCTGATCGACGGGGTGGACGTCGTGGTCACCACAGTGCCGGCCTCGGTCTCCGCCTCGGTCGCCACCCGGTTGGCAGCCCGGGCCCGGCAGCGCGGCAGCGTGCTCGTCCCGTACGGCCGGTGGGACGGCGCGGACGTGACGCTGCAGGTGGTCCGGGGAGTCTGGGAGGGTCTCGGGTTGGGTCGGGGGCGGTTGCGCCGCCGGGAGATCACCGTCTCGGCGCGCGGGCGCGGGGCGGCCGCCCGGCCCAAGGAGATCAAGGTCTGGCTCCCGGGTGACGAGCTGACCCGGGTGATCCCTCGTGCGCTGCCGTCGCCCGTGGGCCGATCGGCCGCGCCACTCGCGCTGGTCGGTCGGGGGTGACCGGCGCGCCGGCGCGCACGCTGCTGCTGTGGTGCCCGGACTGGCCGGTGCTCGCCGCCGAGATCGTCGACGGGGTGCCGGCGACCGGCCCGGTCGCCGTGCTGCACGCCAATCGGGTGGTCGCCTGCTCCGAGCGGGCCCGCGCCGAGGGGGTGCGTCGAGGGCTGCGCAAGCGGGAGGCGCAGGGGCGCTGCCCGCAGCTCGCCGTCGTGGAGTACGACCCCGGCCGGGACGCCCGGGCGTTCGAGCCGGTGGTCGCCGCGGTGGAGGAGTTGGTCGCCGGTGTCGAGGTGGTCCGTCCGGGTGCCTGCGCGGTGGCCGCCCGGGGGCCGGGCCGTTACCTCGGCGGTGAGGAGGCGGCCGCTGAGCGGATCATCGAACACGTGGCGCAGTCGTGCCTGGTGGAGAGCCAGGTCGGCATCGCCGACGGGGTGTTCGCGGCCGGGTTGGCCGCTCGCGCTGGCCGGGTGGTGGCACCGGGTGGGACACCGGAGTTCCTGGCCGGGTTGCCGGTCGAGGCGCTCGGCCGGTCGGCGCTGGCCGACCTGCTGCGTCGGCTGGGGGTACGCACCCTCGGCGACTTCGCGGCCCTGCCGGCCGGCGACGTGCTGGCCCGGTTCGGGTTCGACGGTGCGCTGGCCCACCGGCTGGCCGCCGGGCGGGACCACCGCCCACTCGCCGTCCGACAGCCGCCGGCCGACCTGACGGTGACCGCCGAGCACGACGAGCCGATCGACCGGGTCGACGCGGCGGCGTTCGTGGCCCGGGCGCTGGCCGAGCGGCTGCACGAACGGCTGGCCGGGCACGGGTTGGCCTGCACCCGGCTCGGCATCGAGGCGGTGACCGAGCACGGGCAGGAGTTGCACCGGGTGTGGCGGCACGATGGCCTGCTCACCGCCGCGGCCATCGCCGACCGGGTGCGCTGGCAGCTCGACGGGTGGCTCTCCGGCAGCAACGGCCGCGCCGGTGCCCGGCCGGCCCGACCGACGGCCGGCATCATCCGGCTGCGACTGATCCCGGACGGGGTGATCGCCCAGGCCGGTCTGCAGGCCGGGCTCTGGGGGGAGACCGGCGAGGAACGGGAACGCGCGCACCGGGCGTTGAGCCGGGTGCAGGGCATCCTCGGCCCGGAAGCGGTGGTCACCGCGGTGCTCGGTGGTGGGCGCTCCCCGGCCGACCAGGTGCGACTGGTGCCGTGGGGCGACGAACGCGTCCCCGCCCGTCCTGGTCCGCCGGCCGATGCCGGCGCCGACCCGGCCACCGGCCGGGGTGCAGGCGGGGTTCCGCCGTGGCCGGGCCGGCTGCCGGCGCCCGCGCCGGCGGTGGTGCTGCCCAGCCCGCTCGCGGCGACGGTGCACGACGCCGCCGGCGAGCCGGTGGTGATCAGCGCGCGGTTGGCGGTGAGTGCCCCACCGGCTCGGCTGGTGGTCGGCACCGGTCAGCCGGCGGAGATCGTGGGCTGGGCCGGCCCGTGGCCGGTGGATGAGCGGTGGTGGGCGCCGGTCGAGGCCCGCCGCCGGGCCCGGTTCCAGGTCAGCCTGGCCGACGGCGCCGCCCTGCTGCTGGCCGTCGAGGCCGGGCAGTGGTTGGTGGAGGCAATCTATGACTGAGCCGGTGCTCCCCAGGTCGGAGGCGGCTGCTCGATGAGCTTCCACAACCCGAAGATGCCCTGGTCGGAGCTGGAGCGGGTGCTCTCCGGGCGGGCCAGCGGCTCCGGCCGGTCGGGCGGCGGTCGGTCGCGCGAGGAGCGGCACCTGCACGTGGTGGATCCGCTCGCCGTGGACGCCGACGGCGGCGACTCCCCGGCGTGGAGCCGCCGCCGCGAGCAGTACCAGCCACCGGAGCTGATCCGCCCCGACGGCGTGGTGCCCTACGCGGAGCTGCACGCGCACACCAATTTCAGCTTCCTCGACGGCGCCAGCCACCCGGAGGAGCTGGCCGAGGAGGCGGCCCGGCTGGGGCTCACCGCGCTCGCCGTCACCGACCACGACGGCTTCTACGGGGTGGTCCGCTTCGCCGAGGCGGCTCGTACGCTGGGCCTGCCGACCATCTTCGGCGCGGAGCTGTCCCTCGGCCTGCCCGGCCCGCAGAACGGCGAGCCCGACCCGCACGGCGCGCACCTGCTGGTGCTCGCGCACGGCCATGAGGGGTACGCCCGGCTGGCCACCACCATCGCCCGCGCCCAGCTGCGCGGCGGGGAGAAGGGCCGCCCGGACTACGGGGACCTGGAGGAGGTCGCCGCCGAGCTGCGTGACCATGTGCTGGTGCTGACCGGCTGCCGCAAGGGGCACGTGCCGGGGGCACTGCTCACCGAGGGGGTGGACGCGGCGGCCCGCGAGTTGGACCGGCTGACAGCGCTCTTCGGCGCGGAGACGGTGGCCGTGGAGCTGACCGACCACGGCCATCCCATCGACGCCGACCGTAACGACGCGCTCGCCGAACTGGCCGCCGCGGCCGGGTTGCCGACTGTGGCCAGCAACAACGTGCACTACGCCAGCCCCGGCCGGCGTCGGCTGGCCACCACCGTCGCCGCGGTCCGGGCCCGCCGCAGCCTGGACGAGATCGACGGCTGGTTGCCCGCGGCGGCCACCGCTCACCTGCGCAGCGGCGCGGAGATGGCGGCCCGGTTCGCCGCGTACCCGGGTGCGGTGGCGCGGGCCGCCGAGTTCGGCGCCGAGTTGGCCTTCGACCTCCAGCTCGTCGCGCCGCAGCTACCGGCGTACCCGGTGCCGCCGGGGCACACGGAGATGAGCTGGCTGCGGAAGCTGACAGCTGACGGGGCACACGAGCGCTACGGGCCGCCGCAGGCGCACCCGACGGCGTACGCGCAACTCGACCACGAACTGAACATGATCGAGGAGCTGGGTTTCCCCGGCTACTTCCTGGTGGTCTACGACATCGTCACGTTCTGCCGTGACCAGGACATCTACTGCCAGGGTCGGGGTTCGGCGGCCAACTCGGCGGTCTGCTACGCGTTGCGGATCACCAATGTGGACGCGGTCCGGCACCAACTGCTCTTCGAGCGGTTCCTCGCCCCGGAACGGGACGGTCCACCCGACATCGACGTGGACATCGAGTCCGACCGCCGGGAGGAGGTGATCCAGCACGTCTACACCCGTTACGGCCGGGAGCACGCCGCCCAGGTCGCCAACGTCATCTCCTACCGGCCCCGGTCGGCAGTGCGGGACGTGGCCAAGGCGTTCGGCTACTCGCCGGGGCAGCAGGACGCCTGGAGCAAGCAGATCGACAGGTGGGGCTCGGTCGCCACTGTCGATGTCGAGAACATCCCCGAGCAGGTGGTGGAGTACGCCAACGAGTTGCAGACGTTCCCGCGACACCTGGGCATCCACTCCGGCGGCATGGTGATCTGCGACCGGCCGGTGATCGAGGTCTGCCCGGTGGAGTGGGGGCGGATGCCCGGGCGCAGCGTCCTGCAATGGGACAAGGACGACTGCGCCGCGGTGGGCCTGGTCAAGTTCGACCTGCTCGGCCTGGGCATGCTCTCCGCCCTGCACTACGGCTACGACATGATCGGGTCCCGGCTCGACCTGGGCGACATGACCCTGGACGACCCGGAGGTCTACGACATGCTCTGCCGGGCCGACTCGGTCGGGGTGTTCCAGGTGGAGAGTCGGGCCCAGATGGCCACCCTGCCCCGACTCAAGCCCCGCGAGTTCTACGACCTGGTGGTCGAGGTGGCGCTGATCCGCCCCGGCCCGATCCAGGGCGGATCGGTGCACCCGTTCATCCGTCGCAAGAACGGCCAGGAGCCGGTGACCTTCGCGCACCCATTGATGCGTAACGCCCTGGAGAAGACCCTGGGTGTGCCGTTGTTCCAGGAGCAGCTGATGCAGCTCGCCATCGACCTGGCCGGCTTCGACGCGGCCGAGGCCGACCAGTTGCGCCGGGCGATGGGCGCCAAACGGTCGGTCGAGCGGATGACCCGGATCGCCGACCGGCTCTACGCCGGGATGGCCGAGCGGGGCATCACCGGTGAGCTGGCCGACGACGTCTACCGCAAGCTCACCGCGTTCGCCAGCTACGGCTTCCCGGAGAGCCACGCGATGAGCTTCGCCTACCTGGTCTACGCCAGCTCCTGGCTCAAGCGTTACCACCCCGCGCCGTTCCTGGCCGCGCTGCTCAACGCCCAGCCGATGGGTTTCTACTCGCCGCAGACCCTTGTCGACGACGCCCGCCGGCACGGGGTGGAGGTCCGTCGTCCGGACATCAACGCCAGCGGGGCTCTGGCGGTGCTGGAGTCCACCCCGGAGACCCGGTGGGGCAGCGGGCCGGGGGAGCCGCCGCACGCCTGGGGGCTGGGCGGTCCCGCCGTCCGGCTCGGCCTGTCCGGTGTGCGGACCCTCGGCGCCGACGTGGCCGAACGGATCGAGGCCGAACGGGTCGCCGGTGGGCCGTACCGGGACATGCCGGATGTGGCCCGGCGGCTCGGTCTCACCGCCGCGCAGCTGGAGGCGTTGGCCACCGCGGACGCCTTCGCCTGTTTCGGGCTGACCCGGCGGCAGGCGCTGTGGGCCGCCGGCGCGGCGGCCCAGGACCGGCCGGGTCGGCTGCCGGGCACGGTGACCGGCGCGGCGGCGCCCACGCTGCCCGGGATGGAGGCGGTGGACCGGCTGGTCGCCGACGTGTGGGCCACCGGGTTGTCGCCGGAGAGCCACCCCGCCCGGTTCATCCGGGGTCAGCTCGACGTGCTCGGCGCGGTGCCGATCGCCCGGCTCGGCCGGGTGGAGCCGGGGCAGCGGATCCGGGTCGGTGGCATCGTCACCCACCGGCAACGCCCGGCGACCGCGGGCGGGGTCACCTTCCTCAACCTGGAGGACGAGACGGGGATGCTCAACGTCACCTGTTCGCCGGGGCTGTGGCAGCGCTACCGGCGGGTGGCGCGGACCAGCGCCGCGCTGGTGGTCCGGGGGCGGTTGCAGCGGCACGAGGGGGTGACCAACCTGGTCGCCGACCGCCTGGACGCCATCGAGCCACCGGTCAGCCCCGCCTCCCGTGACTTCCGCTGATTCAGTGATCCACATTACGGTTTCCCGAGCCGTCGAGCGGGAGACTCGTTCCGAGCGGGCAGAGCGGCCCGTGATCCGTGAGGGGGAACGACAGTGACGGGAAATCACGCGTACACCGGTGGAATCGCCAACGCCCGGCGGACCCGACTGGGCACCGGCTGGGTGCCGTCGCACCTCGCCGACCCCCGCGAGTACGAGGTGACAAACGGTCCGGTGGCCAACGAGCGCCGGTCCCGGGCGGAGGACGAGGCCGAGGGCACCGAGGCCTGACCGGCCGCCGCACCACGCACCGATCGGGCGTGTGGTGGGCGCCCCCGCCACACGCCCACACCACCACCGGACCGGGTGACTAGGCTCGACCGGGTGGAGCAGACCCGAGGCCGGTTCGCCGAGCCGCCGCTGACACCCCGTACCGCCGTGATCTGGTCGGTGCTCCGCGCCGAGCTGGACCGGCGCGGCGACGCCGAGCTCACAGTGCTGGACGTGGGCGGTGGCACCGGCGGTTTCGCCGTTCCGCTGGCCCGCGCCGGGCATCGGGTCACGGTCGTCGACGCCAGCCCCGACGCGCTCGCCGCGCTCACCCGTCGCGCCGCCGAGGCCGGGGTGGCCGACCGGATCGCCGCCGTGCAGGGCGACGGTGACGCCCTCGCCGGGCTGGTCGAGCCGGCCGGCGTCGACCTGGTGCTCTGCCACGCCGTCCTGGAGGTCGTCGACGACCCGACGCCGGTGGTGACCGCGCTGGCCACCGCGCTGCGCCCGGGTGGCGCGGCCAGTGTGCTGGTGGCCGGCCGGGCCGCCGCCGTGCTGGGCCGCGCGATGAACGGGCACCTGGACGTCGCGACAACCCTGGCCGCCGATCCGGCCGGCACCGCGGGCCCGCGCGACACGCTGCGCCGACGCTACGACGCCCCCGGCGCCGCCGCGCTGCTCGGCGCCGCCGGGCTGGTGGTCGAGGAGATCCACGGGGTACGCGTGCTGGCCGACCTGCTGCCGGCCGCGGTCGCCGACGGGCAGTCCGCAGCCGTGGTCGAGCTGGAACGTGCGCTGGCCGCCCAACCGCCGTACCGGGACCTGGCCGCCCAACTGCACCTGTTCGCCCGCCGGCCGGCATGATCGCCGAGGCTGGTAGCCGGCCTGCGCCGCTGGAGATCCTCGGGCCGGGCCACGGCGGCGGCCGTCTCGCCGACGTGCTGCCCAGCGCGCTGGCCGTGCTCGGGGTGCCCGGCTCGACCGACCCGCTCGGGCTCCGGCCCGAGCTGGCCGGGGTACGCCGGATCGCCGTGCTGCTCGTCGACGGGCTCGGCTGGTACCAGCTGCCGACCGCGGCGCCGTACGCGCCGACCATCGCCGGGCTCGCCGCGACTGTGGCCCGGCCGCTCATCGCCGGCTTCCCGTCCACCACCCCGACCAGCCTGGTGTCGCTGGGCACCGGTGTCGCGCCGGGCGCACACGGGGTGCTCGGCTTCACAGTGCGGGTGCCCGGCACCGATCGGGTGCTCACCCACACCGACTGGGCCGCCGATCCGTCGCCGCTGCGCTGGCAGCCGGTGCCCACCCAGTTGGAGCGGGCCCGCGCCGCCGGGGTGACGACGAGCGTGGTGAGTCGTCCGGAGTTCGGCGGCAGTGGGTTGACACTGGCCGCCAACCGGGGTGGCGACTTCCGGGGCGCCGCCGGCGGGGACGCGGTGGCCACCGCCATGCTGGCCGCGCTGGCCGCCGGGGCCGGTCCCACACTGGTCTCCGGCTACCACGCCGACCTGGACCGGCACGGCCACGTCAGCGGCGTCGACTCGGCACCCTGGCGGGTCGCCGCCACCGAGGTGGACGCCCTGGTCACCCGCCTGGTCGACGGGCTGCCGCCGGATGCGGCGCTGCTGGTGACCGCCGACCACGGGCAGCTCGACATCCCTGCCGCGCACCGCTTCGACCTGGACACCGATCCGCGACTGCGCGCCGGCGTGCGGCTGGTGGCCGGCGAGGCCCGGGTGCGTTACCTGCACGTCGAGCCGGGCGCGGTCGACGACGTGCGGGCCGCCTGGTCGGAGGTGCTGGGCGCCACGGCCCGGGTACGCACCCGCGACGAGGTGGTGGCCACCGGCTGGTTCGGGCCGGTGCCCGAGGAGCACCTCGGCCGGATCGGCGACGTGGTGGTGATCTGCAACGACACGTACGCGGTCATGGCCAGTCGCACCGAGCGGCCGATGGCGTCGAAGTTGGTGGCCTACCACGGGTCGGACACCGCCGCGGAGCTGACAGTGCCGCTGCTGGTCGTCCGGGGCTGACCCGGGGACGGTTCGGCCCACTGGCCGATGGTGGTGTCGTACCCCCGGGTTAACCTGCCGGGATGGGCCGCAGCCAGTCGTTGCCCCGGGGCGACGATCCACGCTTCGGGCCGGACGCCGACGACTCCGCCAGCCCGATCCTGCACGTCGACATGGACGCCTTCTTCGCCGCCGTCGAGGTGCGCCGCCGCCCCGAGCTGCGCGGCCGACCGGTGGTCGTCGGCGGTGTCGGCCCGCGCGGGGTGGTCAGCTCGGCCAGCTACGAGGCCCGCCGGTACGGCGTCCGCAGCGCGATGCCGACCAGTCAGGCCCGGGCCCGCTGCCCCCACGCGGTCTACCTGCCACCGGATTTTTCCGCCTACACGGCCGCCTCCCGGGCCGTCATGCAGATCTTCCGGGACGTCACGCCGCTGGTCGAGCCGCTCTCCCTCGACGAGGCGTTCCTCGACGTGACCGGCGCCCGGCGGCTCTTCGGCTCTCCGGCCACCATCGCCCGGCTGATCCGTCGCCGGGTCGCCGACGAGCAGGCGCTGACCTGCTCGGTCGGGGTGGCGCCGACCAAGTTCGTGGCCAAGCTGGGCTCCACCCGGGCCAAGCCGGACGGCCTGCTGGTCGTGCCCCCGGGGCAGGTGCTCGACTTCCTGCACCCGCTGCCGGTGAACGCCCTGTGGGGGGTGGGGGAGCGCGCCGCCGAGTCGCTACGCCGGCTCGGCCTGACCACCGTCGGCGACCTCGCCGAGGCACCGGTGGGCATGCTCCGCCGGGCCGTCGGTGCCGCCTCGGCATCCCACCTGCACGAGTTGGCCTGGGGGCGCGACCCGCGCGGGGTCAGCCCCGAGCACGTCGACAAGTCGATCGGCGCCGAGGTGACCTTCGACGTCGACGTGGCCGACCCGTTGGAGATCCGCCGTGCGTTGCTCGCGCTCAGCGCGAAGGTCGGTGTCCGGTTGCGCGGCTCCGGGCAGGTCGGGCGCACCGTCTCGCTCAAGGTCCGGCTGGCCGACTTCCGCACCGTCAGCCGATCTCGCACCCTCGACGTTCCCACCGACACCGCCCGCGAGATGTTCGACACGGTCTGGGCGCTCTATACCGCGTTGGACCCTGGCGAGCGGATCCGCCTCGTCGGTGTCCGGGTGGAAGGGCTCGCCTCGGCGCAGGGCGCTCCCCGGCAACTCACCCTCGGCGCGCCCGAGCGTGGCTGGCGCGAAGCGGAAGCTGCCGCGGACGCCGCCGCTGCCCGTTTCGGGCGGTCCGTCATAGGTCCGGCCAGTCTGATGGGCGACCGTGATCCCCGTCGAAACGAAAATCCACCCCGCCCATAGGTCGTCCCGCTTTCCGACGCGCGACCCCCCTCGTAGACTTGCGGGTAAGCAGCCGGTTGGCTGCCACGGTCTGTCGGCCCGAGTGGGCCCGACCAACGTGACCGGGGAGGAGTGCCGTGCCGCTCTCGGAGCACGAGCAGCGGCTGTTCGAGCAGATCGAGCGGTCGCTTGCCGAGGACCCCAAATTCGCCTCGGCCGTGCGCGCCAGCGATCCGCGCTTCCATGCGCGGCGTCGCCTGCTCGTCGCCGCCGGCGTCATCATCGCTGGCTTGGCTCTACTGGTCTATGGCGCGGTGATCAAGACTCCACCACTGGCGGTGGCGGGCTTCGTCGTCATGCTGGCGTCGGCGGCGTTCGCGGTGCAGTCGCACCGGCGGGCGCAGTCACCCGACCTGCACGTGGTGGGCGGCACGACGAGTCGTCGTCGTCCCCGCGGTGGCCGATCCGGTCGCCGGTCGTCAATCCTGGACCGCATGGAGGACAGGTGGCGGCAGCGCCCGGAGGGGCACCGCTGAGCCGGTCCCGCCGCTGAGGCGGGCCGTACGCCGCGACGAGCGGTCGCCGGGCACAGCCCCCGGCGACCTCCGTCGTATCCGCGCGCCCCCGTTGCGCGCTCTCCGCAGGGATGCCCCGACCCGCAGAAGCACCTCACCGAGGAGCGACCACTCTGCGCATGATCGTGCTCGGTCCTGGATGTAGTGGCATCGTGCGCCCGGGAAGGGCCTACCTCCTGGATCGAGCACGACCTAGGGTGGCGGCAGCTGAGGCGGGTGGGGCGGCGGTGGTGGCCGCCGCCCCACGGACCTGGAACTGGTCGGTCAGCGAGCGGCCCGGTCGGCCAGCAGCCGTCGAGGGTTCCACCGCAGCAGCCGGTACCGGGCCTGCCCGGTGAGCGCCACCATCCGGCCGGACCTGTCGGCCATGGCGGTGCGCCAGCGCAGCAGCACCGAGGGCGGCAGCACGGCGGCGAGCAGGCGGGTCCGTCGGTCCGCCCGTGTCGCGAGCGCCGCACGGACCGCGCGTAGCGCCGGCAGCAACCCCTCACCGGTCAGCGGATCCCGCGCGTAGCGGGCCCGCTCCTCCGCCCGGCCGAGCAGCCGCGCCGACCCGATCGCGTCGTCATCGTCGAGGGAGTCCCGGACAAGCCGGTCCGCTGTCGCCCTGGGCGTCTCGGTCGGATCGACCGGGACCCGGAAGTCCACAAGCGTGTCGAGCAGCTCCGCCCAGGCGGCGTGCGCGTCCGCGCGGGCGCGGTTGGCGTCCGCGCTGACCACCACCGGACGTGCCCCCGGCTCGCTGCCGCCGTCGACCCTCGCGGAGGCCATCGCCCCGCTCGCCGCGCGGCCACTGCGTCGGCGGCGCAGGGCCATCCGGCGCAGCGCGGGCACCGCGAGCAGCACCAGCAGGGCCACCAGGCCCGCTGCCCACCACGGCCAGACCGGTGGCTGCTCGTTCGGCGTCGTCCCGCCGAGAGAGAGCCCGTCGTCGGTGTCCCGGTCGGCGTTGTCCGGGCCGGTCGACTCCGTCGAGGCGCCCGGGTCCGTCGGGGCGCTGGTGGCGCCGCTGCTCGGGCTGGGCTCCTCCGGCGCGTCAGTGTCCGGTGCCCAGGCCGACCGGGTGGAGCCGGGCACCCCGTACGCCGGGGTGGCGTCGAACGGCACCCAACCAGCCCCGTCGAAGTAGACCTCGGTCCAGGCGTGCAGGTTGAGATTGGTCAGCGTGAAGGTGTCACCGTCGCGCTTGCTGCCGTTGGTGAACCCGAAAGCCACCCGGGCCGGGATGCCGGCCGAGCGGACCAGCCAGGCCATCGCGGCGGCGTACTGCTGGCAGTAGCCGACCTTGTTGGTCAGAAAGTTGACGATGTCCTGACCGCTGCTGCCGCTCTCGGTGCTCAACCGGTAGCTGAAACCGTTGTCCGCCGAGAAGTGCTGGTAGATCGACAGCACCCGGTCGTAGTCAGTGCGTTTGCCCTGGATCAGCCCCTTGACCAGCTCCTCCACCTCGGGCACCGGCCCGGGGGTCGCGGTCATCTGTCGGCGTACGGGGTGTTCGGTAGGCAGCGGCTTCGCGGTCCGCAACGCGTCGGGTGTGAAGGTCGAGCGAACGTAGTCGAAGGAGTACTTCCGACCGCGGGAGTTCTCCCGGTTGGAGAAGACGACCTGCTGGTTGGCGTCGTAGAGCCAGTTGTCACTGAGGTCGTCGGCGCGGGTCGGTTCGGCGTACACCGGCATCAGCGACATGCTCAGGCTCTTGGTGACCTCGACGGTCGCCTGGTAGGTGGCCTGCCGCACGCCTGGCCCGGCCCGGTCGGCCGGGTTCGGCAGGTCCCGGTTGACCGACCTGCCGCTGGGGCTGCGCGCCTGGAAACCAGCGGGGCGCAACTCGTCGGCGACCGCGTAGCGCAGGTAGAACGGGTTCTGCTCGGACGTCTTCACCTTCACCAGGTCGGCCACCTGGGACTGGTTGAGCTGGCCGGCGAGCGAGGCGAAAAGGTCGATCCGACCCGACGTGCCCCCCGAGCCGGACCCGTTGCCGGTGCCGTTGCCCGGCCCTCGGCTGAGCGAGTCGAGCAGCCCGCCGGTCATGCCGGGCACCGCCAGCGGCAGCACCACCGCCAGGGCCACCCCGACCGCCGCGAGCCGACGGCCGGCGGACGCCAGCGGAGAGGCCTCCCACACGTCGACGTCACGGCCATCACCGGTGAACCGGCGCCCGAAGCGGCGCACCCGGTCGACGTTGTCGGTGACCAGCAGCCAGAGGTAACCGGCGGCGCCCACCACGAACGGCACCGCGGGGACGCTGTCCACGTAGACGGCGACCGGCACCGAGTAGATGGCGAGCATCGGCAGCCCCGCCAGCGCGGGCCGGCGCAGCCCCACGGCCAGTACGTCCACCAGCACGGCGACCCCGCCGACGCCGAGCACGGCGATGAACAGCAGCGGGTCGGTGTCCGGGACCTCGACCCCGTACGAGCGCATGTCCTGCATGGAGCCGGCGAGCAGGTCCCCGAAGTACGCGAACGTGCCCGGGGTGGGCAGGATCGCGAACAGCTCCTGGCCGCTGGGGAACAACCAGGTCAGGGCGAGCATCAGGCCGGCCAGCATGCCCAGCACCTGACCCCACAGAGGTGCCCGGGCAAGGCGGGTCAGCGCGGCCACCCCGGCCACCACGGCGACCGCGATGATGGACTCGATCAACCACGTCCAGCCCTGGAAGATGGCCGACAGCGGCGCGGCGGCCAGCAGCGTGGCAGCGGCCGCCACCATGCCGATGTTCCGAGTGCTGATCATGCGGAGAACCTTCCGTTCATCGCACACCGCCGGCGACCGTCTCGGCCAGCGCGGCCCGCAGGGCGAACCCCTGGGCGCCCCGACCGACCTGCGGCCACAGCGCCGGCAGCCGGCCGCCGTGGTCGACGCCGACCACCCGCCAGCCACTCTGCAACATGGCGAGGACGGCGGCGGCGTGGGCGTGCTCCGCCTCGGCCCGCGCCTTCTCCGGCAGGCTGAGCCAGGTGGAGCTGTTCAGGAGGAAGCCGACACAGGTGGCGCCGTTGCCCCGCAGCCCGGCCAGCAGCTCCGCCTCGGCGACGCTCACCGTGCCGAACAGGCCGATGATCAGACCGCCGTCGGCGCGTTGGCGGACCCGCTGCACGAGGCCGGTGACCTCGGCGCGCTGATCCAGTCGGACCTCCGCGAGGTGGTCGAGCAGCGCACCGTCCCCGCCGGCCTCGGAGGCGTCCACATCTGCCCCCGAGCCGGTGACCAGGCGCAACTTGTAACCGGCCTGCCGCAGGTGAACGGCGATGCTCGCGGCGGCCGAGACCGACCACTCGAAACTGGCCGTCGGCCCCTCGCCCCGGTGGCCGTACGCCCGGGTGTCCAGGACGACGGTGGCCCGGCTCTCCCACGGTTGCTCCTCGCGGCGCACCATCAGCTCACCGGTGCGGGCGGTGGACTTCCAGTGCACCCGGCGCAGGTCGTCGCCGCGCCGGTACTCCCGGGTCGCCGCGTCGTCCTCGCCGTGCACCGCCACCGAGCGGGCCCGGCTGTCGCCGCTGCCCGCGTACTCCCCGGGGAGCCGGACCGACGGCAGCGGGGTGACCTGCGGGATGACCGTCAGGTGGTCGGTGCTGGGGAAGGAGCGGGTGAGCTCGCACAGGCCGAACGGGTCGGTCATCCGGACGACCAGCGGGCCCACGTCGTAGCGGCCCCGCACGTCGGCCCGCACCGTGTACGCCACGGAGCTGGCCTGGTGCGCGCCGAGCCGCTCCAACACCACCCGGGGCCGGCTGCCCAGCGCGTAGGGCAGCCGGTCCTCCAGGAGCAGGGTGCCGGTCGGCAGCCGGGACAGGTTCTGTAGGCGCAGCACCACCCGGGAGTTGGCGCCGACCGGAACCCGGTGCGGGTCCAGGGAACGGTTGCAGGCCAGCTTGTACCGGCTCCGCCCGACGTAGGCGGCGGCCAGCAACGGCAGGATGGCCAACAGCACAGCCACCCGGAGCAGGTCCTTCTCGCCGAGGATTCCGGCCGAGATCGCCGCCGCGACCGCAGCGGCGAGGAAGGACCGCCCGCGGGTGGTCAGCCCGCGCAGCCCGGCACGCACGTCATGGCCTCCGCGGCTCGTAGGGTGCGCGACCGTTGCCGGTGGCGGGGGGCCGGGTGTCGTACGGGTTGCGCTGCCGGTCGTGTGGCAGCGGCAGGCGGTGCACCAGCTCGGAGACGATCGCGTCGGTGGTGCGCCGGGCGAGCTGCGCGTCGGCGGTCGGGATGATCCGGTGGGCGAGCACCGGCACCGCCAGGGCCTGCAGGTCGTCGGGGAGGACGTAGTCGCGGCCCTCCAGGGCGGCGACCGCCCGGGCGGTGCGCAACAGTTGCAGGGTCGCCCGGGGGGACGCGCCGAGCCGCAGGTCGGGGGCCTCGCGGGTGGCGGTGACCAGGTCGATCGCGTACTGCTTGACCGCGTCCGCCACGTGCACCTGCCGGACGGTGGCGATCAGCTGCCGGACGATGGCCGCGTCGGAGACCGCGCGCAGCTCGTGCAGCGGGTCGGTGGCGCCGTGCCCGTCGAGCATGGCCAGCTCGGCGTTGGAGTCCGGGTAACCCATAGCGATGCGGGCGGTGAACCGGTCGCGCTGCGCCTCCGGCAGCGGGTAGGTCCCCTCCATCTCGATCGGGTTCTGGGTGGCGATCACCATGAACGGGGTCTGGAGCTGGTACGTCACCCCGTCGACGGTGACCTGCCGCTCCTCCATGCACTCCAGCAACGCCGACTGGGTCTTCGGCGAGGCCCGGTTGATCTCGTCGCCGACCACCAGGTTGGCGAACACGGCACCGGGGCGGAACTCGAAGTCGTGCGTCTCCTGGTTGTAGACGCTGACCCCGGTGACGTCGCTGGGCAGCAGGTCGGGGGTGAACTGGATCCGTCGCACTGTGCAGTCGATGGACCGGGCGAGGGCCTTGGCAAGCTTGGTCTTGCCGACACCCGGGACGTCTTCGATCAGGAGGTGACCCTCGGCGAGCAGGACGGCCAGGGCGAGCCGCACGGTGGCGGTCTTACCCTCGATGACCTGCTCGATGTTGGCCACGATGGCCTCGCTGGCGGCGCGGAACTCGTCGTGCGGCAACAGGCCGCCCACCTCGTCCCAGGTCTGTTGTGTCACGGGCCTCCTCCTCGTCGCCGTCACGGCAGCTCTCTAGAGAGCACCTGGACCCGCCGTTGGGTTCGCGACGTCGAGCCTCGTTTGCCGCAGGAATCTCACTAGTCTCTCAGGCTAACCATGTTTGTCGTTATCGCCGACCCCCGCAGGTAGTCCGTCGGTTACGCACCGATATTCGCCAGCTCGGGGGAACGGGTTCGACACCGCCCGGGGGCCGGGCAGGGCGAACCGTGGAAGAGGTACACTGCGGGGCATGGCCGGAGTCTTCCTGCTTCTTACCGGGCCGTGCTGATGCGCTGAACCCAGCGACAGCACGGCGGCCCCTCCTGCGCGAGGGGCTTTTTTGTGCCCGCCGCCGGCCCGGCCCGGTGGTGCCGAGACGAAGCGAAGCGAAGCGAGGAGAGACGATGAGTGAGGCAGCCGCACCGGCGGGCGACATTCCCCCGTTCCGGTACACCGCGGCCCTGGCCGACGAGATCGAGATTCGTTGGCAGGACAGCTGGGCGCGCGAGGGCACCTTCCACGCACCGAACCCGACCGGCCCGCTGGCCGACCCGACCCACCCACGCGCTGGCGCGGAGAAGCTGTACGTGCTGGACATGTTCCCGTACCCCTCCGGGGCGGGCCTGCACGTCGGCCACCCGCTGGGCTACATCGGCACCGACTGCTACGCCCGCTACCAGCGGATGGCCGGCCGCAACGTGCTGCACGCGATGGGCTTCGACGCGTTCGGCCTGCCCGCCGAGCAGTACGCGGTGCAGACCGGCACCCACCCCCGGACCACCACCGTCGCGAACATCGAGCGGTACAAGGCGCAGCTGCGCCGGCTGGGGCTGGCGCACGACGAGCGTCGCTCGGTGGCCACCATCGACACCGACTTCTACCGCTGGACCCAGTGGATCTTCCTGCAGATCTTCAACTCCTGGTACGACCGCGACGCCAACCGGGCCCGTCCGATCGCCGAGCTGATCGCCGAGTTCGAGGGCGGTAACCGGCCCACCCCGGACGGCCGCGCCTGGGCCGAGCTGAGCGTCGCCGAGCGCCGCCAGGTCGTCGACGACCACCGCCTGGCGTACGTCTCGCAGGCGCCGGTGAACTGGTGCCCGGGGCTGGGCACCGTGCTGGCCAACGAGGAGGTCACCGCCGACGGCCGTTCCGAGCGGGGCAACTTCCCGGTCTTCAAGCGCAACCTGAAGCAGTGGATGATGCGGATCACCGCGTACGGTGACCGGCTGCTGGACGACCTGGACAGCCTGGACTGGCCCGAGCCGATCAAGCTGATGCAGCGCAACTGGATCGGCCGCTCCATCGGCGCCCACATCGACTTCCCGACCAGCGCGGCGCCGGTGCGGGTGTTCACGACCCGCCCGGACACCGTCTTCGGTGCCACCTACATGGTGCTGGCGCCCGAGCACGAGCTGGTCGACGCGCTGGCGCCGGCCAGCTGGCCGGACGGGACGAGGGACGCCTGGACCGGCGGGCACGCCAGCCCCCGGGAGGCCGTCGAGGCGTACCGCAAGGCGGCGGCCGCCAAGACCGACGTCGAGCGGCAGTCCGACAGCAAGGAGAAGACCGGCGTCTTCATCGGCGCGTACGCCACCAACCCGGTCACCGGTGGGCAGATCCCGATCTTCATCGCCGACTACGTGCTGGCCGGCTACGGCACCGGCGCGATCATGGCGGTGCCGGCGCAGGACGAGCGGGACTGGGCGTTCGCCGAGGTCTTCGAGCTGCCCATCGTCCGTACCGTGCAGCCCGCGGAGGGCTTCGACGGCAAGGCGTACACCGGGGACGGCCCGGCGATCAACAGCGCCGCGCCCGAGCGCGGCCTGGACCTGAACGGCATGGGGGTCGCCGACGCCAAGGCGGCGATCATCGCCTGGCTGGAGGCGAACGGGCACGGCGCCGGCGCGGTGACCTACCGGCTGCGCGACTGGCTGTTCTCCCGGCAGCGTTACTGGGGCGAGCCGTTCCCGATCGTCTACGACGAGACCGGCGCGGCCATCGCCCTGCCGGAGGAGATGCTGCCGGTCGAGCTGCCGGAGGTCGACGACTTCTCCCCGAAGACGTTCGAGGCCGACGACGCCAACAGCAACCCGGAGACCCCGCTGTCGCGGCGGCGCGACTGGGTCGAGGTCGAACTGGACCTGGGTGACGGACCGAAGCGCTACACCCGGGAAACCAACGTGATGCCGCAGTGGGCCGGCTCCTGCTGGTACGAGCTGCGCTACCTGGACCCGACAAACAGCGAGCGGTTCGTCGACGCGGAGAACGAGCGGTACTGGATGGGTCCGCGCGCCGACGGCGACTGCGGGGGCACCGACCTGTACGTCGGTGGCGCCGAGCACGCCGTGCTGCACCTGCTGTACGCGCGGTTCTGGCACAAGGTGCTGTTCGACCTGGGGCACGTGTCGTCGTTCGAGCCGTTCCGCAAGCTGTTCAACCAGGGCATGATCCAGGCGTACGCGTACACCGACTCGCGCGGCAGCTACGTGCAGGCCGAGGAGGTCTTCGAGCGCGACGGCGCCTACTACCTGGGTGACCTGGCGGTCAACCGCGAGTACGGCAAGATGGGCAAGTCGCTGAAGAACGTGGTGACGCCCGACGACATGTGTGCCGCCTACGGCGCGGACACCTTCCGGGTGTACGAGATGTCGATGGGCCCGCTGGAGGTCTCCCGCCCGTGGGAGACCCGGGCGGTGGTCGGCTCGTACCGGTTCCTGCAGCGGGTGTGGCGGGCCGTCGTCGACGAGCAGACCGGTGCCCTGCGGATCACCGAGGACCCGGCCGACGAGGCGACCCGCCGGCTGCTGCACAAGGTGATCGACGGCGTCCGTGGCGACATGGACGGCATCCGGTTCAACACAGCGATCGCCAAGCTGATCGAGCTGACCAACGGGCTGACCCGACTGTCGGCGACGCCCCGCGAGGTGGCCGAGCCGCTGGTGCTGATGGTGGCGCCGTTCGCCCCGCACGTGGCCGAGGAGTTGTGGCGCAAGCTGGGCCACGACACCTCGCTGACGTACGCGGACTTCCCGACCGCCGACCCGGCGCTGCTGGTGGCCGACACGGTGACCTACCCGGTGCAGGTCAACGGCAAGGTCCGTGGTCGCATCGAGGTCCCCGCCGACGCCTCCGAGGAGGTCGTCCGCGCGGCGGCCCTGGACGCGGTGGCGGCGACCCTGAACGGGAAGGAACCGCGCAAGGTCATCGTGGTCAAGGGCCGGATGGTCTCGGTCGTCGCCTGACTGCGAGCGATACGCACCGTGACGTCCACGGAGGCGGGCACCGCGGTGAGCGTTATGACTCAGGGGCATAAATATGCCTCCGAGTCATAACGCTCTCCGGCGTGTCCCCCGCCGGTCTCCGCACAACCGGCTCGTGCAGTCGCCGGATCAGCCAGACCAGCCACCCGACGGTTGCGCTCCGGTGGTCACGGGCAGGGCGGCAGTGGCGGCAGCCGGTCCGCGCGGAGCAGCGAGTACGCGTGCTGCTGTGCGGGGTCCGAGTTGTTCCTCGCCGAGGATCCTGGTGACGGCGAGCTTCCCGTCGCGCAACGGGGGCCGGAAGAGGAAGTCCGCGGTTCAGACCGGCATGGTGCGACGGCGGCGGCGTTCGGCGCGCCACCACTGGTGGATGAGCACCAGGCTGGCGATCAGGCCGAGGCTGGCCGGGGCGGCGGCGTACCAGTTGACGTGGCCGGGGGAGCTGACCGCCGCGCCGATCGCCGCGTAGCCGAAGGCGGTCGGCGCGGACGCGATCACGCTGCCGGCGAGGAACGGCAGCACTCGGGCGCCGGTCGTGCCGTAGCCGTAGCTGACCAGGCCGAAGCCGGCGATCGGCAGCAGCCGGACGGTGACCACACCGAGCACGCTCTGCCGGGCGAACCAGCCGTCGAGGCTGGCCAGGCGACCGCGGACCCGTTCGGCCACGAACTCCCGCCCGAGCAACCGGCCGACAGTGAACCCGATCGCCGCCGCCACCAGCGCGGCGCCGAGGGCGTACGCGGCGCCCTCCAGCGGGCCGAAGATCGCACCTGCGGCGAGCGTGATGAAGGTCCGGGGCACCAGCGCGACCAGCAGCAGCGCGCCACCGAGGATCGCCGCCACCGGAGCGAGGTCGCCCAGCCGGTCGGCGACCAGCGGTAACTGCGCCGGATCCGGCCGGGGCACCAGCAGCAGCAGTAACCCGCACCCGCCGATCAGCAGCACGAGCAGGGCGAACCGGGCGGCCGACGGCTGCCGGAGCAGCCGTCGGACGGCACGGATCATGCCCGGGCGGCGGCCACCGCGGAGCGGCGCTCGTTGCGGAGCCGGTCCGACCAGGTGTCGTCCAACGGCGGGAGCTGGTGTGCCCCGGTGGCCCAGCGCAGCAGCAGGTCGGCCAGGGCCGGGTTGCGAGCCAGCGCCGGCCCGTGCGAGTAGGTGCCCAGCAGCTTGCCGCGCCACGCGCCCTCGGTGGCGCCGTCGTTGCCCACCCCGGCGGTGACCCGGGCCAACGGGGACACCTCCGGACCGAGGTGGGTGCGGCCGCCGTGGTTCTCGAAACCGGTCAGCGGGGGCAGGCCCAGCCGGGGGTCGATCTCACCGGCCAGCTCGCCCACGGCCCGGCTCTCGCCCCGGTCGGACCGCAGGTCGAGCAGCTCCAGCCCGCGGCACTGCACACCCTTGGCGAAGAACGAGGTGCCGAGCAGCTGGTAGCCGGCGCAGACGCCGAACACCACCGAGCCCTGCGCGACGGCGCGGTGCAGGCCGCCGTCGGCCAGCAGCCGCTGGGCGCCGAGCGCCTGCGGGCCGTCCTCGCCGCCACCGACCAGGTAGATGTCGGCGGTCGCGGGCAGTCGCTCGTCGGAGCGGACCTCCAACACCTCGACCGGCATCCCACGCTGCCGGGCCCGCCGGGCGAGGATCAGGGCGTTGCCCCGGTCTCCGTAGGTGGAGAGCAGGTCGGGGTAGATCCAGACGATGCGCAGACTCTCAGATGACACGGTCCAACTCCGCTCGGATGTCCTGGAACGCGGTGTAGTTCGCGATGACCTCCAGCCGCCCGGGCGGGACCGACCGGAGTGCGTCGTCGAACGTGCGGACGTGCTGGAACGGCACGTCGTTGACGTCCAGTCGAACCGCCAGGTCGTATGCCCGGTCGCCGGTGATCAACACCTGCCGGCCGCGGAGCGGGGCGAAGTCGACGTCGTAGAGCCAGGAGGTGTCCAGGCCGTCGGGGTCGCGCGCGTTGATGGAGAGCAGGGTCGGCGCGTCGTCGGCCATGTCGAACGCCTCCAGCCAACTGGCCGGGTTCTTGGCCAGCAGCAGCCGGATGTTGCGCCCGTCCTTGTCGACCTGGGCGTAGCGGCCGGCCACCGAGGTGACGATGCCGAGGCGGGACACCGCGTCGACCGGGCGGACGCCGAACTCGGCGGCCACCGCCAGCGCGGTCGCCGCGTTGCCGAGGTTGACCTTGCCGGGCAGTTGGAGGGAGACCTTGTGCCAGGCGCCGGTGGGGTCGAGCACGCCCTCGTCCTCGACGACCCAGTGCGGCTCCGGTCGGCGTAGCGGGCAGCCGGTGCACCACCACTGCTCGCCGGAGCGCTGGATGGTGGAGCCGCACTCCGGGCAGACCCAGGAGTCGTCGTGCCAGCGTTGGCCGGCACTGAACCACGTCACGTGCGGCGGGTTGATGCCCCGGGCGGGGTCGCCCGGTGGGGTGGCGGCCCACACCACCAGCGGGTCGTCGGCGTTGGCCACCACCCGTACGTCCGTGTGCCGGACCAGCGCCGCGCGCCAGAGCTGCGCCATCATGGCGACCTCCTTGGCGCGGTCGAGCTGGTCGCGGGAGAGGTTCAGCAGCGCGACAACGTGCGGCTCGGTCGCCTCCAGCACCTGCGCCAGGTAGTGCTCGTCGACCTCCAGCACCGCGTACGGGGTGCTGCCGGCCTTGGCCAGCGCCGAGGTGTGCCCGCTGGGCATGTTGGCGCCGAACGAGTTGGTGGCGACCCGGCCGAGCACGCCGACCGCGGCGGAGGTCAACCGGGTGGTGGTGGTCTTGCCGTTGGTGCCGGAGACGAGCGCGATCGCGCGCCCGGCCGACAGGTGGGCCAGCAGGTCCGGGTCGATCTTCAGGCCGATCCACCCGCCGATCACCGAACCGTCGCCACGGCCGGCGGCCCGGGAGAGCGCCGCGGCGGTCCGTGACACGGAGCTGGCCACCTTGGCCCGTAGGGGCATTTTCGCGTCCGTCACGCGAGCGAGGTTACCGGACCGCCGGCCCCACCAGATCGCCGCCGACGGTGAACCGTTCGGCCGTGGTGGTTGCGCGGGCGGCCGGGTCGGCGTCCCCCGGACGGAGTCGATCTATGTCGGAAAGCGGACCACGCCGAGGGGCGGCCGGAGCCCTCCACTCCGCTCCACCCCTTGTGACGTGCGGTTTTGTCGCCGGGTCGGGCGCGCCACGCGGGCGAATTTGGTTGCGGGTGGAGGGAAGTGGAGTAGAGTGGGGACCAATGGTGAGGCCGGGAGGGCTCACCGGCCCGGGGGGTCAGCGGCGCCGCGAACGCCGCTCAGGGGCGAGGGGGTTGGGCCGATGTTTCTCGGCACCCACACTCCGCGCCTGGACGAAAAGGGCCGGTTGATCCTTCCGGCCAAGTTCCGGGATGAGCTGGCGGGGGGTGTCGTGGTCACCAAAGGGCAGGAGCGCTGCCTCTACGTCTTCCCGACCCCTGAGTTCCAGCGGATCGCGGAGCAGTTGCGCGCACAGCCGATGACCCACAAGGCGGCCCGGGCCTACAGCCGGGTCTTCTTCGCCAGCGCGCACGACGAGGTTCCAGACAAGCAGGGTCGGGTGACCATTCCGGCTCACCTGCGGGCCTATGCCGCACTGGACCGCGAGTTGGTGGTGATCGGCGCGAGCACGCGGGTGGAGATCTGGGACAAGGTCGCCTGGGAGACCTACCTCGCCGAGAGCGAAGACGACTTCGCCGACATCGAGGAGGGGGTGCTGCCCGGCGGTCTGTAGGGCGGTAACGGCGCCCGACGTACTGCGAGATCTCCAGCCGCTTTCGAGTTCCTGGCATCACTTCCCCGGTGCCAGGCGCACGATCCAGTCATTGGGCGACGGTCCGGTGTCAGGCGGGAGCGGATGGGGATCTGGCGGTACGACGGCAGCGCCGTCCGACGACAGGCGCACGAGAAGAACGGACGTTTCAACCAGTGGGGGTCATCATGGGGGAGTTGCGCGGCACGCACGTGCCGGTGCTGCTCGAGCGGTGTCTCGAGCTGCTGGCCCCCGCGCTGGGTCGAGGCGGCCGGACGGTCTACGTCGACGCGACGCTCGGTCTCGCCGGGCATGCGGAGGCGGTGCTCGAGGCGCATCCGGAGACGGTCCTGATCGGGCTCGACCGGGACACCGAGGCGCTCGCTCACGCGCGGGTCCGGCTGGCCCGGTTCGCCGATCGGGTGCACCTGGAGCACGCCGTCTACGACGAGTTGCCGGACGTGCTGGACCGGCTGGGCTATCCGGCCATCGACGGCATCCTGTTCGACCTGGGTGTCTCGTCGTTGCAGTTGGACGCGCCCGACCGAGGGTTCGCGTACGCCCAGGACGCGCCGTTGGACATGCGGATGGACCAGACCCGGGGGGTGACCGCCGAAGAGGTGGTCAACACGTACGCGCATCCGGACCTGGCCCGGGTGCTGCGGGTCTACGGCGAGGAGAAGTTCGCCGGTCGGATCGCCTCGGCGATCATCCGGCAGCGGGAGCGGGCCCGGATCACCTCGTCCGCGCTGCTGGCGGAGCTGGTTCGGGACTCCATTCCCGCGCCAGCCCGACGAACGGGTGGGCACCCGGCAAAGAGAACGTTTCAGGCTTTACGGATCGAGGTAAACAGAGAGCTGGCAGCGCTGGAGACAGCGTTGCCATCCGCACTCGACGCACTGACCGTGGGCGGTCGCATGGTGGTCCTGTCCTACCACTCGCTGGAGGACCGGCTCACCAAGGCGGCCCTCACGGACCGGGTCCGCAGTAAGGGCCCGATTGACCTCCCGGTCGAGCTTCCCGGGTCCGGTCCGACGTTCCGGCTGCTCAGCCGGGGCGCCGAACTGCCGGGGGAGGCGGAGGTCGCCGCGAACCCGCGGGCCGCCTCGGTGCGGCTGCGGGCCGCGGAGCGACTCGACCCGAACGCGACAGAGCAGGGGCGGACCGACCGCGAACGGTCTCGCCGACGGGTGAAGGGAATGCACCAACCGGGCACGGGGTCCGCCTGATCCGTGGGGGGTCAGGGGCACCGGGACGGCTAGAGGGACGGATGTTGAGGGGGAGGGGACATGAGCATTGACAAGCGCGACCGCCGGGACGTCACCGGCGGCGGGCAGCGCGCACCGCGGTCGGGGGGCCGGATCGCGGCGGCGCGGGCTCCGCGCCTCGGAAACGGTACGCCACGCATCGATCGAACGAATCGGCAGGGGGAGACTCGCGCCCGGGGGGCGCGCGAGTTCCCGACTCAGGGCACGGCCGCGCTGCGACCGGTCGAGAAGGCCGCCAGCGCGACCAGCGCCCGGCCGCCGCGGCTGCGGGTGGCGCCGCCGCCGCCGATCTCGGTGCCGCGTGCGCCGTTCGCGGCGCTGATCGTGGTGCTGGTGGTCGGTGGGGTGCTGGGCATCCTGGCGGTCAACACCAAGATCAATGAGAACGCGTTCCGGCTGGAGCGGTTGCAGCAGCAGCAGGCTCGACTGGACCTGGAGAAGCAGCAACTGGACAAGCAGATCGCCGACGCCGAGGCGCCGGGCAACCTGACCGCCAACGCGAAGCGGCTGGGCCTGGTCGACGCCGGCGAGCCGGGCTACATCCGGCTGCCGGACGGCAAGACCATCGGTGTGCCGCAGCCGGCGAACGGCCAGCCGTCGGTGACCAGCCAGGGTGCAGGAGGCTGACCGGTGCCACCAAGGTCGGACGAGCCGCGCCGGGGCCCGACCGGGGCCCCCGCCCGGGCAGCAAGAGATTCCGGGCCCCCCCGCGGCGACCCCCCCCCCCCC
>NZ_JBEYUF010000042.1:0-31677 GCF_040643355.1 Micromonospora sp. NPDC047187
TGCCCGCCTCCCCTTGGCGCTCGGGGGGGGGGCCGCGGGGGGGGGGGGGGGGGCCGCCCGAGGTGCGGGGGCCGGGCCGGGATCACACCGGCCGGGCCACCGATCAGGACTCCAGGCGTCGACGCCGGGCCAGGAAGAACGCGACAGCGCCCAGCACGACCATCACACCTCCGACGCCGGTCATGGCCGGGACCGTACCGCTGCCGGTTACCGGCAGGATGGGGTGCTTGCCGCCGCCACCAGGTCGACCGGGTGCGCCAGGGCTGCCGGGTGGCCCGGGTGCTCCGGGAGGTCCGGACGGACCGGGTGCGCCGGGGCTACCCGGTGCTCCGGGGGCTCCCGGGCTACCTGGTGCGCCAGGTGCTCCCGGGCTACCCGGTGCTCCTGGACTGCCGGGTGCTCCCGGGCTACCCGGTGCTCCTGGACTGCCGGGTGCGCCGGGGCTGCCGGGTGGACCGGACGGGCCGGGCGGACCGGTGGGCCCGGGCGGGCCGGTCGGTCCGGGTGGTCCCGTCGGCCCGGCGCAGTTAGGTGCGGTGATGACGTTGGTGTCGAGGGTGACGGCCTCGGTGCGCGCCAGCGCGCGGCCCTGGAGGGTCGCGCCCGTGGCCATCGTGATCGCGGCCTGGGCCATGATGGTGCCCACGAAGGTGGTGCCGGTACCGATCGTCGCCGAGCTGCCGATCTTCCAGAAGACGTTGCAGGCCGAAGCACCGTTGATCAGGACGACGCTGCTGTTCGACGCCGTTGTCAGCGAGGAGTCGACCTGGAAGATGAACACGGCCGACGGGTCGCCCTGGCCGTTGAGCGTCAACGGTCCGGTCAGTTGGGCGGCCCCGATCCGGTAGACCCCTTCGTTGAGCGTGTTGCCACCCAGCTCCGCCGGAAGGATGGTGAACGGGGTCCGGCCGGCGGCGTCGTTGAAGGCGATGGTCAGGTCGCTCTGAGCTTGGAGCGCGACTGCGTCGCCGAGGTGGATCTCGCCGCCGATGGTTGCCGTTTCGAAGCCGGACGCGGTGTTTCCGGGGAAGCGCCCGAGGCTCTGGGCCAGGAAGCTGGGGCCGGTGTTTGTGGGCTCCGCTCCGGCCAGGACGGAGAAGTCGGCCGCCGTCCCCAGGTTGACCGGTGCTTCCTGCGCGTTCGCGGCGGTCGAGCTGAAGAGCAGCAGGCTGGCTGCCACTGCGGCGGCTGCGCCAGCCGCGAGCGACGGCAGGACAACTCGCCGCCGTAGCCAATTCTTGGGTTTAGCTGTCACAGAACACCCTCCGTGGGTACTACTCGCAGGAGACGGCCAGCGAGTGGCGTCCTGCGTGATACGGCCTGTAAGGCGCCGATGAGCGCGCTGACCACCACATCACGTCAGGTGTTCAAATGAGAGCAAAATGGGACAATAGCCGGGTGGTAACTATCTGAACTGGATCGACCTTCGCGTTCTTGTTCGCCGCTTCCGCGACGGGCGGGTGGGGCGGTGAAGCGGTCGAGCTGATCTCGGCCTATCGCCGGACCGTCGGGACCGGCCTGACCGCGCGGCCGAGGACGCAGGGGGAGGAGGGGCTGTTGCTGGTGGCCGGGAAACGGAACCTGCGCAGCTGCTCCACTTCGAAGCCGGCCGCCCCGATGGCGGCGACGGTGTCGCGGTTGGTGTGGCAGCCGGCGAACAGCTTCGGCCACAGTGTGGCGTCGAGAAGTCGTTGGGCGCGGTGCAGGCCGGTGGTCTCCTCGGCGGCCACGTGCTCGAAGAACCGCACCTGGCCCCCGGGGCGCAGCGCCCGGCTGATCTCGGCCAACGCGCTCACCTGATCGGGCACTGTGCACAACACCAACGCGACCACCGCCGCGTCGAATTCGCCGTCCCCGGCGGGCAGCGCCTCGGCCAGACCGTCGACGACAGTGACCGGAACCGGCGCGGCCGCCGCGGCGCGCTCGGCAGCGGCACGCAGACGCCGCTCCGGTTCGACAGCGAGGACCTCTGTCACCCCCGGCGGGTAGTGGGCGAACATTCGCCCGTTGCCCGCGCCGATCTCGATCACCCGCCCGGAGAGGCCGGCGACCAGGTCGCGGCGGAACGCCGCCGTGCCGGCGCGGTCCATGGCGACGCTGAGCCGCTCGTAGACCCGAGCGAACACCGGGTGGGACACCGTGGCCACGTCGACCTCCTGATCTCCGTCGAACTGTTCTCTGGCGATTGTCCTGCATCCGCGCACGCTTTCCGTCTTACTGGTTGGCAGCACGATTCAACCCAGTGCAGACAGGACGTGGTGCGACCATGAAGATCGTCGTCATCGGGGGCAGCGGCCTCATCGGCTCCAAGCTCGTGGACCGCCTCGGCGCCCAGGGCCACGAGGCGGTGCCGGCATCGCCGAAGACCGGCGTGAACACCCTGACCGGTGAGGGAGTGGCCGGTGCGCTCACCGACGCCGAGGTCGTCGTCGACGTGTCGAACTCGCCGTCGTTCGAGGACGCCGCCGTACTGGAGTTCTTCGAGACCTCGACCCGGACGCTCCTCGCCGCCGCGTCGGACGCCGGGGTGAACCACTACGTGGCGCTCTCCATCGTGGGGTGCGACCGGATCCCGGACAGCGGGTACATGCGCGCGAAGGTCGCCCAGGAGAGGCTCATCGTCGCGTCCGGACTCCCGTACTCGGTGGTGCATGCCACCCAGTTCTTCGAGTTCCTCCAGGGCATCATCGACACCGCCACGGACGGCGACACCGTGCACCTCGCACCGGTGCTCATTCAGCCGATGGCCGCGGACGACGTCGCGGCCGCGGTCGCCGAGGTCGTGCTCGGCGCGCCGACGAACTCCGTGGTCGAGGTCGCCGGCCCGGAGCAGTTCCGCCTCGACGAACTGGGCCGATCCCTCCTCGCCGACCAACAGGACCGTCGTTCGGTGGTGGCCGACCCCGACGCCCGGTACTTCGGCGCCAAGCTGGGCGAACGCTCGCTCGTCCCGGCGGACGGTGCCCGCCTCGCCGGCATCGCCCTGGACGACTGGCGTGCCCGGGCGGGCCGGGGACACTGAGCCGGCCTGCTACCCCGGCGTCCCGGGCGGACCGGCCCGCCCACCGAGGCGCTGCACCAACTCCCGTACCGCCTCGGTGAACGGCTCGTCGGACTCGCCCGGCCAGTGCCCGTGGATGGATGGGGCGACGCTGTCCCCGGGGGGTGTCACCACGTCACGGGGGTCACGCTGTCGACGATCCACAGCGGCGGCCGGGTCACCGGTGGTGGCCGGCGCGGGTGCGGGACGCGGCGAGAAGATCCAGCCACCGATCGGGTCCGTGTCGCGCCACAGGTTCACCCAGCGCCAACCCACCCGCCGGCCGATCTCGTGCAGTGCCGCGTCGTCGACGTACGCGGGGAAGAGCCGTGCGTAGAGGCGGCGCAGCGGCGATCCGTGGGTGAGCAGGGCGACCCGGTCACCGACCTGCGGCGGCAGTTGGAGCACCGTGGCGGCGAGCAGAACCGACCCGTGGCTGTGCCCGGTGAGCAGCACCGCGTCGCCGCGCTCGACGAGGTAGGTGATCCGGCGGGCCAGTTCCGGCACCGCCCGCTCGGAGTAGCAGGGCGGCGCGAACGGGTGGGCGGCCCGGGGCCAGAAGGTGCCGAGGTCCCAGAGGACACCGATGTGGCGGCGGTACGGCTCGGTCCGGTACGCGAAGATGCCGCCGATGATCAGGCCGAGGATGATCGCCGCGATCACCCAGCTACCGAACGCGATGGCGAACGTGATCGCGCCCGCCGGCAATCCGATGTTCCGCTCGAGCACGTCGCTCGGGACCTGCCCGAGCAGGCCGATGGTGGTGGTGGCCGTGCCGATTCCGGCGAGGCAACCGTAGAGCACTGCCAACGGCACCAGCTTCTCGGTGAAGCGAGCCCGGGCTATCGCGTCTCGGATCTGCCGCAGCCGGGGTCCTGCCTCGGCCGGCGGGTCCGGGAAGTCGCGCGCGACTATCGCCGCCGCGGCCCGACGTCGACTCCGGCGGGAGATCAGGATGACGAGGACGGCGATGATCGCGGTGACCAGCACCGCCCGGAAGAAGCCGAAGATCGCCCAGGTGTAGGCGCGGGGTGGGCCGGAGGCGATGCCCGCTCCGGTCGGTACGTCGCGGTCCAGGAAGTCCGCCACCCGGTAGACCAGTTCGGCGGAGTACGCCACCGCCATGCTGATCCCGGTGGCGGCGACAACGAGAGCGCCCAGTCCGAACAGCGGGGTGGCGCCGTGTTCCCGGCTCCGGTGCCAGAGCAGCACCACGCCGAGGGCGGCCAACAGCGTCGTCTGCGCCACGAACAGAGCAGTCAGCGTCGAGTCGTAGCCGGGGAGTTCCCGCTCCTCAGGCCAGGGTTGCGAGCTGGTCGACACGTGTGCCACGACGACCACGGTCAGCACGATGGCAGCGGTCCGGAGGGTGCGGGTGACCCGGTCGAGCCGCTGGTCGCCGGGGGCCCGGTCCATCAGCGGCGGTGTGCAGAGCAGCCCCACGCAGCCCGTCAGGACCACCCCCGTGATCGCCGTCAGCGCGATCGTGGCCGGCGAGGCGTCACCGGCACCCCGGCCCAGCAGCAGGACGAGATCCAGCGTCGCGAAGGCCGCGGCGACGTGGATGGCGCGCAACCGGCCCACCAGCGGCTCGGCGTCCCACTGACCGACAGTGCCGAGCCGAGACGTGGAGCTGCCCTGATCGGGTGCCCGGAACGCCTCGAAGGTCCGCCCGGGACGGCAGCTGACCCGCCAGATCAGGCCGATCGCGGCGGCCGGGACCAGCGCGAGCACCGCCAGCCGCAGTCCGACCGGCCGTCCACCCAACCAGGACAACCAACTGCGTCCGGCCAGGCAGTCCGGCGAGGCCAGGCACTTCCAACCGACGAGGTCCAGGGCGACGCCGGCGATGGCGAGCACGTACAACACGGTGAGGGTGAGCGCCAGCAGCCGGCACAGGGACTTGACCGTCGCCTCGGAACTCGGGTTCGCCGGGCGCATCCAGATCGCGACGTTGACAAGCATGAAGGGGAGCAGGAAGACCACCGCCAGGGTGCGGGCCACGGTCCCGGACGGCAGGTCACCCCAGCGGTACGCCTCAAGCGTCACCCCGTGCGCGCCGGTGCTGTCGGAGTTTCGGGGGCGCGGCCGGTAGAACCCGCCATTGCGGTCACCGGCGACCTGCCCGATCTGTTGCAGGTTCAGCACCTGTGCGGCGCTCGCGCCGGAGACTCCGTGCACCCGTAGCTCCACGACGTCACCGGAGTCGTCCGGCCCGCTCAACCGCGCTGATCCATCCGATGTCCCCCCGAGGCGTCTCGCAGCCGTTGTCCCGCGACCCACCCGACGTCGCGCGCCGGGCAGCCGACCGCGGTGACGGCAGAGCCGGGTCTACCCGATCCGCTCGCCCTCAATCTCGGCCGGCCGGGGCGCTACCGCCCAGGCCGGGCCCGACCGGCGGTCACTGTCGCTTCGGGTACGTCGTTCCGGCCCGCCTTCGCCAGCTCGGTGCGGTAGGCGCGTGGCGACAGGCCGGTGGTGCGCTTGAAGGCCACGCTCAGCGCGCTCTCCGAGCCGTATCCGACGGCCTGCGCGATGGTGGCGACAGTGTCGGAGCTGCGCCGGATGCGGTCGGCCGCGAGTTCGATCCGCCACCCGGTCAGGTACTCCAGTGGGCCCACCCCGACGACCTTCTTGAATCGGGCCGCCAGCGTCGACCGGGAGACGGTGGCCGTCCGGGCGACCTCGTCCACCGTCCACGCGTGCGCGGGTCGCGCGTGCATCGCGCCTAACGCGGGAGCGACCACCGGGTCGGTGAGACCGGCCAGCCACCCGGAGGTGGGCTGTTCGTCGCGGGCCAGGTGCAGCCGCAGGACTCGGATCAGCAGGACCAGCGCCAGGTGCTCGGCGACGAGGTGGGAGCCGAGTCGCGTGGATCGCAGTTCCGCGTCGATCTCGCCGAGGGCCCACTGGACGGTACCGGCCTCCGGGGTGTCGGCGGGTACGTGGATGACCGGCGGCAGGTTGTCGAGCAGGAGGCTGCGCGCCCGTCCGCCCAGGGTGAAGGCACCGCCGATGAGGAACACGTCGTCACCGTCGCCGACCTGCGCCACACCGTCGGTGGCGGCGGCGAAGATCGGGTACGCGGGCTGGACCGGCACGTCGGGGTCGCTGAAGAGGGTGTAGGCCGCCGGTCGGGTCAGCAGGAAGCAGTCGCCCGCACCGAGGTTGATCGGCTCGGCGTGGCCGTCGACCCGCAGCGAGCATCGGCCCCGCCGGACGGCGTTGAACTTGGCCCCGGCCGGTGGGTCGAAACCGACGGCCCAGCGTCCGCCCCCGACCAGGCCGGCGGAGACGTGGCTCGTCGCGCCGAGCAGGGCCAGCACATCCTCCAGCGGATCCACCATCCCCACCTCTTCTGGACGCTCACGAAAGTATGAAGGACTCCAGACTATAGGCAGTCCGATCCGAGCGTTCGTAACCTGGGTTCATGACAGCGAACCCACGCCTCACCACCCCGTTCAACGCCCGTACCACCGCCGCCGAGGTCCTCGACGGTGTCGACCTCACCGGCCGTCGGATGATCGTCACCGGGGGCGCCTCCGGCATCGGTGTGGAGACGGTGCGCGCGCTGGCCGGGGCCGGCGCCGAGGTCACCGTCGCGACCCGGAATCCTCGAGCGGCCGACCGGCTCGCCGAGGAGTTCGCCACCGATGCCACAGTGGGCGCGGTCCGGTCGTCCGCCCTCGATCTCGCCGACCTGGCGTCGGTCGACGCCTTCGTCGCGGCCTGGCAGGGCCCGCTCGACGTGCTGGTGGCCAACGCCGGAATCATGGCGATCCCGACCCGCCAGCTGACCGCCGTGGGCTGGGAACTCCAGCTCGCTACGAACCACCTCGGCCACTTCGCGCTGGTCCGGGGGCTGCAGGACAATCTGCGGGCCGCCGAGGCGGCCCGGGTCGTGATGGTCAGCTCCGGGGCACACCTTGCCGCACCCTTCGACTTCGACGACCCGCAGTTCGAGCGGCGCCCGTACGACCCGTGGTCGGCCTACGGCCAGTCGAAGACCGCTGAGGTCCTGCTCGCGGTCGGCATCACCCGCCAGTGGGCCAGCGACGGGATCACCGCGAACGCCCTCAACCCCGGGTACATCTTCACCAACCTCCAGCGCCACATCGACGACGACACGATGCGGGCGATGGGCGCGATGGACGAGGCGGGCAACCTCATCGAGGCGGAGTACTACAAGAAGCCCGACCAGGGCGCGTCGACCACAGTGCTGCTCGCCGGCTCACCCCTGCTCGACGGTGTCGGCGGCCGGTACTTCGACGACAACCAGGAGGCCGAGGTCGTTCCCGGTGGCCCTGACGCCACCGGCGGGGTCGCCGCCCACGCGTTGGACCCGGCCGCGGCCGACCGGCTCTGGGCGTACGCCGAGAAGGCGCTCGCCTCGCGCTGAGCACGGCCGGGCCGTGCCGGCGAGGATTGATCCGGTCGTGGCGGGGTAGGTGCCGCCATGGTCGCTGCCGGTCGGCGCGGAGCGGACGCGGGCCCGTCGACCGTCGCCCGGTGGTGGGACCGCTTGGTGGCCGCGCTGCGCGACCGGGTCCGTCGGGTACGAACCATCGGCGGCCTCGCCCTACAGGCCGGTCTGGCCGCGGCGCTGTCCTGGCTGGTGGCGCATTCGCTGCTGCACGTGTCGCAGCCGGTATTCGCGCCGATCTCCGCCGTCTCGACGCTCGCCGCGTCCGTCGGCCAGCGGTTGCGTCGCACCGTCGAGCTGATCATCGGTGTCACCGTCGGAGTGCTGATCGGTGACCTGCTCCTCCTGGTGATCGGCACCGGGTGGTGGCAGCTCGCCCTGATCGTCACGCTGGCGATCGTCGTCGCGCTCTTCCTCGCCGGTAGCGCGGCGGTGGTTATCCAGGCCGGGGCGACGGCGGTGCTCATCGCCACGCTCAGCCCGGCCGTCCGGGATCTGGAGATCCCCCGGTTCGTGGACGCGCTCGTCGGGGGAGGGGTGGCGCTACTGGTCACCGCCGTGTTGCTGCCGCTGAACCCGCTGCGGGTGCTCAACCGGGCCGCGCGGCCGGCGTTGGACCTCCTCGCCACCCAGCTCGACGCCACCGCCGAGGCGCTGAACGAGCGGGACGCCGCTCGGGCCCGTACCGCCCGGAGTGAGCTGCGGCAGAGCGCGGGCCGGTTGAAGGCGTTCGTCGAGGCGACCCAGGGCGCCCGGGAGGCGAGCACCCTGTCACCGGTGTACTGGCATCAACGGCACGGGCCGGTGGGCCGCTATGCGCGGGCGGCGGAGCCGATCGACCGGGCGATGCGTAACAGCGGCACCCTGATCCGACGATCGGTGACGCTCATCGAGGACGGCGAGCCGGTGCCGGAGTCGTTGCCGACGGCGGTGGCCGATCTCGCCGAGGCGGTCCGCCTGCTCAAGCGGCAGTTCGCCGCCGGCGCCGAGCCGAACCGGGCCCGGGAGCAGGCGCTACGGGCGGTCCGGACGGCCGGGCACGCCTATCGGGACGGCGTCGGCTTCTCGGGTGCGGTGGTGGTGGCACAGGTCCGGACGACCGTCAGTGACCTCCTGGTCGCCTCCGGGCTGGACCAGGAGGACGCGAATCACCTGGTCAGGAAGCTTTTCGGGGATCTCTGAGAGCCGGGTGACCCCCGGCGGAGCCAGGTGGCGGCACCTTCTTGAGCCATTACTGTTGCACTCTGAGCCAAAGTGGTGCCATGATGGCGTCATGGAGCTGAGGTCATACGTCGAGAACCTGCGTAACGAGTTCGCCGTGGCCGCGGAGGGCGTGGACCCGGAGGCCCGGGCGCTGGCCGAACGACTCTTCGCGCAGTTGGAGGCGGCCACCCGTCTCACGCTGCTCGAAGCGCTGTCCGACGCGGCCGACGAGATCACCCGCGACCTCGCACCGGGATCGGTGCACGTCCGGTTGCGCGGGCGCGAGCCCGACTTCGTGGTGACGCCGGCCAGCCCGCCGGCCGAGGTGGCGACCGAGCCCAGTGGCCCGCCACCGCTGGCGGTGCCGGTGTCCGCCCCCGACGGTGACGAGGGCGGCACCTCGCGGATCAACCTGCGGCTCCCCGACCACCTGAAGGCCAGCGTCGAGGACGCCGCCGGCCGCGCCGGGCTCTCGGTCAACGCCTGGCTGGTGCGCGCCGTCGCCGGTGCCATCGGGGCGGGCGACACCCAGCGTCGTCCACCCCGCCGGGTGGAGCCGACCTCCGGCCAGCACTTCACCGGCTGGGCCCGCTAACTCCCCGTACCCCTTCCACCACCACGCCGCTGACCAGCGGCGACCTCCGCCGACCACAGTTCGGGAGACCACCATGCCTGTTTTCGAGACGCCAGAACCGATTTCCGTCCAGATCGAGCTGCCGATCGGCGATGCCTGGATCGCCGCGAGCGACCGCACCGACACTGTGGTGACGGTGCGGCCCCGCGACCCGTCGAGCAAGGCCGACGTGAGCGCCGCCGAACAGAGCACCGTCGAGTTCGCCGCCGGGCGACTGGTGATCCGGGTGCCGAAGAGCTGGCGCCGCTACGGGTTCGGCCCCGGGCCGTCGGTCGACGTCCAGATCGAGGTGCCGACCGGGTCGCGGGTGTACGCCGAGGCGGCCTGGGCGGCGTTCCGCTGCGAGGGTCGGCTCGGCGAGTGTCGGATCAAGACCGGCAGCGGCATCCGTCTCGACGAGACCGGGCCGTTGGAGATCGACAGCAGCCACGGCGAGGTCGCGGTCGAGCGTGTGCTGGGCTCCGCCCGGGTGAAGGCATCGTCCGGCAAGGTGCGCATCGGTGCGGTCGACGGCACCGCCGAGATCAAGAACTCGTCCGGCGACTGCTGGATCGGCCGCAGCGGTGGCGACGTCCGGATCAACACGGCCTACGGCGACATCACAGTGGACGCCTCGCAGGCGTCGGTGACGGCGCGCACCGCCTACGGCAACCTCCGGCTGGGTGAGGTCACCCGCGGCGCGGTCGACGCACAGACCTCCTTCGGCGCGATCGAGGTCGGCATCCGTCGCGGGACCGCCGCCTGGCTCGACGTCAGTTCCAAGCACGGCCGCGTGCACAACGCGTTGGAGTCGACCGACAGCCCGGCGCAGACCGACGAGACGGTCGAGGTCCGGGCGAACACCTCCTACGGCGACATCATGATCCGCCGCGCCTGACCCACCGCCCCGCCGACCACAAATGAGGAGACCATGACCAGCTCCATGAACCCCGCGATCGTCGCCACCGACCTGCGCAAGTCCTACGGCGACAAGGTCGTGCTGAACGGCATCGACCTGATGATCACCGAGGGCACCATCTTCGCGTTGCTCGGTCCGAACGGCGCCGGCAAGACCACCACAGTGCAGATCCTCTCCACCCTGATCGACGCCGACGGCGGTAACGCCCGCGTCTTCGGCCACGACCTGACCCGGGAACCCGACGCGGTACGCGCGCTGATCGGCGTCACCGGTCAGTTCTCCGCCGTCGACAACCTGCTCACCGGTCGGGAGAACCTGACCCTGATGGCCGACCTGTGCCACCTGGACAGGGCCGCCGGTCGGCGGCGGATCGCCGACCTGCTCGACCAGTTCGACCTGACCGACGCGGCGGGCAAGCCGGTGTCCACGTACTCCGGCGGCATGCGCCGCCGGCTCGACCTCGCGATGACCCTGGTCGGCGAGCCCCGCGTCATCTTTTTGGACGAGCCGACCACCGGCCTGGACCCGCGCAGCCGCCGGGCCATGTGGCACATCATCCGCGCACTCGCCGCCGAGGGCGTGACCATCCTGCTCACCACGCAGTACCTGGAGGAGGCCGACCAGCTCGCCGACCGGGTGGCGTTCCTCGACCACGGCCGGCTGATCGCCGAGGGCACGCCGCGCGAGCTCAAGCGGCTCATCCCGGGCGGCCACGTCGTGTTGCAGTTCGCCGACCAGGAGGGTCTCGACTCGGCGGCCCGGACGTTCGAGAGCGCCACCCGGGACGACGCGGCGCTCACCCTCCAGGTGCCGAGTGACGGCGGGGTCGGGTCGCTGCGATCCCTGCTCGACCAGCTCGACCGCGCCTCGATCAGCGTGGCGGGGCTCTCCGTGCACACCCCCGACCTCGACGACGTCTTCCTCACCCTCACCGGTCAGCCCGACACCCGGGCCGGCCGACCCGACCACGAAAGGGCTCCCGCGCGATGAGCACCCTCTCCCTCGCCGTCCGCGACTCGAGCACCATGCTGCGGCGCAACCTGCTGCACATGCGGCGGTACCCGTCGATGACGTTCCTGCTCATCGGCATCCCGATCATCATCCTGCTGCTCTTCGTCTACGTCTTCGGCGGCACGCTCGGCGCCGGTCTCGGCCCGTCCGGCGACCGCTCCCAGTACGCCAACTACGTCACCCCCGGCATCCTGCTCATCACCGTGGTCAGCGCCGCGCAGGGCACCGCCATCTCGGTCGCGATGGACATGACCGAGGGGATCATCGCCCGGTTCCGCACGATGTCGATCTTCCGGCCGTCGGTACTGACGGGTCACGTACTGGGCAGCCTGGTCCAGACCATGCTCAGCCTCGTGGCCGTCATCCTCGTGGCGCTGCTGGTCGGGTTCCGACCCAACGCCAACGCGGTCGAGTGGCTCGCGGCGATCGGCGTCCTCGCCATGATCACCTTCGCGCTGACCTGGCTGTCCGTCGCCCTCGGTCTGGTCAGTGACAGTGTCGAGACGGCCAGCAACCTGCCCATGCCGCTGATCCTCCTGCCGTTCCTCGGCAGCGGGTTCGTCCCCACCGACTCCATGCCGACCGCCGTGCGGTTGTTCGCGGACTACCAGCCCTTCACGCCCGTCATGGAGACCCTTCGCGGCCTGCTCCTGGGTACCGGGATCGGCGCCAACGGGATCATCGCGGTCGTCTGGTGCGCCGTCATCACAGTGGGCTGCTTCCTGTGGGCCAAGGCCCTGTACAACCGCAACCGGACGGCCTGATCCGTACGGCGTGCTCGGTCCCACCAACGCGACGGAGAGCCGGCGGCTCGGCCCACAGGGGTCGGGCCGCCGGCTCGTGGCGTCGTGCGACCGGCGGCGCGAGGTGCGTGCTCGGGCGGCCGGTCGGCGGGGCGAGGTGCGTGATCGGGCGGGCGGGACGACCGGGCGGCGCGGGCTCGTCAAGACGTTGAATGTTATCGATAACACCGGGTCGTCGTCCGGCTTCGCACCGGGTGGGCGGCGCTCCGGAGCGCTCAGCCATGAGCCCGCATGGCCGTCGATGGCTGTCGGGCGGATCCGAGCACGCGACCGCGGCGCCCCGGGAATGTTATCGCTGCCATCATCGCCGGGGGAACAAGTGGTCGCTATCGGACCGCCATGCCCGATGTGCGGCGCACTGGACCTGTCGCGCCGCCTGTTGACGCGTCTCCGGACGGCAGTCATGCCGGACGCGGGCCCCATTCGTCGGATGGCTGCCGCAGTTAAGGGCGGAATCTTGGGGTTTGCACCGGTCCGCTATCTACCCTCCCGAGTCGGTCCGCCTTCCGCGTTCCGTTACGGAGCTGTTGCGGGTAGATGTCTTGACGAGCCTGGATGTGAGCGTTAACACTATCCCCGTTAACGGTGGAGGTGAACACATGAACCGTGTGGACGGAGCTGACGACCGCTACGTCGTCGGTGTCGACTACGGCACCCTGTCCGGGCGAGCTCTGGTGGTCCGTGTCGGCGATGGTGCCGAGTTGGGGACCGCGGTGCACGAGTACGGCGATGGCGTGATCAGCGCGGCGCTTCCGGGGGGTCGGACCCTGCCCCCGGACTGGGCCCTGCAGAACCCGCAGGACTACCGCGACGTTCTGCGGTACGCCGTCCCGGCGGCGGTGTCCGCCGCGGGGGTGGACCCGGCGGCGGTGGTCGGCATCGGCATCGACTTCACCGCCTGCACCGTGCTGCCGACGCTCGCCGACGGCACCCCGCTGTGCGAGACACCCGAGCTGCGCGACCGACCGCACGCCTGGGTCAAGCTGTGGAAGCACCACGCCGCGCAGCCGCACGCCGACCGGATCAACGCGCTGGCCCATGAGCGGGCCGAGCCGTGGATCGGCCGGTACGGCGGCAAGATCTCCGCCGAGTGGCAGTACGCCAAGGGCCTGCAGATCCTGGAGGAGGACCCGGAGGTCTACGACCGGGCCGAGCGCTTCATCGAGGCGGCCGACTGGATCGTCTGGCAGCTCTGCGGCACCGAGACGCGCAACGTCTGCACGGCCGGCTACAAGGGCATTCTGCAGGACGGTCACTACCCCTCCGAGGGCTTCCTGACCGCGCTCAACCCCAACTTCGGCGACTTCGTGGCGAAGCTGGACGGCCCGCTGCTGCCCCTCGGGGCCCGGGCCGGCGCGCTCACCGCCCAGGCCGCCGCCTGGACCGGCCTGCCGGCGGGGATCGCGGTGGCCGTCGGCAACGTCGACGCGCACGTCACCGCGGCATCCGCGCAGGCGGTGCAGCCCGGTCGGCTGGTCGCCATCATGGGCACCTCGACCTGCCACGTCGTCAACGGCGCGGAGGTCGCCGAGGTGGCCGGCATGTGCGGTGTGGTGGACGGCGGCATCAGCCCCGGCGCGTGGGGTTACGAGGCCGGGCAGAGCGGTGTCGGCGACATCTTCGGCTGGTTCGTCGAGCACGCCGCTCCGGCCGGCGTCGACTCGCACGAGCGCCTCACCGAGCTGGCCGCGAGTCAGCCCGTCGGCGCGCACGGCCTGATCGCGTTGGACTGGTGGAACGGCAACCGTTCCCTGCTGGTCAACCACGACCTCAGCGGGATGATCGTCGGCATGACCCTGGCCACCCGGCCGGCGGACATCTACCGGGCCCTGCTGGAGTCCACCGCGTACGGCACCCGGATGATCATCGAGGCGTTCGTCGACGCCGGAGTCCCGGTGAACGACCTGGTGATCGCCGGTGGTCTGACCAACAACGCGCTGCTGATGCAGATCTACGCCGACGTGACCAGGCGACCGCTGAACATCATCGCCTCGGCCCAGGGGCCGGCGCTGGGCTCGGCGATCCACGCCGCCGTCGCCGCCGGCGAGTTCCCCTCGATCCACGAGGCGTCGCAGGCGATGGGCCGGGTGCACGAGGCCGTCTACCGTCCGGACCCCGAGCGGGCCCGCGCCTACGACGCCCTCTACGCCGAGTACCGGGCGCTGCACGACCACTTCGGTCGTGGCGGCAACGACGTCATGCTCCGCCTGCGGGCGATCCGCAACGCGGCGGTCGAGACCGCCGCGACCACGCACGAGGTCCCGCTGGAGGTGGTGGCGTGAACGCCGAGGTGACCCGACAGGTCGGCGAGCTGCGCGAGACCGTCGCCCGCCTGCACGCCGAGCTGACCCGGTACAACCTGGTCGCCTGGACGTCCGGCAACGTCTCCGCGCGGGTCCCCGGCCAGGATCTGATGGTGATCAAGCCGAGTGGGGTGAGCTACGACGACCTCACCGCGGCCACGATGGTGGTGTGCGACCTCGACGGCGTTCTCGTCGAGGGCGACTTCGCCCCGTCCAGCGACACCGCCGCCCACGCCTACGTCTACCGGGCCATGCCCGAGGTCGGTGGGGTCGTGCACACGCACAGCTCGTACGCGACCGCCTGGGCCGCGTGTGGGGAGTCGATCCCCTGCCACCTCACGGCCCAGGCTGACGAGTTCGGTGGGGAGATCCCGATCGGCCCGTTCGCGCTGATCGGCGGTGACGACATCGGCAAGGGCATCGTCGCCACGCTCGCCGGGCACCGCTCGCCCGCGGTGCTGATGCGCAACCACGGCGTGTTCACCATCGGCCGCGACGCCCGCGCGGCGGTCAAGGCGGCGGTCATGTGCGAGGACGTGGCCCGCACCGCGCACCTGGCCCACACCCTCGGGCAGCCGGTCCCGATGGCACAGGCCGACATCGACTCGCTCTACGACCGCTACCAGAACGTCTACGGCCAACAACCAGTCGCACCGGCGGGCTCCTGACCCTGCACCGATAACCCGGGACCCGTCGGTCTGCACCACGACGCACCAGCACGCACCACCCGCGTTCGCCGCTCTTTCGCACCTCGGCGGTTGGCGCGGTTACCCACCACATCCAGCCAAGGAGATTCGATGGGAAAGATGCGAACGCAGTCCGCTCCGTGGCGCGCTGCCGCGGTCCTCGCCAGCGTGCTGCTGGTCGGCGGCGTGGCGGCCTGCGGCAACAGCGACACGGGCGGCGGCGGCACCACGGACGACGGCAAGATCACGATGGGCTTCTCCCAGGTCGGTGCGGAGAGCGGGTGGCGTACCGCGAACACCACCTCGATCAAGGAGGCCGCCGCGGCGGCCGGGATCGAGCTGAAGTTCGACGACGCTCAGCAGAAGCAGGAAAACCAGATCAAGGCGATCCGCAACTACATCCAGCAGAAGGTCGACGTCATCGCCTTCTCGCCGGTGGTGGAGTCCGGTTGGGACACCGTGCTCAAGGAGGCCAAGGACGCCGACATCCCGGTCATCCTGACCGACCGCTCGGTGGACTCGGCCGACAAGTCGCTGTACAAGACCTTCCTCGGCTCGGACTTCGTCAAGGAGGGCCGGCTCGCCGGTGAGTGGCTGGTCGAGCAGAAGAAGACCGCCTCGGGCCCGGTGAACATCGTCGAGCTGCAGGGCAACACCGGTGCGGCGCCGGCGAACGATCGCAAGAAGGGCTTCGGTGAGGCGATCGCCGCCAACCCGAACCTGAAGATCATCGCTTCCCAGCCGGGTGACTTCACCCGGGCCGGCGGCAAGCAGGTCATGGAGCAGTTCCTCAAGGCCAACAAGAAGATCGACGTGTTGTTCGCGCACAACGACGACATGGGTCTGGGCGCTCTCGAGGCGATCAACGCCGCCGGCAAGGTGCCCGGCAAGGACATCACCATCATCACCGTCGACGCCGTCAAGGACGGCATGCAGGCTCTCGCCGACGGGAAGTTCAACTTCATCGCGGAGTGCAGCCCGCTGCTCGGCCCGCAGCTGATGGACCTGGCCAAGAAGGTCCACGCGGGCGAGGAGGTGCCGCCTCGGATCGAGACCGAGGAGACCACCTTCACGACCGAGCAGGCCAAGGAAGCTCTGCCCAACCGTAAGTACTGATCGACGACGGGGTCGCCGCGTTCGCGTGGCGGCCCCGCCGCGTCGCTTCCCTACCCGAAACGGACCGGGCTTGGCCCGCGACGACCTCCGAACCACGCCCGCCCGAGCGGCCCCCCAGGGACGACCGGGCGGGCGTGGCGGGAGCGTAGCGGCCCTTCCGTGTCGACAACCCAGAAGAGGTCTGATGGGATGACGGATAGCCGTCCGGTCCTGACGATGACCGGGATCAGCAAGTCCTTCCCCGGGGTGCGCGCACTCCACGACGTCAACTTCCGGCTCTTTCCCGGCGAGGTGCACGCCCTGATGGGCGAGAACGGCGCCGGCAAATCCACCCTCATCAAGGTGCTCACCGGCGTCTACGACACCGATGAGGGCGCGATCACCCTCGACGGCGAGCCAGTGTCGTTCACCGGGCCGATGCAGGCGACCGCCGCCGGTGTGAGCACCGTTTTCCAGGAAGTCAACCTCTGCACCAACCTCTCGGTGGCGGAGAACATCTTCATCGGCCGTGAGCCTCGGGTCTTCGGCGCCGTCCGCTGGGGTGAGGTCCGCCGCCGCGCCCGAGCCCTGCTGGCCCGCCTCGACCTCGACCTCGACGTCAGCGCGCCACTCGGCTCGTACTCGCTCGCGATCCAGCAGATGGTCGCCATCGCCCGCGCCATCGACATCAAGGCCCGGGTGCTGATCCTGGACGAGCCGACGTCCAGCCTCGACGCCGGCGAGGTGGCGCAGCTGTTCCGCATCATGCGGCAACTGCGCGACGAGGGCATCGCGATCCTGTTCGTGACCCACTTCCTCGACCAGGTCTACGAGATCGCCGACCGGATCACGGTGCTGCGCAACGGCGGGCTCGTCGGTGAGTACCTCACCACCGAGCTGCCCCAGCTCTCCCTGGTCGAGAAGATGATCGGCAAGGAGCTCGACGTCCTGGAGGGCATCGAGGAGCACTCCCGGCGGGACCTGGCCGCGCTGGAGGAGGGCACCCCCCTGGTGGCGGTGTCGAACTTCGGTCGGGCGGGTGCTGTCGAGCCGTTCAGCCTCACCATCCACGCCGGCGAGGTGGTGGGCCTGGCCGGCCTGCTGGGCTCGGGGCGTACCGAGGTCGCGCGGTTGCTGTTCGGCGCCGACCGGACCGACGGCGGCCAGGTCGCGATCGACGGCACGGCGAGCAGCCTGCGCACCCCCGCGCAGGCCATCGACCACGGCGTGGGCTTCTGTTCGGAGAACCGCCGGGCCGAGGGGATCGTCGCGGACCTGTCGGTCCGCGAGAACATGATCCTCGCCATGCAGGCGGCCCGCGGCTGGCTGCGGCCCATTCCGCGTCGTCGCCAGGACGAGCTGGTCGACAAGTACGTCAAGGCCCTCAACATCCGGCCCGCCGACCCGGAGGTGCCGGTACGCAACCTCTCCGGCGGTAACCAGCAGAAGGTGCTGCTGGCCCGGTGGCTGATCACCGAGCCGCGACTGCTGATCCTCGACGAGCCCACCCGGGGCATCGACATCGGGGCGAAGACCGAGATCCAGAAGCTCGTGACGCAGCTGTCCGACGGTGGCATGGCGGTGCTGTTCATCTCCGCCGAGCTGGAGGAGGTGCTGCGCCTCAGCCACAAGGTGGCCGTCATGCGGGACCGGCAGATGGTCGCGCAGCTCGCCAACGACGAGAGCCTGGACGCCGACCGCATCATGCAGACCATCGCCAGCGGATCCCACCGGGAGGAGGCAGACCGATGAACGACACCACGAGCCGCTATCGGACGATGATCGGTCACCGGCTGTTCTGGCCCGCCGCCGTGCTGTTCGTCATGCTCGCCGCGAACACGATCTACCGGCCCGGGTTCCTGTCCATCGAGCTCAAGGACGGGCACCTGTACGGCACGCCGATCGACATCCTGCGGCTGAGCGCACCGCTGATCCTCGTCGCGCTGGGCATGACCCTGGTCATCTCCACCGGCGGCATCGACCTGTCGGTGGGCTCGCTCTGCGCGATCAGCGGCGCGATCGCCTGCATGTACATCAGCAAGCAGCCCGACCAGAACAGCCTTGGCGTGGTGGTGACCGCCCTCGCCTTGGCGATGGGCGTCTCGCTGGTGCTCGGCGCCTGGAACGGGGTGCTGGTGGCCGTGATCGGGATCCAACCGATCATCGCCACCCTGATCCTGATGGTCGCCGGCCGGGGTCTCGCCCAGCTGATCACCGAGGGTCAGATCATCACCATCAACTCCGAGCCGTACCGGGCGATCGGCCTGGGCCACGCGTTGACCCTGCCGCTGGCCATCTTCATCGCGCTCGCCGCGGCCCTGCTGGTCGCCGCGTTCACCCGTCGCACCGCACTCGGCATGATCATCGAGTCGGTGGGCGGCAACGCCATGGCCAGCCGGCTCGCCGGCATCCGGTCCAGTCGGGTCATCTTCCTGGCGTACGTGATCAGCGCCGCCTGTGCCGCGGTCGCCGGTTTCATGATGACGGCCAACGTCTCCAGCGCCGACGGCAACGCCGCCGGCCTCTGGGTCGAGCTGGACGCGATCCTCGCGGTCGTCATCGGCGGTACGTCCCTCGCGGGCGGCCGGTTCTTCCTGAGTGGCACGATCATCGGCGCGCTGATCATCCAGACCCTGACCACCACCGTGTACGCCATGGACATCTCACCGCAGACCTCGCTGCTGTTCAAGGCGGTCGTCGTCATCGCCGTCTGCCTCATCCAGGCGCCGGCCTTCCGGGCCCGGTTCAGCCGACGTAGGCGCAACGTCCCGCCGCCCGCCACCATCGCCGACAAGCCGAAGGAGCAGGTGCCGGCATGACCACTGGAACGCTTACCGCCGGTCGTACCCGGTTCCGGCTGCCGAGGAAGCAGATACCGGTTCTGGCGACGCTCGCCCTGCTGCTGGTGATGTACGGCATCGGCGTCTCGCAGTACACGGCGTTCTCCAACGTCCAGGTCATCTTCAACGTCTTCATCGACAACGGCTTCCTGCTCGTCGTCGCGGTGGGCATGACCTTCGTGATCCTCACCGGTGGCATCGACCTGTCGGTCGGTTCGGTGGTCGCCATGACGGCGATGGTGTCGGCCGCTCTGCTGCAGGACGGCATGCCGGCGGCGCTGGTGCTGGTCATCGCCCTGCTCATCGGCCCGACGCTCGGCCTGTTGATGGGCTGCGTCATCCACTTCTTCGAGATCCAGCCGTTCATCGTCACGCTCGCCGGGATGTTCTTCGCCCGGGGCATGTGCACCTTCATCTCCGGCGCGTCGATCCCGATCACCGACGGGTTCTGGACCTCGATGTCGCAGGAGCGGATCGGGGACCCACGGGGCAACTTCGTGTCGATCAGCGTGCTGATCGCCTTCGTGGTGGTCGTCATCGCCGCGTACACGCTGGCCTACACCCGGTTGGGACGTAACGTGTACGCCATCGGCGGCAACCCGCAGTCGGCGCTGCTGATGGGCCTGCCGGTGGGACGGACCCGGATCGCCGTCTACACGATCAGTGGTCTGTGCTCGGCCATCGGCGGGATCCTGCTGTCCTTCTACACCCTCTCCGGCGCGCCGCTGATCGCGGTGGGGATGGAGCTGGACGTCATCGCCGCCGTCGTCATCGGTGGCACGGTGCTCACCGGCGGGGCGGGTTACGTCTTCGGCACGGTGCTCGGCGTGCTGGTTCTCGGCGTGATCCAGACTCTCATCACCTTCGACGGGAGCCTCAACTCCTGGTGGACCAAGATCGTGATTGGTGGTCTGCTCTTCGCGTTCATCCTCCTTCAGCGCCTCATCGGAATCCGTTACAAGTGACCGCCCCTCTCGCGGAAGGCAACTCCATGGCACCACACACCGAACCCGAGATCTGGTTCCTCACCGGCAGCCAAGGCATGTACGGCGAGGAGACGCTCCGCCAGGTGGCCGAGCAGTCTCGCCAGATCGCGGCGGCGCTCGACGACTCGCCGCAGATTCCCGCCCGCGTGGTCTGGAAGCCCGTCCTGACCAACAGTGGTGAGATTCTGCAGGTCTGCCGGGACGCCGCCGCTCAGGGTGCCGTCGGGGTCATCGCCTGGATGCACACGTTCTCACCGGCCAAGATGTGGATCTCCGGCCTGGACGCGTTGCAGACACCGCTGCTGCACCTGCACACCCAGGCCAACGTTCTGCTGCCGTGGAACGACATCGACATGGACTTCATGAACCTGAACCAGGCCGCCCACGGCGACCGTGAGTTCGGGTACATCCAGACGCGTCTCGGTGTGGCCCGTAAGACAGTGGCCGGGCACGTCAGCGACCCGCGGGTGACCACTCGGATCGGGGCGTGGGCCCGCGCCGCGCTGGGTTGGTCGGCGATGCGGTCGCTGCGCCTGGCCCGCTTCGGCGACAACATGCGCGACGTCGCGGTGACCGAGGGTGACAAGGTCGAGGCCGAGCTGCGGTTCGGGGTCTCGGTCAACACCTACGGCGTCAACGACCTGGTCGAGGTGGTCGGCGAGGTCACCGACGCGCAGGTGGACGACCTGGTCAAGGAGTACGAGGACACCTACCGCATCGTCAGCGAGCTGCTGCCCGGCGGCGAGCAGCACGACTCGCTGCGGTACGCCGCGCGGGTGGAGTTGGGTATGCGCGCCTTCCTGGACGCGGGCGGGTTCCGGGCCTTCACGACGAACTTCGAGGACCTCGGGGGGCTGCGTCAGCTGCCGGGCATCGCCGTGCAGCGGCTGATGGCGGACGGCTACGGCTTCGGCGGTGAGGGCGACTGGAAGACCTCGGTCCTGGTCCGCACCCTCAAGGCGATGTCGGTGGGCGTGAGCGGCGGCACGTCGTTCATGGAGGACTACACCTACGACCTCACTCCGGGCAACGAGTTGGTGCTCGGCGCCCACATGCTGGAGGTCTGCCCGACGATCGCCTCCGGCGTGCCCAACGTGGAGATCCATCCGCTGAGCATCGGTGGCCGGGAGGACCCGGTCCGGCTGGTGTTCGACGCCGCACCCGGTCCGGCAGTGGTGCTCGGGTTGTCCGACATGGGGGAGCGTTTCCGGCTGGTGGCCAACGAGATCGACGTGGTGGCGCCGCCGCAGCCGCTGCGCCGGTTGCCGGTTGCCCGTGCCGTCTGGCGTCCGCGCCCCGACCTGCCGGTCTCGGCCGAGGCGTGGATCACCGCGGGCGCCCCGCACCACACAGTGCTGTCTCAGGCGGTGGGCGTGGAGGAGCTGCACGACCTGGCGGAGATGAGCCGCACCGAGCTCGTCGTCATCGACGCCGCCACGGAGCCCCGCCGTTTCGCCGACGAGCTGCGCTGGAACCAGGCGTACTACCGGCTGGCCCGCGGCTTCTGATTCGCGCGGCCTGATCGTACGAAGAACGGGTGGTCCACCCCTGCCCGCAGGCAGGGGTGGACCACCCGTTCGCGTGTGCGCCAGCCGGGCCGCGAGGCGATTGTGTTACGCCTTGACTAACAGCATGTTATCGCTCACAGTCTATAACCAAGATGGTCGATGTCGTTGGCTGCTCCGGCCGCGCGCACGTCCTACCCCCGCGGTTTCGGCACCTCGTCACCGCAACGGTCGGGCGATCGGTGTTAGCGATCACATGGCCGGGCGTGGTCAGCTCGGTGCCCCGCCCGGTGCCGCGGACGCCGACCCAGACCGCACGGTTCGCGTCAGCAGAGGAGGATCATGCTTTCCATCGGTCGGGTTCCCCGGGGTGCGCCACGACGGCGCGGGTGGCTGTCGAGACTCGCCGTCGCCGCGATGGTGCTGGTGGTCGGTGGCGCGGCTGCGGCCGTCGCCTCGTCGCCCGCGTCAGCGGCCACCGTCGACACCAGCGCCTGGTACGTGTTGGTGAACCGCAACAGTGGCAAGGCCGTGGACGTGTACAACCTGGCCACGAACGACGGTGCGCGGATCACCCAGTGGACGCGTAACAACGGCAACCAGCAGCAGTGGCAGTTCGTGGACTCCGGAGGCGGCTACTACCGACTCAAGTCGAGGTTGTCGGGCAAGGTGCTGGACGTCTCCGGCCGCTCGACCGCCAACGGCGCCAGCGTCGTGCAGTGGAGCGACAACAACGGCACCAACCAGCAGTTCCGGCTGGCCGACTCGGACGGCGGGTACGTCCGGTTGATCAACCGGAACAGCAACAAGGTGATGGAGGTGCAGGGCGCCTCGACCGCCGACGGCGGCAACATCGTGCAGTACGACGACTGGAACGGCACCAACCAGCAGTGGCAGCTCGTCCGCGTCGACGGCGGGACCGACCCCACGACGCCGCCCCCGTCCAACGGCACGTACCCGAACCCGGTGGTCTGGCAGGACTTCGCCGACGTCGACATCATCCGGGTGGACAACGCCTACTACATGTCGGCGTCCACCATGCACTACTCGCCTGGCGCGCCGGTCCTGCGCTCGTACGACCTGGTGAACTGGGAGTTCGCCGGTCACTCGGTGCCCCGACTCGACTTCGGGTCGAAGTACGACATGAGCGGTGGTAACGCCTACGTCGACGGCATCTGGGCGTCGACGCTGAACTACCGGCCGAGCAACCGGACGTACTACTGGGCCGGGTGCATCGACTTCGCGCAGACCCACATCTACACCGCGTCCGCCGTCGACGGCGCCTGGAGCAAGCACACCACCATCCCCAACTGCTACTACGACGCGGGGATGCTGATCGACGACAACGACACCATGTACGTGGCGTACGGCAACGGCACCATCAGCGTGGCGCAGCTGTCCGCGGACGGAAAGTCCCAGGTTCGTGCCCAGCAGGTGTACACCACGCCGTCGAGCATCGGAACGCTGGAGGGCGCGCGCTTCTACAAGCGCAACGGCGCCTACTACATCTGGCTCACCCGCCCGGCCAACGGCCAGTACGTGCTGAAGTCGACGAACGGCCCGTTCGGCCCGTACGAGCAGCGGCAGGTGCTGCTCAACCTGCCCGGCCCGATCTCCGGTGGCGGTGTGCCGCACCAGGGTGGGCTGGTGCAGACCCAGAACGGCGACTGGTACTACATGTCCTTCGTCGACGCGTACCCCGGTGGTCGGATGCCGGCCATGGCCCCGATCACCTGGACCGGCGACGGTTGGCCGGTGCTGCAGACGGTCAACGGCACGTGGGGCAGCTCGTACCCGAAGCCGAACCTGCCCGCGCCGCCCCGGGCGGTCAAGCCGCTCACCGGCGCCGACACCTTCGCCGGCACCACGCTCGGCCCGCAGTGGGAGTGGAACCACAACCCGGACAACAGCAAGTGGTCGGTCAACAACGGGCTGAACCTGCAGACCGCCACCGTCACCAGCGACCTTTACAAGGCGCGCAACACGCTGACCCACCGCATCCAGGGCCCCACCTCGACCGCGACGATCGAGTTGGACTACTCCACCATGCGCGACGGTGATCGCACCGGCCTGGCGGTGCTGCGCAACTCGTCGGCCTGGATCGGAGTCCGACGGGACAACGGGTCCACCCGACTGGTCATGCAGAACGGGCTGACGATGGACGGCAGCTGGAACACCACCAGCACCGGCAGCGAGGTGGCGAGCACCGCCGTCTCCGGTGGCCGGATCTGGTTGCGCGCCAACGCCGACATCAGACCCGGCTCCGGCCGACAGGCCCGTTTCTCGTACAGCACCGACGGGGTCAACTTCACCTCGTTCGGCAACGCCCTGACGCTGGCGAACAACTGGCAGTTCTTCATGGGCTACCGGTTCGCCATCTTCAACCACGCGACGCAGGCGCTCGGTGGCGCGGTCACCGTGCGGCGCTTCGACCTGACCACTCCGTGACGCCGGTCACACGACGATCGCTCTGACCGGTGGCGCTGGCGACGCAGCCCTGGCGGCATGTGAAGTCCGCGCCACCGCGTCAGATCCTCGCCGGCCTGTTCCACGCTCTGTCCAGGAGCGAGGGCAGGCCGGCGTACCACATCAGGACCGTGCCTCGTACCTGTTGGTTGGCGAGTCCGGACGGGCACGGCGTTGTACGGCTTCGGCACGTCGAGCGGTCCCCACACGGGCGTGCCGTGTTCGGGGCCGTTGCTGGCGTAGACTGTCGGCGATCCAGCGCTGGTCACCTGGGATTCAGCACCGGCGTGGTGACTGAGCGAGGGGGATCGGGCCGGGCCGCTCCAGTCGACGTCGACGGGCTGCGGGCCGGAGATGTAGCGGGGGGAGTGAAATGGCCGTCCACGGTCCCGCGATGACGGACGTTGCTCGTCTCGCCGGTGTCTCCCATCAGACGGTGTCGCGGGTGCTCAACGGGCACCCCAACGTCCGTGAGCAGACCCGGCTCCGGGTTCGCGCGGCGATCGCCGAACTCGGCTACCGCCCCAACGGCGCGGCACGCGCCCTGGTGACCGGTCGATCACAGGTCATCGGTGTGGTCGCGCAGAACACGACGCTCTACGGTCCGGCCTCGCTGCTGGCCGCGTTGGAGCAGACCGCCGCCGAAGAGGGCTTCGCGGTCAGCGTCGGCAGCGTACGAAACCTGGACCACCGCTCCATCTCGGCGGCCGTCGAGCGGCACCTGTCGCACCGGGTCGCCGGCATCGTGGTCATCGCCCCGGTCGAGTCGGCCGGTGAGGCGCTGGAGCGCCTGCCCAAGGATGTCCCGCTGGTCACTGTCGACGGTGACCCGAGCCGGCCGGTGCCGCTGGTGACTGTCGACCAGGTGGCGGGCGCCCGGGCGGCGACGCAACATCTGCTCGACGCCGGGCACCGCACCGTCTGGCACGTCTCCGGGCCGACCGACTGGTTCGACAGCGTGGGTCGGATCGACGGCTGGCGGCAGGCGTTGCTGGCCGCCGGGCTGGATCCGCCGCCGCCGATGCCGGGGGACTGGTCAGCGGCGTCGGGTTACCGGTGCGGGCAGATGTTGGCGCGGATGCCGGAGGTTACCGCCGTCTTCACCGCCAACGACCATCTCGCGCTGGGCGTGCTGCGGGCGCTGCACGAGTTCGGTCGACGGGTGCCGCACGAGATCAGCGTGGTCGGCTTCGACGACGTGCCGGAGGCGGCGTACTTCATTCCGCCGCTGACCACGGTTCGACCGGACTTCGACGCGGTGGCGCGAGCGAGCCTGCAGATGCTGCTGTCCCAGATCGAGTCGGGCACCGGTGGGGCGCTGCGGCAGACCATCGCCCCCGCTCTGGTCGCCCGCGAGAGCGTCGCTCCACCTCGTCACTGACGGTCGGGCCAACCGGAGGTCGCCCCGCGTGGTGCGGGGAGAGGCCCGCCACGCCCCGCCCAGCAGTGAACGCGCGGGTGGGTCCGCCGCGCCAGCGTGCGCCAATTTTCGGCTTCCTCGCCGAATAAGACGCGGCTCGATGGGTTGCTGAGGGTGACTAATCGATGTCGAGCGATACGGCGCGGTGAAGGTATTGAACCTCGTGAAATGTCGCCGTAACATGATGGGCGTCTCTGTTAACGCTAACAAAAATTGGCGTCCAACTATCGGCGTGCCGACCAGAGATCGTAATCACGGGCGGGCGTCACCGACAAGGAGGCTCGATGAACCGCAATACCCGAGGTCGTCGCTGGGGGAGCGCACTGGCGGCCGGAATTCTGCTCGCCGGCGCCCTGGTCGGCCTTCGCGCGCCGACCGCGCAGGCACTGGACAACGGCGTGGCGCGCACTCCACCCATGGGTTGGAATTCGTGGAACCAGTTCGGCTGCAACATCAACGAGGCGCTGATCCGGCAGACGGCGGATGCGATCGTCAGCACCGGCATGCGGGACCTGGGCTACAACTACGTCGTGGTCGACGACTGCTGGTTCAACCCCAACCGGGACAGCTCCGGCAACATCCAGGGCGACCCCGGCCGGTTCCCCAGCGGGATGAAGGCGCTCGGCGACTACCTGCACGCCCGGAACCTGAAGTTCGGCCTCTACCAGGTGCCGGTCGACAAGACCTGCGCGCAGTACTTCGGCGCCTACCCCGGGGCGACCGGCAGTCGGGGCCACGAGGTGCAGGACGCACGGCAGTTCGCCGCCTGGGGCGTCGACTTCCTCAAGTACGACTGGTGCTCGCCGGAGGGCAGCATCAACGACCAGGTGGCCACCTTCGCCAAGATGCGTGACGCGCTGGCCGCCACCGGTCGACCGATCGTCTACAGCATCAACCCGAACAGTATCCACGCCAAGACCGGCCCCCAGCGCAACTGGGGCGACGTGGCGAACATGTGGCGCACCACCGAGGACATCACCAACGCCTGGGACACCGGCCAGACCAACGGCTACCCGATGGGCATCCAGAACATCATCAACGTGACCGTTCCGCTGGCGTCCTACGCGAGACCGGGTGGGTTCAACGACCCCGACATGATGGAGATCGGCCGCGGCGGCATGAACGACACGGAGATGCGCAGCCACTTCGCGATGTGGGCGATCATGGCGTCTCCGCTGATCGCCGGCAACGACGTGCGGAACATGAACGCCGCCACGCAGGCGATCCTCAAGAACGCCAACCTGATCGCGATCAACCAGGACTCGCTCGGGTTGCAGGGGACCCAGGTGTCGTTCGACGGCACGCGTCGGGTGCTGGCCAAGCGGCTCGCCAATGGTGACATCGCCGTCGCCCTCTTCAACCAGGGCGGCTCGACGACGACGATCTCGACCACGGCCGCGGCCATCGGCAAGTCCGGCTCGTCGTTCACACTGGTGGACGCGTGGACCGGTGGCACCAGCACCAGCAGCGGGACCATCAGCGCCAGCGTCCCCGCGCACGGCACTGTGGTGTACCGGGTCAGCGGTGGCGGGACGACTCCTCCGACGACGCCGCCGCCGACCACGTCGAGCGCGTACGCCAGCGCCGCCTCCGGCCGCTGCCTCGACGTGCCGAACAGCAACACGGCCAACGGCACGCAGCCGGTCATCTGGGACTGCAACGGCGCCGCCAACCAGCGCTGGACCAGCAGCGGCCAGACCCTGCAGGCCCTCGGCAAGTGCCTGGACGCGCCGCCGAACGCCGCGGCCGGCGCCAAGGTGCAGATCTGGGACTGCAACGGCGGGACCAACCAGCAGTGGACGGTCAACGCCAACGGCACGATCAGCAACAACCAGTCGGGGCTCTGCCTGGACGTCAACGCCAACGCCACTGCCAACGGCACCACGGTGATCCTCTGGACCTGCACCGCGGCGGCGAACCAGCGGTGGTCGCAGCGGTAGCCGACCGGGTCGGCCGACCGCCGAGGTCGCGGCGACCCACCTGATCCGGCGGTAGTGCCGATGCCCGCGGACGACAGACGTCGTCCGCGGGCATCGGTCTGTAGAGTGCTGCGGACGACCACGCTGAGTCGCCGCGTCCTGCCCTTCCGGCGGATCGGCCACATGGCTACGCTCGCCTGGATGCTCCGTTACGAGACCGTGACACCGGTATTTCGGATCTGGTGTTGACGCAATCTATGTGAGCGCTAACACTACCCGAAAGATGACAGTTGGCCCCGGCAGTCGGCGGGGGAGTCCAGAGAGGAGAAGCCCGTGGGCAGGAAATTCCTGGTTGCTCTCGGCGGCGCGGCACTCGCGCTGAGTTTGGCGGCGTGCAGCGGCGGGGGTGCGGGCAGCGGTGAGAAGTCCGGCGACGAGAAGCCGAGCGATTTGACCATCGGTGTGTCGATGCCGACCCAGACCTCGGAGCGGTGGATCGCCGACGGCAACGCGGTGAAGTCGAAGCTGGAAGCCAAGGGCTACAAGGTCGACCTCCAGTACGCCGGCGACGACATCCCCACGCAGTCGCAGCAGGTCGACCAGATGATCACCCAGGGTGCCGATGTTCTGGTCCTCGCGGCGATCGACGGCACCGCGCTCAGCAGCCAGCTGCAGGCCGCCGCCGCCGCGAAGATCCCGGTCATCTCCTACGACCGACTGATCCGTGGCAGCAAGGACGTCGACTTCTACGTCAGCTTCGACAACTACAAGGTTGGCGTCGCCCAGGGCACCGCGCTGCTCGTCGGCCTCGGCCTGCTGAACAAGGACGGCTCGAAGGGCACGGCCAAGGGGCCGCTGAACGTCGAGCTCTTCGCCGGATCGCTGGATGACAACAACACCCAGTACTTCTTCGGCGGCGCGATGGACACCCTGAAGCCGTTCATCGAGAACGGCACGCTGGTCGTCAAGTCCAAGCAGACCACCCCCGAGCAGGTAGCCATCCTGCGGTGGCAGCAGGAGACCGCGCAGAAGCGGATGGAGAACCTGCTCACCTCCAGCTACAACGACGGCTCGAAGGTCGACGGGGTGCTCTCGCCGTACGACGGCATCTCCCGCGGCATCATCACCGCCCTGCAGAACGCCGGCTACGGCAAGGGCGCGAAGAAGCTCCCGGTGGTGACCGGCCAGGACGCGGAGATCGCCTCGATCAAGCTGATCAACGACGGCGTACAGAGCTCCACGGTCTTCAAGGACACCCGGCTGCTGGCCGAGCAGGCCGTGAACGCGGCCGAGGCGTTCCTGCAGAAGAAGCAGCCGCAGGCCAACGACACCCAGACGTACAACAACGGCGTCAAGGTCGTCCCGGCGTACCTGCTGCCGATCGCGACCGTCTACAAGGACGACATCAAGGCGACGCTGATCGACTCCGGCTACTGGACGGCGGAAGAGGTCGCCGCCGGTCAGGCCAAGAAGTAAGCCACTCGTCGGGCCCGGCGGTCACCCGCCGGGCCCGACGCCTGGGCGCGTACACGTCCAGACCTGACGGAGGACAGTGACAATGGACGACACCATCCTCGAGATGCGTCGCATCACCAAGACCTTCCCCGGCGTGACCGCGCTGGAGGACGTCACCCTCGCAGTGCGCCGCGGGGAGATCCACGCCATCTGTGGTGAGAACGGCGCCGGCAAGTCCACCCTGATGAAGGTGCTGTCCGGCGTCTACCCGTCCGGCTCGTACGACGGCGAGATCCTCTTCGACGGCAAGCCGATGCAGTTCCGTGGCATCCGCGACAGCGAGGCCAACGGCATCGTCATCATCCACCAGGAGCTCGCCCTGGTGCCGTACCTGTCGATCGCGGAGAACATCTTCCTCGGCAACGAGCGGCGCGGCCGCAGCGGGCTCATCGACTGGAACTTCGCCAACGCCGAAGCGGCGAAGCTGCTGGCGTCCGTCGGGCTGCACGAGAACCCGGTCACCCCGGTCATCCAGCTCGGCGTCGGCAAGCAACAGCTCGTGGAGATCGCCAAGGCGCTGTCGAAGAAGGTGCGCCTGCTCATCCTGGACGAGCCGACGGCCGCGCTCAACGACATCGACTCGGCGCACCTGCTCGACCTGTTGCGGGCCCTCAAGGAGCAGGGCATCACCTGCATCATGATCTCGCACAAGCTCAACGAGATCACCGCCATCGCCGACTCGACCACCGTCATCCGCGACGGGCGCGCCGTGGAGACCCTCGACATGCGGTCCGACGAGGTGACCCAGCATCGGATCATCCGGGGCATGGTCGGGCGCGACCTGGACAGCTTCTACCCCGACCGCGAGTCGTCCCCCGGTGACGAGGTCCTGCGCATCGAGGACTGGACGGTGCGTCACCCGGTCCAGGACCGGATGGTCGTCGAGGGCGTCGGGCTGTCCGTACGCGCCGGCGAGGTCGTCGGCATCGCGGGCCTCATGGGGGCCGGGCGGACCGAGCTGGCCATGAGCGTGTTCGGTCGGTCCTACGGGCGCGACATCCGGGGCCGACTCTTCGTCCACGGCCGGGAGGTGCAGGCACGCACCGTCGCCGAGGCGATCGACAACGGCATCGCCTACGTCACCGAGGACCGCAAGCGCTACGGCCTCAACCTCATCGACGACGTGCGGCGCAACGTGTCCGCCGCCGCGTTGGACCGGCTGTCCCGCCTGGGCTGGGTGAACGGCAACGAGGAGATCAAGGTTGCCGAGGCGAGCCGCAAGGAGATGAACATCCGCACGCCGAGCGTCATGGCGGTGGTCGGCAAGCTCTCCGGCGGCAACCAGCAGAAGGTCGTGCTGTCGAAGTGGCTGTTCACCGACCCGGACGTGCTGATCCTCGACGAGCCCACCCGCGGGATCGACGTCGGCGCCAAGTACGAGATCTACACGATCATCAACCGGCTGGTGGCCGCCGGTAAGGCGGTGATCGTCATCTCCTCCGAGCTGCCGGAGCTGCTCGGAATGTGCGACCGCATCTATACCCTCGCCGCCGGCCGGATCACCGGCGAGATGCCGGTGGCCGAGGCGACTCAGGAGAGCCTCATGGAGCTGATGACCAAGGACAAGGAGCTCGTCGGATGACCAGCATCAAGACCCCTTCGACGGAGCGCCCCACGCCCCCGGACAGCACGCCCGGCGCCGCCCTGCACAGCGGGACGAGCGACCTGCGGGCGCTGGTGTTGAACAACCTGCGGCAGAGCGGGATCTACGTCGCCCTGGTCGTCATCGTCGCGCTCTTCGCGGTCCTGACCGACGGGGTGTTGCTGAGCCCCGGCAACATCACCAACATCGTCCTCCAGTACTCGTACATCCTGGTCCTCGCGATCGGGATGGTCATCCTGATCATCGGCGGGCACATCGACCTGTCGGTCGGATCGGTCGTCGCGCTCACCGGAGCGGTCTCCGCCGTCCTGGTGATCCAGCAGGGTCACCCCTGGTGGATCGGCGTCGTGGCCGCGCTGGTCGTCGGCGTCGCGGTCGGCGCGTGGCACGGGTTCTGGGTGGCGTACGCCGGCATTCCGGCCTTCATCGTGACCCTGGCCGGCATGCTGTTGTTCCGGGGTCTGACCCTGCGGGTGCTCGACAACATCTCGCTGTCGCCGTTCCCGTCCGAGTACCAGCAGGTCGCGGCGGGCTTCCTCAACGGCCTGCTCGGTGGGCAGGGCTTCGACGCCTTCACACTGCTGATCGGCGCCATCGCCGTGGCCGGCTACGCGGTCAGCGGCTTCCGCACCCGCGTGGCGCGGATCCGCTACCAGCAGCCCGTCGAGTCGTTCCCGCTCTTCGTCGCCCGGGTCGTGCTGATCGGCGCGGTCCTCATGTACTTCGCCTGGCAGCTGGCGCACGCCCGAGGGCTGCCGATCGTGCTGATCATCCTGGCGGTCCTGGTGCTGGTCTACGGCCTGCTCACCCGGCGTACCGTCTTCGGTCGCCAGGTCTACGCGATCGGCGGCAACCTGTCGGCGGCGGCGCTGTCCGGGGTGAAGGTCCGCACGGTCAACTTCTGGATGTTCGTCAACATGGGCTTCCTGGCGGCGGTGGCCGGCGTCATCTACTCGTCGCGGTCCAATGGCGCCCAGCCCGCCGCCGGCAACATGTTCGAGCTGGACGCGATCGCCGCGGCCTTCATCGGCGGCGCGGCGGTCACCGGTGGCGTGGGCACCGTGGTGGGCGCGATGGTCGGTGGTCTGATCATGGCGGTGATGAGCAACGGCATGCAGCTGATGGGCATCGACCAGTCGACCCAGTCGGTGGTGAAGGGTCTCGTCCTGCTCGTCGCTGTCGCCTTCGACGTCTACAACAAGCGTCGCGCCGGCACGGCACGTTGACGCCCGGTCCGTACGCAGGGGGCGGCGGGCGCCCCCCCGCGGGGGGGGGCGCCCGCGGGGGCTGGGCGTTAAAGACTGGTTGGCCGCCGACCGGTACTCGT
>NZ_JBEYUF010000043.1:0-29776 GCF_040643355.1 Micromonospora sp. NPDC047187
TCCGGTCTGTGGCGGGCGGACCGCGGTGCGCCCGTCCGTGAGTCCCTGGCCGGGGCCGCACTCTTCCGAACCCACCAGGGGGCCGGGCCCCGGATCCTGACCCGGGATTGTCGGCACGGCGCCGTCGTGAGTTCGAGTGAAACGCCGTCCAACACCTTCAGTCCGTGTGCCGCCACACGCTACGTAGCCACGGGTGATCAGCGACCGGAAGGCGGCCGGACGTTGGCCTCGGTCGCGGTGACGCACACCTCGGACGGCGAGCCGAGATCGATGAGGCCGGTGTAGCTGCGCTTCAGCGACGCCGAGACGTCCGTGCCGAAGGTGACACGGTCGAGGCTGGAAGCGCCGCACGTCCTGAAGCCAGCGCACGTACCGCTCGATGCACACGCGAGCAACCGATAGCGGCTCTAGGTGTACTGCCCAGGGGCGTTGGTCAACCTGGTGATGGGTGGCCGGCCGCTGGTGGCGGTGTGGGTCGGTGGTGATTGTAGTGATGTAGCCAGGCGGGTAGGGCTGTTCGGCGGGCGTTCTCAGAGCCGTAGAAGCGCCGTCGGCGATCGGCATCTTGCCGTGCGCGTCGAGGTAGGCCCGCATGACGACAAGCTCGTCCGAGGGCTCCTCGACCAGGATGGCGCGCTTCGCCCGAGGGGACCCGGCGACGGCTTCGTTCTACAGATGACGGGCTTGGTCAATCGTCACCGCTCGCTCGACACTCTCGCGTCCGACCGCGGCCGACGAGTCGCCGAGCGAGGAACCACGGCCACCGATGCATGATGCCGTCAGCCTCGGGTAACGGTTAGGGCTGAGGCGTGCCGGAAACGGCCTGCGAAGGAGGTGGAGCCATGGACCGAGCAGGATGGATTATTTCGATCATCGCCATCCTCCTCGTCGCGACGATCGCGTACCGCATCGAACGTCGTAGCAGGAGACGGTGAACTGATTGGCAAGTTGTCGCCGGCGGCGGCCGAATCCGTGGGGCTCACCGGCCCGCGAGCCGATCCGTCCTTCCCGTTCCGGCCGTCCGGAGGACCGCGAGGGGGTCCACTCGCCGAAACCCGCCGACGCGCGGATCGTCCGGTGGAACCTCGACGGTAAGGGCAAACTCGCGGCGTCCGATGGCCTGGTCAGCTCCGATGCGGTGTACGTGACGTCACGGGCGAACGTCAACGGCGCGATCACACACGGAGACGAGTTCGTGCTGACCAGCAGCGAGTTCGATCGCAAGCCCGTCTGGATCCACCGCGCTACCGTGGGCACCTCGCGGCAGTACACCAGCGTCGCGGCGGGAGGACCCGAGGACCTGACCTACCAGCCGCAGGGCAAGCGGATGTGGACACTCACCGAGTACGACGGGCAGCGCACGGTGTTCGGCATCCCACTGTCGTCGATCGGCGACGCCTGACCGCGTAGCCCAGTGCCCGCCGGACTCGCGCGGCCAAGCCACCACCCGCGCGAGCCGGTGCGGTGCCTGGCGCGGTCGCCGGCACCTCGCCCAGACCGGAATGACGCTCGACCCGGAACCGCCATGATCAATCAAGCCTCAACCGTTCAACCTCTGTAGCGTGGTCAGCGGCTACCGACGCTGAGGAGGGCCCTGTGCAGATCGCCGTCACCACTCCGAACGGCAACGTCGGACGCCACGTGGTTGCCATGCTGATCCGAGCCGGCGTGCGGCCGCTGGTGCTCGCCCGCCACCCGGACCGGCTGCCGCCGTCAGTGCGAGCCGAAGCCGACGTGGCGGCAGTCGACCTGTACGACGCGGACGGCGTGGTCGCCGCGACTCGGGGCGCGGACGCCCTCTACTGGGTCGACCCGACCACAGACAGCGAGGACCCGCTCGGCGACTATGCCCGGGCCACCACCGCCGTGGTTCGCGCGGTCACCGAGAACCAGCTCCGCCGGACCGTGTTCCAGAGCAGCGTCGGTGCCGAGCGCCGGCACGGGGCCGGAGAGATAGACGGCCTCGCCGCGACCGAGGTCGCCCTGGACGCCACCGGCACCACCGTCGCACACCTACGCTGCGGATTCTTCTTCACAAACCTCCTGCTTCAGCTCGACGCGATCCGCGGTGGACGAATCCCGATCATCCTGCCCGTCGATCAGCCAATGGCGTGGGTAGCTCCACGCGACATCGCCGAGGTCGCTGTCACCCGACTGCTGTCGCCGGCATGGTCCGGCCGCGTCGTGCAAGCCGTACACGGACCTACGGACCTCACCTGGGCACAAGCGGCCGAGATCGTCAGCGCGGCCACCGGGCAACCGTGCACCGTCGAGCGAATCTCCGACGAAACCATGCGCGAGAACCTGCGTGCCAGCGGGATGACGGCAGGGCTCACCGACGCCGTGATCGGCATGTCCAGCGGTTTGCGCGACGATTTCGTCCCCGAACAACCGCGCACCATACGAACCACGACACCCACCACCCTCGCCGCCTGGGCATACGACGTCCTGCGCACCCAGCTGTGATCGGAAACCTGGTCGCCGCTCAGCAACGGCTCAGGCAAGATCGGATCCGAGCTGAGGCGTAGCTGTCGATCTGGTGCCGTTGCGGAGGGGTATGGGTGTTCTCCGCCGCTGGCCTCTGAGCTGGACCGCCTGCGCGCCGGCGGGGCAACGTCGCTCGATCTCGTTTGCCGAGGATGAGCGGCCAGAACGGGTTGGGTGCCCACCCTTTCGCTGTAATCGTCGCTTATGGGAAGGGGCGGACGTCGACCCTGCTGAGGCAGGCGTCCGGACCGGTGAGGTGGCAGGGGTGGCGTTGGGTACGCCACGCGGCACGCTCGCCTGGCGAACCTGACCCCACCCGGCGTGCCGGCCGTCCGCCGCTCGGGCGAGCTGTCGTACCTCCGTCACTCCTCGTCACGCCATCGGGATTGACCCCTCTTGCCTACGTCCCATACCGTTGGCCACATCAATTCACGGGGGTGAATGATGTATCCAACGGATGTCTCTCGGGCCACTGTCCACCGGAGACCACTGCCTATCGGACGATCCAGGCCGCTGACGCCCACTGCGCCGGCCGAACGTCCGTCTCCGCGTACGGCGCTCCGGGTTGTGCCCGAGCTGATCCCGTACGTGTCAACGCCCTGCACGCCGCCGATCCGCGTCGGAAGCTGACGCGCGCTCGCCGAGCGGTCACCACCGACCCGCGCGCTAGCCCCAGTTCCGTCGGTCCCGACGGCGGCTCAGTTGCCGGGCCGCTCCCCGCGACCATCGCGCACCTCACGAGATCCCGATCCTCCCTAGCGACGACCAGGCCTGGCCTGGTCGGTTGGAGCTGCCATGTCTGTCGATGTTGGTCATGCCGCCGCCGGCCCAGCGGAGGCGAGCGGGCTGCCCAGCCGCAGCCGCTCCAACGGGTGGCCCGGATTGGCACGGCTGCGCTGGCTCGCGGCCGCCACCGCGCTGCTGATGCCGGTGGCGGGGTTGCCGGTGCTGGCCGAACGGCCGGCCGCCGCGGCACCCGCCGCTGCCCCCTGCGTGGCGGAGGCCGCCTCCCCGGCGCAGGCACTGGCCGTGGCGAAGGACTGTGCCGGGCCGGTGGTGGTCGGTTCGTCCCGCTCCGAGTACGCGCAGGTCACCGCGCAACCGGACGGTCGGCTCAGGTTCGAGTCGGGGGTGGTTCCGCAGTGGACCCGCCGCGCGGACGGCACCTGGGTGGACGTCGACCTTGACCTGGCCCGGGGCTCGGACGGACGGGTACGGCCGGCGGCGTCGGCGGCGGAGGTGGCGTTCTCCGGCGGCGGGTCGGCTCCGCTGGCAACCCTGACCAGGGATGGGAAGACCCTCACGGTGGCCTGGCCGGCCGCGCTGCCGGCGCCGGTGCTCACCGGCGACACCGCGACGTACCCCGAGGTGTTGCCCGGCGTCGACCTCGCGGTCCAGGCGACCCGGACCGGCTTCACCCACGTGCTGGTGGTGAAGACGGCCACGGCGGCGGCCAACCCGGCGCTGCGTCAGATCCGATTCGACCTGGGCGGCGACGCGCGGGCGGTCCGGTTGCCGGACGGATCGTTGCGGGCCGACGTCGGCGCCACGGCTTTCGCCACGGCCACACCGGCGACGATGTGGAACTCCGCGGGTCAGACGACGATCGCCGGCCGGGCCGGTGTGGCGTCGGCGCCCGCCGAGCGCTCCTCGGTCGACGGACCGGCGGCGACCGCGCGGACCGTACGGGTGGAAACCGCTGTCGACGCCACTGGTGACCTGCTGTTGACCCCGGACCCGGCCATGCTCGGCGCAGACGAGGGCGACTTCCCGGTCTTCATCGACCCGGCCTGGTCGGTGAAGCAGAACCGCTGGGCGTACGCGACCAACAACGGCTGCTCCAACTCCGACGTCAGCGTGGCCCGGGTCGGGCTGAGCCCGGAAGGGCCCTGCCAGGGGCAGCTCTACCGGTCGTTCTTCCAGTTCCCCCTTACCGCCATGAAGGGGAAGCACATCGAGAGCGCGTACGTGCAGATGAAGCTGGACCACTCATGGTCGTGTGACGACAGTTGGGCCTACATGTACCACGTGCCGGCGATCGACCACGCCATGCAGGCGACCTGGTCGAAGATGAAGCTCAACGCGATCATGGACGGTGCGCCGGGGCACGCGAACGAGGCGGGTGGCTGTGGTGTCATCCAACCCGACATGATCATGAACTTCGAGTCCGGCGTGGTGACCTCGAAGGTCCAGGCCGTCGCCAGCGCGGGCGGCACCGCGATCACTGTCGGCTTCGCCGCCCGGGACAGCGGCGGTGACGGCGAGTCCACCCAGGGCCGGTGGAAGAAGTTCTTCCCGAACGACGCCAAGCTGATCGTCGACTACGACTCCATTCCGGGCAAGCCGAACGGTCTCCAGGTCGCCGGTGTCGCCTGCCTGCCCGACGGCGTACTGCCGATCGGCACGCTGGCCCCGAAGTTCTCCGCCGTCTACCCGGACGCCGACACCACCCAGAGCCTGACCGGCACCTACGAGTGGATCGAGGTGCCGGCTGCCGGCATCGGCACCGTCACCGACGCGTACCCGACCCGGCTGACCCGGCCGCCGACCGCGTCCGCACCCGCGAACGGCCGGGCCACCACCGCCGCCGTGGCCGTCGTCACCGGCAAGACGTACGCGTACCGGGTCACCGCCGTCGACCCGGCACCGTACTCGCGGTGGAGCGGCTGGTCGCCGTGGTGCCAGTTCACCGCCGACACCACAGTTCCCCCGGTCACGGTCACGCTCCAGGGCTCGCCGGGCGGGCCTGGTGAACCGGTCACCTTCCGGATCGAGTCGACCGCCACCGACGCCACGTCGTTCAAGTACGGCTGGACCGGCCCGACCACGGTGGTGACCGCCACCGGCACCCCGAAGAGCGCCACCGTGACGCTGCGACCCCCGAAGTACGGCCAGAACACGCTGTACGTCTCGGCCGTCGACGCCACCCGCAACGAGGGGTACGGCAGCGTCGAGTTCGTCGTCGACCGTCCCGCCCCGGCAATCGCCCGCTGGGGGCTGGAAACCTACCCGGGTGTCACCCAGGGCCAGGCGCTCGCCGACCAGCAGGGCGCGGTCGCCGGTGACACCCCGCTGGCCCCGACGAACGTCAGCTGGGCCGCCGACGCCCGGCTGCTCGGCGGCGGCAGCGCCGCGTTCAACGGCACCACCTCGCAGGCCGCCACCGCGGCTCCCGTGCTCGACACCACCAACTCGTTCAGCGTGGCCGCCTGGGTCAGGCCGGGCGCCCTGCCGACCAGCGACATGAAGGTGCTCACCCAGGACGCCACCGACGCCGCCCGGTTCGAGTTCGGCGTACGCCGGCAGGGCACCCCGCAGGTCCCGCACTGGTCGTTCGTCATGAAGGACACCTCGGCGCAGACCAGCGCGAGCCGGGTGGCGATCGCCCCGACCCCGTTCACCGCGGCCGAGGCGGCACGCTGGACCCACCTGGCCGGTGTCTACGACAGGACCGCCGGCAAGCTGCGGCTCTACGTCAACGGCGTCCGGGTGGCCGAGACCGACTACGTCGCGGCGCCCTGGCCCACCAGCGGTAAGTTCGTGGTCGGTCGAGGCTTCTCCGCGGGTCTCCCGTCGAACTGGTGGACCGGCAACATCGCCGACGTGCAGGTGTTCAACCGGGTGCTTGTCGACCACGACTTCACCGGCCAACTCGCCACCGACGAGTACTCCGGTGGCTTCGACGAACCCGGCATCCTCGCCCCGATCGAGGTCGGGCGCTGGGACATGAACGCCGCCAGGCCCTGTTACCAGGTCGGCATCCCGTCCACCTGCGAGGCACCGGACGGGGCGACGTGGGGCCGGCGGTTGAGTCTGACCCAGGGTGCGACTGTCGACGCCGGCTACCGCGACAGCGGCCTGATGCTCGACAAGCGCCACTTCGTGGAGGACCCGGCCGACCCGTACTTCGGTCTGTCCACGTTGGAGTACGGCTGGTCGCAGCGGAACCTGGCCGCCGAGGGCAGCCCGCCGCAGTGGCAGGACACCCCGGTGCTGCGTACCGACGACTCGTTCACCGTCTCGGTCTGGGTACGCCCGGACCAGTTCGAACCCCGTACCTTCACCGCGGCGGGGCAGCGGGGCACCAAGGAGTCGGCCTTCTACCTCTCCCTGCGGGAGTACCGCCTTGCCAGCGGCGCGAGCGAGCACCGCTGGCGGTTCACCGTGGGCGGTGCGGACGACGACGTCACGCCGGTGCGCGTCCATGCCGAGGGAAACCGGCTGCTGACCGAGGACGACATCGGCACCTGGACCCACCTGGTCGGCGTCTACGACGCCCAGGCCACTGAGATCCGGCTGTACGTCAACGGCGTCCTGGAGCGGTCCGTGCCCTGCGCGGGGGTGTTCCGTGCGACGGGGCCGCTGACGGTGGGGGCGGCGTTGTTCACGGGCCCCGGCGAGCAGCCCCGCCTCGTCGACTACTTCCAGGGCGGCCTGGACGACCTGCTGGTCTACCAGGGCGCCCTGACCGACACCGCGGTTTCCGAACTGCACAAGTCCCAGGCACAGGCAGAGCTCCAGCCCTGAGCGCCGGTCAACCGCTGGACCGTTGACCGGCTCCCGTCCCACACATCCGACCTCGTCGACCCCTTATTTCGGAGGATCCAGTGAACGGTCCGCGTCAACGAGGCTCGGGTGCCAAGCCACCGGGTCGACCTCGTCAGGTGCTCGCCGCCATCGTCACCGCAGTGGTCGCGGGGTCGATGCTGGTGGCATCGCCGCCGACGGCGGGCGCGCTCGCCGCCCCGGAGCGCCTGCGGTCGCAGGCCGACCCGGTGGACAAGCACGGCGGGGAGGTACGCGGGATCGCCTGGCCCACACCGACCCCGGCGGGCAAGCCCGCCCCGGCGCCGGTGTGGCCCAAGGCGGGCCGGGCGGCGGCCTCGCTCGGGACCGGGCGCGCGGACACGTCGGGCACACCAGGCGTACGGGTCGGTCAGCTTCCGGTCTGGGTGAACCGGGCCGCTGGCTCCGCGAGCGGGGACCCGACCGACCTCACGGTCGAGATCGTCGGTCGCGACGCGGTCGCACCGACCTGGCGGGACGGCGTGGTCCTGCAGGTGAGCGGTGCGCAACGGACTGCCGGGCCGGCGAAGGCCAACCTGTCCGTCGACTACAACGAATTCCGCCACGCGTACGGAGGTAGCTGGGCTGACCGTCTGCGGCTGTGGCAGCTACCGCCCTGTGCCCTGAGCACACCGGAGGCTGCGGGCTGCCAGGCCAGCCCACTGCCTTCCCGGAACGACACCGTGACCGGTCGCGTTTCGGCTGACGTGTCGACGGCCGGCGGCAGCGTGGTCGCGCTGGCCGCCGACGCCAAGGGCTCGGCGGGCGACTTCACCGCCACCTCGCTGTCAGCGTCGGCCACCTGGACCGGCGGCGGCTCCACCGGCGGGTTCTCCTGGGCGTACCCGATGCGGACCCCGCCGGGGCTGAATGGTCCCAGTCCGACGGTCTCGTTGGCCTATTCGTCGGCGAGCGTCGACGGACGGTCGGCCGCCACGAACAACCAGCCGTCGTTCGTCGGCGAGGGTTTCGACTACTGGCCCGGCTACATCGAGCGCAGCTATGTGTCGTGCAGCGACGACAAGACCCCCGGCGCGAACAACGAGAAGAAGACCGGCGATCTCTGCTGGCGCTCCGACAACGCCACCATGACCCTGAATGGCACCGGTACGGAACTGGTGTTCCAGAACGGCAAGGGCTGGCATTCGCGCAGCGAGCAGGGCGCGAAGGTCGAGAAGCTGGCGAACGCCACGAACGGCGACAACAACGGCGAGCACTGGCGGGTCACCACCACCGACGGGGTCCAGTACTACTTCGGGTTGAACAGCCTGCCCGGCCAGAGCAGCGGCACCAACTCGACCTGGACCGCACCCGTGTTCGGCAACCACGACAACGAGCCCTGCCACGCCAGCGAATTTCTCGACTCGGACTGCACCCAGGCGTGGCGATGGAACCTCGACTACGTCGTCGACCCGCGCGGCAACACGATGTCGTACTGGTACGACAGGGAGGACAACAAGTACGCGCAGAACCTGACGGCGGCGTCCGACGTCTCCTACGTGCGGGGCGGGATGATCCGCCGGATCGACTACGGCACCTGGGACCGCGGCGCCAGCGACCGGTCGATCACCCCGATCGCCCAGGTCCTGTTCACCCCGGCCGACCGGTGTGTCACGTCGAGCTGCGGCACCCACAACGCGACGAACTGGCCGGACGTGCCATGGGACCAGGAGTGCACCGGGTCGGAGTGCGGCGACAACTTCTCCCCGACCTTCTGGAGCACGAAACGACTCGCGAAGGTCACGACCCGGGTCTGGGACACGACGAAGGCGACCCCGGCCTGGCAGGACGTCGACTCCTGGACCCTCACCCACACGTTCCCGTCACCCGGCGACGGCACCAACGCGGGGTTGTGGCTCTCGTCCATCGCGCACACCGGTCACGTCGGCACGGCCGTCACCCTGCCGCCGATCACGTTCGAGCCGACCGCGATGCCGAACCGGGTCCTCACCGACTCGAACACGACGAACAACTGGCAGCGGATCGCCAACATCGTCGCCGAGACGGGTGCCAAGATCCAGGTCACCTACAGCCTGCCGGAATGCCACAAGGACAACGTTCCGAGTGCAGCGCACACCAACACCAAGCTCTGCTATCCGGTCATCGGACCCGACCCCAACGGTGCCGAGGACGCGCTGCTGACGGAGTGGTGGCACAAGTACGTGGTACGCCACGTGTCCGAGTCGGACGTGCAACTCGCCGGTGGACACCAGGCACCGCCGAAGTTCACCACCTACTCGTACGGCGGCAACCCGGCCTGGCACTACTCGGACGACGACGGTCTGATCAAACCGAAGTACAAGACCTGGAACCAGTTCCGGGGCTATTCGGAGGTCACCACCCGGGTCGGCGACACCGAGGGCCGGAAGACCCTGACCGTCACCAAGTATCTGCGCGGGATGCACGGTGACCGCTCCAGTCCCACGGGCGGCACCAGACAGGTCACCGTCGGCGCCTCGCTGGGCAACGAGACCGTTCACGACGAGGACTGGTTCGCCGGGTCGGTGCGTGAGGAGACCGTCTACAACGGCGACCTCGACAAGCCGGTCAGCAGAACCGTGAATGTGCCCTGGCAGTCCCCGCCGACCGCCAGTCGCACGATCAACAATGACCTGGTCACGGCCCGCTTCACGAACACCCGGCTGACCTATTCCGCGACCGCGCTCGGCGTGGACGGTGCGGCCGGCTGGCGGGTCACCCGCACCACGTCGGCGTTCGACGACACCCACGGCACCCTCGACTGGACCCAGGACGACGGCGACGTCAACGTGGTCGGTGACGAGCAGTGTGTCACCCAGACCTACAACCGCAACCTGGGCAGGAACCAGACCGGGCTGTTGAAGCGGGTCACCACGAATGCCCTGCCCTGTGGGACGGCACCGGTCAGCGCCGACGACGTCGTTGCCGACGCCCGTTACAGCTATGACGGTGCGGCCAGCGCGGACACCGCGCCGACCTACGGCTCCATCTCCCGGACCGAACAACTGCGCGACTGGACGGCCACGACCGGCACGGTTTTCCAGACGGAGGGCCAGGCTACCTACGACGCTTTCGGGCGGGCGGTCACCACGACCGACGCACGGTCGGTGACCACCGCGACCGCGTACACGCCGGCCGCGGGCGGGCCGGTGACCAGGGTCAGCAAGACCATCAAGAGCGGGTTCAACTGGACGAGTCACGAGGAGGTGTCGCCGTACTGGGGGACGGCCTGGAAGACCACCGACGTGAACTCCCGCGTGGCCGAGGTGACCCTGGACGGCCTGGGACGGACGACCCAGGTCTGGAAGGTGGGCTGGTCGAAGGCGGACAACCCGCAGAAGCCGTCCGCCCGCTACGTGTACACCTATTCACCGACCCGGTCCGACTACTCGTCGGTCAAGACCGAGACCCTGAACTCCGCCGGCAACTACCAGACGACGTACCAGATCTACGACGCGATGTTGCGGCCCCGCCAGACCCAGTCCTCCGGGATCGGCGGCGGTCGTCTCGTCACCGACACCATCTACGACCGCTGGGGGCGGACCGCCGCCGCGTACGGGGCGCATGCCGAGCCGGGCACGGCCTCGGGGACCCTGTGGTGGGAGCCCGAGTGGTCGGTACCGGCGGTCGCCCGCACCGAGTACGACGACGCCAGCCGCCCGATCGCGGAGGTCTCGCTCGCCGGGGACGGTGTGACGAACCTGGTGGAGAAGTGGCGGACCAGTACGTCCTACCGGGGTGACAGCATCGCCCGCACCCCGGCCCCCGGTGACGTCCCCACCACCAAGTTCCTCGACCTCAAGGGCCGCGACGTCGAGGTACGCCAGCACACCACTGCGGCGGGTGTTTCCGGCGCGTACGACGCGGTCAGGTACACGTACAACCGGAAGAACCAGCTCACGAAGATCACCGACCCGGCCGGCAACGAGTGGACCTACAAGTACGACATCAGGGGTCGACAGATCGAGTCCCGCGACCCGGACAAGGGCACCAGCTTCTCCACCTACACCCTCTACGGCGACCTGGAGAAGAGCGTTGACGCCCGTGGTGAGGTGCTCGTCTACACCTACGACGCGATGGGCCGCCGGACCGGCCAGTACGACGATGCGGTCTCACCGGGCAAGCTGCGGGCCGAGTGGAAGTACGACCAGCTCTTCACCGGCGTCACCGTACGCGGACAGCTGACCCAGTCGACCCGGTACGAGCCGGCCGGCTCGACCAACGCGTACACCTGGCGGGCGATCAACTTCAACACCCGTTACCAGGTGGTCGGAGACCAGTACGTCATCCCGAGCACGGTGACCGGACTGGGACAGGAGTGGACCTACTCGTACGGGTTCGCCCCTACCGACGGAACACAAGTCTCGATCACGTACCCCGGTGCCGGGGGCCTCGCCGAGGAGACGGTGAGCACCGGCTACGACGGTACGACCGGACTGCCGCAGACGCTGACCACGAACCTGCCGACGGTCGGGTCGTACGTCGTCGGGCAGCAGTACACCGTGTACGGCGAGCCCACCGTCCTGACCCGGAAAACCGCCGGTGGGACGTACGTCGAGGACAACAACGTCTACGAGACGGACACCCGCCGGATCCGACAGACGACGATCAAGCCGGAGACCTCGGCCGGCACCATCTCCGACCGCACCTACTCCTACGACGCCGCCGGCAACATCCTGCAGCTCGTCGACAAGCCGGGGGTCGGGCAGGCCGAGAGCCAGTGCTTCCGGTACGACGGGCTGCGCCGCCTGACCTCGGCCTGGACACCCCGCGCCGGCGTGGAGTGCGCTACCGATCCGTCGGCGGGGAACCTGGGCGGACCCGACCCCTACTGGACCGACTGGACGTTCGACCGGATCGGCAACCGGCTGACCCAGACCAGCCACGGCTCGACGGGCAACACCACGAACACGTACACGGTGCCCGCCAGCGGCGCGAACTCCGTACGGCCACACACGGTGACGTCCGTCCGGACCGAGGCACCCGGACAGGCGCCGGTGACCAAGTCGTACGGCTACAACGCCACCGGCGAGACCGTCACCCGGCCGGGCGTGGCCGCCGACCAGACGTTGGCCTGGGATGCCGAGGGTCGACTGACCAGCGTCACCGAAAGCGGCGCCACCCTGGCCAGTCACGTCTACAACGCCGAGGGCCAGCGGATCCTCCGACGGGACGCCACCGGCACCACCCTCTACCTGCCCGGAATGGAGATCCGGCGAGACCTCGGCGCCGCGCAGAACACCGCCACCCGCTACTACTCCTTCGCCGGCAAGTCGATCGCCAGCCGTTCGGGCGGCGGTGGACTGCAGTGGCTGTTCAGCGACCACCAGGGCACCCAACAGATCAGCGTGAACGCGGCGACCCAGGCGGTCACGATCCGCCGCCAGACCCCGTACGGCGCACCGCGCGGGGACCAGGCGGCCTGGCCCAACGGCAAGGGCTTCGTCGGTGGCGACATCGACTCGACCGGGCTGACCCACATCGGGGCACGGGAGTACGACCCGACGCTCGGCAGGTTCGTGTCGGTCGACCCGTTGATGGACCAGAGCCAACCGCAGCAGTGGCACGGCTACGCGTACGCCGGCAACTCGCCGATCACGTTCAGCGACCCGACCGGGCTGATCCAGGATGACGTCTGGGCCGGTCGGGCAAGTCCGGACGACGTAAAGCGGAACGACGGAGGCTCGGGTTCCGGTGGTGGTGGCGGCGGTGGCGGTGGCGGTGGCTCGAAAGCCGGCCAACCGGATCGTGACGAGGAAGTCAAGAAGCGGCGAAAAGCCTATATCAATTTCACGGTTCGCTACATCGGTGACTGCGACACGTACGGCGGCTTCGGCGGCTACCGCTATTACAGGTGTCACATTTCCGACTTCACTCCGGCTGAACTCCAGGAGTCGCTTGCCGCCTTCATGTGTGAGGTCGAGGGCGAGTGCGCTATGCGGGACGCCCGGGCCAAGGAATCGAAGCTCAAGTTCTACGAGTGGATGAGCTGGATTCCTGGCATCGGGATTCCGTACTCCCTTGCTCTCGCCAAGGAAAAACTTGACAACGGCGACTACGTCGGGCTGGTTCTCGATCTCGCCGGAGCAATTCCGGTGGGCAAGGCCGCAAAACTTGTCGGCGAAGGTGCCGATCTTCTTTCTGGTGCCTCGAAGGCAGCCGATGACGTGGTCGAGGCATGCAAAGTAGTCAACAGCTTTAGTCGGGACACGCCGGTACTCATGGCGGATGGTACGACAAAGGAAATTGGAAAAGTTCAGGTCGGTGACCTGGTGCAGGCGACTGACCCCCACACTGGTGTGACTGCAGCCAAACTGGTGACTCGCCTGCACCTGAATCGCGACTCGCAGCTCACGACGCTCGTCGTGCTGCTGCCCAATGGTGCGATGGCTGATGTCGAGACCACATGGGAGCACCCGATCTGGTCCGTGTCCCGTGGCGACTGGGTCAATGCAGCAGAGCTCGTGCCACGAGAGAGGCTGCGCTCAATCGCTGGCGGCGAGGTCCGAATTGCGAGCCTGGCCAACTATGCCGGTGCTCGGTACATGTACAACCTCACTGTTTCTGACATCCACACGTACTACGTACTCGCCGGCAACACTCCGGTGCTCGTACACAATGCCGACATAAGTCCTTTCCCGGATAGGGATAAGCCGAAAGGGGCTCACGGGCAGCCGAAGCCGGACGTTGATGCACCTCATACCCAGCTGTACCGCGAAAATCGGGGAAAGCCAAGCGAGTACAATGCGGCTCAGGAGTTTGACGAGAACGGCAGGCTTGTGCGGCAGATCCATTGGTCCGACCACAGTGACCCGTCACGTCACCCAAACCCGCATCAGCACGTCTACGACCCTGTTACCGGCAAACGGGGAGGGGCTATTCCGCTGAATGGTGGTTGTTAATGATCGAGTTTCGTATACCAGCCTTTCGGGTGAGTGGCGAAATGGTTTCACTGGCCGATGTCCTGCGCGAGGTTCGGCCGCGGGGATGGTCATGGCGTCTTCATAACTTCGAGGGGACCTCCAAGCTGGAGTCGAATCTCAATGTACTCGAGCTGGAGGAGAATATTCGTGCTTCCGTGGATGGGATTAGTTGCTCCTGGGAGAACCTGCGCCGCTTCGCGGACGATGTCGATCAGCCCATCGATGTCAGCCTGGTGGCATTCGGCGAGGATGGTAGGTGCGTGCTGGTGATCGAGGTAAGGGATAGTACTTACTGGCGCATACTTTCTGATCAGTCGGATGCGAATTCTGTGGAAACCGCAACCAGGATTTCTCGTTTGGGGTAGTGCATGTGTCGGCGGTTGTTCTGTCGGTCCGAGGCGGGCACGCTAACAGCTCGGGATGGCCCCTCCCCAGATTGCCGTTACCGTCGCCGTAAACATCGATAATAACTTTTGAGGCGAGTTGATTCCACGTGTGAAAGGCCAGGTGAAGGGCCATGAATATGTAGGTCACACCGCATAACGCAGAAGATCCCACACATGCTATGTGCTCGCCGCAACACGCCAGTGCTGGTGCACAACATAGGGTGCGGGACTCGCGCGGCGAGCGAGTTGGGTGCTCTAAAGCCGAACCACGGGATCGATCCCAACAAGGCTGATAGCCCCGCCGGGAGCTAACCGACGAAGATCCCTTGAGGTCGTTCAATAATCTAGCGGATGGTGGTGCGTGCTGGTCACGAGGGATGGCACAATTGTGAACGGTCATCACAGAATTGCAGAGCTTCAACGACGCATGAATGACCCAAACAGTATTATTACTCCGAGGGTGCGGGTGCGCATCGATGAGCGCCCAGAACCACAACCCTCCTCGAAGATCAGCCGGGAGCGGATCACCTCACCGGGCACCACAAGGGCTACCAGCTTCCCCGGACGGGGCCAAGGTCGTTCCTTAGGGTTCTTGCGTCTGGATGGTGTTCCGGGCCGCCGGGTTGGTTGGGTGTGGCTCAAGGTCGTTTGCCGTCAGGTGGCTATGGACGAGCGGCCGCCCAGCCAGCCCAGGGCGCCCTTGGCCGCTGATTGAGATCTGCGAGTCGTCGCTTGCTAAGGAACTGCCGGCGGGGTCGTCCGAGGTGACCTGGATCTGGGTGCTTCGGGAGGACGGCTTGGTGCAGGTATGGATAGGCGTGGACGCGGGCAAGCAGGCTCATCACGCAGCGGCGGTGGACGTGGCCGGGCGGGTGCTGTGGTCGACGCGGGTGGCCAACGATCAGCAGGCGATCGCGGACTTGATCGGGCGGGTCGGCGCGGATGACGAGGTGGTGTGGGCGGTCGACCTGGTCGGCTGCGAGACCGCGCTGCTGCGGGCGATGTTGGCGCTGGCCGGGCAGCAGACGGTGTATATCCCAGGCCGCACGGTCAAGACGATGGCTGCCGGGTTCGCCGGCGAGGCCAAGACCGACGCCCGTGACGCGGTAGTCATCGCGAACACCGCTCGGATGCGGCATGACTTTCTCCCGGTGGAGACACCGACGGAGCTGATCGCCAAGCTGGCGCTGTTGGTGGCGCACCGCGCCGACCTGGTCGAAGACTGGGTCCGCACCGTGAATCGGCTGCGTCGCCTGATGCTCGGAATCTCCCCGGTGTTGGAACGCGCGTTGACCTTCACCAACGTCGCGACGCTGATTCTGATCAGCGCCTATCAGACGCCCGAGCAGATCCGCGCCGCTGGTCGCGACCAGCTCATCGCTTATCTGCGCCGGCATCGGGCGGTGAACGCCGTTAGGGTCGCCGATCAGGCGTTGGCCGCCGCGGCTGAGCAGGATCTCACCCTGCCGGGACAGGAAACCGCTGCTGCGCTCGCCGGTGAGCTGGCCAGTCATCTGCTGCACCTGCACCAGCGCATGAAGAACACCGACAAGGCCATTGAACAGGCGTTTGGCACTCACCCGCAGGCCGGCATCATTCGCAGCCTGCCCGGCATGGGGGCGTTGGCGGCGGCGGAGTTCATCGTCGCGGTCGGGGACCTGTCGACCTTCGCCAGCCCTGATCACCTGGCCGCCTACGCGGGCCTGGCGCCGGTGGCCCGTGACTCTGGCAAGCGGGTCGCCAAACTACGCCGGCCGCAGCGTTACAACCGGCGGCTGCGCCACGTGTTCTACATGTCCTCGCTGAGCACGCTGCGGATGAACGGCCCGAACCGGGACTACTACCAGCGCAAACGCGCTGAGGGGCGCAAGCACCAGCAGGCGTTGATCGCCCTCTCCCGTCGCCGCGTCGACGTGCTGTGGGCGCTGCTGCGCGACAATCGCTGCTTCCAACTCCAACCACCGCCACCAGCGCCCGTCTAACTCACCGATGAAACGTCCGACCTGCCGGACCTGGCCGGCGGGGCGCTGCCCCGCACCCCGACCCTCCCTCGGAGACCACCAACCGGGCTCTCCTCGGCCGGGCACCCACAGGGCTGCCCGAGAACCCCGGTCGGGTCAAGGCCAAGCCGCTACGCGGTCGCCTCCGGCGAGCCTTGACCCGACCGGGAACCTCGGGCAGGGACGAGCCTGCCCGACCGAGGAGACCCCTACCGCAGGGGCGCGTGAGCCGCCGACAGCCCGGCACAATCCGACCGTGACGATCACGATCACCAACTACCGAGACCTGGACGGTCTGACGACTGCCCGACGAGGAGATCCGCTTTACCCGCCCGGTACGGTTGTTGACCATGCAGCGGTTGGCGCTCTTCGATCTCGACAACACGCTCGTGGACCGTTCGGAGGCATTCCGACGTTGGGCGGTCGAGTTCTGCGCCGATCGCGAACTGCCGGACGACGCGTTGGCCTGGCTGATCGCTACGGATCAGGACGGCGCCGTGCCCCGCGACTGGTTCTTCGGCGAGGTGACCGAGCGTTTCGGCCTGGCAGCCTCGGTGGATGAAGCATGGAGGCAGTACCGACATCGGATGCCGGAGCTGGTGAGCTGTCCTCAAGAAGTGCGGGCGTCGCTGAGACTACTGCGCCACGAGGGCTGGACGGTCGCGATCGTGACCAACGGCCAGGCCGACAACCAGCTAGGGAAAATCAGGCGTACCGGGCTGGACCAGTGCGTCGATGCCTGGGCAGTGTCCGGGGAGTTGGGCATCCGGAAGCCAGCACGCGAGATCTTCGAGGCAGCGGCCCGTGGGTGCGGCCTCGATCTGCGGGGCGGGGGCTGGGCGATCGGTGACAGCCCTGTGCTTGATGTCGAGGGTGGCCGCGCGGCAGGGCTTGCCACCCTGTGGGTCAGCCGAGGGAAGGACTGGCCAACGGAACTCACCCCGCCCGACCGCACCGTCACGGACGTCGTGGCCGCTGTCCAAGTGCTGCGAGGCGAGGACTCCGGCCTATAGCTGTACAGCCATCCGTACAGCCAAGGCCACCTGCTGACGCCGACGCCATCCGACAACGAGGGACGGGCTGACCAGGTGCGCAGTCACTCGACCAGCCCTCCGCGATCTTCTTCTAATCCCCAGGCCGCCCCCGGCCGCCGGCGCCCGCGCTTGACAACTGTCATTGAGACTCGTCCGGTAGGGCGCTCCACCTTGGCACCCTGGCCCCTGGCCCACTCCACGGTGCGTGGGACTCACGGCGGAGATGGCTCTGAGGCCCGCCGTGCGATTTACGTGCGATTAGGGGCGGCCATCAGTACTTTCCCCGATAGTCCACAGTTGGAGTACTAGGAACTCGGCGTGTCAGTCCCGTCGCATGGGACACCGATACCCAGCTGCACTTGTGCCGTCTGCCCCCGCGACCGAATTGTCAGCGGTAGGCAGGTTGCCCGCGCAACCCACGTGCCGCCGACAAAGGCCAGCCACTGAGGTTGGTCATCGACAGGTGTGCAGGCACGCACATGGGCGCTCACGGCTGGCACCACTGAAGAGCCCCATCCGAGACGTGCCCTGTCCTCCCAGCCAGGTGCCACCCGAAGATCAACCACTGCGCCGCCGCGTACGACCAACCCCCATTTGGCGAACAGCCGGGCTGCCGGATCCGCTTCCCCCGATTCCTCTGCTTGAAGCACCGTCCGGTCAGGTACCGCGACGTCCTCTCCCACGAGCCGATAATCTGTCGGCGGTTCCTGTAGCGGAAAGCCCGATACAGTGCATGACTCCTGCCTAGCGCTCCCGTCGGTTGACGGGGACGCGCTGGGGTCAGCCCTCAGAGATGCAGTTGGTGCCGGTGATCGGGCCTCACCCTGGCTGGACCCTTTTGAGGACGTACAGGCAGCCGGCGTCACCATCAGGCAGATGCTGAGCGGCCACCACACCATGCGGCTAGTCCTTCGCATGCGCGTTACCCCCTGAACGGCGAGGCCTACGACGGTAAGGGCGCGATCCGTGAAGCGTCACCGTACCGGCAGGCGGGATTCATCCGATGCGCCGTGCCATCAACGTGCCAGTAGCCGGTACCCCCGCCGGTCACCAGGGGGCACGAACGGTCAAGCACTTCGCGCATTGATCTGGCCCACCAGGTCCTTGTCGGCCATGATCTTCGTCCTTCCTAACTGGCGGTGCGGTGAGGGTGGCCGTTACTAGAGAGTGTGCAGGTCATCAATGGCCAGCTTGATCGCGTCGGTCTCTTCCCAGACCTTCACCTGCAAGGTCATGTCGCTCCGCCCTTCCTCCTGAGACCACAGGTCGACGTCGACCTTCCAAACGCCGTGGTCAGCAAGGAAGTAGGCGTCGACGTGGTGCCACGCCTCAGGCGGCATTGGGATGAACGTCGCGGAGTGCTCGCGGGGCCCAAAGGCCCAGGTCTTGGCCCGACCGCGAGTAGTCCCGCGCTAGGCCGGCGAAATCGCCGGCGGCAATCCGTTCGACCACCTGCTCGATGACGGGCCTGAACCGGGCTGGAAGATCCGCAGCAGTCACCGGTCGAGTATGAGAAGCGGGGACGACGGCTGTACAGCCATCCGTACAGCCAAGCCGGCCGACCGAAGGGAGCGAGAAGCGGCGGTAGCCGACAGGCCGAGCAGGTCAGCAGCAGCAGTCGACGCCCGCCGACATGCCGCATGATCTTTGCAATGCAGCGGCAGCGGCCGACCCACCTCTTGGCAGCGAGCTATCCGCATCCAGTCCGCAAGAGGTCGACGGGCCGTGGGGGAGAGGTGAGAGATGCCGAGAGGTGTTTTCGCTGGTAGGGCCTCCTTGCGCAGACCGCCCGGATCGCCCGTCTTGATCTCATAATCTCTCTGTTGCCACATCGAGCCTTGACGACCACCATTGAGACTCGTCCGGGCGCTTCACCTTGTCTCCGTCCGGGGAGGCTGGACGGTCTGGCGACTGCCCGACGAGGAGATCAGCGACGTGACGTTGGTCGGCTACGTCGTTGTTGCTCCTGAGCCCGATGGCGTTTGCGGAGTCCCAAACAACCCGGGCCCAGTGCGAGTCACAAGCGTGTGCGTTGGCCGCAGCTAGCACCGGGAGCGTAGGTGGTTGTCTCGGTACCACAAGCAGACCTTCGTCACACCTGGCACCTCCGCCAGGTGTCGCCGGAGCCGCTCCTGCCCGTCTGCGGGAAGGTTGGAGCGGAATTGGATGGTGATGGTGGGGCCTTCATCGTCGTCCGCCGCGTCGACGCGTACGCCACCTTCCACGCCATAGCCGGTAGCGGCAGGTTGGACGACGCGTTCGAACGTCGGCTCGGTCACCGTGAACTCGGAACTGGTGTGGACAATGAACCCAACCGGCGGGGACGTCAGCGCCGGGTAGATTCGCCCGGCCAGCGCCACGCCTGCAACGATTGCCAGCAACACGCCGACGAGCACCGACGCACGTGCCCGCCGCGGCGCCCGCCCCGGATCCGCAACCGCAGCCAAGAAAATCAGGGCGGCCGGGACGAGCATCACGAGGGATGCGCCCACGACCGCCAGGCAAAGCACCAGGACTCCAGCTGCCAGGCAGGCGTATTCGAACGGTTTACGACGCACAGTGAACAGGGGGATCGCTGTGATAACGGCCGGAAGCCAACCCACCCAAACGCCTGAAACGTTGCCCAGCGCGAGGTGCGACCAGCCGGCGGTAAAAGTGGAGGTTAGGAGCGCGGCCACGGCCAAGGCGCGAGGCCACGTGTGTACCTTTTCCGTCGTTAGGTTCTGCCTGTTCACGGGAGGCATTGTGTCCTCCAGAGGTCATCAGGCCAAGGGTGCCAGCCGAACGAGCCGAACAGCGGCGTGTGGTCCTTAATGGAACCGAGGTGACCTCAGCGTCGGATTGCGGTCTCGGGGAGGGGCTTGCCCCCCAACGGTTTCATGGTTCACGTACGGTGGTCCTGTCTTCACACAAGCCAGCAGCAGCGGGGAACATCTGCCTGACACGTTGGGGGGCGCGATGCGGAAACGCACGAGCTCTGGGGATCGGTTGACGCTGGTGAGCCTGGATTTTCTGGGGGATCTGGAGGATCTGCGGGGGCGTGTCCAACAGCTGCCCCACCAGCCAGGCGATGGGCCCCACGAAGATTCTCAGCATCAGGGCGCGGACCAGTCCGACTCCGTGTGGATCGTCGTCGACGCCCGCGGGCGGGTCACGAGCCTCGACATCAGCCGTCGTTGGCGTGAGCGCCTCGCAGTCAGCGAATTTGCGTTGGCGCTGTTTGAGGCTTACACCGACGCCGTGCGGAAGTCGGTTGAGGCCGCTGCGCTGGCTGCGGCGCGCAGGATGCCTGGTTCGGCTGACAGGTCACCAACTTTCTTGACCCTGCCGGAGCCCGAGCTTGGTGATGACGAGTGGCGTCGAGTCCGGTGGGCGCGACTCGACGCCATCGGAGCTGAGTTCCGTCGACTGAGCGAGCGGGAAAGCTCCGCGGACCGGGAGGAACGTGCGGTGTCAGGTCCGCACGGCTACGTGACGTTGCGACTCCTGGGAAACGGGCTTATCGGTATCACCGGTGAGGTCGCACGGATCGCCAGGGCGGATGCGGACCGAATGCGCACCGATGCTCTTGGCGCATTCGAGCAAGCCGGGCTGCGCGCTGATGCAGGGACGGAGGGTGGTCATGCCTGATATCGAGGTCCTCACCGAGGCTCTCCGAGACGAGGGGGTCAGATGGCGCAGGCTGTCGGACCGGATGGCGGACGTGCAGCGGGCGGCGAGTCAGCTTGAGCTTGCTCCGACGGCTTTCTTCATCGGCGACGCCAACATGGCCATCCACTCCACGTCATACGACAGCTTTCACTCGTTCATGCTGGATGTGATTTCCGGAGCGGTCGTGGAGTTCGAGCAGATTGCTGGGGCGCTTGACAGGGTGGCCAATGCATATGACCGGGCGGATGCCGTCGTCGACCTCGACTTGAACGCCATCTATCGGGCATAGGCCTGGGTCGTAGATCGTCGGGGGAGGGCACCACTAGTGACACCTACGGAAGAACTAGAGCAATCGATTCTTGTGCAGCGCGGTATGTTCATCGGTGCGTTCGAGGTGATCGAGCCCGCAGTTGAGCTTCTGATCGCGAAATTCAACGAGCTTGTCGGGGAGGTGAAGCAGTCGGCCTGGCTGCTCGGACCAGCGGCGATCTTCATAGTCAAGCGGGATCTGGGAACCCTCCGGGCTGCCCTTGAGCAGCTCATCGGCAAGGTGGAGTACGCCTTGGAGCATCAAGTCCCGGTGCTGTCCCTGATACAGGCCAGCTTCGGCTGGCTTGCCGAAGTGAAGCGGCCGATTTCGGATCTTTCGGTCGCGACCGTCCAACCGGACAACAGGAACTTCGCCAAGTGGATGGGGGATGCGGCGAACGCCTACAACGCCGGGGCAGCGATCCAGCGGGCAGCCGTGGACGAACTGACGACCAGGGCCGAGTTCATCAGCAAGTGGCTGTTCGATGTCGTCACAGCCAACGTCGACTACGCCATCGGGCTTGCGCAAGTCGTCACGGATGTGCTGGGCAGAATCGCTCAGGGGGTGGCGGACGTGGCAGGCGTGGTCACCATACCCTGGGCGATGGATCTGCTGGCGGAATCGGTTGGCGACATTGTGGAGGGAACATTCAACCACTTGCTCACGGTCGCGCAGCGTCAGTTTGACGCCGCAGGAATGATGCGCGACGTCGCGGGACAGATCACCGATCGCTCGAAGCTCCCGGGCGGCAAGTGGCCGCAGATGGTCACTGGATGATGTAGTCAGGCAGCATCAGGCGGTCGGCACCAGGGCGAGTGTGCGTCGGAGCGCCTTCACCGTCTCCTGGGCCAGAAGCTTCGTGGGGACGAACTCGTCACCGCCGACGGCGAGCCAGACCTGCACGACCAGGTTGTTCTCCCGAGCCTGTGCCATGTGCTCCGCATACTTGAATCCGGGCTGTGATTGCCGGGTGTATGCCTCCGCCTCGTCGCCGATTCCTTCCAGCCCGCCCTCACGCCGCATGCTGGCGCCTTGGCGGGCTGTGCCGTACAGCTGCACCGCCTCTTCGGCTGACGCCGGTGTCGATGCCTCGACCCGAAAATTTGCCTCGTGGCCGTCCGCCGTCTCCATTTCGAACAGACAGGCAGCCCCCGGCGCCGTTAGCGGCGGAGTGGGATCTTCTCGCCGCACTGTGAGGGACAGCGCGGCGAGCGGAAGCATCTCGCGGTGCTCGCACAGACGCAGACCAGTCGCGTTGAAGCTGCGAGCAGGTACCAGCGATTGAGTCACGGCGGGAGTGGCGGTCCCCGGAGGAGGCCCTTCGGTCTTGACCGGACCACCGTCCACGGTGCCGTCGCAGGCGGCTGTAGCAGCGAGGACCGTCAGAACCGCGGCCGCCCGCCCCAGGGCTCGGGGTAACGTTGCCATCACATAGAGGATAGCCACAGCCGCGACCAACCATCGTCCCTGCATCGGGCTTCTACCGTGGTGACCATGTCGGCGTACGAAAGTCCCGAGCAGATCGTCCATTCCCGTATGGTCAGCGCCTCTGGTGTCCTGGAGCACCGGATCGACTTGCGCGGCTATCCCCATCGCTACCTGGCAGTGATGTCGGATCGAGGTATCGGCGTACAGAAGGTGACACACGCCATGGCTGCCGCTGAGTTGCTGGCGATGCAGGGCTGGAGACTTATGGACATATCGGAGTTCACGAGCAGTCGAATAGTGTTGGCTTTCCTGCAGCGAGGGTAAGGATGCCAGCTCAGGCTGCTCGGGTGGGTCTGCAGATGGCGAAGCGGCCGCGCGCCTCTTGGTGGCGGCCGGCGGCCTCCCCGTTCATACCCCGCGAGCAGGTCGCAGCCGCGCAACCGTGCGGGCGGTCCAGACTTGTGGCTGCTCGAATGCTGCCCCGTGCGGGCAGCGTTCCGGCCGCGGACGACTGCCGACGGGTCTGTGCAGCTCAGCGTCGCCTCTGACGGTTAATGACAAGGTCGGGATGGCGGCCGACGGTAACAACTTTTAGGTCAACTGAACAACCGCCGGATCGTTCTCCCCATCGGCGTCCCCCGCCCACTTGTAGCGATAGGGATGCTCGATTCCAACCGATCAAACGATCCGGCGAAGATGGCCTGCAACGCACAGTGACCATGGACGTCACCGGGAAAGGAGGCGACAGTGGCGGATGGCCGCTGGGCGAACCGGCTCCGGATACGTGCTGCCAGCGTCGCAGGCGCCGCCCTGTTGCTAACTGCCGGGATGACTGCGGCACTAGCCAACTTCGTCACCTGGTACTTCGCGGCCGGTCTGGGCGTGGCGTCCGGTGCCGCGGGCCTCTACGGCGGGGTGTGGTGGCAGCAGCGCACTGACCAGCGCGCCCGTGAGGACGCCTGGCGAGCGGCCACCACTGCGGCGCCTGGCAGCCACCCTTGGCAGGAAGGTGACGATGTCGGCTTGCTGACGATGCTGCTACCGGGCCGGCGGGCCGTGCCCTTCAGCGTGCTGCACGACCCGGCGGCCCGCCAGGTGGTGCGGTGGGCCCTCGCCGACTCACCGGCCCGCGCGTCCGTGCTCTACGTCGACGGAGCACCTGGCGCCGGCAAGAGCCGGCTGCTGGTCGAGGTGGCTGAGCGGCTCGCGCTCCCGTGCGCATGGGCGGTGCCCGGCAGGGGTGCGGCGGCGGTGTCCGCGGCGGCAGCGCTGCGGCGACGAGTGGTGCTCGTGGTCGACGACGCCGACACCTGCGACGACCTTCCCGCGACCCTGGAGGCGTGGGCTGAGGCCGTCGACAGCGACATCCGGTTGGTTGTTGTCAGCAGGGTGAACCACCCGTGGTGGGCCGCCGTGCGCGCCCGCCAGCCGGCCCGAGTGGTGGCGGGACTGCCGTACCGGCCGCAGGTGACGGTACCGGCGATCGTGGGCGACGCGAAGAGCCAGCAGCAAGCGTTCACGCGTGCCCTGCTGTGCTTCTCGGAGGAGTCGGCGTCGGTTCCCTCCGTGACGTTGAAGCCGAGTGACCCGCCTCCGTCGATCACGCTGCTGCACGCCGCTGCCGCGCTCGCCGCGCGAACCGATGTCGGTGGCACGGTCGACACCGCCACCGTAGTGGCCAACATCTTCACCGCCGAGCGGCGGCGTTGGCAGGAGTCCGCCCGGCAGGCGCACCTCCAAGACCTGCCCAGCATCGTCCTTGAGCAGGCGCTGCTGCTCGCCGTGCTGGTCGGTGCCGCCAATGAGGATGCCGCCCGCAGGCTGCTCACCCGGATATGGTCCCCAGCAGGTGGTATCGGCCCCGAGCGGGCGGGCCAGCTGGCCGACTGGCTCCGAGGGCTCTACCCGCAGCAAGTGCCGGACTGGCTGTCTCCGCGGCTACCGGCGGTATTGCTGGAACGCTACGCGGTCAGCGCCGTCGCCCACAGCCCGATGTTCGCCCAGGCGTTGGCCAACGCCACCACCGGGGACGAGGTTCGAACCCAACGCGCCCTGGGCACCCTGGCCAGAGCCGCGGCACACAGCCCAGACGCCATCGTGGCGCTCGGTGCGGTACTCGACCGCGACCCGCCACGAATGATCGCCGCCGCGATCAGGGTCGTTGCCACCGCGGAGCTACCGGTCGACGAGGCGATCGCGTCCTGCCTCGACCGGCACGCGGATCGGTTCAGCCCGACACAGCTGCGGCAGTTGAATGAGGCCATCCCGCAGGATGCGCGGACCAGCCGGTTGGCCCTCTGCGACGTTGCGCTCCTGCGGCGGTACGTCTCGCACCCCGACGTGGACCCGGACGATCTCGACACCCAGGCCGTTCGGCAACGCCTCGCGGCCGCGCTACGCGAGCAGGGCCGGTTCGGCGAAGCCGAGGTGGAGTTGCGCGGGGTCCTCGACGCGCGGTCGCGGCTGCTCGGCTCCGAGCACCCCGACACCCTCGACACCCGCAACCGGTTGGGCGTGGTGCTGGACATGCAGGCGGGTCGTGACGAGGCGGAAGCCCAGCTCCGTGCGGTTCTGGCCGCACGAATGCAACGCCTCGGCCCCGAGCACCGCGACACCCTGAACACCCGGCTGAGCCTGGCAGTCGTACTGAACGGGCAGGGCCGCTACGACCAGGCGGAGGCGGAGTTCCGCGAGCTGCTTGCCGCGCAGACCCGGGTGCTCGGCTTGGAACACGACGACACCCTCACCACCTGCAACAACCTCGCGGTCGTGCTGCGCGAGCAGGGACGCCTCGGTGAGGCCGAGGCCGTCTTCCGCAGGCTGCTGGCGATCCGTACCGGACTGTTTGGTGCGGCACATCCCCAGACCCTGGCCGTTCGCGGCAACCTCGCGGTGGTGTTGGAAAAGCAGGGGAACTACGACGCGGCGGAGGCGGAGTTCCGCGAACTGCTTGCCGAGTGGACGCGATTGTCGGGCGCGGCGCATCCGGACACCGTGAAGGTGCGCAACAGCCTCGCCGTCGTGCTCAGCGTGCAGGGGCGGCACAGCGAGGCGGAGGCGGAACTGCGCGAGGTGCTCGCTGCCCACACCCGGTCGCTCGGCGTCGAGCATCCCAGCACCCTGATCGTTCGCAGCAACCTCGCCATCGCGGTGGACGAGCAGGGACGACACGACGAGGCTGTTGCGGAGTTCCGTGCCGTGCTGGCGATCCGGGCACGGACCCTGGGAGCCGAGCACCGCGAGACGCTGAGTACCCGCCACAGCATTGCGGTGGTGCTGCTCAGGTGGGGCCAATTCAGCGCGGCCGAGGCGGAACTGCGTGACCTGCTGGCCACCCGCACGCGGCTGCTCGGCGCGAACCATCCCGACGCCCTCAGCACCCACAGCGCCCTCGCCAGGGTGCTGGCCGACCAGGGCCGTTACGTGGAGGCGCAGACGGCGTTCCGGCACGTGCACGCCGGCTGGACCCGGGTGCTCGGCCCGGAACACCCCAAGACCCTGGCCGTCCTCAGCTACCTGCGCGCGAGTTCCCAGCCTGAGCGTCGGGACGGCCAGACGCAGAACCGGATCCTAAGGACGACCGAGTCAGGTCCGTAGATCTGTCGACCAGCCTCGATCCTTCATCTCGGGAACTCCTCGCCGAGCTGCCCGGCCATGGCTTCGATGACCCGCCCACTGAGTGGACCACGCTGCGGGTCGATGCTGAGACCAAGCGATCGGGCTCAGCAGCGCGGTCACACTCGTTGTGGCAGCATCACGCGGAGTTGCGCCACTTGCGGCCGTGCCGGCCGATGAGCCGATCGGCGTCGGTCGGGCCCCAGGAGGCGGCCTCGTAGGTGGGGATCGGCGAGTTGTCCTTCTCCCAGTTGTCGATGATCGGGTCGACGATCCGCCAGCACTGCTGCACCTCGTCGCTGCGGATGAACAGCGACGCGTCACCGATCAGCGCGTCCAGGAGCAGACGCTCGTACGCCTCCGGGGACTCCTCGACGAACGTCTGGTCGTAGGAGAACTCCATCGTGGCGGTGCGGACCCGGAAGGAGTGGCCCGGCACTTTGGCACCGAAGCGCAGCGAGATGCCCTCGTTGGGCTGGATCCGCAGGATCAGCGCGTCAGCATCGAGGCCGGTGAGCTGGTCGGTCGGGATCGGCAGGTGCGGCGGCCGCTGGAACTGCAGTGCCACCTCGGTGAGCCGGGCCGGCAGGCGCTTGCCGGTGCGTACGTAGAACGGCACCCCGGCCCAGCGCCAGTTGTCGACGTTGAGCCGCATCGCGGCGTAGGTCTCGGTCCGCGACAGGGGGTCGACGCCGGCCTCCTCGCGGTAGCCGGCCATCAGCTCCTCACGGGTGCCGCCCCGGGTGTACTGTCCCCGGACCGCGGCCTCGGCGATGTCCCGGTCGGTGGGGAGCCGGATCGCCTGCAGCAGCTTCACCTTCTCGTTGCGCAGGCCCTCAGCCTCGAAGGAGGCCGGTGGCTCCATCAATGCCAGCGCGAGAACCTGAAGCACGTGGTTCTGCACGATGTCCCGCATCGCGCCGGCTTCCTCGTAGAAGCCGCCGCGGCTGCCGACGCCGAGGGTCTCGGCGACGGTGATCTGCACGTGGTCGACCCAGGAGCGATCCCAGATGGGCTGGAAGATCGAGTTCGCGAAGCGCAGCGCCAGCACGTTCTGGACGGTGTCCTTGCCCAGGTAGTGATCGATGCGAAAGACCTGGTGTTCGTCGAACGCGCTGTGCACGACGCCGTCGAGCTCGCGGGCCGTGACCAGGTCGCGCCCATACGGCTTCTCGATGACCAGTCGGGAGAAGGAGCCTTCGCGTGGCTGGTTGAGCCCGACACCGGCCAGTCCATTGATCACCGGCTCGAAGGCCCCGGCCGGGGTGGACAGATAGAAGAGCCGGTTGCCGGACGTGCCCCGCTGTGCGTCCAACTCGTCGAGGGTCTCCACGAGCCGCTTGTAGGTCTCCGGGTCGTCGTAGCCGCCGGCCACGTACCGCACGCCGCCCTGGAGTTGGCGCTTGCTGGCGAGGGTGCGTTCGCCCAGGGCGCTCTCGGCGAACTGCTCGTCGGTCATCGACGTACGGGCGACGCCGACCAGCGCGAACTGGTCCGGAAGCCGCTCATGCCGAGCCAGGCTCTCGATTGCGGGCAGCAGCTTCCGTCGGGTCAGGTCACCGGAGGCGCCGAAGATCACCAGCGTGGCCGGCGGGGCACTCCGCTCCTGGATGAGCTGAGATGCGTGGTCCATGGTCTGCGTTCCTCCGGGCACAAGGGGTGTGGGGTTGGGGGATGTCGTGCTGTCATGCCAGGAATTGTGCGGGCTTTGGCGGTATTGGCCGGGGGCCACGCGGCGTGGCCCGTTGGTCGCGGCCCTTGAGCGTCGCATGTCCAGCTGACGGGTAGGCGATTCGGTGCGGTCTGTCGGCGTACGCGGTGGTGGTACGAATGATCGTGGCCAGGTAGCCCGCGGAGGTCAACGGTCTCGCCGACGGCGGCGCCGGGGACCACCAGGGTGCGGCTGCGGCGTGGCGCTGGTCCGGTGGTGGTGGCCCAGCCTGATGTCGGTCCCATGATCGGGCTGTTCGTATCCGCCTGTGACGGGAAGATGATCGGCAGAATGCTCGCGCCGCAGCACCAGGCCGCAGCGGATTCTTGAGGTGCCCAACGCGAGCGGGAGCGGCGTCGGTGGGCGTTGGGGACCTCGTGCTCGCTGCGTCAGCCAGCTCCACCGCAGCGGTGTTGCCTGCGGCTCTCATCTCGGAACTGGGCGTAGCTCATCATCGCTGGTCTGCTGGTCCTCGGATGGCGTCCCGGCGCGCCCGCCGGATCCTCTGGATTCTGCGACTGGCCCGCAGCTCTACGGCGGCAGCGGCAGGTGGGGACCCGACGATTGTCAGGCCCCACCTTCATCGCCGCGTTCGGAGAATTGAGCGACGCTGCCGGCGTCAGCGCCCGGTGGGCACGATGTTTGAGGATTGCCCGTTCTGCTCGTCGCGCTTCAGGCGCTTCGCAGTCTGCTTCTCCTTGATCGTCTTGCCCTTCTTCTTGACGTTCGCCTTGCTCGTCGAGTCCTTGGACATGATCGAACCTCCTAGAGCAGGTCGGTGAACGTGCAGCGTGGTACTCGCCTGATCGCGGCGTGCAGGTGACGGAAGACCCGCGGCGGGCGCGAAGTCCTTCACTGCACGCCGACCCTACGCTGTTCCAGGTCTTGCCGACGTTGGGAAGCGCATCGACGATCGTGGGGCGATAGATCGTGCCGCCCCACCGCTACGGTAGGCGGGCCGCGATGGGTCGTTCTTGTTGACCGTAGGTCCCATGGTGGGGGAATGGGGTGCGGCGGGATTCTGACGGGCTGTCGGCCTGCCCCCGTTTACCCTCCCCGCTGCGGTCGGTAACAAGGGGTTTTGACAAGCAATGACAAGCCTTGACGAGGCTCGACGTGAGGTTCTACTGGGTTCAAATCTCCTCGTTCCCCACGAGGCTGGCCTGGCGAAAACCCCGCGGTCACGATAGCCGATACGTGCAGGAGGAGTCTGGAGGCGTGGAACCGGCGGCTGTAGAAGTCGCAGGTTTCGTGCTGGTAGAGCTTTGTGCGGTAGACGTTCGACGACCAGTGAGTCGTTCGGCTGGGGTGACTGTCTCACTGTTCGGCGGAGCGTATGTGGCTGCGGCGGTCACGACAATTGTCGTACGCCCTCTCACTGGAGAAGCCGTGCAGCAGACACCCGATTCGTCGGAGCCATCCGCTCAGCACCCGCCCGGAGTCGACGCGTCGCCGTCTGCTGGGCGGCCCTCGGTGCAGCCGGTGGTCCCGGGGGCCCAGCTTCGGGCGGGCGTGAGGGTGGGAATCGTCCTGTCAGTGGTAGTCGTTGGTGGGCTCTTCATGTGCTGTGTCGGTGTGGGCGCTCTTGCCGCTGTCGGTTTGATCATCGGCGAGGCGTCACCTTCTCAATCCGCTCCGACCGTCTCTGCCGCCGGACCGACGCCGTCACCAACTACCCGAACACCT
>NZ_JBEYUF010000044.1:0-23659 GCF_040643355.1 Micromonospora sp. NPDC047187
CACCCGCTACGACAAGACCGCGACGTCGTACCGGGCCACCGTCACTATCGCCGCGCTACTCCAGTGGTTGTGAACCTTTGAAGACACGGCCTAGGCCGGCTAGTTGGACGTAGACCTCACGTGTGGCTGTCGCGATGCCGCGGCGGTTGAGGACCTAGCCGGTCAACCAGACCCAGCCCTCGTGCGTCGGTCGGTCGCAGACTGAGACGACGCGGAAGGTCAGGGCATGATCCCTGGCGAACTGCACCGAGGCTCGGCCGTCGATGACGAGCAGGTCGCCGGGGGAGGGACGCGCGGTCACCAGTGGCCGGAATTGTGGTGGTGCTGCTGCGGTGGCGGGCACTTCCGCGTGCATCGTCTGCCAGTCACGCAGCGCCCGCTTGATCCGGTCGTACTCCCGGCTGAGCAGCCGTACCGTCTCGTTGAGCATGGCCAGTTCATCCGACACCCGGGCCTGGAATTCGCGTACCTCATTGGGGTCGGCGCCGCGCCGGCACGCGGCGAACTCGCGGGTCCGCACCTCGTGCGGCGTCAACCTGCCTGGGTAGCCGGCGGGGTAGGGCTGGCCACCTCACGGCGGATGCCCATTCGACGGAGATCGCTGGCGGATCGTCGCGGTAGCGCCGCCCGTTGTCGGGAGCCGAACCGTACGCGCCCATGCAAGCCTTTACCTTCACGAACTTCGATGTCCCGGTCTCGGCTCGACGCGGAGCCGCCATGCACCGTGGACGGTGATGAGGAGGCTCCATGCGCGGACGCAGATGGGCGACCCTGGTGACGGCGGTAGCGCTGGCACTGGGCGGATTGGTCGGGGTCAGCGCCACTCCGGCTGCGGCGGATCCGCCGGGCGGCACGCTGCGCAACGTCTACTCCGACGGTCAGTTCTGCAACAGCTATGGCAGTGAGGGTGTTCGGACCGGCCTGTGGAGCCGGTACTACTGCGAGTACCGCCAGTACGGCCCCAACGCCCCCGGCTTCTACTTCCTCTGGACCTTCAGCTCCTAGCGCACGCACCTGCTTGGACGGGTGCTCTCGGGCCCGATTGGCCGCCGCCGGATCGACCAGACCGGCGGCGGTCATCCGCTGCCCAGCTGATCCGTCGGTGCGGGCGCGAGACCGAGGCTTCGTCGACCGGGGAGGCGCCTCGTGCCGGATGCCAGGTCACACGCTAGGAACGGTGGCGCGTGGGTTCGGGCGCCACGGCATTTCTGCTCGTCGGCTCTCCTGGTGAACTGGATTGGCGGGCGGTCACCTGGCGGCACCTCGAGGGCTACCGGCAGTGGGCACAGCTCGGCCGTGCCGGTGGTTCGACAACCGAGGCTCCCAGCGGGTCCGCGGTCCGGTGTGGATCGGGTGTGAGGAAAACCCCTCACCTGACGATCGTCGAGTGTCGGGCCCCCGTGCACGGCCGTTTTCCTGACAGCGTCCGCAGTCCCAACGCCGTACCGTCCGGGTCAAGCATGGGGAGGAGCCGGATGAGTTTCCTGCAGCAGGCAGAGCAGTCGCCTGACACCGAGCGGATGTTCGACACGGACACGAAGGCGATGGGCTACCTGCCCAACTACACCAGGTTGTTCGCCCACAGCCCGGCTGTGTACCTGGCGTGGCAGCAGCTCAACGGTTCGGTGAAGACCGGGATGGAGCTGCGCCGCTACGAGTTGGCGACCCTCGCCGCAGCTCGGGCCCTGAAATCCTCCTACTGCGGCTTGGCGCATGGAAAGGTCCTACGCGACAAGTTCTTCGACGCGCCGACCGTCGCCGCCATCGCGTCGGACCACGGCAGCCCTGTTCTCTCCGCGCAGGAGGTCGCAGTCGTCAACTTCGCCGGAAAGGTCGCGGCCGATGCAAGCTCCGTCACCGAAGCCGACGTCGCGGGCCTGCGCGGTCACGGTCTCGATGACACGGAAATCTTCCGCGTGATCCTCGCCGTTGGCGCCCGATGTTTCTTCAGCACCGTCCTCAGCGCCGCCGGGGCTGAGCCCGATCCGCAGTACAACGAGAGCCTGGACGTGGATCTGCGGCAGGCGCTGAGCTTCGGCGGTTAGACCCAGGAAGAACGCACCGACCAGGCTGTCCCAGTGTCAGTCGGCATTCTGGACGTCAACGTCGAATCCTGGCTCAGGGGCGAAGACCGACTGCCGTGGCTGCTCCAGTACTGGTTCGACTCCTGTTCGGGCGTCGGTCGCGGCCCAACGACTCGGACAGGCGCTTGCCGGTCTCCAGGTGAGTGCCGCCTCGCCGAAACGACTCGCCGTCGCCGCTCTGGCCCGAGCCAGGCGAGGCACCACGGCTCCGCATACCACAATCGAAGGTGCCTCGGGCGGCGGTCCACAGGTGCATTCGCTGTCCACAGCGGCCGTCACGCGGGCAGTACTCGGCCGTACGCCGGGGCAGGGTGGGGCGGTGGACCCGAGGTTGCATGCTCTGCTCGTGTGCGGCAATGGGCTGGTCGCTCGACGGGACATACTGCGGGCGGTCCCGGCCTGGACGATCCAGACCGCCCGGCGGGCGAACCGGCTGATACAACTGCTGCCCGGGGTCTACGGCGACGCGGCGCTGATCCGTCGCGCCAACTCCGACCTGCCGACGCTGGCCCGGGTCGAGCGGGACGTCGCCCGACGCGCTGTGCTGGCGTACGTCGACGGGCGCGGGGCGCTGAGTCGCCTGACCGCCCTTGACGTGTGGGGACTGCGCCGCCAGTCACCAGAGGAGGCGGTCTATCTCGACGTGCCACAGGGCTCAGGCCTGCGTGATCGGCCGCATCTCCTGGTACGACGTCGCTCCGGCTTCGTGGTCGCGCCGCCGCAGGTGGTGATTCGGGGAGGATTGCCGGTCACCCGGCTGGACCGGACCCTGGTGGACTCTTGGCCGCTGTTGTCGCCGGTCGACCGATCAAGCCTGCTCATCCGTGCGGTCAACGATCGGATGACCACGCCGCGGCGTTTGGCCGCCGCCCTTGCCGAGGTACCCCGGATGCCCGACCGTGGGGCACTGAGGGGTTTGCTGGACCGGCTCGCCGCCGGGTGCCGCAGCCCGTTGGAGATCTGGGGCCACGATCACGTCTTCACCGGCCCGGGAATGCCGAGGTTCACCCGGCAGGCGCGGGTACGGGTCGGCGCCCGGACGATCTACCTCGACATGTTCGCCGAGGCGGAACGGGTCAACATCGAACTGGATGGCGCGACCAGCCACGGCGACCCGGCCGAAACGCGAGATCGACCTCCGCCGCGACGCCCTGCTCGCCACCATCGGCATCCTCGTCGTCCGCTTCACCCACCGTCGCCTCACCGCGGACGCGGTTCAGGTCCGCCAAGAGACTCTGGCCATTCTCGCCCACCGCACCACTTCATGATCATGTGCTGAGAAGTAGGTCCCACCGGCCCCCCGCACCTACTTTTCATCACTTGATCATGGGGGAGAGGGGCGGGGGAGCTACTCGGGGGTTGGCGGGACGGGGGTGGGGTGGGTCTGTTGTGGGGGGACTCTGGGCGTGGGTGCCGACTCTGGTGGGTGCTCGCTGTGGCGGTGGAGGAGTTCGGCGATCCATCGGGCGGCTTCTCGTTGCGCGGTGAGCATGTGGCCGCGGGCGTCGGCCAGCTCGTGGTCGTCCGCGTGGTCATTCAGGATCGTCGCCCACTGGCGGCTGAGCTCCTCGGCGTACCGGGCCTTTCGGATCTGCTCGTCGAACTGGTATTCCAGCTTGACCAGGCGGTCGACGTGCGGCTGGAGCGCCGGCATGATCCGTTCGTCGAGTCGTACGGCGGCGTCGGGGCGGCAGGTGAGCGTGATGTCGCCCCGTTGGTAGTGCCACAGGGGATCCTCGGCGAGCGCCCGCTGCAACGCCACCTCCAGGTCTCCGGCCCGGTGCGGGGGCAGGTCCCGGGCGGCGTCGGCGGCCAGCCGGGTCAGCCGCTGGATCGCGTTCGGTTGGAAGTACTGCACGTACCAGCTCAGCACCTCGGACCGCAGACTCGCCGGTGACGACCAGGCGAACGTGGCGCGGATGTAGAACGAGTACACGTACCCGCGTGCGGGGACCGCGATCAGCCGGGGTGCGTCGCGTTGCTCGACGAGTGGACCGGACGGCGACGGCGCGGCAGCGGAACCGACGGGTGCCTCGTCCTGGAGCGCGGCGACCAGCCGATCCCAGCTACGCGCCCACCACCGCCAGCCGCGCACACCGGCGTCGCGGGCGATGGTCAACCCTCGTACGCCCCGGTGTCGCCACTGGTCCGCGGGCCTCGGCCTCCCGTCGGGGGCGTCCGTCATGGCACCCCTCCACGGTCACGGATCCGCGTTTCACGCTAACAACCGGTGACCGATATGCCCGCCGCCACGCCGTCAGCGAGCAGACCGCATACCGACACGAACCAGACCATGGGTCGTCGACGGTGGGACGGCCGAGCCGGTCCGACATCGCGCCGTCGCCTGGTGATCGTCCGGGGGTCGTGTGGCGGTCAGCCGCGGACGACATGCTGCCCGGGTGCGCACACTGCCGACCGTCGTCGCGTACCGGCTGCTCGGAGGCGTCGGTGCCACAGTGTTGTCCGGTGCCGGCCTGGCCGCCGGGGCGCTCCCGGTCGGCGCGCACGCCGCCTGGTGGAGCGCGTTGCGGCAGCTCGCGGGGCCGGGTCTGCTCTGCGGGTACGCCGGCCTGACCCTGCTCGTGGCCGCCTGGTGGTGGGCGGGCCGGCACCCGCACGCCCCCGACGAGGTCGTCGACCGACGTTCCGCCGCGCTCACCCTGCTCTGCTGGGCGGGGCCGTTGCTGGCGGCGCCGCCGCTGTTCAGCCGGGACGCGTACAGCTACCTGGCGCAGGGAGCGATGGTCCTCGCCGACGTCGACGTGTACCGGCACGGGGTGGCCCGGTTGGGTGGCGCGTTGGCCGGTGAGGTGCCGCAGATGTGGCAGCAGACCCCCGCGCCGTACGGGCCGGTGTTCCTCGCGGTGGCGGCAGTTGTCAGTGGGGTGACCGGCGGCAATCTGGTGCTCGGCGTGCTCGGTCTGCGCCTGGTGGCGCTGGCCGGGGTGGCGCTGCTGGTGGCGTACCTGCCCCGGTTGGCCCGGCACTGCGGCGTCGATCCGGCCGCCGCGCTCTGGCTGGGCGTGCTCAACCCGCTCGTACCGTTGCACCTCGTCGCTGGCGCGCACAACGAGGCGGTGATGCTGGGGCTGCTGGTGGCCGGGCTGAGTCTCGCCTTCGAGCATCGCTACGGCGCGGCCACCGTGCTGGTCACCCTCGCCGCGCTGGTCAAGGTGCCGGCGGTGGTCGGGCTGCTGGTGGTCGTGTCGCTCGCCGCGCGCCACCGTGGACTGCCGACCTCGGTGGCCCGCACCGCCGGGCTCGCGGTGGGCACCACCGCCGTGGTCACCTGGGCAACCGGCATCGGGTACGGGTGGGTCGGCGCGCTCGGCACCCCGATGTACCAGCACAGTTGGTCGATCTCCAGCGCGCTGGGTCGGGTGGCGTCACGCGCGGCCGGGCGGTTCGGTCTGCACCTGGGCGACGCCCCGATGCGGTTCTGCCTGGCGCTGGGCGTGGCCGCCGCACTCGCCGTGGCGGTCGGGGTGTGGTGGCATCGGCGACGGCTCGGGCCGGCGTACGCGCTGGGGTTGGTGTTGGTGGCGGCGGCGCTGCTCGGCCCGGCGACCCGGCCCTGGTACGCGCTGTGGGGTCTGGTGCTGCTCGCGGCGGCGGCGCACGGGCGGGCCCGGCCGGCGGCGGCGCTGGGCGCTGTGGTGCTCGCGTTCGTGGCGCTGCCCAGCGGCTTCGGACCGGATGTGGCGCAGGCGGTGCTGGCCGTCGCCGGGGTGCTGGTGGGGTTGCTCGCGGTCGGCTCGCTGCGCCTGCTGGTGCCACCCGCCCCTGTGGAGCTTGCCCGATGAACGCGGGTCGGCGGCGGGTGGTGACGGGTTTCGGCCTGGTCGCCGTGCTCGCGGTGGCGATCGCGGTGTTGCCCGGGCATCGGGGTTGGTTCGACGTCGGTGTCTACCACGGCGCGGTCGGGCACTGGGTGCGCGGCGGTGACCTGTACGAGTGGACCACCGGCAACGGGTACGGCTTCACCTACCCACCGTTCGCCGCGGTGAGCATGGCGCCGATGGCCGCGCTGGCCTGGTACCCGACGATCGTGGCGAACCTGCTGCTGACCGCGTTGGCCGTCGCGTTCCTGCTGCACCTGCTGGTGGATCCGTTGGCCCGGCGGCACGGCTGGACCCGTTGGTACGCGCTCGCGTTGGCCTGCTGTCTGCTGGCCGGGCTCAACCCGGTGCGGGACACGGTCAGCTTCGGACAGGTCAACCTGTCGCTGGTGGCGCTGGTCTACGTGGACCTGTGGTTGTTGGAGCGGGGCAGTCGGCTGGCCGGCGTGGGGGTGGGGTTGGCCGCCGCCGTCAAGCTCACCCCGGCGATCTTCATCGGGTACCTGCTGGTCACCGGGCGGTGGCGGGCCGCCGCCACGGCCAGCGGCACCCTCATCGGCGCCACGGTGCTCGCGGCGGTGCTCGCGCCGCAGGCCAGCCACACGTTCTTCGCCGAGGCGTTGTGGGACACGGACCGGGTCGGTGAGTTGGCGTACGTGTCGAACCAGTCGCTGCTCGGCCTGGTCGCCCGGCTCGATCCGGCGCACCCGGACCGGTGGGTGTGGCTGCTGCTCGTCGTCGCCGTGCTGGCGGTGTGGGCGGTACGGGCCCGCCGGGCCGTGCGCGACGGCGACGAACGGGCCGGCTTCGCGCTGACCGGCGTCGCCGCGTGCCTGGTCAGCCCGGTCACCTGGGTGCACCACCTGGTGTGGCTGGTACCGGGGCTGGTGGTGCTCGCCGCGTCCGCGCTGCCGTGGCCGCCGGTCGACGCGACGGCCCGCCGTCGGGCGAGTGCCGGTGCCGCCGGCTACGTCGTGCTGTGCAGTGGGCTGGTCTGGGTCTTCGCCAACGGCTCGGACGGACCGTGGGGGTTCGTGGGTGCCAACGCGTACGTCTGGGTCAGCCTCGGCATGCTCGCGCTGCTCCCGATCGGGCGCGCCGAGACAGATGATCATCCGGGGTTAACCGAGCATTGTGGAGCAGTTGGGGTGCCGAAGGGTGTTGCCGCCGACCGCCAGCAGTGAGACTGGGTCCGGTCCGACAATCACGCGGATCGATGGATCGGATGGTCTGGAGGCAGCCTGTGTCCACCCTCGTGTCCCCGCTGGCCACGCTCGGCGCGATCCGCCGGCGTACCACCGCCCTCGCCCTGCTCCTCGCCATGGTCGCCGCCGCGCTGGTCGGCCCGTCCGTGGTCTCCCCTCGGTCGACCGACCCGGCCTTCGCGGCGGTCTACAGCTCCTGCACCATGAGCCGCTGCGCGGACGCCCGCACCGCCCGTTCGGGCTGGTCCGCCACGGGGTTCCCGACCAGCCGAGGCTGGTACTCCTGGAGCGGCGGGAAGTCCAACTTCGCCGGCGGCCGGTTCTACAACTACGAGGGTCAACTGCCCGCCAACGCCACCTACTACGAGTACGACGTCTACCCGCGCACCCAGGGCGCCGCCCGGGACGCGTACCGGATCGTGGTGAACCGCAGCACCGGGGTCACCTGGTTCTCGCCCAACCACTACACCGACTTCTACCGGCTCTGACCGACCTGGGGGCCGGCCGGCCGCGGTCGGCCGGCCCCGCCGCGGGTCGTCGCCCCCGGACAGATTCAGGAGGAACGTGATGGTCGACGAGCACGCGGGTCGGGTGCCCGATTGGCTGATCGTCCGCCACGGCGGCGGCCTCGACGTGCCCGGCGCGGTGGTGCTGGCCGGAGCGATGACGCGGACCAGGGCCGACCTGTTCGCCGCGCTCGCCGCCGTACTGGCCCTGCCGGCGTACCTGGGGGACACCTGGGACTCCCTCTCCGACGTGCTCCGGGACCGGCTCGACGCCGGCCCGCTCACAGTGCTGATCACCGACGCCGGCCAACTGCTCGTCGATGAGCGCTCCGATCAGCGCGGTCTGCTGCTCGCCGTGCTCGGCGACCTCGCCACCAGCGCCCCGCACCCGTTGCGCATCGTCCTCGACGAGGCCGCGCCGTCCTGACCGGTGAGTCGAACCCGCCGTCGGTGGCGGTGCCCGGCGGTGCGGGTCGGTGTCACCCGCACCGCCGGTCGTCCGGGTCAGTGCGTCGCGGGCGGGATGCTCTGCTCGTACTGGAAGACGTTGTGCGGGTCGTACTTGGCCTTGATCTTGCGCAGCCGGGGGAAGTTGCGCCCCCAGTAGGCCTTCTCCCACTCGGCCATGCCGATGTTCGGCACGTTGACGTAGGCGCCGTCCACGTAGGGCCGCAGCGCCTGGCTGAACTCGGCGATCCAGGTCTGGGCGATCGGGGTGATGGCATCGTCGCTGTCGGGCTCGCCGCGTTTGCCCCAGCCCGCGCCGGGCTCCGAGTAGAAGAGCGCGTCGCGGTGCGGGAACGCCGAGCCGCCAAAGGGCTCCTGCCGTTGCGCCCCCCGGCCGAAGGCCTGGGTGAAGAAGTTGCTGTCGGGCGAGGGCGCCTTCTCCATGAACTCGCGGACGATGCTGACCGCCTTCTCCGGAAACGGCTCGCGGGTGAACTGGGAGAAGAACTTCCATTTCGCCGGGTCGTCCTCGTTCGGGGTCTGGAAGCCGGCGTAGACGTCGCCCCAGTTGCCGGTCTGCACCGTGACAGTGGGGTTGCCGATCGACAGGATCGGCGCCAGCAGCTTCCTGGCCTCCGCCTCGGATCCGTCCGCCAGCACCGCGAAGAACAGGATCTCGGTCGGGTGGACCTCGAGCTGGCTGCCGAGACGCGGGTCGGTGAAGGGTGCGACGCGCTGCCAGGTGTCGAAGACCTCGTGCAGGTCGCCGAGACCGGGCCAGGTCACCTGCAGGTACGCGACGCTGGTGACCGGAGCGACCTTGTAGGTCAGGGAGGTGACGATCCCGAAGTTGCCGTTGCCCGCCCCGCGCAGCGCCCAGAGCAGGTCCGGGTAGTTCCACGGGTCCACCTCGAGCACCTTCGCCCCGTCGGCGCCCGCCGCCACGACGATCTCCGCGCCGATCAGGTTGTCGCAGGCCATCCCGAGGTAGCGGGTGAGGAAGCCCAAGCCGCCGCCGAGGGTGGCGCCGGAGAGGCCCACGGTCCCCTCCGTGCCCGTCGTCGCCGCGAGGTCGTGCTCCCCGAGGGCGGTCACCGCCTCCGACTGGGTGAGCCCCGCGCCGACCTTCGCCGTGCGGGTGGCGGTGTCGATGTGGACGTCCTTCAGCTCGCTGACGTCGATCACGATGCCGTTGTCGACGTTCGACCAGCCCTCCAGGTTGTGCCGGCCACTGCGTACCCGCAGCGCGACGTCGTGCTGCCGCGCCCAGGTGAGCGCGTTGACCACGTCCCGGGTCTCCTGAGCGAAGACGATGACCAGCGGGTAGTGCACGAACAGCTCGTCCCAGCCGAGGCTGGCCTCCGCGTAGTTGGGGCTCTGCGGGCGGACGATCCGGCCGGTCAGCTGTGCCGGCGGGAACTTCGTGTCGGAAGCCCACCCGGGACCGTCGGCCGCGACCGCCGAGCTGCCGGCGATCACGCTCGGGATAGCGACCGCTCCGGCGCCGACGGCGGTCGCCCTGAGCAGATCACGACGGGAAAGGTCGCGCATCGTCCAAATCCTCTCGATTGGTGACACGCCCGAAAGATGAACCGAGAGGGGCATTTCCTCTCATCTGGCGCAAACCAACCGTAATGCCCGAGGCTTCCTGGCAGATCTGAGAACTTGTCACGGAACCCGGTCGGGTGATCCGGGACCGGGTCAGTTCGGGGCGGGCTGGTCCAGGATGGCGCTGAACCGCTCCTCGGCAAGGTCCAGCTGGCCGAAGATGTGCCGCTTCACCGCAGGCGACAACGGGGTGTCCGGCCGGCCGATCAGGTCCCGGAACAGCGGCACCAGCGGCCGGTACTTCCGGGCCGACGAGATCACCTTCGGCCCGACCGTGTGGATTACGCCCACCCCGTTGTCGGTGAAGTCCGACACCTTGATCACCCGGGCCCAGGGCTCCCGGTCCAGGCTGACCGCCAGATGCTCCCGGTACTGCGCGTTGCGGTCCCGGTCGGGGTCGTACACCGGATTGGTGACAGCGGCGACCAGGGTGGCCACCCGTTGCCCGAACCGCGCGGCGAGCGCGGCCAGCGCGGCCCCGGTCGGGTCGGCGCCCGGATCGCCGTCGGCCAGCTCGACCGGATGGTCCTCCACCGCGTCGTGCAGCAGACCGGCGACGATCACGTCCACGTCCCGCACCTGGTAGTGGTGCATCAGCCTGATCGCCACCCGCAGCAGGTGGTTCAGGTACGGCTCACGGACGCGTCGATCGTCGCGGTGCAGTTCGGCGGCGAGGTCGAGCGCGGCGGTCAACCGCGCCCGGGCGGCGTCGTCGAACTGCTGGACCTCCAACCGGAAACGTTCCAGCAGGCCCGGTTCGCCGTGGATCTCGGTGATCGCGTGCATCGGCATGCTGCCCAGGTGCGGCGGGAAGTCCATGCGTCACTTATAGCCGATCTTCACCACATCGATGAGCCCGTACGTCGCCGACCCGACCGCGAGTCGCGGGCGCGCCGAGCCGTCAGACGGGCAGCCGGTCGGCGCCGGCGAGCAGGCCCACCAGGAGGGGGACCAACGGCGCCGGCAGCACGGGGTCGCGGCGCAGGGTCGGCGTCCAGCCCGCGTCCGCGGCCAGGTCGGGGTCATGCGTCGCGTTGTACGCCCCCAGCAGGTCGACCGGTCGGGCCGCCCCGCCGCCCTGGCGGACCCAGGAGCCTCGCTCGGTCACCGCAGTGCCGCCCCAGTCGTAGAGCAGGTCCGCCGGGTCGACCGCCGCGTCCAGTGTGAAGAAGTTGTTCTGCGCGTGGATCGCCGACTGGACACCGACGCCGAGCGCGTACTGGAAGTCCTCCCCACCGAGTCGGTAGTGGTTGTTGTAGACGTCGACCTGACCGAAACGCACCCGGGGCAGCCGTTGCAGGACGCCGTCGAAAAGGTTGTGGTGCAGTGTGACATTCAGCCGGCTCACATCCGGGCCGACGGTGTTGGACGAGCCGATCAACAACAGCTTGTCCCGACCCGTGAAGCGGTTCCAGGAGGCGGTGACCAGGCTGGCGGTGTGTGTGACGTCCAGCGACCCGTCGTGCACCTGGTACGGCCGACCGAAGTACACCGGTTGGGCGCTGTCCGGGTTGTCGCCGTCGGTGAAGGTGTTGTGGTCGACCCAGACGTTCTCGCTGCGGCGTACCGAGATCTGGTCGTACTGGCTGTTCCAGTTGCCGGCCTCGCCGTCGGTCGGCGACCAGGCGGGGAAGCAGTCCCGGGCGTCGACGAGGGTCAGATTGCGCACGATGACGTTCGACGCCCGGTCGATCATGAGGGTGAGCCCGGTCAGTCGAGCGCCGCGCAGCCCGACGATAGTGGTGTTCGGTCCGACGTTGATCTGGGTCTGCCGGGTCTGGTTGGCCACCGAGCGCACCCGAGCCTCCTCCAGCGGCCCGCTCGGCGGCACCCGCCCCCACACCGCCGGGTCGTACGCGGCCAGGTAGGCGTCCAACCGGTAGGCCGGGTCGGCCAGGTCGGCGCAGCTCAGCGGCGTACCGCCGGGTCCTTCGAAGCCGTCGACGGCGCCGTCGACGTAGATGAGCTTCGGGGTGGCGTCGGCGGCGTTGCCGGCGTTGTCGCCGCCCAGCGCGGCGACCAGCCCCGCCCGGTCGTGGACCACCCGGGTCCGTTCGGGGGTGGCCGCCGAGCCGCCCGTGGTGCCGGGGCCGTCGGCCGCCCAACCGTCCCGCTCGGGCAGCGTCTGCCGGCCGAGGCGGTCGGCCAACCAGGAGAGCCGGTCGGCGGACGGGACGTCCGGGCGGGCAGCGGCGGCGGCCGGGGTGGCGCCGAGGAGAAGGGCGACCACTGTGGCGCCGCCGAGGATTCTGCGCATCGACTCACTCCATTCGTTTGTGGTGGAGGTCCGTCCCAGGTGGTGCCTGTCGCTATCCGGCCAGCTCGGCGCGGTACGCGCCGGACGCCCACGGCACCCCCAGTTCGCTCGGCAACGCCCCCCGATCGGCGGCCCGGCGCAACACGTCGACGACGCCCCGCAGGTGGCGGACCCGCTCCCCGCCCTCGCCGAGGGTGGTCACCAGTTCGCCGTCGAGCAGCCGGGGCTCCGGCGCCGGCCGCAACGCGTCCAGCAGCGCCGTGAACGGCGCGGTACGGGCCAGCGGTGCGATCAGTGGCACGCCCACCGGGTCGACCCGGTGGGCGAGCAGGTTCTCCAGCAGCCCCAGCCGCCCCGGCACCCGGCGGGTCACCACGTCCCCGGGCAGGCGCAGCCGGTCGGTCGGGTACTCCAGCACCGCCTGCCCCGCCGTACCGGTCACCACCACCTCGCCCGCCACGAACTCCTCGGCGGCCAGGGTCACCGCCACCAGCACCGGCGGCCCGGCGCGGAACCGGACCCGCAGCACTGCGGTGTCCTCCACCTCGATCGGTCGGACCCGGTAGCGCTCCACCTCGATCGCCACCGGCCACGGTGTCGCCCCGGCGAGCGCCTCGGCGATCGCCAGGCACTGCATGACCGCGTGCGCGAGCGGGTTGACGAGCGCGCCGTCCAGCACCGGCCGGCCGTCCACACTCCGTCGACCGGCCCAGGGGGAGCGGGCGTAGTAGGCATCCGGCCGTTGCCAGGCGGCGATGGTGGAGATGCCGGTGACAGTGCCCAACCGGCCGGCGGCCAGCGCGTCGGTCAGCGCGGTGAGGGCCGCCGAACCGAGCGCCTGGAAGCCGACCTGGGCCACCCGACCGGCGGCGGTGAGGGCCCAGGTCAACTCCTCGTGCTCGGCCAACGACAGCACCGGCGGCTTCTCCAGCAGCAGGTCCGCGCCGGTGGCCAGGGCGTCGCGGGCGATCGCCAGGTGGGTGTGCGGCGGCGTGCAGATCACCACCACCTCCGGTCGGGTGGCGGCGAGCATCGCCCGGTGGTCGGTGAACACCGCCACCCCGGGCGGCACCGGTGCGGCCGGGTCGTCCTCCACCGGTCGGACGTCGACCAGGGCGACCAACCGCAGCCGACCGGCGGCGTGCAGGGGCGCGATCACCCGCCGGTGCCAGCGACCGTGCCCGTTCGCCCCGATCACCGCCACCCGTGGCGGTGGGGTTGCCCCGCTCACCGCCGACCGGTCCGGGTGGACCCGGTCACCGGGCACCGGCCAGGGTGGCCTCGACGCCGTGCCGCTCCAAGGCGGTCAGCCAGGCGATCACGTCGGCGCGGACCTCGTCGTCCTCGGCCACCTCCATCGGGATGACGTCGCGCAGCCCGAAGACCGCGTCGACAGCGCCCGCAGGGCTCTGCGCCCCGGCGTCCAGCGCGGCCCGGATCGGCCCGGCCAGTGGGTCCTGGAACGGCAACGGCCGGCCGTCGTCGGCGTACCCCAGCGCGAAGCGCAACCAGGACGCCACGACCAGCGCGCCCCAGCGCGCGGACCGCCCGGTCGCGCGCAGGTCGGCGATGGTGTGCAGGACGCGCTGCGGAAGCTTCTGGGAGCCGTCGATCGCCACCTGGAGGGTGCGGTGGTGGATCGCCGGGTTACCGAACCGGGCGAGGGCCTGCTCGCCGTAGTCGACCACCAGCACCCCGTCCGGTGGAGTGAAGCTGGCCGCCACGTCCTCGGCGATCAGCCGGCGCAGCACGTCACGCAGGTGCGGGATCTCCAACGCGTCGGCGATCGTCTCCCGACCGGCCAACGCTCCGAGGTACGCGATGGCGGAGTGCACCCCGTTGAGGGCACGCAGCTTCAACCGCTCCCACGGGCCGGCGTCGTCGGTGAGCACCGCCCCGGCGAACTCCCAGCCGGGCCGACCGCCGGGGAAGTCGTCCTCGATCACCCACTGCGCGTACGGCTCGGCGGCCACCGCGGCCAGGTCGGTCACGCCGAGCGCCAGCCGGGCCGCCTCGATCGTCTCCGGGGTGCTGGCCGGCACGATCCGGTCCACCATGGTGCCCGGGCAGGTGACGTTGTCGGCCACCCACTCGACCAGCCCGGCGGGCACCCCGCCGGCCCGACCGACCGCCTGGTCGAGCATGCCGCGCAGTCGTCGACCGTTGGCCGGCAGGTTGTCGCAGCTCACCAGGGCCACCGGCCCGGCGTCCGCGGCGGCCCGGGCGGCCAGCCCGCGCAGCAGCAGCCCCGGCACCGTGGTCGGCGCCGCGCCGCCGGCCAGGTCCGCGGCGAGCGCCGAGTCCGGGGACAGTCGGCCGGTCACCGGGTCGAGTTGGTACGCCTTCTCGGTGACGGTCAGGGTCACCACGCGGATCGCCGGGTCGGCGAGCAACGCCACCACGGCGTCCGGGTCGCTGGGCGCGTGCCGGACACCGCTCAGGGCGCCCACCACCCGGGTGGAGCTGCCGGCCGCGGAGAGGGCGCTGACGCTGAACAGGTTGTCCTGCGCGGCGATCGCCTCCACCACTGCGGTGCTGCGCGGGGCGACGGCCACGATGCCCCAGTCACCCCCGGCCGCGCCGACCGCCGCCTCGGTGAAGACGGCCTGGTGAGCCCGGTGGAACGCGCCCAACCCCAGGTGTACGACGCCGGTCGGCACGGTGCCCGGCCGGATCAGCGGGCGGGCCTCGGCGGGCAGCCGGCGCAGCATGCCCATGCCGAGCCGGGAGGCCCCGACGGTCACCGCCATGCCGGACCGTCCGGGAAGCGGAACTCGGCGATCGACGCGGACTTCATGGTGGCGCTGTAACCAGGCCGTTCGGGCAGCAGGTAGCGGCCACCGCGGGTCCGCACCGGGTCGACGAAGTGTTCGTGCAGATGGTCGACGTACTCGATCATCCGACCGTCCAGACCGGTGCCCACCCGCAGGTAGTCGAAGATCGCCAGGTGCTGGACGTACTCGCAGAGGCCCACGCCGCCGGCGTGCGGGCAGACCGGCACGCCGAACTTCGCCGCCAGCAGCAGCTCGGCCAGGACCTCGTTGACGCCGCCGACCCGGCAGGCGTCGACCTGCATCACCCCGATCGCCTCGGCCTGGAGCAACTGCTTGAAGATCACTCGGTTGGCGGCCACCTCACCGGTGGCCACCCGGCAGCGGCCGGCGGTCAACTCGGTCACCGCGCGGGCGATCCGGGCGTGCCCGAGGATGTCGTCGGCGTGGGTGGGCTCCTCGATCCAGTACGGGTCCACCTCGGCCAGCGCCTCCATCGCGGTGATCGCCTCGTCGACGTCCCAGACCTGGTTGGCGTCCATCATCAACAGCGCGTCCGGGCCGATCTCCTCCCGGATGATCCGGGCCCGCCGCAGATCGTCGGCGAGCGGGCCGCCGACCTTCATCTTCATCGCCCGCCAGCCGTCGGCGTACGCCTGCCGGGTCAGCGCCCGCACCTTGTCGTCGGGATAGCCGAGCCACCCGACCGAGGTGGTGTACGACGGGAAACCGTCACGTTCGAGGGTGGCCAACCGGTCGGCCAACCCGTCGCGTCCCTTGTCGAGGATGGCGGCTGCCTCGTCCGGGGTGAGCGCGTCGGTGATGTGCTTGAAGTCGACGCTGGCCACGAGGTCGTCGGTGGGCAGGTCGGCGAGGAAACGCCACATCGGCTTGCCGGCCAGGGTGGCCCGCAGGTCCCACACCGCGTTGACCAGCGCGCCGGTCGCCATGTGGATGACGCCCTTCTCCGGGCCCAGCCAGCGCAGCTGCACGTCGGCGCTGAGCGAGCGCCAGAACGCCACCGGCTCGGCGGTGATCTCCTCGATGGTGCGGCCCTGGACGTGGTGGGCCAGGGCACGCACCGCCGCGCAGGTGATCTCGTTGCCGCGACCGTTGGTGAAGGTGAACCCGGCGCCGGTCGGGCCGGCGTCGGTGCCCAGCTCCACGTACGTCGCCGAGTAGTCACCCCGGTTGATCGCGTCGGAGCCGTCGCCCCGGGCGGCGGTGGGGAACCGCACGTCGTGCACCTCGACGGAGGTGATGGTGACGGTCATTGAGCCTGTCCTCCGAAGTTGAAGACCCGCTTGGGCAGCCGGTACGCCAGGTCGACGATGGTCTCGGCGGCCTCGTCCATCGGTAGCCGGTGCTCGGCGACGAGCCGGGCCAGGAAGCCGGCGTCCACCCGGCGGGCCACGTCGTGGCGTACCGGAAGGGAACAGAACGCCCGGGTGTCGTCGACGAACCCGGTGGTGTTGTAGAAGCCGGCGCTCTCGGTCACCGTCTCCCGGAACCGGCGCAGCACCTCCGGGGAGTCCAGGAACCACCAGGGCGCGCCGAGCAGCAACGCGGCGTACCCGCCCGCGAGGGGCGCCAGCTCGCGGGTGAAGGTGTCCTCGTCGAGGGTGTAGAGCACCAGTCGCAGCCGGGGGTCGTTGCCGTAGCGTTCCAGCAGCGGGGCGAGCGCGTGCACGTACTCGGTGGCCTGCGGGATGTCGCCGCCGACGTCGCGGCCGTGCCGGGCGTGCAACCACCGGTTGTGGTTGCGCACCGCGCCGGGGTGCAGCTGCATGACCAGGCCGTCGTCGAGCGACATCCGGGCGAACTCCACGAGCATGTGCGCCCGGAACGCCTCCGCGTCGGCGGCGTCGGCCTCGCCGCGCCGGCCCCGGTCGTACAGCCGCTCGGCCTCGGCCGGCGTCAGGTCCAGGGTGCGCGCGGTGGGGTGGCCGTGGTCGGAGGAGGTGGCGCCGGCGGCGATGAACGCGGCGCGCCGGGCCCGCAGCGCCGCCAGGTAGCCGGCGTACGTGCCGGTGTCCTCACCGGCCCGGTCGCCGAGACGGTCCACGTTTGCCGACCAGCCCTCGAACTCCATGTCCACCACGTCGTCCGGGCGGAACGTGGTGACCACCCGGCCGCCCGGCCCACCCCACCCGTCGGCGGCGAGCTTGGCGTGCTGCGCGAGGTCGTCCAACGGCGACTCGGTGGTGGCGAGGACCTCGATGTTGAACCGCTCGAACAGCGCCCGGGGCCGGAAGTCCGGCTCGGCGAGCCGGGCCGCGATCTCGTCGTAGAGGGCGTCGGCGGTGTTCGGGCGAAGCGGGGTGTGCACCCCGAACACGGTGCGGAAGGTCTGCTCCAGCCAGAGTCGCGACGGGGTGCCCCGGAACAGGTGCCAGTGCGCGGCGAAGCGTCGCCAGATCACCCGGCCGTCGGTCTCCACCGGGCTGCCGTCGCGGGTGGGCACCCCCAGATCCGACGGGGGTACGCCCTGACTGAGCAGCATCCGGGTCAGGTAGTGGTCGGGCACGATGAGCAACTGCGCCGGGTCCGGGAAGGGGCGGTCCTCGGCGAGCAGGGCCGGGTCGACGTGCCCGTGCGGCGAGATGATGGGCTGCTCCGCCGCCAGGGCGTACAGCTCCCGGGCCAGCGCGCGCAGGCCCGGCTCGGGCGGCAGGAGCAGGTCGGTGTGGTCGAACGTGGGCACGGAGTGGGGCTCCTCGTCTCCTGTGTCAGCGGGGGGTGAGCAGGTCGGCGACGCGGACGGGTTGGCCGGTCTCGAAGGACCGGTTGGCGGCCAGACCGGTGAGCAGTGCCAACGCGCCGTCGTCGGCGGTCGCGGCGCGGCCCAACGGGTCGGGTTGACCGCCGAGGAGCACCCCGGTCATCCGGGCGTCCGCGCCGCCGTGCCCGTGCCGACTACGACCCTCCACCGGGATCTGCCGGGGCGGGGCCCAGAACGGGCGCAGGGTAAGCGTCGCACCACCGCCCTCGGCCGGCGCCTCGGCGCCGTGCAGGGCGGCGCCCTTGACCGCGCCGGCGGTGCCCCGGTCGACGAAGTCGTTCTCTGCCACGTCCAGCTCCAGTCGGCCGCGGCTGCCGTTGACCATCACCCGGTAGCCCTCCCAGGGCGCGTACGCGGTGAGGTGGTAGGTCATGGTGGCGCCGGTGGAGTAGCGGGCCAGCACCGCCATGTCGTCCTCGATGCTCACCCCGGGGGCGAAGACGTTGCGGTCGCGCTGGTAGCCGTCCTCGGCCTCGGCGTCGAGGTACAACTCGCGCAGCCGGGGGTGCGCGTCCAGCCGCAGTGCGAACGGGTCGTCGGCGGCGGCGGGGGAGCCGTGTGCCCGGTCGTAGTCGCGGGCGTAACCGTGCCGGCGACCGTCCTCGCCGTAGAAGAAGAGTCGGCCGGCGGCGTACACCTCGACGGGCGTGGCGGCCAGCCACCAGTTGACCAGGTCGAAGTGGTGGCTGGCCTTGTGCACCATCAGCCCGCCGGAGGTGGCCTTGTCGCGGTGCCAGCGGCGGAAGTAGTCGGCGCCGTGGCGGACGTCGAGCAACCACTCGAAGTGCACCGAGCCGATCTCGCCGACCGCGCCCTCGGCGAGCAGCCGGCGAACCTGTTCGTGCAGCGGGTTGTAGCGGTAGTTGAAGGCGACAGTCACCCGCCCACCGGTCTCGGTGACAGTGTTTAGGATCCGCCGGCAGCGGGCCACGTCCACTGTCATCGGTTTCTCGGTGACGACCTCCCGGCCGGCGCGCAGCGCGGCCACCACGTACTCGTCGTGGGTGACGTCCACGCTGGTGACCAGGACGACGTCGACGCGCTCGGAGTCCAGCATTGCCTTGAAGTCGCCGGCCGGGTACGTGGGCACCGGGCGGTGGCCCAACTCGCCCAGCCAGCGGTTGTGGGCGTCCATTCGGGCCTGGTTGACGTCGGCGAAGGCGACCAGCTCGGTGGTGTCGGCGTGGTCGAGCACCAGCGCCCGGACGAACATCTCGGCCCGCGCGCCGGTGCCCACGACGGCGTACCGGGCTCGCCCGGCGGCTCTCGGTGACATGCGGTCGCCTCCCGTGGTGCTGCAAAGGTTTGCAATGAAGTAATCACGATCGATCCGTTCGCGTCAACGACGACAGCGGGATCGGCGTCATTTGTCAGCGTTTGAGAGGCCACAGGTCACCAAGGGGAGTGTGGGTGCAACGAAGCCGTAATCATTGACCGTTGACACTGGCGCAACCGTTTGCATTAATGGGCCACACCTGCGTGACCGCCACCACATCGGACGAAGGGGCCGCCGTGCCAGTCACCATCCGGGACGTCGCCCGGGCGTCCGGTGTGCACATCTCCACCGTGTCGCGCACCTTCTCCGCTCCACACCTGGTCAACCCCGAGACCCGGGTCCGGGTGCTGGCCTGCGCGGAGGATCTGGGCTATCGGCCCAACCGCGCCGCCCGGGCCCTGATCACCGGGAGGACGCACAACATCGGGCTGATCATCGCGGATATCGCGAACCCGTTCTTCCCGCCGCTGATCAAGGCGGCGGAGAGTCAGGCCCGGCACCGCGACTACCACGTCTTCGTGGCCGACACCAACGAGGACCCGACCGCCGAGGAAGAGTTGGTCCACGCGCTGGCCAAGCAGGTGGACGGGGTGCTGCTGTGCAGCCCTCGGATGAGCAACAGCCTGATCGAGCAGCTCAGCCGCGAGGTGCCACTGGTCGTGGTGAACCGCCAGGTGACCGGCCTGCCCTGCGTGCTGATGGACGTCGGGCAGGGCGCCCGCTCGGCGATCGAGCACCTGGTCGGCCTGGGGCACCGCAGCATCGCCCTGCTCGGTGGCCCGCGCAGTTCGTGGACCAACCGGGAGATGCGCCGTGCCGCCGGGGCGGCCGCCCGAGCCGGTGGCGCGGAGCTGACCATGCTCGGCCCCAACGCGCCCACCGAGGTCGGCGGCTCCGCCGTCGCCGAGCAGGTGCGACGCAGTGGCGTGTCGGCAGTGCTCGCCTACAACGACCTGATGGCGATCGGCCTCATCGAAGGGCTGGACGCGCTCGGGGTCCGGGTGCCGCAGGAGGTGAGCGTCGTCGGGGTCGACGACATCACCCTGAGCCGGCTGACCCGCCCCAAACTGACGACGGTGGCCACACCCACCGGGGCCGCCGGCCGGACGGCCGTCGACATGCTGCTGCAACAGGACATCGAGTCACCGCGCGGTGCGCGGGGGTCCGGTGCCGGCACGGCGCTCGGCGTCCGTCGTACCACCGCACAGGTAATGCTCCAGACCGACCTGGTCATCCGCGACTCGACCGGCCCGGGCCCGTACGCCCGACCGGCACGTCCCCTGGCCGCACCACGTGGCCCGGGCCCGCATTGCCCTGCGGACCCGGGCATCCCGACTGCTGCCACCGGTGACGCCGTCGCCTCCTAATGCCGAGGAGTGAGCGCACATGCACCCCGCAACGCCCCCCACCACTGACGCGCCCGTCGGGCGCGCCCACCGTACCCCTCTGCCTCGGCGGCGCCTGCTACGTGGCCTGCTCGCCGTGACAGTCGCCGCACCGCTGATGTTCGGCGCCGCCGCCTGCGGAGACGACGACGGCGGCGCCGCCGACCCGAACGCGCCGGTCAAGCTCTCCATCTTCTGGTGGGGCGGCGACGCCCGGGCCAAACTGACCGAGGACGCCCTGGCTCTCTACACCAAGAAGCATCCGAACGTGACGTTCGAGAAGACCTGGCAGGCCAACCAGGGCTACTTCGACAAGCTGGCCACCCTCACCGCCGGCGGCAACCCGCCGGACCTGTTCCAGATCGACGACAACTACCTGGCCGAGTACGCGGCCCGCAACACCACGCTCGACCTGACCTCGTATCAGGAGTCCGGAAAACTGGACACCTCCAAGTTCCCCGAGAGCCTCTGGCAGTACGGCGTGGTCGACGGCAAGCTCGCCGGTCTGGCCGCCGGGGAGAACACCCAGGGCCTGGTCTACAACAAGACGCTGTTGACCACTAACGACCTGCCCGAGCCGACCACCGGAATGTCGTGGGAGGAGCACATCGCCTGGGCCGAGCAGGTCACCGCCAAGACCAAGGTGCCCGGCACGCAGGACCCGAGCGCCGACTACAAGGCGTTCTGGGTCTGGCTGCGCCAACAGGGCAAGGACCTCTACCAGGGCAAGGAGCTGGGCTTCGCCGCCGAGGACGTGACCAAGTGGTTCGACCTGTGGAAGGGCGCCCGGGACCGCAAGGCCACCCCGAGCGCCGACGTCATCCACGAGGGCAACTCCAGCGACGTCACCAAGCAGCTGGTGGTCACCGGCAAGTCGGCGACCTCCTGGGTCTGGGCCAACCAGATGCCGGACCTGAAGAAGAACACCAAGGACGAGCTGGGCGTGATCGCCTACCCCGGTGATCCGAGCGCGCAGTGGGCCCGTGCCTCGATGTACTGGTCGGTGTTCAAGGGCAGCAAGAACAAGGACGTCGCGGTCGACGTGATCAACTTCCTGAACAACGACCAGGAGGCGGTCAAGCTGCTCGGCACCGACCGCGGTCTGCCGTCCAACCTGGACCTGCGTCGCGTGGTCAGCGACGACACCACCGACCCCGCCATGAAGCAGTCCATCGCCGTCGAGGCGGAGCTGACCCAGAAGTTCGGCAAGTCACCGCAGGTGCCCATCAAGGGCCACAGCAAGGTGAAGTCCGAGCTGATCAAGGCCGCCGAGAACGCGCAGTACGGCCGGGCCACCCCCGCCGAGGCCGCCGCCCAGTTCATCGAGGCGTGCAAGTCCGCCATCGCCTGACCGCGCCGCGAGGCGAGGAGAGGAGCTGTTCGTGGCGTTGACCACGGCACCCGACCCGACCCGACGCGGCCCCGGATCCGACCGGGCCCACGCGCAGTGGCGTGGGCCCGGACGCTTCCGGCACAGCGAAGGTCTGGCGGGGTACGTCTTCCTGTCGCCGTGGCTCATCGGCCTGATGGGTGTCACGGCGATCCCCATGCTGCTGTCGCTCTACCTGAGCTTCACCAACTACGACATCCTCACCCCCTTCTCCGAGGTGGAGTGGGTGGGGCTGGCCAACTACGAACGCATGTTCACCGCCGACCCGTCGTACTGGCACGCGGTGCGGGTCACCCTGACCTTCGCGCTGATCGCCGTACCGCTGAAGCTGGCCGCGGCGCTCGGCGTGGCGCTGCTGCTCAACCGCGCCTGGCGCGGCGTCGGGCTGTTCCGCGGGCTGTTCTACCTGCCGTCCCTGCTCGGCGGCAGCGTCGCGCTGGCCATCGTCTGGGTCAACATGTTCAACCGCGACGGCGCGTTCAACTCGCTGCTGAGCCTTTTCGGCATCACCGGCAAACCGTGGGTCAACGACCCCGACTGGGCCCTCGAAACACTGATGGTGCTGGCCATCTGGCAGTTCGGCGCACCGATGGTGATCTTCCTGGCCGGGCTCAAGCAGGTGCCCACCGAGCTGTACGAGGCCGCGTCGGTCGACGGGGCCGGCCGGTTCCGCCAGTTCCGCAACGTCACCCTGCCGATGCTCTCCCCGGTCATCTTCTTCAACCTGGTGTTGGAGACCATCAACGGCTTCCAGGGCTTCACCGCCGCGTTCGTGCTCAGCAACGGCACCGGTGGCCCGGTCGACTCCACCCTCATGTACACGCTGAACCTCTACATCACCGGCTTCACCGACCTCAACATGGGCTACGCCTCGGCGATGGCCTGGGTGTTCCTGCTCGCCATCGCGGTCATCACCGCGATCTTCTTCAGCACCGGACGGTTCTGGGTGCACTACTCCGACGGGGAGGACCGGTGATGGTGACGGTGACCCCGACGACCGCAGCGCCGCCGAACGCGCGTCGACGACCCGGCGGACGGCCCGTGCTGCGGCTGCTGATCCTGGTGGCGATCGTCGCCGTGGTGCTCTACCCGCTGATCTGGATGGTGGGCACCTCGCTGAAGTCCCAGGAGGAGATCGTCAACAACGTCGGGCTGCTGCCCGAGCGTTTCACCCCTGGCAACTACACCGCCGGGTGGTCCAACTTCGACGTCAGCTTCGGCCGGTTCTTCCTCAACAGCGCCATGGTCAGCCTGCTCACCGTCATCGGCAACGGGCTCTCCTGCCTGCTGGCCGCGTACGCCTTCGCCCGGCTGCGGTTCCGGCTGCGCGGCATGTGGTTCGCCGTCATGATCGGCACGCTGCTGCTGCCCCAGCACGTGCTGATCGTTCCGCAGTACATCCTGTTCCGCACGCTCGGGCTGGTCGGCGGTGACTGGCCGTACCTGCCGCTGCTCATTCCGCAGTTCCTGGCCACCGAGGCGTTCTTCGTCTTCCTCATGGTGCAGTTCATGCGGGGCGTCCCCCGGGAGCTGGACGAGGCGGCCCGCATCGACGGCGCCGGTCCGTTCGGCATCTTCCGGCACATCATCCTGCCGCTGAGCCGCCCGGCGCTGGTCACCACGGCGATCTTCTCGTTCATCTGGACCTGGAACGACTTCTTCCGCCAGTTGGTCTTCCTGTCCCAACTGGAGGACTACACAGTTCCGGTCGCGCTGACGCTGTTCATCGACTCGACCAGCCAGAGCGCGGTCGGCCCGATGTTCGCCATGTCGGTGCTCTCGCTGCTGCCGGTCTTCCTGTTCTTCGTCGCGTTCCAGCGGATGCTCGTCGAGGGGATCAACACCAGTGGCATCAAGGGCTGAACCTCCGGACCCCGGCGGGCGGCGGGACTGGCGCGACGTCGCTCGCGACGCCGCCGACCTGGCACTGCTGGGCATCCTGCTGACCCTCGCGGCGGTGCCCCTGCTCACCGCCGCCGCGGCGGCGGGCACGGCCAGCGCGGCGGTGCACGACTGGACGCGTACCGGCAGTTGGCCGTCGGCGCGCACGACAGTGCGCCGGTACGGCCGCGCGGTGCTGCCCGGTGTGCCGGTCAGCCTGCTCGCGCT
>NZ_JBEYUF010000045.1:0-22948 GCF_040643355.1 Micromonospora sp. NPDC047187
CAGTCGTTGCCGGTGCGCTGCAGGTTCGAGTCACGACGCCCACCGCTACCACCGTCGGCGAACGCCTCGTTCACCACATCCCACGAGTGGATCTTGCCCCGGTAGTGCGTCGCGACCTGCGTGACGTGGTTGATCGCCGCGTTCCGCAACGCGGTGCCGGACATGCCCTGCGCCCAGCCCGGCTGCTGTGCGTGCCACAGCAGGGTATGACCCCGCACGCTCATCCCGTTGGCCTGCGCATGGCTGACCAGACGATCACCACCGGAGTGGTTGAACTGGCCCTGCGACGGCTCGTTGGATGCCCACTTCATCTCGTTCTCGGCCACGACACTGTTGAACTCACGGTTCAGGATGGTCGTGTAGGCGCCGGTGGAGAGCTTGCCGGTCGCGACGGCGGCGCCGAAGTAACGGCCCTTCTCGGCGGCGGCCGCCTTCAGGGTCGTGCCGGCACCGGATGCGGGAGCCAGCGCCACCGTCATACCGGCGGCGGTGAGGGCGACGGCGATTGTCGCCGCCGCCAGCATCGTTCTCATGGGTTTCATGGCGTTCCTTTTCAGTGGTTGCATCGGTGGTGGTGATGTGCCACTTCACTCGGGGCGACCGATCGGGACGGTCTTCCTGGCCACCCGGCATCAGCACGCGCGGTCCGAGAGGGCTGTCGCCGGCAACTGCCGGTCCCGAGGTGACGGCCGCATGCCCTTGCGGACGTCGTGATCAGAGGCACGACCCGTGCGGCTCGCCCGGTGAGCCACGGCAACGATCGTCCTCTATATCGAGAGTGAGCGATAACATGCCGTTCGTCAAGACGTAACGGGTCGTTCACGCCGATCTCCCGGAACGCCGCGTTTCGCCCGGTACCAAACCCCCAGAGCAACAGTGCTCAACCACCGCGCGACCAGCGGACGAGTCGTGCCACCGCGTCGCTCAGGCCACGCCGGACGGCAATCCTGTTATCGCTCACAGTCGCGGCCCGCGACCCCTGGTCGTTCACGAGCACCCGGTAGCACGCCGGTCTCCTCGAGCAGCGCGACGATGGCCGCGGACGGGAGGGCGACCCGGGTTCGCGGCGTGTAGTCAGCCATCACCATGGATCGAGGATCCTCGATTGACACTTCCTGGCCCGGAGAGAACACTAACTGCTACGCGACGCCATCCGAAGCCGGGCTGGGCGAGCCACAGGTAGCGGGCATCGTGCGATCACCGCGGGAGTCGGGCACACCGCGACCGGTTCGCACGGCCAATCCAGCCTGCACAGGCAATCGAAGGAGTCGTCCGTTGAGAATCAGAAGGAAACTGCTACTCGCCCTGGCCGCGTCACTGGTGGCGGCCGGCCTGGTGGCCCCCACTGTCGGGCCCGCGTACGCGGCGTCACTGACCGAGGTGACCAGCTTCGGTGACAACCCGGGCCGGATGCGCATGCACGTCTACGTGCCGGACAACCGTCCGGCCCGGCCGGCGGTCGTGGTGGCTATGCACGGCTGCGGCGGGTCCGGCCCCGGCTTCTACTCCGGGAGCGAGTTCGCCAGCCTCGCCGACCGCCACGGGTACATCGTGATCTACCCGTCCGCCACCCAACAGGCCGGTTTCGGCAACTGCTTCGACGTCTGGTCGGACGCCGCCAAGCGACGGGGCGGCGGCAGCGACCCGGTGTCGATCGTCTCGATGGTCAGGTACGTGCAACAGCAGTACGCGGCCGATCCGGAGCGGCTCTACGCCACCGGCAGTTCGTCCGGCGGCATGATGACCAACCACATGCTGGCGCTCTATCCCGACCTGTTCAAGGCCGGCGCCGCGTTCATGGGCGTGCCGTTCAACTGCTTCGCCAACGCGGCGGACTTCCCGCCCACCAGCAGCCAGTGCACCGGCGGAAACATGAACCGGACCCCGCAGCAGTGGGGTGACGCCGTCCGCCAGGCGTACCCCGGCCACTCCGGGCCCCGCCCGCGCGTGCAGCTGTGGCACGGCACCAACGACACGCTCGTGCCGTACTCGCTGTTGCAGGAGGCGATCGAGCAGTGGACCAACGTGTTCGGGCTGAGCCAGACACCCACCTCCACAGACACACCCCAGGCCAACTGGAACCGGCGTCGGTACGCCGACAGCGGCGGCACCGTCCAGGTCGAGGCGTACAGCATCCAGGGGGCCGGGCACAGCCTGCCCTCCGGCGGCATGGCCGCGTCCGCCATCGCGTTCTTCGGACTGACCGACCCCACGACGCCGCCCCCGACCACACCGCCGCCGACCACCCCGCCCCCCACCACACCGCCGCCGACCACCCCACCGCCGGCTTCCGGCGCCTGCCGGGTGACCGTCGACGTCAACGCCTGGAACACCGGGCTGACCGAGAACATCACCGTCACGAACACCGGCACCAGCGCCGTCAACGGCTGGTCCGTGGTCTTCACCCTGCCGGGTGGGCAGACCATCACCTCGGGCTGGAACGCCACCTACTCGCCCAGCTCGGGGCAGGTGACGGCCCGCAACGTCGCCTACAACGGCGGCATCCCCGTCAACGGCTCAGTGAGCTTCGGCTTCCAGGCCACCCACACCGGTAACAACGCCCGACCATCCTCGTTCACTCTCAACGGCGCGTCCTGCACCGTCGCCTGAGACCGGATCAACGTCCACCCGCGCGTGCGCCGGTCACCACCTGATGGTGACCGGCGCACGACTCGTACGGCGTAGCCAGGATCAGCGGTAGCCGGCGCTCACGATGCTGGCCTGCACCGCGGCCTCGGTCGCGTCGGACGGGTAGCCGGCGACCATGGCCCCCTCGTAGAAGGTGCCGGCGCTCAGGTTCGCGCCGCCGTCGGGCTTGCAACAGTCACCGCCACTGCCCAGGATGATCGCACCCTGCTTCTTCATCGGGCTGTAGCCCGGCGGGAGCGAGCCGTCGTACAGCGTGTAGAGGCTGCCGGCCTGCGCGTCGCTACCCTTGATGGCGAACCGGGTCGTGCCGTTGTTCTTCAGCGTCGCGGTGACGAACTTGCTGGTGAAGGCGCGCTGGTTCGGGTTCCAGCTCTGGCTGCCACCGGGGAAGAGACCCCACTCGAGGTCGGCCTGCACCCAGGGCCCGCTGCCGGAGCAGCCACCGAACCAGCACTGCTTGCTGAAGTTGATGGCGTCCATCGCACCGGCGGCGTCGGCCTTGCGCGTCGTCTCGCTGTTGCCGTAGTCGAAGCAGCAGCCGTTGTTGACGTGGGTGCCGCTGGTGACCATGTACATGCCCTCGGGTGCCGCACCGGTCGGCACGCCGGTGAGGTGCCCGTCGCGCCAGTAGCTGTTACCGGGGTTGATGTAGAGCGAGTACGCCTTGGCGCCGCCCACTGTCAGCGACTCCGAGGTCGCGATCGCCGGCCTGCTCTGCGGGGAGCCCGGAACGACGCTCGACCCCTGGTACCAGAGGTCGTTGCCGCGCCCGGACTGGTCGAAGACGACAGTGATCACGCAGGTGGTGCCGGCGCAGAACGAGTCCTGCGTCGCCGCGTTGGCGGTGCCGCCGGTTCCCGTGAGCCCGATGTTGCGGGTCGTGTTGTCCGACGAGCGTCGGACCTGGTAGAGGTTGCCCGCGTACGCCTCGAAGAGCGCCCGCGTGGTGCTGTGCGCCGCGATGCACGGGGTGCCGCCGGAGGCGTAGATGTCGCACGGACGCGCGCCGGTCGGCGGGTCGGTCGGTGGCGGGGTGGTGGTCGGCGAGGCCCACTGCTGGTTGGTGCCGCCGTTACAGGCCCAGAGGATGATTTTGGTGCCGTTCGCGGTGGCCGCGGCGTTGGCGTCGAGGCACAGCCCGGACTGCACACCGGTGATGGTGCCGTTGCTGTTGACGTTCCACTGTTGGTTGTTCTGGCCGTTGCAGTCCCAGATGATCACCTGGGTGCCGTTGGCGGTGCCGCGGCCGGAGGCGTCCAGGCACTTGTTGCCGTACGCCTGGATCTGCTTGGTGGACGTCCAGGTCCAGGTCTGGCCGGCGCTGCCGTTGCAGTCCCAGAGTTGCGTCTGGGTGCCGTTTGTGGTGCTGGAGTTGGGCACTTCGAGGCAGCGGCCGGACGGCGTACCGACGATCGGGGTGCTCTGCCCCGGCGCGATGGCGGCGGCGGCCATCGGGGCGGCGGCGGCCTCGGCGATCGGCGACGTGGCACCGGGGGTGGCGCCGATGCCGACGAGCACTCCGACCAGCGCGGCCGCCAGGGCGGTCAGACGTCGGGCGCGATGACGTCTCGGGACGGGTTCACGGGCTGTTCCTGGCCCGGTGGGGGAAGGGGTTCGCACGAGGTGGCTCCTCGGAGTCGTGGAGGCGCGGTGGGGGTGTCGACGCGTCACCGGGGTGGCGGCGATGGCGAATCGATTCGCAGCGAATCGTATGACCTTTAATTAATCGGTGTCAATGAATGCGGTAGCGGGGTGGTGCGCTGGCCGTTGGGCGGACGGCCAGCGCATCCACCTCCCCCGGGACGCCTACCGCCCCAGGAGCCGCCAGGTCTGGTTCAACGGGCTGCCCTGATTGGCCGCCCTGCAGGTCCACTGGTGGACCAGCGCGCCAGCCGCCGTGGAGACCGCGTTGACATCGACGCACTTGCCACTGTGCCGGGCGACGAGTTGGTAGTCGTGCGAGTCGTTGCCCGAGTAGGTGACCTTACGCAGCGTGAACTGCTGGTTGAGGCCGTTCAGGCAGGTCCACTGGTGCACTGCCGCGCCGTCGGCGGTGGAGACGCCGCTGACGTCGAGGCACTTGCCGCTCTGCTGGTTGACCACGGTGTAGGTGTTGGCCACCCCGGCGACCGGGCGGAAGTTCCAGAGCTGCTGGTCACCGCCGTCGCAGTAGTTCTGCTGTTGGACGTTGCCGTCCGCGGTGCTCAGCCCGGCGTTGTTCAGGCACTGCTGAGAGTGCTGGGCCACCGCCACCGACTGGAAGCCACCGTCCGAGGGGGGCAGCAGGGTGACGGTGTACGTGTCGCTCTGGTTGGTGTACGGCACTGTCACCGTGGCGTTGTTGTTCGACACCCCGACCACGCTGTTCGAGACCGTGACCGGCCCCGCCACGGCACCGCCACCGTTGTGCGGAATGCGTTGGGTGAGGACCCGGACCTGGTTGTTCTGCACGATGCCGCTGGTGGTGTCCAGTCGTTGCAGGTTGACGGACAGGTTCCCGGTGGTACGACCACCGCCGACCAGCACCTTCGCCACCCCGGCAGCCTTGGTGGCATACGCGTCGTACGACTGGCTGGGGGTCACCGCGACGATCTCCCCGACCTGGGAGGCGTAGTAGCGGTAGTTCCACCACTCCCCCTTGGGCTGGTGCTGGCCGGCCGAGTTACGGATCAACAGGTTGCCGAGGTCGTTGTGCAGGCTGCCGCCGCTGGCCCAGTTCGCCCGCAGGCCGTCGGCCCGGGCCCGTTCCAGGCGCGCGATGTACCAGGCGCCGTCGGCCGGGTTCTGCTCGTCGGGCGCGCCGTACTCGTTGATCTGGTACGGACGCGGGTGGGCGATGCCGCGCGGGTCGAGGGTGGCGTTGGCGGCGGCGACGTTCGCGACCGGGTCACCGGGCAGCGAGTGCCAGCTGATGATGTCCGGCACGGTGTTTGTCGAGCGGACGAAGTCCAGGTACTGGTTCCAGAAGGTGTGTGTGGTCGACGGTACGCAGGCGCAGCTCGGCCCGACGATGAGCTGGCTGGGGAACTCCGCCCGGATGCGCTGGTAGGTCCGCCGCCACAGTTCGAGGTACTGGGGGATCGGCCGGTTCCAGAAGATGGTGATGTTGGGTTCGTTCCAGATGTCCCACTGCACCGACAGCCCGGACGCCCGGACGTCGCTGATCAGGCGGGTCAGGAAGTTGTCGTAGTCGGTCCAGTTTCCGTTGTCACCGGGGAAGCGGGAGATTCCGGCGCCGTCGGCACCCCAGAGGTCGTGCGGCAGGAGAATGAACTTCCCGCCGAGGGCGGTGGTACGACGCGCCTGGGCGAGTGTGGAGTTCCAGCGCCGGTCGTAGGTTCCGCCGACCCAGCCACTGCCCGGGAGCTGCGCGCCGCCGGCGCGCATGTACTGGAACTTGACGTCCCGGTAGAAGTGGTCGGCCGGACCGCTGGCGTTCTCGGTCATGCCGTAGATCCAGCCGGAGGCGCGGTAGGTCGGCGCGCCGTTGGTGGTGGCGAAGTTGACGCTGATCGACTCGTCGGCGGCCTGGGCGGGGGCCGGGACGACGGTGACGGCGGCAGCGGCGGCGAGCAGGCCGACGACGAGTCGGGCCACGAACACGCGGGCTCGTCCTGACCTGCTGCGGGACGGGGTTTTCACGGGCGGCTCCTTGGTGGGGCGCGGGGGACGCTCTCCGGAGGGCAGCACTTGCGAATCGATTCGCACGGATCGTAGGACCGGGAACTGAACGATGTCAATGAAGTGACGGCGCGGTGACGCCCGCGTTGCCCAGCGATCCTCCCGGTACGACCAACTGACCCTTGACCCCCGGGTATGGCCAGACCTATCTTCGGGCGAACCGATTCGTCGAATCGATTCGCCTCATGGTTGGACTGGTCCGACCCGCGACGATCAACCGACACACCCCACCTGACGATCGATTTGAAGTGAGGCACCACATGACCGGACTCAGTCGTCGGCGGCGCCTGGCCGCCGTCGCCGTGATAGCTCTCGCCACAGTGACGGGCAGCGCCTGTTCGTCGTCCGGCGACGGTGGCGCCGACGGTGGCGCCTACCTCGTCTGGGACCCGTATCCGCAGTTCGCCGACGACTCCGAGTGGGTAGCGCTGCTCAAGAAGTGCGGCACCTCCGCGGGCGTGACGGTCGAGCGGACCGGCTACGACACCACCGACCTGACCAACAAGGCGCTGCTCGCCGCCCAGCAGGGAAACTCACCGGACGTGCTGATCGTGGACAACCCGGTCATCTCGACTCTGGCCGAAGCCGGTGCGCTCACCACCACCGACGACAACAAGCTGGACGTCTCGGCCATGGAGAAGAACCTGCTCGGCGCCGGCCAGAGCGACGGCAAGACCTACGGGGTGCCGATCGGGGCGAACACCCTCGCCCTCTACTACAACAAGGACGTGCTCACCGCCGCCGGCGTCGATCCCGCCGCCGTCAAGGACTGGACCTCACTGACCGCGGCACTGACCAAGGTCAAGGCCAAGGGGAAGAAGGGCATCACCTTCTCCGCGATCGGCACCGAGGAGGGCAGCTTCCAGTTCCTGCCCTGGTTCTGGGGGTCGGGTGCCCAACTGACGAGTCTGGACTCGCCGCAGGCGGTGTCCGCGCTGACGGTCTGGACCGACTGGCTCAAGCAGGGCCACGCCCCGAACTCCGTCATCAACAACACCCAGACCACGAGCTGGCAGGAGTTCGCCACCGGCGACTACGCGTTCGCCGAGAACGGCACCTGGCAGTTGGCCAACGCGGAGAAGCTGGGCTTCTCGTACGGCACTATCCCCATCCCGGCCAGCGCGGGCGGCCCGGCCCCGGCGCCCACCGGCGGTGAGTTCGTCTCCATCCCGGTGCAGAAGAAGACCAGCCGGTACGAGACGTCGCAGAAGCTCGTCACCTGCCTGACCAACGCCGACAACCTCCTCACCACCGACACCACGCTCTCCTACGTCGCGCCCGTCGCCGCCGTACAGGAGCGACAGGCCACCGCGGACCCCAAGCTCAAGGTCTGGGTGGAGGCGGTCCGGGCAGCCAAGGGCCGCACCGGTGACGACCTCGGCACGAAGTACCCGAAGATCTCCGAAGCGCTGTGGACCGCTGTGCAGTCGGCCCTCAGCGGCGGGAAGTCGCCACAGGAGGCACTCGCCGCCGCGCAGACCGCCGCCACGACCAGGTAAGCGATCCGAACCGACACCATGCCCTCCACGACAGAGACCTCCACCGCCGTACGAGACCAGGGTGGGGCGGCGAGCGCCGCCCCACCCGGGCCTCCCCCGTCCCGTGCCCGGCGGCCCAGCCGATGGTGGGCGTGGGGCTTCCTGGCACCCGTGACCATCTACCTGGCGGCCTTCTACGCCTACCCGCTCTACCGCAACGTCGAGTTGAGCCTGCGCGAGTACACAGTCCGCTCGTTCGTGCAGGGCGGAGCGCCCTTCGCCGGCCTCGACAACTACCGGACGGTCCTGACCGACCCGGCGTTCGGGCCGACGCTGACGCACACAGTGGTCTTCACAGCGGCCTCGCTCGTCTTCCAGTTCACCATCGGCATGGCCCTGGCCCTCTTCTTCCACCAGCACTTCCCGCTGTCGCGCACGCTGCGGGCACTGATCCTCGTGCCGTGGCTGCTGCCACTGATCGTCTCGGCGTCGACCTGGTCGTGGCTGCTCAACAGTGACTCGGGGCTGGTCAACGCGGCGCTCGGCGTCGTCGGGATCGACCCGGTCAACTGGCTCACCTCGCCGGGCTGGTCACTCACCTCGGTGATCATCGCGAACGTCTGGATCGGCATCCCGTTCAACCTGGTGGTGCTCTACAGCGGCCTACAGGCGATCCCGACCGAGATGTACGAGGCATCCGCGCTCGACGGCGCGACGGGGTGGCAACGGTTCTGGGGGATCACCTTCCCGTTGCTGCGTCCCGTCTCCCTGATCACGCTGCTGCTGGGGCTGATCTACACGCTGAAGGTCTTCGACATCATCTGGATCATGACGAAGGGCGGCCCGACCGGCTCCTCGGCAACGCTCGCCACCTGGTCGTACCGGCTCGGCTTCGGCAACCTGCTGCCCGAGTTCGGCCCGGGCGCGGCCATCGGGAACCTGCTCATCGTGCTGGCCCTGATCGCCGGCCTCGTCTACATCCGGATCGAGCGGAGGCAGCAGCTCCGATGACCACCTCGACGCCTCGGGCCTGGTGGAAGACCGGCGTCGGCCTGGTGCTGACCGGGCTGATGCTCTTCCCCGTCTACTGGATGATCAACGTGTCCTTCACCCGGGACCAGGACATGCGGGCCAGTCCCCCGCACCTGTTCCCCACCAACGGCACCCTGGACGGCTACCGGGCGGTGCTCGACCAGCAACTGCCGTACCTCGGCACCAGCTTTCTGGTCGGCCTCGGCACTGTGGTGCTGACCGTGGCGCTGGCCGCCCCCGCCGGTTACGCCCTGGCGAAGCTCCGGCCGCCCGGCGGCCCGGCGTTGAGTTTCCTGCTGCTGATCGCGCAGATGATCCCGGGGATCATCATGGCGATGGGCTTCTACGCCATCTACCTCACCCTCGGCGTCCTCAACACGCTGCCCGGCCTGATCCTGGCCGACACGACGCTCGCGGTGCCGTTCGCTGTCCTGATCTTCACGGCGTTCATGTCCGGCATCCCCGACGAGCTGCTCCAGGCCGCCGTGGTCGACGGGGCCGGTCGGCTGCGGACCTTCTGGTCGGTCGTGCTGCCGGTCAGCCGCAACTCGATCGTCACGGTGTCGCTCTTCGCGTTCCTGTGGTCCTGGTCGGACTTCATCTTCGCCTCGACCCTGGCCGGCGGCGGCGACTACCAGCCGATCACCCTCGGCATCTACCACTACATCGGCAACAACAACCAGCAGTGGAACGCCATCATGGCCACCGCAGTCGTCGCCTCGATCCCCGCCGCCGTGCTGCTGATCCTGGCCCAGCGGTACGTCTCGATGGGCGTGACCGCCGGCGCCGTCAAGGACTGACCATCCGCGGCGGTCGAGGACTGACCACCCGCACCACAGAAAGGCACCCGCCACCCATGACCGTCGCCCCGTCCGGTCCGGAGTTCGCAATCCAGGACATCCCGTTCAGCTACCGCGGATCCTGGTTCAACATCTCCCCGGTGGTAGCCGAGAAGACGTACGCCGACGACCTGCACCTGGTCTCCCACCAGACCGGGCTGCACCCCGTACTGCGACTCACTCCCACGGTCGCCGGCACCACTGTCGTAGCCACGCCCGCGCTGCTGACCTGGCGCAACGGGGCCAACCGGATCGAGGCCGTCTACGACGGGCCGGAAACCCTGCGGATCCGGGGCCACCGGCTCGGCCTGCGGGTGGCCGCTGCCGCGCACACCCTCACCCCGTTCAGCGGCACCTACCTGTACGCCGATCCGGTCGACGGATCACACGTGTTCACCTCGTACGAGACCGGTCGCCGCTACCGCGTCACCGTGCTTTCCGGCGCGCTGCTGCGGACCGACGGCTCGCAGGCGCTCGGCACCGCCGAGCGCTCCCTTGACCTTCCCGGGGACCAGCCCTGGGAGATCGCGATCGAGGAGTACGCCACCGCCCGCCGCCCGTACGCCGGGTCCGCCACCTTCGAGCAGTTGTGCCGCGACCGGTTCGCGGAGTTCACCGCGTTCGTCGACGCGATAGCGCCCTGGCGCGGCCCGGAGACCCCGGCCGCCGAACTGGCCGCGTACGTCCTGTGGTCGGCCACTGTCGCCCCGGCGGGCTTCGTCACCCGGCCGGCCGTCCTGATGTCCAAGCACTGGATGGACAAGGTGTGGAGCTGGGACCACTGCTTCAACGCGATCGCCCTGGCGGCCGGCGAGCCGGAGCTGGCCTGGCACCAGTTCCAGTTGCCCTTCGACCACCAGGACGAGGCCGGCGCCCTCCCCGACTCGGTCACCCATTCGGAGGTCCTGCACAACTACGTCAAGCCCCCGATCCACGGCTGGGCCCTCCGGCACCTACGCCGACGCCTTCCCCAGCCACCGGACCGGGCGGCGCTGGCGCAGACGTACGACCGGCTCGCCCGCTGGACCGGGTTCTGGCTCGACGCGCGACGCGCCCCCGGCCACGACCTGCCGCACTACCAGCACGGCAACGACAGCGGCTGGGACAACGCCACCACCTTCGACGACAACCGGGTCCTCGAGACGGCTGACCTCGCCGCGTTCCTGGTCTCGCAGCTTCGCTGCCTCGCCGACCTCGCCACCGAGCTGGGCGAGCCCGCCACCCGCTGGTCCCGGGAGGCCGACCGGATCCACGGGGCGATGCTGCGCGACCTGTGGGACGGCGAACGCTTCTGCGCGCGGGACCCCCACACTGGGCACCGGCGACCCAGCCGCAGCCTGCTCGACCTGATGCCCGTCGCGCTCGGGGCCGACCTGCCGGCCACGGTCGCCGCTGCCCTGGCTCGCGGCGTCGAAACCCACCTGACCACGCACGGGCTGGCCACCGAACCGACCGACTCGGCCCACTACCTGGCCGACGGCTACTGGCGTGGCCCGATCTGGGCACCCTCCACCGTCCTGGTCGAGGACGGCCTACGCCGGGCCGGGCAGACCAGGATCGCCGACGACATCAGTCGGCGGTTCCTCGCGCTGTGCGAGAAGTCCGGCTTCGCGGAGAACTTCGACGCCGAGACCGGCACCGGGCTGCGGGACCGCGCCTACACCTGGACCGCCAGCAGCTATCTCATCCTCGCCGCCGCCCAGGAGGAACGGCGGGCCAGGGGCGGATAGCCGAGTCGGATCAGCGGCCCCGGACCGGGCCCGTGCTGGAACGCAACGAGATGGGCGGGCTGTAAAGGCGGTGTCGTGGCACGGCGCCGGGAGCCGCGATGATCTCCAAAAGTAGCGACACCGCCTCGGCGCCCATCTCGACCATCGGCACGTCGGCGGCCGTCAGCGGCGGGCGGAAATCCTCCGCCCAGTGCTGCGCGGCGACTCCGGTGACGGAGAAGTCGCGTGGCACTGACAGCCCGGCGCCGGTCAACGCGCGCTGCATTCCGGGCAGTGCGGCCTCGTTGATGGTGGCCACTGCCGTGACCTCCGGGTGCGTCGCGAGCAGTTGCTCCATACACGCCTCGCCGGAGGCGGTGTCGTCGCCGCTGCAGACCTCCACGCCGGTCAAGCCCCGCTCCACCGCCGCCGCACGAAAGCCGGTCAGCGCGCGATGGCTGGGGCCGTACCCGGCGGCCACCAACTCGGCGGACCGGTTCACGAGTGCCACGTGCCGGTGCCCCAGATCGGCCAGGTGCTGCACGCAGCGGGCGATCAGCCCGGCGTAGTCGATGTCGATCCAGCTCATCCCGTGCGGCTCGGCGGTCCGGCCGATGGTGACGAACGGCAGGCCGGCCTTGGTCAGCCGGGTCACCCGGTCGTCCGCCAACCGGATCTCCATGAGGACCACGCCGTCCACCCGGCGCCCGGTGACGATCCGCTCGAACGACCGGTCATGGTCGCCACCGGAGGGGGACAGCAGCACGTCGAGGTCGTGGCGGGCGGCGGCCTCGACGACGCTGGCCACGAAGCCCAGCTGCATGTCGGTCAACCGCTGGCTCGCCGGCGGGATGACCAGCCCGAGGGTGCGGGTGCGCCCCTCCTTGAGAGCACGGGCGCTGGCGTTCGGCCGGTAGTCCAACTCGTCGATGACCGACTGGATCCGTTGCCGGGTCGCCTCCGACACGCTGCGTTTTCCGCTGAGCACGTAGGAAACGGTGCTGCGGGACACCCCCGCCCGGCGAGCGATCTCCCCGATGTTCATCAATCGCCCTCGAATCGATTTTTGCCCCGATACGGGGACGCACCTTGCTCCGCCGACCAGCATATCCGTCCTCAGGCTCATCGATCGATGACCAACGTGTGCGAACTAGCGCTAATAGATGGACGCCCATTAATGTCACAGGTATGACGTGTGACGTCAATTCCCTCGCCGCACCCCACCCCCACCACGCACCCGAAAGGATCCGATGAACGTGAAGAGAAAACTGGGTCGCCTGACGGCCGCCGCCGGGACCCTGTTCGTCCTCGTCGTCGGCGCCGGCGCCTATGTGGTCTCGGACGCGCCGGGCGTCGCCCACGCCGCCGGCACGGGTCCATGTGACATCTACGCCTCCGGCGGCACGCCGTGCGTGGCCGCGCACAGCACCACCCGCGCGCTGTACGGCGCGTACAACGGCCCGCTCTACCAGGTCCGACGATCGTCGGACAACACCACCCGCGACGTCGGTGTGCTCAGCGAGGGCGGCTACGCCAACGCCGCCACCCAGGACACGTTCTGCGCCAACACCAACTGCGTCATCACGATCATCTACGACCAGTCCGGCCGCAACAACCGTCTCACCCAGGCGCCCCCCGGCTACTTCGTCGGCCCCGCTCCCGGCGGATTCGACAACCTCGCCGACGCGAAGGCGGCACCGGTCACCGTCGGCGGGCAGAAGGCGTACGGCGTCTACATCGCCCCCGGCACCGGCTACCGCAACAACAACACCAACGGTGTCGCGACCGGCGACCAGCCCGAGGGCATCTACGCGGTTGTCGACGGCACGCACTACAACCAGTGGTGCTGCTTCGACTACGGCAACGCGCAGACCAACAACCTCGCCGACGAACGCGCCATCATGGAGACCGTCTACTTCGGCGCCAACAAACAGTGGGGCTACGGGGCGGGGGCCGGCCCGTGGATCATGGCCGACCTGGAGTGGGGGCTGTTCTCCGGGGTCAACGCGGGCTACAACAACATCGCGTCGATCAACCACCGCTTCGTCACCGCCATGGTCAAGGGCGAGCCGAACCACTGGGCGATCCGGGGCGGCAACGCCCAGTCAGGCAGCCTGACGACCTACTTCGACGGGCCACGCCCCAACGGCTACCACCCGATGAAGAAGGAGGGCGCCATCCTGCTCGGCATCGGCGGTGACAACAGCATCACCGGTCGCGGCACCTTCTTCGAGGGCGTACTGACCTCCGGCTACCCGACGGCGGCCACCGAGAACGCCGTCCAGGCCAACATCAACGCCGCCGCCTACGCGCCGGCCGGCGGCGGCAACCCGCAACAGAACGTCCAGGTCGTCGGCGCCCAGTCCAACCGCTGCATCGACGTACCCAACGGCAGCACCACGAACGGCACCCAGGTCCAACTCTGGGACTGCGTCGGCAACACCGCGCAGCGCTGGACCCACACCGCCGGCAAACAACTCCAGGTGTACGGCAACAAGTGCCTCGACGCCTCCGGCCAGGGCACCGCCAACGGCACCCAGGCCATCATCTGGGACTGCCACGGCGGCACCAACCAACAATGGAACCTCAACTCCAACGGCACCATCACCGGCGTCCAGTCCGGGCTCTGCCTCGACGCCAACGCGGCCGCCACCGCCAACGGCACCAAGCTCATCCTCTGGGCCTGCAACGGCGGCACCAATCAGCGGTGGTCCACCCGCAGCTGACCCACCGCCCGATCGGTCGATCGTGCCGCCCCCGCAGCGCCGCCGGGGGCGGCACGACTGGACGGCACCGGCATCGACGAGGCGGAGCGGAGCGCCGCGGCCTCAAGATCCTCCGACGTGACCAGATTCAGGGTGCTTTGTTCTTCGTCGTCGCCCCACCGGCCCTTGTTGCTCGGCAGTTCCTCGGTCGCACTCATGGTGGGGCAGCGGCCAAGGAATCAGCCTTCCAGGTAGGCGAGGACCGCCAGGATGCGGCGGTTGTCGTCCTCGGAGGGCTTGAGACCGAGCTTGGTGAAGATGTTGTTGCTGTGTTTGCTGACGGTTTTCTCGGTGACGAACATCCGGGCGGCGATCGCAGCGTTCGAGCGGCCCTCGGCCATCAGGGTGAGGACCTCATGCTCGCGTGGGCTCAGCTCCAGGAGCTTAGGGTCGGTGGAGCGGTGGGTGAGTAGCGCACTCACCACGTCGGGGTCCATAACGGTGCTGCCGGTAGCGACCTGCCGGACACTGGCGACGAATTGGTCGACGTCCGTAACCCGGTCCTTCAACAGGTAGCCCACCGCGCCCGCGCGATCTGACATCAGCTCCCTGGCGTAGATCTGCTCGACATACTGCGACAGCACCATGATGGGCAGCCCTGGAATCTGGCGGCGGGCCTCGATCGCGGAACGCAGCCCCTCGTCGGTGAAGGTCGGCGGCAACCGCACGTCGACGATGGCGACGTCGGGGCGGTGCGTCGTCAGCGACCGGATCAGCGCGGGGCCGTTGTCAACGGCTTCCACGACCTCGAATGAATTGGCCCGCAGGATCCTGATCAGGCCCTCGCGGAGCAGGGCGAGGTCCTCGGCTATCACGATACGCACGGCAGCGACATCCTCACCTCGGTAGGTCCGCCCGGCGGGCTGTCAACGGTCAGCGTGCCGTCGAAGGCCGCCAGGCGACGGACGATGCCACGCAGGCCCGTGCCGGAATCGATCGAAGCACCCCCACGGCCGTCGTCGGACACCAGCATCGTCAGTTCCCCGGCAGCGCCGCCCCGGTGGGGTGCGAACTCCACGGTGATCCGGATCTGCTGGGCCTGGGCGTGCTTGATGGCGTTCGACAAGGCCTCGGCGACGGCGAAGTAGGCCGCGGACTCGATCGGGGCCGGCAGCCGTCCGGGTAGGCGGGTCACCACCGTGGTCGGGATCGGATTGACCAGGGCCAATGCCTTGAGTGCGCCGTCCAGGCCACGGTCGGCCAGTACCGGCGGATGGATGCCTCGTACCAGGTCGCGCAGCTCGGTGAGGGCGCTGGAAATCGACTCGCGGGCCTCGGCAAGCAACTGCTGGGCGGCCTGCGGATCGTTGGGCAGTAACTGTTCGGCCAAGCCCAGGCTCATACCCAGCGACACCAGCCGGGCCTGCGCGCCGTCGTGCAGGTCGCGTTCGATTCGGCGCAGTTCACCGGCCTGGGTGTCGACGGTCTCAGCTCGCGAGGTCGCCAACTGTTGGACGCGGGCCCGCAGGCGCGCCTGTTCGGTGGGGCCGAGCAGAGCGCGGATCACCCGAGCGTTGAGGTTCGCGAGGCGCACCGCAGTGACGTACCAGAGCAGAAGGAAAACCGGACCGAGCGGTACCAGCCCGAACGACTGCGCGACGCTGTGCAGCCGGAAGCCCTCCCCCATCGGAGTGCGGAATACCTGAGACGGCGTCAGCTGATAGATGAGCGGATAGGTCAGGTATACGACTCCGAAGAGGAAGAACAGCAGCGACAGTCCGCAACTCAACCAAATGGTGATCGAGTTGACCACCAACCAGATCCAGTCCCGCCACGTCGCCGGGTCGCGCAGGATCGTCCAGAGCCGCACCGGCCACCAAGCGTCCGGCGTCGGCTGATAGGGCCGGGCGGGCACCGGTTCACCGAGCCGGTCGGCTGCCCACTGGCGATGCAGGTCGGCAAACCAGCGCACCAGTACGGTCGTGAGCAGGGTCAGTGGGATTCCGGCGCCAAGCGCGGCGATCGATATCGAGGTGATCCATAGTGTGGCCAGCACGGCACCTAGGGCCGCGCCCGGCAGCAGCACCAGCGACCAGCCCAGCAGGCTCATCCGCTGGGCCAGCGCGGAGCGCGGAATCGGACCGCTGCGAGCGACGCGACCCGGCCCGGAGCCCTCCCGCGAGGGCGAGGAGCCGCCGGACAGGGCGGTTCCGCTGCTATCGGTCATCTCACTCCATCATCGCGCATCGTGCCGAACCGCCGGGCTGGTGATTCATGTTGGGCCCCACCACCTCGCCGTCATCGGGATCCGGACCGTGTGGCTTGTCGCGCTCGCTCAACCGGTGACCCCTCGCGGTGAGGTCGTCTCCGCAGCCTGGTTGACCGAGAACGCCGGGGCAGCGCCGGTCAACCAGGCTCGCCGGTCCTGTCAGCCGTCGGCCCGATGGCCTTTACTTGACGGTGGCGGTCATCTGTTCGATTTTCTTGAGCACCAGGGCGGGCTTGTCCTGGGGAACGTCGTGCGAGCTTCCCTCGGCGATGACGAGTGTGCGGTCGGGCCCCGCCTTGGTGAACGCCGCTGCCGCGTCGCGCCAGGCCTGAGCGTCCTGCGGAGATCCATCGAAGGGCGTCTTGTCCGACACGATATAGATGACGGGAACGCCGTCGGGCCAGGAGACCTTGTGGTACGCCTGGTGCGTGGGACCGAAGTTGTCGGCCGTGGCGATGAGCTGGCGGTTCGCCTTCGTCGACGGCGCCTTCTTGAGCTCTTCGATCTGCGGCGCGGTTAGCGCGACGAGGCGTTGGGTCTGGGTGTCGGTGAAGAATTGCGGCACGTTGGCATCGATGAGCACCGCCCCGGAGACAACGCCGGGGTTTGCGAGGACGAAGTAGTGGGCCACCTCTCCTGCCTGCGAGTGGCCCGCGAGGACCACGTTCTGGGTGACGCCGAGTTCACGCAGACCGGCCTGCAGGTCGGAGGCGGCGGCCTTGGGGTCCCATGGGCCCTTCACCTCCTCGCTGGCGCCCATACCGGCCCGGTCGTAGGTGATGATCTGCGATCCGGTGGCCTGCGACAGCTGCGGCACCAGGGCATCCCAGTACGAGGAGTCCTCGCCACCGCCGGCGTCCAGCACGATGGTGGGAGAACTTCCGGGCGTGACGTGGAAGGCAAGCTGATGCCCGTTGTTGGCGATCATATGCAAGCCCGCTGCGGGGGCCGCACTTGCCGGGCCGGCCGCGCTTGTCGAGGTCGAGGGAACCGCGGCTATCGAACTGGCCGCGGGCGCGGCCTTCGGCGCCGCCGAGTCATCACACCCGGCAACTGCCGTTATCACGGCGACGGGAAGGACGAGGGCCAGGGCGGCCCGATGGGTCCGGGAGATCTTCTGCGTGGTCATGGAAATGAGCTTCCACGGTTTCTGGATCTTGCTCGATCCTGCTACCCCCCAGTCGGGTTGGGAGTTACCCCTACCCTCGCCAGGGGCGAATCAGAACCCGTCAGGCAGGTGCCCGGGCCGGGTAGGTTTCGGGGCTGGGCGAAAAGCGGGGGTCGCATGGTCAAGGGTTGGCACGGCTGGCTCGGCACGTTCAACGGCGTCGTCCTCATCACGGCGATCGTCCTGAGCGTCGGAGGGGGGAGCTAGCATCCGCTCGTGATCGAGGACTTGATCAGGAGAGTGGCGGACGAGGACGACGACGCGATCGAGGAGTTGAGCGAGATCGCCGCTGCCGATCCGCGGAGGCTGTCGCCGTACCACGGAACCCTGCTCGACCTCGACCTGCTGTGGCCGGCGACGTTGTACCGGGCGGCGGGCGCCGACGTGGTCGGCCGGGTCATCGAGCAGGTCGACGGCGGGCGGACGCCGGACCGACTCAACCATCTGCTCCTCATCCTGGTCCACAGCGCTCACCCGCTCGCCGAGGACGCGCTGCGTCGCTGGTCGACGCGCCCGCCGGCCGGCGCGGACGACCTGCACGTGGGGGTGCTGAGCTACGCGGTCGAGGGCGGTTGGACGATCGGCCCGGACGGCAACCGACGGGACCTGTGCGCTGACGTCGCGTACCGGTGGATCATGCGAGACGCGCCCGCGCCCGCGGACCGATCCGCCTGCCCCTGGTGCGCGTCTCCGCTCTGGGTCGCCGCCGACCTCGACACCACCGACCCCGCCGTCGGCGCCGCCTTGGCCCACACCGGCTGGTCCGGCCGCCTGGTGATCGAGACCTGCCACTTCTGCGCCTGCTACACGACGTTGTTCAGCCGGGTCACGCCGGCCGGTGCCACCACCTGGTGGGCCGACAACATTCGGCCGAGCTACCTGGGCGGCGACGCCGGACCGGAGGACCCGCCGACGCTGCTCCCGGTTGCGGGGCCGGCGCTGGCGAGCCCGTACCAGGCCAGCGCCTGGAACCAGGGCGGCTCCACCCTGGGCGGGCGGCCGGACTGGATCCAGGACGCCGAGCACGCCGACTGCCCCGGGTGCGGGGAGCCGATGGACTACCTGGGTCTGGTCGGGGGTGCGGACCTGGACGAGTTCGGCGAGGGCGCCTACTACCTGCACCTGCACCAGCCGTGCGGGTTCGCCGCGGTGAACTACCAACAGAGCTGACAGTCGATCAGGTGGAGGGCTCTGCCAGCCGCTCCAGCCGCGCCAAACCATCCCAGCCACGCTCGCGCATCAGATCCAGCAGTCGCTTCACCCGCGGGTCCGCCTCGACGGCCAGCGCGTCCAGAAGGTCGAACGGTAGATCGTCCTGCGCAACCTCACCGAGGTCGATCTCGCCCGAGCGGTATGCCTGATCAGCGAGGCTGGCCAAGATGTCGGCGGCCTCCACCAGAAGCGTGTCGTCGCCGGTGTCGCTTTCGAAGATGTCCGACAGGATCCGATAGAGCCGGATGAGTTGCGGGTCGTCGAGCTGCGCGATCTTGCTGGGCATCCACTCGCGGACACGATCGGGCCAGCGAGCCGACATCAGGATCCAACTGTCCCGCTCACCCGCCACCACCCGCTCGGAGACGCCAATGTCCCGGAGCCGGTCGAGGTAGGTGGTCACCTCCGGTGCGAGCGCCAGACGATCCCCGGCGGCGAGTTGCGCGATCTGCTTCCGGCTGGCCGCCAGTCGTGCGATCTCGTCTCCCAGTTGCCTGTCGATCTCCTCGACCGCGGCCGCGAAGGTCGACGCGTCGGCCTCCAGCATCTGGCCGATCTGGGACAGCGGCACGCCGGCGTTGGCGAGAATCCGGATCCTGATGAGGGACACCACCGCCCCTGCGCTGTACCGCCGGTAGCCCGAGGCATCCCGCTCGGGCTCCGGCAGCAGGCCGATCTGGTGGTAGTGCCGCACCGCCCGCACCGTGACGCCGGCGTACGCCGCGAGTTGACTGATCGTCAGCATGCCCTGATCCTGCCCCTCGAGTCGCTCGGCCCCACTCGAATCCAGCTCAGGAGATCTTGCGACGGTAGGTCAGGGTGGCGAGCAGATAGGCCACCACGAGGATGCCGACGCACCAGGCGAGGGCGGTCCAGATGCCCGATCCGACCGGCTCCTGCGCGAAGAGGTCTCGGATCGCGTTGACGATGGCGGTCACCGGTTGGTGCTCGGCGAAGGCGCGCACCGGGCCGGGCATCGACGCAGTGGGCACGAAGGCCGAACTGACGAACGGCAGGAAGACCAGGGGGTACGAGAAGGCGCTCGCGCCGTCCACGGACTGGGCGGTGAGGCCGGGAATGATGGCGATCCAGGTCAGCGCCAGGGTGAACAGCACCAGGATGCCGGCCACGGCGAGCCACCCCAGCACACTCGTTCCGGTACGGAAGCCCATGAGCAGGGCGACGAGGACGACGACGACCAACGAGACCAGGTTGGCGACCAGCGAGGTCAGCACGTGCGCCCAGAGCACCGAGGATCGTGCGATCGGCATGGACTGGAACCGTTCGAAGATGCCGCCCTGCATGTCCAGGAAGAGCCGGAAGGCGGTGTACGAGATGCCCGAGGCGATAGTGATGAGCAGGATGCCGGGGAGCAGATAGTTCACGTACGAGTCGGAGCCGGTCTCGATCGCGCCGCCGAAGACGTAGACGAACAGCAGCATGAAGGCGATCGGCATGACAGCGGTCGTGATGATGGTGTCCGGGCTGCGGGCGATGTGGCGCAGTGAGCGCCCCAGCAGGACAGTGGTGTCGCCGAGGAAGTGCTTGTTCATCGTTGTTCCTTCTCGGTCTTGGCGCCCACGAGGGTGAGGAAGACGTCCTCGAGGGTCGGCTGCTTCTCGACGTACTCGATCTCGGCGGGTGGCAGGAGCTGCTTGAGCTCGTCGAGGCTGCCGTTCACGATGATCCGTCCCTCGTGAAGGATGGCGATCCGGTCGGCGAGTTGTTCGGCCTCGTCGAGGTACTGGGTGGTGAGCAGCACCGTCGTGCCGCCACGGGCGAGTTCCTTGATCGCCTGCCACACCTCGATGCGCGCCTCCGGGTCCAGCCCGGTCGTCGGCTCGTCGAGGAAGATGACCGGCGGGTTCCCGATGAGGCTCATCGCGATGTCGAGACGGCGACGCATGCCCCCGGAGTACGTCCGCACCCTCCGGGTGCCCGCCTCGGTCAGCGAGAAGCGCCTCAGCAGATCGTCCGCGATCGCACCGGGCTCCTTGAGGTGGCGCAGCCGGGCGACCAGGACCAGGTTCTCCCGTCCGGTGAGGATCTCGTCGACCGCCGCGAACTGCCCAGTGAGACTGATCGACTGCCGTACGTCGGCGGCCTGGGTCGCCACGTCGAAGCCGGCGACCCGGGCCGTCCCGGCGTCGGCCTTGAGGAGCGTGGCCAGGATCCTCACCACCGTGGTCTTGCCGGCACCGTTCGAGCCGAGCAGGGCGAAGATGCTGCCCCGCGCGACGTCGATGTCGACGCCCCGCAGCACCTTCAGCTGCTTGAACGACTTCTCCAGGCCGCGCAGGTGAATCGCGGGCTGCTCGGCCTGAGCTGTTGTGTGCGAATTGCTCATGGCGGCAGCATGGAGGGTTGACGCAGCGTCAGGGTCAAGCCCGACGCGGCTGGTGTGGTGGCCGGCTCGATGACGCAGCCACCGGCCACCCGGAGACGCGTGCGCGACCCTGACTCTTAACTCCGATGTCACCGCCCGATCCCACGGGTGACGTGTCGCTGTCCGCCCGAAGGAGTTGGCTGCCAGTCGTCGCACTACGTCTTGACCAGGAGTTGATCCACGTGCCTTCCTCTCGTCGTACCTTTCTGGCCAGCGGCGCCGCCGCCGGCGTCGGCCTTGCCGTCGCGGGCGGCCTGCCGTCCCTGGCCCAGGCCAGCCCGGCCCGGCCGCACCCGCCGGTGAAGCCCGGCAACGTGCCCTTCCCGCCGCTCGTGGACGACCCCAAGGGAGTCCTGGCCCTGCCCAAGGGCTTCAGCTACACAGTGATCACCCGTACCGGTGTCACCCGGCTCGACCGCGGTCAGGGCACCACCCCGTCGGACCACGACGGCATGGCCGTCTACGACGCCGGCCACGGCCGGTACACCCTGATCCAGAACCACGAGATCGACCCGGGCGCCGAGTTCGGCGTGCCGCACGTCAAGGGAACGGTCTACGACGCGGGCGCCGTCGACGCCGGCGGTTGCACCGTGATCAAGACCGACCTCGCCGGCCGCAACCTGGGTGAGTTCGTGGCGCTCTCCGGCACCATCTCCAACTGCGCCGGTGGGCCGACCCCCTGGAACACCTGGCTCACCTGCGAGGAGACCGAGGACCGGGCCGGCGACAAGTGGGAAGAGGGCGGCCGGTCCGGCGTCTATCAGAAGGACCACGGCTACGTCTTCGAGGTGTGGGCCGACGGCAGCGCCGACCCGAAGCCGATCAAGTGCCTGGGCCGCTACTCCCACGAGGCCCTGGCCGTCGACAAGGACCGCACCCGGATCTACCTCTCCGAGGACGCCGACGAGCCCAACGGTCTCTTCTACCGCTGGACGGCGCCACACGGCGTCAAGCTGGGCCCGGGCGTGCTCACCCGCCTCGCACCGAACGCCGGCGTCCTCGCCGCGATGCAGATCATCATGGATGACGGTTCGGTGCTGCCGGACGTCGCCTACCTGACCTCCGCCCAGCTGGGCCGGCCCTTCCCGGTCCGCTGGATCGAGGTGCCGGACCGCGACGCGCGCACCAAGTCCGTACGCGAGCAGTTCGCCGACGGCCAGGTCACCCGCGGACGCAAGTTCGAGGGCGTGTGGGCCACCGACGAGGGCGTGTACGTGGTCAACTCCTACGCCTGGGACGAGGGTGACCTGCCGGCGGACGCGGCGCCGCACGACGGAATGGTCTGGTTCTACAACTACAAGAACCAGACCATCCAGCTGGTGACGTACTTCCCGCACCAGACTGCCTCCGAGGAGGGTACGGCGGTCAAGTACACCGACCTCACCTTCGACGGCCCGGACAACGTGACAGTCACCCCGTGGGGAAGCCTCGTGCTCGCCGAGGACGGCACGGGCGCCTCGCACGTGCTCAGCACGATCCCGGGCGGGCCCACGTACGCGATCGCCCGCAACCAGCTCAACGACTCGGAGTTCTGCGGGCCGACCTTCAGCGCGGACGGCAAGGTGCTCTTCGTCAACATGCAGGACCCGGGCCTCACCCTGGCCATCACCGGCCCGTGGGAGAAGTACCTGGGCTGAGCGAGCCCGAATGGGGGGGGCCGGGCGACCCGCCTGGCCCCCATCAGGCTCGGCCGCGCTCAGGAGACGCGCGGCAGGCGGCACTGAGGCGTGTTTCAGGAGTCGTGGTGGCTGGTGAAGGTCCCGGCGTGGCGGTGATCGACAATTGAAGAGGTCTCCGGTATCTGGTTCTGCGACCAAGCA
>NZ_JBEYUF010000046.1:0-16049 GCF_040643355.1 Micromonospora sp. NPDC047187
GCGGGATCGCTCCGGGCCGCCGACCTCAGCTGTGCTCAGGCGGGGACGCAGCGGTAGTTCGCCGCCGCCTTCGGGTCGCCGTGACCGGTGAAGCGGGCCACCTGCGGGTACCGGCAGGCGTTGCGGGTGACGCTGCCGTCGGCGCTCGACGTGGCGAGGGTGGCCGGGGCCTGACCCTTCTCCACCCAGTTGACCAGTGCGTCCAGCTCACCGGTCGGCTGCGGGCCGGGGCCGCCGCCGCAGTGGGCCACGCCGGGCAGCAGGAACAGCCGGTAGAAGTCGTCGACGCGGCGGTTGCCTCCGGACACCCGGTTGACCCGCTCGCGGTAGTCGACGGTGCCCTGGGTGGGCACCAGTTGATCGGCCTGGCCGTGCCACCTGAGCAGCTTGCCGCCGGCCCGGGCGAACGCGGACAGGGCGCGCGAGATCGTGACGAGGGCGACCGGCTGAGGGCGGTCGGTCGAGCACGTCGCCGGGAACGACGGCAGCGAGGGCTGGACCGCGCCCGGCGAGTTATTCTTGCGCCCGAGTTGCTGGAGATCGGAGCAGGCGTGGCAGGTGACGACGACATCTCCGGGTGAGCACCCGGACCGGCCGCCGACGGGCGCGTGATCGCGCCTCAGTCGCCGCGGCCTCCGTCGTCATGTCCTGCTTCCGCCGGGGTGCCGGTGTGCGCCCCGGATAGTCGTTCTCCGAGGTTCCCCATGTCTGTTCGACCTGCGCTCATCGCCCATGACCTCGTGCGGGTCCGTGGCGACCGCCGGGTGCTCGACGGCGTCTCCCTGACCGCCACGCCCGGCCACCGGATCGGCCTGATCGGTGAGAACGGCACCGGCAAGACGACTCTGCTGCGGGTCCTGGCCGGCGTCGACCAACCCGACTCCGGCACCGTCACGCGCCCACCGGACGTCGGCTTCCTGCACCAGGAGTTGCCCTTCCGTCCATCCACCACCATCGCCGCGGTCCTCGACGACGCGCTGCGCGAGGCCCGCGCCGACCTCGTCGAGCTGGACCGGATCGGCGTCGCGCTCGCCGACTCGCCGGAGGGCACCGAGCGGCACGACCGGCTGCTGACCGCGTACGGCGAGGTGCTGGAACGGGCGCAGGACCGCGACGCCTGGGACGCCGACCGGCGTGCCCGCACCGTCCTCGACGGCCTCGGCCTCGGCGGGCTGCCCCACGACCGGACGTTGGGCGCGCTCTCCGGCGGGCAACGCGGCCGGCTCGCCCTCGCGGCGATGCTGGTCCGCCGGCCGAGCGCACTGCTGCTCGACGAGCCCACCAACCATCTCGACGACGCGGCGGCGGCGTTCTGCGAGGACCAGCTTCGTACCATGCCGGGGGTCGTCGTGGTGGCCAGTCACGACCGGGCCTTCCTGGACGCGGTCTGCACCGATCTCATCGACCTGGACCCGGCGATCGACGGGCCGGTCCGCTTCGGCGGCGGCTACACCGCGTACCTGACGGCGAAGCGGGCCGAGGCGCAACGGTGGCGACGGCGCTACGACGACGAGCAGGCGCTCCTCGCCGAGCTGCGCGAGGCCGCCGCCGTGACCGGGCACCAGGTCGCCCACGGCCGGGGCCCGCGCGACAGCGAGAAGATGGGGTACGGGCACACCGCCGGCCGCGTCCAGAACCAGATCTCCCGTCGCGTTCGCGACTCCGTCCGTCGACTGGAGACGATCGAGCGCGACCCCGTTCCGGTGCCGTCGGAGCCGTTGCGCTTCCACGCGCCGGCGCTCGCCGTCGGCGACAGCGACGGGGTCATCGTCACGGCGGACCGGCTGGAGGTTCCCGGCCGACTGCGGGTGGCGCACCTGGAGCTCAGGTCCCGCGACCGGCTGTTGGTGACCGGCCCCAACGGCACCGGCAAGTCGACTCTGCTCGCCGTGCTCGCCGGTCACCTGGTCGGTGCCGGAACGCTCTGGCGACGACCGGAGCTGCGGGTCGGCCTGCTCGCCCAGGACACCGTCTTCGCTGACGCGCGGCGGACGGCCCGGCAGGTCTTCGACGCGGCCGTCGGCGTGGAGCGGGCCGCTGTCGTACCGCTGTCGTCCCTCGGGCTGCTCGCCCCGGCGGACCTCGACCGCCCGGTGGCCGACCTGTCGGTGGGACAGCGCCGTCGGCTCGCCCTGGCGGTGCTCGTCGCCGATCCGCCGGAGCTGCTCCTGCTCGACGAGCCCACCAACCACCTCTCGCCGACGCTCTGCGACGAGCTGGAGGACGCCCTGGGCACCGGCCCGGGTGCCATCGTCGTGGCCAGCCACGACCGCAGACTCCGCTCCCGCTGGCCAGCCCGAGAGCTGCCCCTGACGTTGCCTCGCCCTTAGGTCGGTGATCAAGAGGTTGGCGTCACGCCACGCCGGGCGGGATGACGCAAACCTCTTGATCAACGGCGGTCCGGTCTGCTGGTACGGGGGTTGGAAACGTTTTCGTAACGGGGGGTTGACCTCTCTGGCGCCTGCGGAGCAGACTCCCCGGAAACGTTTACAGCTATCGGGTGGAGGTGCCGGACGTGGGTCGTAAACGTTTACAGGAACCGGCGGACGGCCGGCCCACGGTGCACACCGTCGCCGCCCGCGCCGGCGTCTCCATCGCGTCCGCCTCGCGGGTGCTCAACGGCGTCGGCGGCAGCCCCGAGACGATCCGCAAGGTTCGCGAGGCGGCGGCCGAGGTGGGCTACGTGCCCAACGCGATCGCCAGGTCGTTGCAGTCCCAGCGCACCGGTCTGATCGCGCTCGCGGTGGAGGACATCGGCAACCCGGTCTACGTGGAGATGATGCGGGCCATCGAGGCCGTGGTCGCGTCCTCCGGGCGGCAACTGCTGGTGCACGCCACCGGCGGGCGGATCGACAACGAGACCGCCCTGCTGCGACGACTGGCCAACCGCTACGTGGACGGCATGATCGTCTCGCCGATCCGGGTCACCGACGACCACCTCACCGCGCTGGTGGACAGTCCGGTGCCGGTGGTGGTCGTCGGCCAGCTCGGCGCGGACGCTCCGATCGACAACGTGCGTACCGACTCGCGGCACGGCGTGGCGCTGGCCGTGGACCATCTCGTCGCCACCGGCCGACGGCGGATCGGCTTCGTCAACGGCCCGCTCGACACCGTTCCGGGTGCCGCCCGGGACGCCGGGTTCCGGGCCGCCCTGGCCCGACACGGCATCGGGCTCGACGACGAGCTGATCGAGGTCGGTGACTTCCAGTACGCGGCCGGCCGCGCCGCCACCGAGCGACTGCTCGCCCGCGCCGACCCGGACGCCCTGGTCTGCGCCAACGACCTCATCGCGGTCGGCGCACTGCACGCCCTGCTGGTCGCCGGTCGCCGGGTGCCGCAGGACGTCGCCCTGGTCGGCATGGACGACACCGAACTGGCCCGGATGATGTTTCCCCAGCTCTCCAGCGTCTCGCTCGGCTCGGCCGAGCGTGGTCGCCGAGCCGCCGAACTGCTCCTGCAACGCATCGCCGACGCGACTCTGCCGCCGCGGCGCGAGCAGGTGCCGCCAAGTCTCGTCGTTCGCGCGTCCAGCGCCGCGACCCTGCCGGTCCCTCGACCCGCCACCGGGCCGGCCGGCCCACCGACCACCCACCCGTCCAGCGAAGGGGTGACCGCATGACCACCCTGGCCGAGCGGCCGGACGTCGAGCGGGCCGAGCCGGCCCGCCGGCCGAACCGGTTCCGCTCCGACCGCACCACCATCTACCTTCTGTTGCTGCCGTCGCTGCTGCCGATCCTGGTGCTGTCGGTGTTCCCGCTGCTGCGGGGCATCTACCTCGGCTTCACCGACGCCCGCGCCGGTCGCAACGTCGAGGTCAGCTTCACCGGCCTTGCCAACTACCGCGAACTCCTCGGCGACGAGCTGTTCTGGAACTCGTTCAAGATCGGCCTGCTCTGGGCGGTCGGGGTGACGGTGTTGCAGTTCCTGCTCGCCCTCGGGCTGGCGCTGCTGCTCAACCAGCAACTGCGGTTCCGCGGTGTGGCGCGGGTGCTGGCCGTCGTGCCGTGGGCGATGCCGCCGGTCGTGGTCGGCATCCTGTGGAAGCTCGTCTACCACCCCGACGCCGGCCTGATCAACGAGTTCTTCCACCGCATCGGCGCCGACGGACTGCGGACGAACTGGCTGGGCGACTTCAGCACCGCCCTGCCCGCGGTGATCATCGTCGGGGTCTGGGCTGGTATGCCGCAGACCACAGTCGTCCTGCTCGCCGGTCTGCAGGGCGTGGGTCGCGAGCTGCACGAGGCGGCGGCGGTGGACGGGGCGAGCACCTGGCACCGGTTCCGGCACGTCACGTTGCCCGCGCTGGCGCCGGTGATCGTGGCGATCACCTCGCTGGACTTCATCTGGAACTTCAACTCGTTCGGCCTGGTCTACGTGCTCACCGCCGGTGGACCGGGCGGCAAGACGATGCTGCCGATGCTGTTCGCGTACGAGGAGGCGTTCCGCTACGGCAACTACGGCTACGCGGCGGCGCTCGGCAACGTCATGGTCGTGATCATCATCGCGCTGCTCGCTGTCTATCTCCGTCGCCGGCTCAGGGAGGCGAACTGACATGTTCGGAAAACCGAGCCGCACCAGCCGGACGCTGCAGTACCTGGCGCTCGCCGGTTACCTGATCTTCCTCGGGTTCCCGCTGGTCTGGCTGCTCTCCACGGCGTTCAAACCGCCGCGCGAACTGGTACGCCTGCACCCGACGTTGATCCCGGACAACCCGACACTGCAGAACTTCGTGCAGGCCTTCACCGAGCAGGAGCTGGGTCGGGCGGCGCTCAACAGCCTCCAGGTCTCCCTCGGCTCGGCGGTGCTGACCGTCCTGGTCGCCATGCCGGCGTCGTACGCCCTCGCCCGGTTCCGCTCCAAGCTCGGCACCGCCGCACTGGGCTGGGTGCTGCTGTCCCAGCTCTTCCCGTTCGTGCTGCTGATCATCCCGATCTTCCTGGTGCTGCGGCAGGTCGGCCTGGCCAACACGCACGCCGGGCTGGTGCTGATCTACGTGGTCTGGGCGCTGCCGTTCGCACTGTGGATGCTGCAGGGCTTCGTCCGCAACATCCCGAGGGAGCTTGAGGAGGCCGCATCGGTCGACGGCGCGACCCGGGTGCAGATCCTGCGGCGGGTGGTCTTTCCGCTGCTCGCCCCGGGACTGGTCGCGACCGCGCTGTTCTCCTTCATCTCGGCCTGGAACGAGTTCTTCTTCGCACTGGTGCTGATCAAGACTCCGGAGCTGGCCACCCTGCCGGTGGCGCTGGCCCGGTTCGTCGGCATCGAGGGCACCGCCCGGCTGGGACCCCTGGCCGCCGGCTCACTGCTGGCCACGCTGCCCAGCCTGATCTTCTTCGCGTTCATGCAGCGGCGGCTCTCGTCCGGGTCGCTCGCGGGCGCGGTCAAGGGCTGAACCGTCCCCCCAACCACCACCACCAAGGAGGTAACCCCCATGCTCCGTACCCGATTCCGTCGACTCGCGGCGGCCGCCGCGGTCACGGTCATCGGCCTCGGCGCGCTCACCGCGTGCGGTGCCGGCGGCGACGACGAGGCCACCGACGGCCCGGCCAAGCTGCGCTTCCTCAGCCTCGCCTGGCAGAAGGAGTCGCTGCAGGTCAACAAGGATCTGGTCGCCAAGTGGAACGCCGAGCACCCGGACATCCAGGTCGAGTACGTCCAGGGTGACTGGAACTCGGTGCACGACCAGCTGCTCACCTCGTTCGAGGGCGGCGACGCGCCGGACATTGTGCACTACGAGGCGTCCTCCATCGGCGAGTTCAGCAAGCAGGGCTACCTGGCCGACCTCTCCGACCTGGTCTCGGGCGACCTGAAGGGCCAGATCGACGAGGGCATCTGGGACACCGTCACCGTCGACGGCAAGGTCACCGGTGTGCCGTTCCTGCTGGAGTCGCAGGTCGTCATCGCGAACAAGAAGCTGCTCGACGCCGCCGGTGTCGCGGTGCCGCCGGCCGACGGCGGCTGGACCTGGGACGAGTTCCAGGCCAACGCGCAGAAGCTCACCAAGCCCGGTCAGTACGGCGCGGCCTGGGCGCTGAAGTCGCCGACCAACCGGGTGCTGAACCTGGCGCTCAACTACGACGGCAAGTTCTTCTACGGCGACGGTGGCCGCGCCGAGGTCAAGGTCGGCGACGCGGAGAAGGAGATCCCGAAGCGGATCCACGACATGATCTACACCGCCAAGTCCGCCTCCCCGGAGGCGCTCGGCATGAGCGGCGCGGACACCCTGCCCGGCTTCTTCGGCGGCAAGTACGCGATGCTGCCCGGCTCGGTGTCGCTGCGCCAGCAGATGGTCGAGCAGGCGCCGGCCGGCTTCGAGTGGGTCACACTGCCCCCGATCAAGGGGCTCTCCACCAAGCAGGCCGCCAACCCGCAGACGCTGTCGATCTCCGAGGACAGCAAGCACAAGAAGCAGGCCGCGCAGTTCCTGGAGTACTTCCTGAACCCGACCAACATGGCAGCCCTGGCCAAGGGCGACTGGTTGGTGCCGACCGGCAAGCAGGCCAACGAGGAACTGGTCAAGCTCACCGCCGGCAAGCAGGGCTGGGACGTCGCCGCGGACAGCGCCACGGACCTGACCGTCGCCCCGTTCCAGCAGGCCGACGGCTACCCGGAGTGGAAGACCAAGTACGCCACCCCGGCCCTCCAGCAGTACTTCGCCAACAAGATCACCCTCGATCAGCTCGGCACGCAGCTGGTCGACGGTGGCAAGCAGGTTCTGAGGTAACGACATGTCACTCTTGCTCGACACATCGGTCGGTTGCCTGGTTGGCGCCGCTGTCGGAGACGCCCTGGGCGGCGCCACCGAGACGGCGCTGCCCGAGCAGATCCGTACTCGCTTCGGCGGCTGGGTCGAGGGCATCGTGCCCCCGTACCACGCCGACTGGGCCACCGCGCGACCCCTCGCGCCGTACCACAAGGGCGACGGGCACATCACCGACGACACGTTGATGACCCACGCCCTGGTCCGCGCGTACGCGGCCAAACGGGACCACCTCGACGCGTACGACGTGGTGGAGCTGCTGGTTCCCGACCTGATCGAGCGGGTGGTGTACATCCCCGACCTGGAGCGCGACGGGGTGACCTTCCACCGGCTCGCGGCCGCCGAGCGGTGGCTGGTCACCCGTCTGCACCACGCCCACGCGGACCCGCGCGAGGCCGGGGTCGGCAACATCGTCAACTGTGGCGCGGCCATGTACATGGCCCCGGTCGGCATCGTGAACGCGGGCGACCCGGCCGGGGCGTACGCCGAGGCGGTGGAGATCGCCGGCGCGCACCAGCACAGCTACGGGCGGGAGGCCGCCGCCGTGTTCGCGGCAGCGGTCGCGGCGGCCGCGACGCCCGGCGCGGGCGTCGAGGACGTCGTCGCGGCGGCGTTGGACCTGGCCCGCGACGGCACCCGCGCGGCAATCGACGCGGTGGTCAAGGAGGCCCGCGGGCACCACGACTGGAAGCAGGCCATCCCGGCGCTGCGGGCCGCGGTCGCCCCCTACGACACGGTGGGGGAGGAGTACCGCAGCCCCGGCCTCGGCGCGCGGCGGCCCAGTCGCCTGCACGCCATCGAGGAGCTGCCGGTGGCGCTCGGCATGCTCGTGGTGGCCGGCGGCGATTTCCGGGCCGCGGTGCTCGGCTCGGTCAACTACGGCCGGGACGCCGACTCCACAGCCACCATGGCCGCCGCCATCGCCGGGGCGCTCGGTGGCGCCGACGCGGTGCCGGCGGAGTGGTCCGAAGTGGTCGCCACCGCCTCCAGGACCGACCTGGTGGAGCCGGCCCGGGTCCTGGCGACGGTGGCCGGCGAGGTCTTCGAGCGCGACCAGGCCCGGTTCGCCCGCCGGGCGGAACGGTTCGCCGGGCTGGCCGCCGGTGCCACCCGGGGGGTTGGGGGCGAGACCCGGTGAGGATCACCTGGGTTCAGCCCGAGGACCTGCTGCCGCACGAGCTGGCGGCCAGCCGGGACGAGGGCCGCGACGTCACATCGATCGCCCAGCGGTGGACGGCGGCCGGCGGGGACCTGACCCCACCGGTCAGCGGGGCGTCGGTGACCCCGGCGTCGCGGGAGCTGCGGGCCCTCGCCACGGAGCTGCTGGACGCCGCCGACGCGTTGCCCGCCGTCGACACCGCCGACGAGGCCGACGACCTGGCCACGTTGCGCGCCGGGTGGCCGAGCAGCTGGTCGCTGCCGACCGAGGTGGCGTACGACCGGCTGCACGGCGGGTGGCTCGGCCGGGCGGTCGGCTGCCTGCTCGGCAAGCCGGTGGAGAAGATTCCCCGCGAGGGCATCCGGGAGATCCTCACCGCTACCGACCGGTGGCCACTGTGCGACTGGTTCACCGCGAAGGGACTCCCGGCCGACGTGGCTGCCCGCTGGCCGTGGAACCGGCGCAGCGCGCCGACCAGCCTCGCCGAGAACATCGACGGGATGCCCGAGGACGACGACCTGAACTACGCGTTGCTGGCCCTGCGCGTGCTGGAGACGCACGGTCGGGGCTTCACCAGCGCCGACGTGGCGCAGGCGTGGCTGGACTGGCTGCCCGGCGGGCGGGTCTTCACCGCCGAGCGGGTGGCCTACCGCAACCTGCTGCTCGGGTACCCGCCGCCGCAGAGCGCCCACCGGCACAACCCGTTCCGGGAGTGGATCGGCGCGCAGATCCGCACCGACCTGTACGGCTGGGTCAACCCCGGACGCCCGGACCGCGCCGCCGAGCTGGCGGTGCGCGACGCGACGGTCAGCCACGTCCGGGGCGGGGTGCACGGCGCGCTCTGGGCGGCGGCGCTGGCCGCCGCCGCGCCGGTGGCCGACACGGTGGACGAGGTGCTGGACGCCGCCGAGGCGGTGCTGCCGCCGGGGAGCCGGTTCGCCACCACCGTCCGGGAGGCACGCGCCCTCGGCGCGGGCACCGACGACTGGGAGCGCGTTGTCGACGAGCTGTACGCACGGCACGGCCACCTGCACTGGGTGCACGTCCGCAACAACGCGGCGCTGGTGGCCGCGGCCCTGGCGTACGGGCGGGGGGATCTGGAACGGTCGATCACCGCTGTGGTCAGCGGCGGCTGGGACACCGACTCGACCGGCGCGACGGTCGGCGCGGTGACCGGAGCGCTCACCGGGGCGTCCGGGCTGTCGCAGCGTTGGGTCGCCCCGCTGCGTAACCGGCTGGCCAGCAGCATCGCCGGCTTCGACGGGATCGGCTTCGACGAGCTGGCCGAGCGGACCCTCGCCCTGGCGCAGCCGGCGACGGAAGGGAGCGTGGCATGAGCGCGCGGGTGGCGGTGGTGGGCAGCAGCAACCTGGACCTGGTGGTCACGGCGTCGCGGCTGCCCCGCCCCGGTGAGACGGTGCTCGGCGAGAACTTCCGGACCGTACCCGGCGGCAAGGGCGCCAACCAGGCCGTCGCCGCCGCCCGGGCCGGTGCGGCCTGCGACTTCGTGGGCGCGGTCGGCGACGACGAGTTCGGCACCCGGATGCGGGCGAGTCTCGTCGACGCCGGCGTGGACGTCAGTGGCCTGCGGACCGCCGTCGGCCCTTCCGGTGTCGCGTTGATCGCCGTCGACCGGGACGCGGAGAACTTCATACTGGTCGCGCCCGGCGCCAACGGCACGCTGACCGAGCTGGACGCGCACGACCGGGCGACGATCGCGGCGGCGGACGTGCTGCTGCTGCAACTGGAGGTGCCGCTGACCGCCGTGCTCCAGGCGGCGCACTGGGCCCGGGCGGAGGGCACCACTGTGGTGCTGAACGCCGCGCCCGCCGCCGCGCTGCCCACCGCACTGCTCGACCTGGTCGACGTGCTGGTGGTCAACGAGCACGAGGCGGCGGTCGTCGCCGAGGTCGCCTCCGACGACCCACCGGTGCTGCTCGACGCCCTGCTGAAGCTCGTGCCCCGGGTGGTGCTCACCCTCGGCGCGCGCGGTGCCGCGTACGCCGATCGGCAGGGCCTGCGTCTCGCCGTCCCGGCGCCGCAGATCGACGCGGTGGACACCACCGCCTCCGGTGACGCGTTCACCGGCGCGCTCGCCGTGGGCTGGGCCGAACGCGGCGGCGCCAGCAGCGAGGACACCGTCACCGCCAGCCTGCGCTGGGCCTGCGCCGCCGGCGCGGCCTGCGCCCAGCGGCCCGGAGCGTCCACCGCACTGCCCGACCGGCCGGCCATCGACGCCCTCTACGACGCGACCTACCGAGGTGCACAGTGAGCTTCAACCCGTACGTCCCACGCCCGATCGACCGGCCGACCGAGGTGCCGTTGGGCGGGCACGCCGACCTGAGCACCCTGGACGAGGCGAAGATCTTCGCCGCCCCGACCGACAGGGCCGACTGGCCGGCCTGGCGGGAGCAGATCGCCCGGTGGCGGGTCGACGCCCGGGACCGGATCGGCTACGTCGGCGAGCACTACGACGAGATCGCCGGTGACTGCTTCAGCGTCTGCCTGGCCTGGCTCTGGGACGAGACGCTCTACGACCACGAACGCGGCGTCTTCACCGTCGACGAGTTCCTCGACGCGGCAGGGCGGGACTTCGGCGGCTTCGACGGGGTGGTGCTCTGGCACGCGTACCCGGTGATCGGCCTCGACGACCGCAACCAGTTCGACTGGTACCGGGACGTGCCGGAACTGCCCGAGGTGGTGCGCGCGTTCCAGCAGCGTGGGGTGCGGGTCTTCGTCGACTACAACCCGTGGGACACCGGAACCCGGCGCGAGCCGGGCAGCGACGCCGAGGAGGTCGCCACGCTGGCCGGCAAGCTCGGCGTCGACGGGGTCTTCCTGGACACCCTCAAGGAGGGCGCGGGGGAGCTGCGCGCCGCGCTGGACGCGGTGCGCCCCGGCATGGTCCTGGAGGGCGAGAGCCGGGTGCCGCTGGCCCGCATCGCCGACCACGCGATGTCCTGGGCGCAGTGGTTCGCCGACTCCGAGGTGCCCGGCGTGCTGCGGGCGAAGTGGTTCGAGCGACGGCACGTGCTGCACCACACCCGGCGCTGGCACCGCGACCACCTCGACGAGCTGCACTCCGCCTGGCTCAACGGCGTCGGCGTGCTGGTCTGGGAAAGCGTCTTCGGCGTCTGGGTCGGCTGGAACGAGCGGGACCGCGCGGTGCTGCGGGCGATGCGCCGGGTGCAGACCAGCCACGCGGCGTGGTTGCGCGCCGAGGACTGGGTGCCGCTCGCCGACCATCCCGGCGACGGCCAGGTGTACGCGTCCCGATGGACGCACGACGACGAGCCGCTGTGGACGGTGGTGAACCGGGGCGCGGACCACGACGGCCCGTGGGTGGTCACCGACCCGAGCGCCGGCCGGCACTTCGTCGACCTGGTCACCGGTGCCGAGTTGACGGTCACCGAGACGGCCGGCGGTCAGCTGGCTGTCGGCGGCCCGCTCCCGGCCGGCGCCATCGCGGCCGTGGCGCGCGGAGTCGCCGCCGCGCACCGGCACGAGCCGCCGACCGGCGACCCGTCCTTCCCGGCCCGCGCCGCGGTGCGCGTCCCTACGCCGTGGGCGCCCCGACCGCAGGTGCCGCCGGGCCTGGTCGCCGTCGAGGGCGGCCGGCACGACCTGGTCGTCCGGCACCGGGTACGGGAGACCGGGCTGTACGGCGAGGCGCCCTACGTCGACGAGTGGAAGCCCTTGCCGCCTCGGCTGCACCACCCCGGCACGCTGCGGCGCAGTGTGCGGCTCGGCCGGTTCGCCATCGCCGTGCACGAGGTCACCCACGGCGAGTACGCCGAGTTCCTGCGCGCCACCGGCTACGTTCCGGTGCGCCCGGAGCGGTTCACCGCCGGCTCCGGCCCGGCCGACGCCCCGGTGACAGGGGTCGAGCTGGCCGACGCGCGGGCGTACGCGGCGTGGGCCGGGCTGCGCCTGCCCACCGAGGACGAGTGGCAGGTCGCCGCCGAGGCGGGGCTGCTCGTACGGCGCGAACCGCTGGTGTGGAACCTGACCGAGAGCGAGCACTCCGACGGTCGTACCCGCTTCGCCATCCTCAAGGGCGGCGCCCAGTACCGGGCGGAGGGCTCCGACTGGTACCTCGACGGCGGCCCGCAACCGGCGGACGTGTCGGTGAAGCTGCTGCTCACCGGCGCCGGTCTCGCCCGCTCCGAGCAGGTCGGCTTCCGCTGCGCGGCCGACCTTCCGGAGGTGACCCGGTGACCGCGCCACTGGACGGCGTCACTGTCGTCGACCTGGCCACCCTCTTCGCCGGGCCGCTCGCGGCGGCGTTCCTCGGTGACTTCGGCGCCGACGTGATCAAGGTGGAGCATCCGGCCAAGCCGGACCCGTCGCGGGGGCACGGCCCGGCCCGCGACGGTGTCGGGCTCTGGTGGAAGGTGCTCGGCCGCAACAAGCGCACAGTCACCCTCAACCTCTCCGACCCGGACGGGGCGGCGTTGCTGCGCCGGCTGCTCGCCGACGCCGACGTGCTGGTGGAGAACTTCCGCCCCGGAACCCTGGAACGGTGGGGGCTCGGCCCGGCCGAGCTGCACGCTGTCAACCCCCGGCTGGTGATCACCCGGATCAGCGGGTTCGGGCAGGTCGGCCCGTACGCCCGCCGGCCCGGCTTCGGCACCCTCGCCGAGGCGATGAGCGGTTTCGCCGCGGCCACCGGGGAACCGGACGGGCCGCCGACGCTGCCCCCGTTCGGGCTGGCCGACTCGGTCAGCGCGCTCGCCGCCGCGTACGCGGTGATGCTCGCCCTGCGGGCCCGCGACGTCACCGGCGCCGGACAGGTGGTCGACCTCGCCATCATCGAGCCGATCATGGCGATGCTCGGGCCGCAGATCACCTGGTACGACCAGCTCGGCTACGTCCAGCCCCGGTTGGGCAACCGGTCCAACAACAACGCCCCGCGCAACACCTACCGCTGTGCCGACGGGCGCTGGGTGGCGGTCTCCACCAGCGCGCAGAGCATCGCCGAGCGGGTGCTGCGGCTGGTCGGCCGTCCCGAGCTGATCGACGAGCCGTGGTTCGCCACCGGCAGTGGGCGGGCCGCCCACGCCGACGAGTTGGACGCGGCGGTGAGCGCCTGGGTGGCGCGACGGGACCGCGACGAGGTGGTGGCCGCGTTCGAGGAGGCGCAGGCCGCTGTCGCGCCCGTCTACGACGTGCGCGACATCCTCGCCGACCCGCAGTACGCGGCGCTGGGCACCGTGCGCACAGTGCCGGACGAGGAGTTGGGCGAGGTACGGATGCAGAACGTGCCGTTCCGCCTCGCCGAGACGCCCGGCGAGATCCGGCACGCCGGCCGGCGGCACGGCCAGGACACCGACGCGGTCTTCGGCGCGCTCGGCCTGAGCGCCGAGGAGTTGGCCGCGCTGCGCGAGCGGGGAGTGCTCTGATGCTGTTGAGCTGGCTCTACGTGCCCGGTGACCGCCCGGACCGGTTCGCCAAGGCGGTCGCCTCGGGTGCCGACGCGGTCATCCTCGACCTGGAGGACGCCGTTGTCGCCGGGCGCAAGGCGTACGCCCGGGACGCGGTCGCCGAGTTCCTCGCCGAGGCGCACCCGGTGCCCGTGCAGGTCCGGGTCAACGAGCTGACCGGCCCCGACCTCGATGCCGACCTGGCGGCGGTGGCCGGCCGGCCCGGGTTGGCCGGGCTGCGGCTGCCGAAGGTCGAGTCGGCCGCGACGCTGGCGGCCCTCGCCGAGCGGGTCGACGTGCCAGTGCACCCGCTCATCGAGTCGGCGGCCGGGCTGGAGGCCGCGTACCCGATCGCCGCCGCCCACCCGGCGGTCGCCTCGATCGGGCTCGGTGAGGCCGACCTGCGCTCGGATCTGGGGGTGAGCGACGACGACGGGCTGCTCTGGGCGCGCGGCCGGGTGGTGGTCGCGGCCCGCGCGGCCGGTCTGGCCCCGCCGGCCATGTCGGTGTACGCCGACGTGGTCGACCTCGCCGGTCTGGCCGCCTCCTGCGCGGCGGGCCGACGGCTCGGCTTTCTCGGCCGTGCGGCGATCCACCCGCGCCAGCTCCCGGTGATCGTCGACGCGTTCCGGCCGGCCGATCGGGAGGTGGCCCGCGCCGCGGAGCTGCTGGCTGCCGTGGCGGACGCGCACCAGCGGGACTCGGGGACCGTGGTCCTGCCCGACGGCCGGTTCGCCGACCGGGCGATGGTGGCCGCCGCCCGGCGCGTCGTCGACCTCGCCGCCCGCTACGCCGCCTGAGTCTCGGGATCGAGACGGTCGAGTCGCGCGAGGTCGGCGGTGCCGGATCGGACCACGGCCGCCGCCAGCGCCACGGTCGCCGGCTGGACTCCGTTCTGCTGCTCCGCGGTGGCGATCCGGACCGACTGCGCGAGATGCGCCCGCAGGTGCCCGGCCAGCAGGCGGTGAAACGGCTGCCCGCTGGCCGCCCGCAGCGCGGTCATCTCCTGCGCGGTGGCCATGCCCGGCATGTCGTGCCCCTCGTGCGGATTCGTCGTCGGGGCGGCGGCGTCGGCCAGTAGCCGGCGGGCGCGGTCCAGGTCGGCGTGCCGGGTGGTCGCCACCTGGGTGACCGTCTGCCGCCAGGCCGGGTCGGTGGTCCGCGCCGGCACCAGATCGAGTACGGGCAGCAGACGTTCGGTCATCGCCACCGTCAGTTGCAGCCAGGCGATGTCGGTGGGGTTGAACGCCGTACCCGTGGGTGTCGGCACGGTCGTCGCCAGTGGCGCGGTCACGGGCGGTGTGGTGGTGCTGGCCGCGTCTGGTGGCCCGGCGCCGCAGCCGGCGACGAGCAGCACGCCGATGAGCACTGTGAACGCCGTGGGCTGGCGCATCCGATCTCCCTTCCCGACCACGGCGGCGGGCCCGGGTGACCGGACCCGCCGCAGTGGTGTGGAGCTGTCAATCAGATCGGTCGGCCGTCGTGACCGCACTTGATGACGGGACGGATGCAGTCCTGGACGCGGCGGGCCAGCTCCGCCACCGGCCAGGCGTTGAAGAAGTCGCCGTGCATCGTGTAGCCCGGCCCGGAGGCCAGCCGGAACCGCGACGGGTCACCGGTGACCGGGTACCGAAGCACCTGGCGCAACTTCGGCACGTGCACCGGGTGGGTGCTCGGGCAGGCCTGGTTCACCGGGTACGCCAGGTGGCTCTTGTGGTCCGGCGAGTCGAGGTCACGGCCGTTCCAGCACTGCGGGAAGTCCAGGTACGACTCCAGCATCGTGCCGGACGGGCAGTTGACGAAGTCCTTCGACGGCGGCACGTGCCCGGCGTGCAGGCAGGACCAGCGGGCGATGCTGTCGTTCGGCCCGGTGGCCTTCGCGTTGCCGGCGACGAGCCGCAGCCCGAGCGGGAACGGCTGGGTGTTCGCGACGACGTCGGCGCGGACGCCCTCGCCCAGGTAGTAGAACGTGGCGATCGCCGGCTCCACGGGGACGTTGTCCCGGTACAGGGTCGGCACCCAGTACGACGAGACGTCCACCCGCGGGTTGCAGGTGGTGGGCGAGTTGACCAGGTCGGGAAGGGTGGTCCTGGCGTTCGTCACAGTGCTGCCGAAGAAGCTGTGCATGTGCGACGCCCCGGGCAGCCCGGGGAAGACGATCGGGTCGTCCGGCAGCCGGTGGCTGTAGGTGCAGTCGGCGGGGAACTCGGCGACCCGGATGGCGTTGGCGCCGAAGTCGGCGCCGGCTCGGCCGGGGGCGGCGTCGGCCCGGTTGGTGGTGGACACCAGGTACGTGCCGAGTAGCACCAGCAGGGCGCCGATCGCCGTGGCGAGGCGCAGTCGGCGGGGGATGCCGGAGAGGGGTGCGGCCCTGTCCATCTCGTGACTCCTGTCGGGGGACGGGTCAGGGACAGCTCCGGCGCCGCCGCCGAAGGCATCGGAGTTGTGCCTGGCCAGACTGGGTGGTGGCCGGTTGGGGCCGGTGCGAGAGAGCGCTCTCACTGCCCCCCAGCCTCACGCCGAAGTCGACAATTGTCAATACGTGCCGCAGTTGGTGGAAATGACGACGAAGGGCCGGACCCCATGGTGGGGTCCGGCCCTTCGGTGTTGTTCTGGGTCAGCTGGTGGCGTAGCCGCGGGTGGCGATCCAGTCGGCGAGGTGCTCGACGGTGACCTCGTAGGAGGCGGTGTTCGCATCGGCGGAGTC
>NZ_JBEYUF010000047.1:0-13763 GCF_040643355.1 Micromonospora sp. NPDC047187
TTGACGGGTGGCAGGACATGCCGCTGACCGACGCCGCGCAGACGGTGCAGGTGTCGGCCTACCCGGACGCCTACGCCCAGTGGGAGCAGCAGGCCGCCGACCTCGTCGCCCAGCACTGGAACAGCTGACCCCACACCACAAGCACCCAGCACCACCGCACGGCAACACCACCGCACGACACCGACTGCTGGCCGGCACCCGCAACCCGGGTGCCGGCCAGCGGCCTTTCTGCTCTAGCCGGTACTGGCCGCCGTTCACCAGTCGCCGTCCTCGTTCACTGGCCACTGACCGGAGTGACGTGATCGGCGCCGAGTGATCCGATCGGCCGGCGGGTACGTACCCCTGGACGGGGACCGGCGGAGGGACACAGGCATGGCCGCAGTGGGGTACGGCGCGGATCGCGAACCGGAGTCAGCGCCGGAGCCGTCCGGTGGGGCCGCACCGCGACGGTGGTCCACCGGTGTACGCCTGTTGGTGGCTGCTGCCGCCGTCGTCTTGCTCCTGGGTGCGGCAGCGGTGTCCGTGATCGTTGCCGATCCCGACCACCTCGGCATGACCTACTCCGGCCGACCCGACGGCACTCGCCCGGACGGCACTCGCCCGGACGGCACTCGCCCGGACGGCACTCGCCCGGACGGCACTCGCCCGGACGGCACTCGCCCGGACGGCACTGGCCCCGGTGACGGCGGCCGCCCAGGTGGCGTCGCTGACCCGGACGCGGCTGAGGGGCGCCGCGGTGGTGCGGGCGCTGCTGGCGAGCAACTGTTGACAGCGCCGCTGGCGGGTCGGCAGAAGGGCACCTTCGTGCTCGCGGATGGGCTGCACTCGTTCGAGCTGCGGGTGGCCGAGTTGGGCGATGACCTGTACCGGATCAGTACCCCGGCGGGCTCGGGCGTGGCGGGCCGACCGGCGGTGCAGGGGGAGACCGTGCGGCTCGACCTCGTGGAGTCCGGGACGCGCGGGCCACGGGCGGTGCGGGTGTTGCTCAACGAGCGGGTCGCCTGGCGTGTCCACCTCGTTGGCGGGGTGAGCAGTCAGGTGCTGGACCTGACCCGGGCCCGGCTGCTGGGCGTGGAACTCGCCGGGGGTTCCAGCCGTACCGAGATTCTCCTGCCACCGATCACCGCCGCCGGCCCCGGCAACCCCACCGGCCCGCGCTCAGACCAGCCTGCCACCATCCTGACCGTACGACTCACCGGTGGGACCAGCCAGCTCGACGTGCGGGTCCCGGGGCAGACTCCGGTACGGGTTCGGGCGGGAGCCGGCGCCGGCTCGGTGGTGGTACGCGACGACCGCTGGGATGGGGTGGCCGCGGGCTCGGTGCTGGGTACGCCGGGTTGGGACCGGTCGGCGGAGCGCCTGTACCTGGACCTGGTCGCCGGTGCCAACAGCGTGCTGGTCTCCTCCAGCAACCGGTAACCCACGCCGGGCCAGCCCACGCCGGCCAGCCGACCCTGACAACCACGGGCTGGTGAACCCGCCCGCCCTCGGCTGGAAGCACCGCGGTCGCGAATGGGCATGCGCGTACAGTCGGGCGGTGGAGCGTACTGAATCAATGCTGGCGCAGACCCGACCGCCTGGCGTGGCCGACGTCGATCCCGGCAGTGTGTTGTTGCCCGGCCACGACGTGCCGTTGGGTCGGTACACCACGGTGCGGCGGCTGCTTCCGCAGCGCGCCCGCCGGATGGTTGGCGCGTGGTGTTTCGTCGATCATTTCGGCCCGGACGATGTGGCGCAGCGGCCCGGTATGGAGGTGCCGCCGCACCCGCACACCGGGCTGCAGACGGTGACCTGGCTGCTCGACGGCGAGATTCTGCACCGGGACAGCCTCGGCAACGTGCAGCCGATCGTGCCCGGCCAACTGAACGTGATGACCTCCGGGAACGGTATCGCCCACTCGGAGCGCTCGCCGGCCACCCATCCGCCGGTGATGCACGGTGTGCAGCTCTGGGTGGCGCTGCCGGACCCGGCGCGGGCCGGAGCGGCCGACTTCGCGCACCACGCCGACCTGCCACGCTGGCGGGACGGCGATCTGGACGTCACAGTGCTGGTCGGCGAGTTCGCCGGGGAGCGGTCACCGGCAGTGGTGCACACCCCGCTGGTGGGGGTGCAGTTGGAGCTGCGCGGCGAGGCGCCGGCGACGATGGCGTTGCGGCCCGATTTCGAGTACGCCGTGCTGGCGATGTCCGGGTCCGCGGAGGCGGCCGGGGTCGGGTTCGAACCGGGGGCGCTGCTGTATCTGGGCTCGGGCCGCCGGGAGCTGACAGTGCGGGGCGGGGCCGGGGCCCGGTTGCTGCTGCTGGGCGGAACGCCGTTCGAGGAGCCGTTGGTGATGTGGTGGAACTTCGTGGGCCGGTCACACGAGGAGATCGCCGCCGCCCGGGAGGACTGGATGGCCGGCGACGGGCGCTTCGGTGTGGTCGCCGACGATTCGGCGCCGCCGCTGCCGGCGCCCGCCCTGCCCACGACCCGCCTCAAGGCCCGCGACCGCACCGGCGGCATGCACGGGTGACGGGCACGCGCGGCCGGTGTGTGACCCCTGGTGGCGCGGGTAGTCGCCGGCATGGCGACCAGTTTGATCACTCCGGTGGAGGACCGTAAACGTCTGGCGCGCCGGCTCGCCGGTGGCGGGCGGGGCTTCGCCGAGCAGTACGGGTTCCGGGTGACCAACAACCCGGCGAGTCTCTTCCAGGTGCTGTACCTGTCGGTGCTGCTGGCCCGTCGTGGGGACTTCCGGCGGGCGGTGGACGGGGCACGGGCGTTGCGCGACGAGGGGTGGGACAGCGCGGCCCGGCTCGCGCGTTCGCTGCACGAGGACCGGGTCCGGGTGCTGCGCGCCAGCGGCCAGCGCGGTGACGTGGACGCGCTGGCCGCTGTGCTGGGTGACCTGGCCCGGACGGTGATCGAGCGGTATCGGGGTGATCTGCGCCGGCTGCGGGCGGTCGCGCACCACGACCCGGTCCGGGAGCGCGCGCTGCTGGCCGAGCTTCCGGGCGTGGACGATCAGGTCGTCGTCCTGTTTCTCCGCGAGGCGCAGGCGTTGTGGCGGGAGGTGGCCCCGGTCGCCGACCGGCGGGCGCTGGCTGCCGCGCGTCGGCTCGGGCTGGGCAGGTCGGCGGACGACCTGGCCGGCCTGGCCACTGGCGAGTCCGAGCAGTTGGCCTGGTTGGTGGGGGCGTTGGCCCGGGTCGACCTGGAGCACCGGTACGCGGAGGTGACCGGTCAGCCGTGACGTGCCCTGGCCCACACTTCCCCAAATTCTGACCAAACGGAGGATGTTCTGCCGTATGGTTGGACCCAGCAGTGCTGGCCGCTCGGTTCGAGCGGACCTCCACCGCCTGGTGACCGCGACCGGTTCGGATGCGGTTCACCGCCTGGGCAGGCTTGCGTGGCGCCCTGGGTCGCGGTTCGTGACCAGGGGCGCCCGCCTGTCCCGGCCCTTCGATCGGCCCCGCCCCGTGTCACGCTCCGGGGGTCCGGGCGGCCGGCTGAGTCCCTCTCACCGCGCCAGACCCGCCAACAGGTTCACGGTCACGGCGATGATGAACGCGCCGAACAGGTACGACACCATCGAGTGGCGCAGCACCGTACGACGCATCTCGTTGCTGGTCAGGTTGGTGTCGGAGATCTGGAACGTCGTCCCGATGGTGAACGCGACGTACGCGAAGTCGGAGTAGCGCGGCGGTTCGGGCTGGTTGAAGTTCACCCCGCCGTCCGGGCCGGTGTAGTAGATCCGGGCGTACCGGGCGGCGAACACGGTGTGCACCACGAACCAGGAGAGCACCACGCTGAGCACGCCCACGCCGCTGTGCAGCTCCCGGGCCATCCCGGGGGGCGCGCTCTGCGCGCTGGCCACGACCAACCCGACGGCCAGCAGGCTGGCCAGGCAGGCGACGAGCAGCAGGCTGTCCCGGATCGCCCGGTTCGGGTCCTCGTGGACGGCCAGTTGGGCGGTCCGCTCGGCGTCCATCGGCCAGATCTTGTGCCAGACCAGCACGAGCCAGCTCAGCGCGCCCACGTCCCAGCCGGCCAGCGCGGCGAGCGGTAGGGGCAGTAGCAGCGCGAAGACGAAGCCGGCGATGACCCCGACCACCGCCACAACGGCGAGTTGCTTCGCAGCCGGGAAACGCACGTCCGCTGGCCGGTCGGGGCCGGTCTGGGTCACTCGGGACGCTCCCGGGGCGGGGTGGTGGGCGCCACCGCCGGGTCAGATGCCGCGCAGGTGCTGCGAGACCCGGTTGTGCTTCTTGTCCCGGGCCTGCTCGGCCCGCTGGGCGGGGCCGACCTCGGGCGCCGCCTCGATCCCGGCCGACCGGGCCACCTCGGTCCCGTTGGCGTAGTCGACCGGCGGCAGGGCGCGCAGCGCCTTCAGCACGTCCGGCGGGGCACCCTCCCGTTCGGCCTCGCGGACCACGTCGTCCTTCTCGGCCGGGTAGTCCAGGCTCGACAGGTACTGCAGGACGTCGGCGTAGCTCGCCATGGCGTGGGCTCCCTCGGGCATCGATGTGGTGACGACCGGCGGCGGTTACCCGCCCGCCGGCCGGTCACGCCCGCCCGGCGCAGGAAACCGGCGCCGTTTCTCCTCGGCCGGCGCGGGTACCCGCAGACGCCGACGCGAGCAAGGGAGTACGCGATGAACTACGACACCTTCATCGACCAGGTTTCCCAGCGCACCGCCACGTCGTCCGAGCGGGCGGTCGAGCTGACCCGGGCCGTGTTGGAGACGTTCGCCGAGCGGTTGACCGGCGGTGAGGTCCTGGACCTGGCCGCCCAGTTGCCCCAACCGCTGCAACTCGTGCTCAAGCCGAGTCCGAGCACCGAGCAGGCGGACCGATTCGGCGCTGCGGAGTTCGTCGCCCGGGTCGCGTTGCGCGCCGGTGTGCCGGAGCCCGGCGCCGAGGACGCCAGCCGGGCGGTCTTCACCACCCTGCGCGAGGCGATCACCGGCGGTGAGTTCGACGACGTGGTGACCCAACTGCCACGGGACTATCGGGGCCTGGTCGAGCAGGCGATGGCCCCGGGCGCGACGTTGCGCCGCGGCTGACAGCGCTCGTACCGGGCACACACAGCGGTTTACCAGGGCAACCAGCGATGTCCCGCTTGGCGTGGCGATTGCGCCTGACCTAACCTTGTCGTGCGAGGGGAGTACTTCCCACGAACCATTCCGGTCAGTACGGCGCGCCCGGCGCGCCTCGGGTGGTTGCCCACCAGGTGGTGGGTGAAGGAGACCTCGAACATGACGGTGTTCGAGGAGACCCCACATGAGTCAAGTGTCGTATCTGTCCGCCGCCAGTGACCTGTCGTCGGTGGGCACGCCCACGCTGTGGGCGGTCACCATCATCGGGGTCCTCCTGCTGTTGGTGCTGGACTTCCTGGTCACCCGCCGCCCGCACGAGGTGTCCATGCGGGAGGCCATCGGCTGGTCGGCGTTCTACATAGCGCTGCCGTTGGCGTTCGGCGGCTGGATCTGGTCGCGATTCGGCTCCCAGCAGGGCGTCGAATACCTGACCGGCTACCTGGTGGAAAAGTCGCTCTCGGTCGACAACCTCTTCGTCTTCATGTTGCTGTTGGCGGCGTTCGCGGTGCCGGCGGTGCTCGCCCAGCGGGTGTTGCTCTACGGCATCGCCGGCGCGCTGGTGCTGCGGGCCGTCTTCATCGCCCTCGGCGCGGCGGCGTTGCAGACCCTCGACTTCGCCTTCCTGCTCTTCGCGATCATCCTCATCGCCACAGCGGTGAAGCTGCTGCGCGATGCCATGTCCGGGCATCAGCAGGAAGTCGACATCAACAAGATGCGGTCGGTGAAGCTGCTGCGCAAGTTCATGCCGGTGGTCGACGACTACCACGGCACCAAGATGACCGTCCGACAGGGCGCGAAGCGGGCACTCACGCCGTTCGCCCTGGTGGTGGTCGCGGTGCTGGCCACCGACATCGTCTTCGCTGTCGACTCGGTGCCGGCCGTCTACGGCATCACCGAGGACCCGTACCTGGTGTTCGCCACAAACGCGTTCGCCCTGCTCGGCCTGCGGGCGCTCTACTTCGTCCTGCACGCGGCGCTGAGCCGGCTGGTGCACCTCAGCTACGGCCTGGCCATCATCCTGGCGTTCATCGGCCTCAAGCTGGGTCTGCACTGGGCGCACGGCATCTGGGACAGCGTGCCGCAGATCCCCACCCTGGCCTCGCTCGGCGTGATCATCGGTGTGCTGGTGGTGGTCACGGTGACCAGCCTGCGCTCCACCCGCGGCGGCGACCTGCCCGAGGACCGCAAGGTCGTCGCGGAACGGCACTGACCGCGACGCGCCGGCTGACGACGGGGTACGCGGGAAAGCTCCCGCCCCCACCGGCGCGGGTGGTACGACTGTGCAATGGGAATCGTGTCACCGGGCTTTCAGGGTCGGCCCCGAACGCAGGAGCCGGCCCTGCCACCCGGTCAGTATCTGACCGAGGACTTTCCGGTGCTCTCGGCCGGCCCGACGCCCCGGGTGTCACTGGACACCTGGGAGTTCGTCATCTCCGCCGAGAACGGCAGCGAACACCGGTGGTCGTGGCAGGAGCTGATGGCCCTGCCACAGGAGACGCCGATGGTGGACATCCACTGCGTCACCCGCTGGTCCAAGCTCGGCACCAACTGGCAGGGCGTCTCACTGGACACGCTGCTCGCCGACGTCGACACGGGGGCGCACTTCGCGCTGGCGCACTCCTACGGCGGGTACACCACCAACCTGCCGCTCGACGACCTGCGCGGCGGCCGGGCCTGGGTGGTGCACACCTTCGACGGCGCCCCGCTGCCCGCTGAGCACGGCGGGCCGGCGCGACTGCTGGTGCCGCACCTGTACTTCTGGAAGTCCGCCAAGTGGGTGCGCGGCCTGCGGCTCAAGACGATGGACGAGCCCGGGTTCTGGGAGACCGCCGGGTACCACGACTACGGTGACCCGTGGCGCGAACAGCGGTACCAGGGTGACTGAGCGCGCCGTGGCGACGAACACCCAGCGTCGTACGCCGAACCGTTGGCAGGTCGGCCGGCTGGTGGAGCGCCGGGTGGAGACACCGACCGCGCAGACGCTGGTGCTGGAGGTGCCGGACTGGCCGGGGCACCTGCCCGGGCAGCACGTCGACCTGCGGCTCACCGCCCCGGACGGTTACCAGGCGGCCCGGTCGTACTCGATCGCCGGGCCGGCCGTGGACGGGCCGGGAGGACCGCGCATCGAGGTGACAGTGCAGCGTGTGCACGACGGCGAGGTGTCGCCGTACCTCATTGATGTCTTCGGGGCCGGCGACCCGGTCGAGGTCCGCGGACCGCTCGGTGGCTGGTTCATCTGGCGGCCCGAGGAGAGCGCGCCGGTGCAGCTCGTCGCGGGTGGCTCCGGGATCGTGCCGCTGATGGCGATGATCCGGGCGCGGCGGGCGGTGGGCAGCAAGGCACCGTTCCGGCTGATCTACTCGGTGCGCACCCCCGGCGACGTGATCTACGCCGACGAGCTGCGCCGCCGGGTCCGCGACGACTTCGGCCTCGACGTCGCGTACGTCTACACCCGTGAGGCACCCGAGGGTTGGCGTGGTGAGCCGCACCGGATCGGGCTCGCCGACGTCAACACGCACGGGTGGCCGCCGGATTTGGAACCACTCACCTACGTCTGTGGCCCGACAGCGTTCGTGGAGACCGTCGCCGACCTGCTGGTGGGGCTGGGTCACCCGTCCCGTCGGGTCAAGACCGAACGCTTCGGCCCCACCGGCTGACCACCCGCTCGCTCACGCAGTGCCGAGGAGATTTCGATGACCGAGATGTCGTACCTGGACGGCAACATGCTCGACGGCCCGATGCGTGAGCTGTTCACCGTCGACCTGAGCAGCGCGATGGGCCGCTGTGAGAACTGCGGGACGACCGGGTCGATGGCCAGCCTGCACGTCTACTCGAACGCCCCGGGTCTCGTCGCACGCTGCCCCTCCTGCGAGGAGGTGATGGTGCGTCTGGTGCGTGGGCCGGACCGGGCCTGGCTGGACATGCGCGGCACCACCTACCTCCAGGTGCCGATGCCGATGGAGCAGACGTTCCCCGGCCCGCTCTGACGAAACGCTCGCCCGGCTGAGGCAGGATGGCCGGACGAGCACCGGTCGATGGCGTGGCGCTGTGGGATCCGCCGATTCTCGCCTCGACGGCTCACTGTGCGGTGCCCGCGAGCAGCCACCGTCGGACGGGGATCTCCAGCAACGCCCGCTCGCCGTCCGGGCCGACCTGCTGGCCGACGTCCCAGCCGTCGTACTTGCGCGCGAACGCCTCGGCGACAGTGCTCGGGAATCCACTCCGGTGCACGTGGGCGGCACCCTCCGCCACCACCGGCGCGTTGCCGCTCTCCAAGGCCAGTGACACCCGTGGGTCGGCCACGACGTTGCGGGCCTTGACGCTGCGGCTCTCGCAACCGACCCAGAACGTCGTCGAGAGGTAGACGAACCAGACCGGCGTCAGGTGCGGGGACCCGTCGCGCCGCACCGTGCACAGCCAGACGTTCAGCTCCCGCGACAGTCGCTCTTCGACGTCGGCCGGGGGGATGGAGGGGGTTCGACTCACCGGGCCAGTGGATCACAACCCCGCACGTCCCGACGACGGTCTGTCACCTGATGTGGGGCCGCGTGCGGCGGCCGAAACTCGGGTGCGGTCGATCTGGCACACCCCTAGGCTCCGGCTCGGACGGCTGTCACGGCGTCCGGTCGATGGGAGATGAGCGCAGCGATGACCGCACACCTGTTCGCGATCAGCTTCGACGCGAGCGAGCCTCTGCGGCTCGCGCAGTTCTGGGCCGGGCTCCTGGGGCGGGGGATCGTCGACGATCCACACGACGGCGTCCTGCTCCTACCCGCCAACGACAACGAGTACCACATCCGCTTCGCCCCGAACCAGCAGCCGAAGGTGGTCCAGAATCGGATGCACTTCGACCTGACCAGCGGTTCGCTGGAGGGCCAGCGGCAGACGGTGGCCAGGGCACTGGAACTCGGCGGACGGCACACCGACATCGGGCAGGGCTCGGAGATCGATCACGTGGTGCTCGCCGACCCCGAGGGCAACGAGTTCGACGTCATCGCACCGGGCAACAGGTTCCTCGCCGGCTGCGGCTTCGTCGGTGCGTTGGCCTGCGACGGTTCGCAGGCCGTCGGCTACTTCTGGAGTGCTGCGCTGGGCTGGCCGCTGGTCTGGGACCAGGACGAGGAGACCGCGATCCAGTCGCCGCAGGGTGGCACGAAGATCACCTGGGGCGGTCCGCCGTACATGTCGAACGGCGGCAGGGATCGGGTGCGTTTCGACATCGCTCCGGGTGTCGACGTCGATTGGCAGGTCGAGGTCGACCGTCTGCTGTCGCTCGGGGCGACGCGAGTCGACACCGACCAGGATGGGGCAGGCCGAGTCGTGCTGGCCGACCCCGATGGTCAGGAGTTCAGCCTGTTGACGTCCCGCTAGCCCGCGCCGCGACGCGCCCGCGGCGGCTGGTTGGACAACAGCGGCACCGGTCGGTCAGAGTGGTCCGCCGTGAGGTACCTGCGTACCGGTGGTCCCGCCGCGATCCGGCGACCCCGGCCCACCGACTCGGACGAGTTCGTCGCCGCCGCGCGGCGCAGTCGGGACCTGCACCACCCCTGGTTGGCCGCGCCGGCCAGCCCGGAGGAGTACGAGCTCTATCTGCGCCGGATCCGTCGCCGCGACAGCGCCGGCTACCTGATCTGCGACCGGGCCAGCGGCGAGATCGCCGGCTACGCGAACATCAGCGGGATCGTGCTCGGTGCGCTGCGTGGTGGCTACCTGGGGTACGCGGCGTTTCTGCCGTACAGCGGGACCGGGCACGCGTCGGCGGGCGTCGCCCTGGTGATCGACCACGTGTTCACCTCGGTCGGCTTGCACCGGCTGGAGGCGAACATCCAACCGGGCAACGAGCCGTCGCGGCGGGTGGCCCGCAAGCTCGGTTTTCGCTTGGAGGGCTTCTCCCCGGACTACCTGTTGATCGACGGCGCCTGGCGCGACCACGAGCGCTGGGCGATCACCGCACCAACCCCGGCCTGACCTTCGGCCCGGCCGCGCCGGGCCGACGGAGCAGCGGACCTTTCACCCGGACCGGGTGATGACGCCCCGTACTGTCCTTCCTACGGTGGGTGCATGGCTGCCGTTCGCGCGACCCCTGCCAACCCCCTCCCCGGTCTGTCCGCCGTGGCGGCGGACAGCGCCGACCAGCGGGCCATCCCGCCCGAGTTGGGCCCCGACTCGCTCGCGGTGCTCAGCGGGCCCACGTTCCTGTACTCCAACGCGTGCGGGGATGTGCCGACCGGCAGCATCGGTGGGCTCGTCCACCTGGACACCCGCCTGATCAGTGGCTGGAACCTGACCGTCAACGGCGGTGAGCTGTTGCTGCTGCGCGCCGAGACCATCGACCATTACTCCGCGCAGTACGTCCTCACCAACCCGGAGTTGCCCGGGCTGCCGCCGAACACGCTGGGCGTGCGGCGACTGCGCTACGTCGGCGACGGGTTTCACGAACGCGTGGAACTGATCTCGTTCCGGCGGGAGCCGGTCCGGGTGGAGCTGCGGCTGGCCGTCGCCGCCGACTTCGCCGACCTGTTCGAGATCAAGTCGACGGTCCGGGACCGTTCCGCCGAGATCAGCCGTGAGCACGCCGCCGACGGGTCAGAGCTGTGCTTCTCCTACCAGCGCGGCGACTTCTCCGCCCAGACCCGGGTGTGCTGCGCGAAGCCAGCCGACCGCATCGAGGGCGACGACCTGGTCTGGGACCTGAGCCTGGGCCAGGGCGAGGAGTGGCAGGTCGACCTGCACGTGCCCCTGCCACCCGGGATGGGGGTGGTGGAGCCGGTCCAGGGCGACATCGCCGACGTCATTCACGGCCGGGCCGACGACCCGCTGCGCCGGTGGCTGGAGGACCGGGCGGTGCTGCGGAGCGACAACGCGGCGTTGGAGCACACAGTGCAGCAGTCCCGCAACGACCTGGCGGCGTTGCGGCTCGACCTGGAGGTCAAGGGCCAGCGGATTCTCCTCCCCGGTGCCGGACTGCCCTGGTTCCTCACCGTCTTCGGCCGGGACACCCTGATCACCGCGTACCAGACTCTCGTCGCCGGGCCCGCGCTGGCGAAGGGCACGCTGCTCGCTCTGGCCCGACTTCAGGGTGAGACGTGCGACGACTTCACCGACGAGGAGCCCGGCAAGATCCTGCACGAGGTGCGCAGCGGCGAGTTGACCCGCAGCGGCGAGAAACCGTTCGGGCCGTACTACGGCACCGCCGACGCCACCCAGCTCTGGCTGATCCTGCTCTCCGAGTACTGGCGCTGGACGAGCGACGACGAGACCGTCCGGCACCTGCGGGACAACGCGGTGGCCGCGTTGTGCTGGATCGACGAGTACGGCGACCGGGACGGTGACGGCTACGTCGAGTACGCCACCCGGTCGCCCGAGGGGCTGGGCAACCAGTGTTGGCGGGACTCCCCGGACGGCGTCTGCTTCGCCGACGGCCGAATCCCCGTGCTCCCGCTGGCCACCAGCGACCTACAGGGCTACACCTACGACGCCAAGCTGCGGCTGGCCGAACTGTTCGACGGTCCGTTGGACAATCCCACGTTGGCTCGCCGGCTGCGCGACGAGGCCAACACCCTGTACGAGCGGTTCAACCAGGACTTCTGGATCGAGGAACGGGGCGGCTACTACGCGGTCGCCCTGGACGGCGACAAGAACCGCGTCGACTCCAAGACCTCCAACATGGGTCACCTGCTGTGGAGCGGAATCGTCCCACCGGAGCGGGCCGACGCCGTGGTGCGTCAACTCATGTCGCCGGACATGTTCTCCGGTTGGGGCATCCGCACGCTGTCCCGGGAGGAAACGCTCTACAACGCCCTCGGCTACCACCTGGGCACGGTCTGGCCGCACGACAACTCCATCGCCGCGCTCGGCCTGGCCCGGTACGGCTACCGGGCCGAGTCGAACCGGATCAGCCTGGCGATGATCGAGGCGGCCGAGCAGTTCGGTCACCGACTGCCGGAGGCGCTCAGCGGGTTCGATCGGGAGCGGCTGCTCTTCGCCGTGCCGTTCCCGACCGCGTGCAGCCCGCAGGCGTGGGCGGCCGGCACGCCGCTGGCCCTCATCCGCGCCATGCTCGGCGTGAACCCGGTCAACGGCAGGCTGGTCCTCGATCCGGACGTCCCGGAGGAACTGGGCCGGATCGCCGCCGAGCGGGTCCGGGCGTTCGGCCAACAGTGGGAGGTGGAGGCGATCGGTCGCAGCGGCCACGTCCGGCTTCAGCCGAGCTGAGCACGGCTGGCGCGTAGGACGTTTGTCGCGGGCTCCGACGGGAAACGGCCCGCAATGACGAAACCTCGTGTGGTGATCGTGGGGGCCGGGTTCGCCGGTTACCACGCGGCGAAAACGTTGAGCCGGATCGCCCGGGATCGGGCCGAGATCGTGGTGCTGAACTCCACCGACTACTTCCTGTACCTGCCGCTGCTGCCCGAGGTGGCGGCCGGGGTGGTCGAGCCCAAACGGATCGCCGTGCCGCTGACCGGGACGCTCAAGGGCGTACGGGTGGTGGTCGGCGAGGCGGACCACGTCGACCTGCAGAACCGCTGGGTCGGCTTCACCCAGGCCGAGGGGGAGAAGAACCGGCTGGCGTACGACCGGCTGGTGCTCGCCGTGGGCAGCGTCAACAAGCTGCTGCCCATCCCGGGGGTGACCGAGTACGCGCACGGCTTCCGTGGCCTCCCCGAGGCCGTCTACCTGCATGATCACATCGTCCGGCAGATCGAGCTGGCCGAGCAGGCCGAGGACCCGGCCGAGCAGCAGGCCCGGTCCACGTTCGTGGTGGTCGGGGCGGGCTACACCGGCACCGAGGTCGCGGCGCACGGGCAGCTGTTCACCGACGCGTTGCACGCCCAGCGGCCCCGGCTCACCGTCCGACCCCGCTGGATGCTGCTCGACGTGGCGTCCCGGGTGCTGCCGGAGTTGGACAAGCGGATGTCGGACACCTCGCACAAGGTGCTCAACCGGCGTGGGGTGGACGTGCGGATGGGTACCTCGGTGGCCGAGGCGACCTGCGACGGGGTGAAACTCACCGACGGCGAGTACGTGCCGACCTGCACCCTGGTGTGGTGTGTGGGGGTGCGCCCCGACCCGTTCGTCAACGAGCTGGGCCTGCGGACCGACCGGGGTCGACTGGTCACCGACGAGTTCCTCAACGTTCCCGGCTATCCGGAGGTCTTTGCCTGCGGTGACGCCGCCGCGGTGCCCGACCTCGTCAATCCGGGCAAGGTGTGTGGGATGACCGCCCAGCACGCGCAGCGGCAGGGCAAGCGCGCCGCCTACAACATCGCCGCGTCGTACGGGTTCGGCCGCCGTAAGCCGTACAAGCACCACGACCTGGGCTGGGTCGTCGACCTGGGGGGCAAGGACGCGGCGGCGAACCCGTTGCAGGTCAACCTGGCCGGGTTGCCGGCCAAGGCGGTCACCCGGGCGTACCACCTGATGGCGATGCCGGGAAACCGCACGCGGGTCAGCGCCGACTGGGCGTTGGACGCCGCGTTGACCCGCTCCGCGGTCCAGTTGGGGCTGGTGCCGGCCAACGCGGTGCCGCTGGAGAGCACCACACCCGAGGTCGCGACCCGGTCCCGCTGAGCCGGGCTCCCGGCCAGGTAGTCGGGAGCAGGGCGGGCCCCGACCAGGTCGTCGCGGAGCGGGCCGGCCGCGACGGTCAGTCGGTGGAGTTGGCCGGCCGCGCGGACCGCGCGGC
>NZ_JBEYUF010000048.1:0-13327 GCF_040643355.1 Micromonospora sp. NPDC047187
CGACACGGCGCACCGCGGCCACCGGGGGGAGGGCGGTATACCTCTGAGTCATATTTATGACTCAGAGGTATACCGCCTTCGAGACCGGGTGCCTCGCGGCCGGGAGGCCAAGGGCCAGGAGGCCAAGGGCCGGGGCAGGGTGCGCCCGGCGGGGTCAGGCGTCGCGGGTCGGGTCCGGATGGGCGCGCGGCGGGGCGTAGCGGGGCACGTACTCCTGGCCGGTGAGCTTCTGGATCTCACTCATCAGCTCGTCGGTCATCTGCCGCAGCGAGGTGCGGTCGTCCGGTCGGCCGCTGAAGTCCAGCGGCTTGCCGAATCGAACCGTGATCTTGGCAGTGCCCGGCCGGGGCACCCGGGCACCGATCGGCTGCGCCTTGTCCGTGCCGATCATGCCGACCGGGATGATCGGCACGCCGGCCGAGATGGCCAGCCGGGCCGCGCCGGTCCGCCCCCGGTAGAGCTTGCCGTCCGGCGAGCGGGTGCCCTCCGGGTAGACCACCACCAGGTCACCGCCCTTGAGCGCCGGGATCGCCGCGTCGAACGCGGACAGCGCCGCCCGGCCACCGGCCCGCTCGACCGGGATCGCACCCAGGCCGGTGAGGACGAACTTGGAGATCGCACCCTTCACGCCGGCGCCCTTGAAATATTCCGACTTGGCCCAGAACGCCAGGTGCCGGGGCACTACCGTGCCGAGGAACAACTCGTCGGCCACCGAGAGGTGGTTGCCGGCGAAGACAGCGCCACCGATCTCCGGCACGTGTTCCAGCCCCTCCACGGTCGGGCGGAACGCCAACCGCAGCGTGGGCGCCACGGTGAGCTTGCCGATGGTGTAGAGCAGGGGCACTGGTCCTCCGGCAGATCAGGTGCGAACAGGCGGTGTCACGGTAGCGGACGCCTCCACACCTCCCGGACGGAGGTGGTGAGGCGCCCGCACCCTGGCGATGGTCCGTTATACCCGGCGGACGACCACAGTTACCCGCTCACCATCGCCGACCTCGCCGGCGAAGCCCTCCAGGCCCTCGGCGAAGTCCACCGAGTCGGCCAGCACCTCCGCGGCGACGAAGTCGACGTACGCGGACACCGCCGCGCGTACCTCGTCGGACGCCGACACCGACACCACGATCCGGTCCGAGACGTCCAGGTCGGCGTCCCGACGGGCCTGCTGCACCACCCGCACCACGTCGCGGGCCAGCCCTTCGGCTGCCAACTCCGGGGTGACGTCGGTGTCCAGCACCACCACGCCCTCGCCGCCGGGCAACGGCGCGGAGTGCTCGGCGTCGGCGGCGACCAGGCGCAACTCGTACTCACCCTCGGCGAGGGTGACGCCGGCGGCCACCGGGGCGCCGTCGACCAGCTCCCACTCGCCCGCCTTGACCGCCTTGATCACCTGCTGCACCTGCTTGCCGACCCGCGGGCCGAGCGCCCGGGGCACCACCGTCAACACCTGCTCGCAGTACGCGGACAGCTCCGCGCTGAACTCCACTGTCTTCACGTTGACCTCGTCGGCGACCAGGTCGGCGAACGGCCGCAGCTGCTCCGCGGCCGGCGAGGCCACCGTCAGCTTCGACAGCGGCAGTCGCACCCGCAGCCCCTTGGCCTTGCGCAGCGAAAGCGCCGCCGAGGCGACCGCCCGCACGTTGTCCATCGCGGCGACCAGGTCGTGGTCGGCCGGGAACTCGCTCGCCTCCGGCCAGTCGGTCAGGTGCACCGAACGCTCCCCGGTCAGGCCACGCCAGATCTCCTCGGCGGTCAGCGGCGCGAGCGGCGCCACCACCCGGCAGAGGGTCTCCAGCACCGTCGACAGGGTGTCGAAGGCGTTGGCGTCACCGGACCAGAACCGGTCCCGGGACCGGCGCACGTACCAGTTGGTCAGCGCGTCCAGGTAGGACCGGACGGTGGCGCAGGCACCGGAGATGTCGTACGCGTCCATCTGCGCGCCGACAGTGGACACCAGCTCGTTCGTCTTCGCCAGCACGTACCGGTCGAGCAGGTGGGTGGAGTCGGTGCGCCGCCGTGCCTGGTACCCGTCGGCGTTGGCGTAGAGCGTGAAGAAATACCACACGTTCCACAGCGGCAGCAGCACCTGCCGGACGGCGTCGCGGATGCCCGCCTCGGTGACCGCCATGTCCCCACCGCGCAGCACCGGCGAGGACATCAGCATCCAGCGCATCGCGTCCGAGCCGTACGCGTCGAAGACGTGGTAGACGTCCGGGTAGTTGCGCAGGCTCTTGGACATCTTGCGCCCGTCCGAGCCGAGCAGGATGCCGTGGCTCAGGCAGTTGCGGAACGCCGGCCGGTCGAACAGCGCGGTGGCCAGCACGTGCATGGTGTAGAACCAGCCGCGGGTCTGCCCGATGTACTCGACGATGAAGTCACCCGGGTAGTGGTGCTCGAACCAGTCGGCGTTCTCGAACGGGTAGTGCACCTGGGCGAACGGCATCGACCCGGACTCGAACCAGCAGTCCAGCACCTCCGGCACCCGGCGCATCATCGACTGACCGGTCGGGTCGTCCGGGTTGGGGCGGACCAGGTCGTCCACCGCCGGCCGGTGCAGGTCGGTCAGGCGTACGCCGAAGTCCCGCTCGATGTCGGCCAGCGAACCGTAGACGTCCAGGCGCGGGTAGCTCGGGTCGTCGGACTTCCACGCCGGGATCGGCGAGCCCCAGAACCGGTTCCGGCTGATCGACCAGTCCCGGGCGTTGGCCAGCCACTTGCCGAACGAGCCGTCCTTGATGTGGCCGGGCGTCCAGTTGATCTCCTGGTTCAGCTCGACCATCCGGTCCCGGAACTGTGTCACCGCGACGAACCACGACGACACCGCCTTGTAGACCAGCGGGGTGTCGCAACGCCAGCAGTGCGGGTACGAGTGGGTGTAGGTGTCCTGCTTGAGCACCACCCCCCGGTCCTTCAGCTCCCGGATCACCGGCTTGTTGACGTCGAAGACCTGCTCACCCTGGTACGGCGGGACCAGCGCGGTGAACCGGGTGTGGTCGTCCACGGTGACGATGGTGGGGATGCCGGCGGCGTTGCAGACGTTCTGGTCGTCCTCACCGAAGGCCGGGGCCAGGTGCACGATCCCGGTGCCGTCCTCGGTGGTGACGAACTCCGCGCCGAGCACCTGGTAGGCGTTCTCCCCGGCCTGCTCGACGAGGAAGTCGAACAGCGGCGTGTAGCGGCGCCCGACCAGGTCCCGGCCGTACACCGTGCCGACCTGCTCGTAGGACTCCAGCTCCTTGGCGTACGCGGCCAGCCGCGCCGCCCCCACCAGGTAGCGGTCGCCGTCGCGTTCGAGCACCGCGTACTCGATGTCGGGTCCGACGGCGAGCGCCAGGTTCGACGGCAGGGTCCACGGCGTGGTGGTCCAGACGCCCAGCTTGACCGGCCCGCGCACCAGCTCCGGCGCGGACTCGTCGGCGGTCAGCTCGAACCACACCGACAGGGTGGGGTCGTGCCGGTCCCGGTAGACGTCGTCCATCCGGGTCTCGGTGTTCGACAGCGGCGTCTCACAGCGCCAGCAGTACGCCAGCACCCGGAAGCCCTCGTAGATCAGACCCTTGTCGTGCAGGGTCTTGAAGGCCCACATGACGCTTTCCATGTAGTCCAGGTCGAGGGTCTTGTAGTCGTTGGTGAAGTCGACCCAGCGGGCCTGCCGGTTGATGTACCGCTCCCAGTCCTGGGTGAACTCCAGCACCGAGGTACGGCAAGCCTCGTTGAACCGGTCCACGCCCAGGTCGATGATCTCCGCCTTGCTGGTGATGCCGAGTTGCTTCTCGGCCACCACCTCGGCGGGCAGGCCGTGGCAGTCCCAGCCGAAGCGCCGCTCGACGTGCCGGCCGCGCATGGTCTGGTAGCGCGGCACCACGTCCTTGACGTAGCCGGTGAAGAGGTGACCGTAGTGCGGCAGGCCGTTGGCGAACGGCGGACCGTCGTAGAAGACGTACTCGTTCTTGCCGTCCGTGCCGGCGGGGCGGGCCTCGATGCTGGCCTCGAAGGTCTTGTCGGCCGTCCAGTGCTCCAGCACCCGGCGCTCGACCGCGGGCAGGTCCGGGCTCGCCGGGACACCGGCGGCGGTCGGGTCGTGCAACGGATAGGCCATCGGGGGTCGCTCTCCTCGTGCAGTCACTCAACGTGGGACTGCGAGGACGAACCTTCCGGGGTACGCCTGGAACGGCGCTCCCGTGGCCCGCGGTACCACCCCGCTTGGCGGTCAGGATCGACCGCCCGCTCATTGCCGGCTGTGACGGGCCGCACCCGTCCGGTTCTACTGGGCCGGTTGCCCGGCTGTTCTTCCGGAGGCTCACCGGTGATGGCCGGGTCATCGCCTTACGAGGTCCAACGATACTCGACGCGCCCACCGCCACGCCGTCGAGCCGCCCACCCCGACCACCTCGCCGGCATGAGCGGGGTCACAGCCCCGGTTGTCACGACCCATCCCTGCCCAACCGTCGTATCGGCGTCGAACCGATCAGGAGGTAGTCGTGCAACGGATGAACCCGACCGAGGTCGTACCGCAGGCGTACAAGGCCGTCATGGGGTTGGAGAAGTACGTCCAGACGAACGTCGATCGCACAGTGCTGGAGCTGGTGAAGCTGCGGGCGTCGATGATCAACGGGTGCGCGTACTGCGTGGACATGCACAGCCGGGACGCGCTCGCCGACGGCGAGTCGAGCCGGCGGCTGTTCGCGGTCGCCACCTGGCGGGAGGCGCCCTTCTTCGACGAGCGGGAGCGGGCCGCGCTGGCCCTCACCGACGCGGTCACCCGGCTCGGCGAGCACGGGGTGCCGGACGAGGTGTGGGATGACGCCGCGAAGGTCTGGTCGGAGAAGGAACTGGCCGACCTCGTCATCGCGATTGCCACAATCAACGTGTGGAATCGGATCGGGGTGACGATGCGGCTGGAGCCTCCGGCCCAGGCGTGACCACCGAGGCGGCAGCGGAGGCGGCCGGTGCGCTCGAGGCGCACCGGCCGATGCTGCTTGGGCTCGCGTACCGCCTGCTCGGCAGCCGGCACGACGCGGAGGACGTGCTCCAGGAGGCGTACCTGCGCTGGCTGGGTGTGGACCGGGCCCGCGTCGAGGAGCCGCGCCGGTACTTGTCCCGGGTGGTCACCCGGCTGGCCCTGGACCGGCTGCGCGCCCGGCAGGCGGCCCGCGAGACGTACGTCGGGACGTGGCTGCCCGAGCCGGTGCCGACCGCGCCCTCGCCGTTCGGGCCGTTGGACCGGGTGGAGCTACGCGACTCGCTCTCCACCGCGTTGCTGCACGTCCTGGAGCGGCTCACCCCGCCGGAGCGGGCGGTGTACGTCCTGCACACGGCCTTCGACCTGCCGTACGCGGAGATCGCCGAGATCCTGGACCGGTCCGTCGCCGACTGTCGGCAGCTGTACCACCGGGCGACCGCGCGGGTACGGCAGGAGCAGCGTCGGTTCACGGCCAGCCGCCCGGAGCGGGAGCGGCTGCTGGACGCGTTTCTCGCCGCCGCCCGCGACGGTGACCTGGCGAGGCTCACCGACCTGGTGGCCGCCGACGCCACCGCGTGGAACGACGGCGGCGGCCGGGCGCGGGCCGCCCTCAACCCGGTCACCGGCGCCGACCGGATCGCCCGGTTCTACGCCGGGGTGTACGGCCCGCGTCACCGAGTGGCAATGGATCCGGTCGAGCTCAACGGGGAACCGGCGATGTTGATCACCCGCGCGGACGGCAGTCGGTACACGCTGACCATCGCGGCGGCCGACGGACGGATCACCGGGATCTACGTGGTCGGCAACCCGGCGAAGGTGCCGGCGGTCGGCTGAACCCGGGCGTCGTCGGTCGGCACCGGGCCGGTGGGCGTCAGCCCAGCTCGGGGAACCAGAGCGCGATCTCGCGCTTGGCGCTGTCCGTCGAGTCGGAGGCGTGCACCAGGTTCTCCCGGTTGGACAGCGAGAGGTCACCCCGGATGGTGCCGGCGGCGGCCCTGCGTCCGTCGGTGGCGCCGACCAGCCCGCGGACCACGTCGATGACCTGGTCGCCGGAGAGCACCAGGGCGACCAGCGGGCCGCCGGTCATGAAGTCCTTCAGCGGCGGGTAGAACGCCTTGTCGACGTGCTCGGCGTAGTGCTCGTCGGCGAGCGCGGCATCCATCGTCCGGTGCGCCATAGCGTCGATCCGCAGCCCCTTGCGCTCCAAGCGGGAGAGGACCTCGCCGACCAGGCCGCGGCGGACCGCGTCGGGCTTGATCAGAACGAGGCTGCGCTCATCCGGGCTGTTGCTGGACACGCTGGGTTCCTCCTGTACGCGCTGAACGCTGCGGATCGGTACGGTCAGCCTAGCGACCCGGTCCCGGCGCCGGCGCGGCGGCCGGTCTTTCCCCCGGTGGCCGATCCGGCCTAGCCTGGTCCTGACCCCGGGAGGTCCACTGTGGCGAATGGCGGGAACCGACCCATCGCGCCGGTACGCAAGCTGATCGGCGCGGTGCTGGGCACCGTGGCCACGTTCGTCGTCCTGTTCGGGCTCGGCATGACGAGTTGGGCCATCGTGGCCCTCGGGGTCGCCCTGCTGGTGCTGGCGATCGCGCTGGCGACCGTACGCGGCGGCGGTCGCACGTGGGTCGTCGGCGTCGGGCACGTGCACAGCGCCTCCGAACCACCCACCCAGTACGCGTTCGGCCGCTGCGAACTGCAACTGGTGATTGACGCCCCTGGTCTGCCGCCGCGGTCCAAGAAGATCATCGAGCCGAGAGTGCCGGTCTCCAAGTGGCCGTCGCTGGGCCAGACCCTGCCGATCCGGGTCGCGTTGGACGACCAGCGGCACGTCAAGGTCCTCTGGGACGAGGTGTCTACCCATGCCGAGACCGCCGCTGCCGTCGCCGATCTCCCACCGGAGTTCGCCGACGCGGAGGCGATGGACGAGCTGTTGATCCAGCAGGACGCGCCGCCGTGGGCCGACCGCGCACCCGACGAGGACTTCCGCGACGACTTCCGTGACCCGGTCGGTGACCCGGTCGGTGACCCGTTCCGGGATCCGGTCGGTGACCCGTTCCGGGATCCGGTCGGTGACCCGTTCCGCGACCCGCTCGGTGACCCGCTGCGCACCGACCCTTCGCGCGCCGACCTCCGGCGCGACGACCTCAGGCGCGACGACCCGGGCGTCGTGCCCGAGGAGCGCGAACCCGTGGTGATGCACCAGAGCCCCGGTGGTCCGGTGGTGTTGGAGGGCGTCGTCGTCGAGCCGCAGGCCGGTGGGCTGCCTCGACGGGCAACCACCCCGGCACCGCGCCCGCCCGCCGAGGAGCGCTTCGACGAGCCCGCCGCCGACCGGTTCGACGCTTCGGAGCAGAGCGGCACGACCGCCCCACCCGCCGAGGACCCCGTCGAGCAGCCCAGCGCACAGCGCTTCGACCCGCCGCCCGCGCAGCGCTTCGACCCACCGCCCGTGCAGCGGTCCGGCCCGGGAGCGGCCGACCCGCTGGACCCACTCGACCTTCCGCTGGACGATCCCTCCCCGACCGGGGCCGCACGCACGACCGCGATCGACGAGGAACTGGACCAGGCGGTCTTCGGGTTCGACGCCGACTCGGCCGCGGACCCGGCCGCGCCGATCAGCGGGGTGGGCCTCACCCTGCTGGTCACCGACCTGCCCCGGTCGCTCAATTTCTACCGCGACGTGCTCGGCTTCAGCGAGGTCGACCAGGGTGCCCACAACGCCGTCCTGGCCTCCGGGTCGACCCGGATCGTCCTGCGCGAGGTGACCGGGGCGGCGCCCATCAGCCGCCGACTCGTGCACGTCAACCTTGAGGTGAGCGACATCGAGGCGGCGTACGAGCGGTTGCGCGAGTCGGGCGTCCGCTTCACGTACGCGCCCCGGGTGGTCAACCGGGGCACCAAGCTGGAGGGGTGGGCGGCGGCCTTCCGCGACCCGGATGGCCACGGCGTCGCCCTCACCCAGTGGCGCGAACGCGCCGACGCCTGACCCGGCCCGCCTTCGGACGGCGCCGGCCGGGTCCGGCGTCAGCCGAGAATGACGCGGCGAACGTGCAACGCGTACGCCCAGACCAGGGCGAAGATGATGCCCAGCCCGAGCAGCGACCAGTGCAGCAGACCGCCCAGCAACAGCAGGCCCTGGAGCACGGTGCCGGCGTTCCAGGCCCACTGACGACGCATCATGCCGGCGAGCAGCACGGCGGCCACCGCCAGTGCCACCACCGCACCGATCGCGGCGCCGCCGAGGTCACCGCCGACCACCCGGATCGGCTGGATCGCCAGCAACAACACCAGCGCCTCCAGGCTGAGCGTGCCAGCACCGAGACCGCGTACCGCCCGCTCCGGGTTGCGCAACCCGGAGCGTCGCGGCTGCCCGGCCGTGGGCTCCTCCCCCACCGGCTGCTCGACCGGCGCGCCGGTCGGGTCCTCGGTGGGGTGCGGGTCCCGCTCCGGGCTGGTCATCGCTTCAACAGCCGGCGCGCGTCGGCGACAGTCACCACGGACCCCGTGACCAGCACCCCGACCCCGCTCAGCTCACCGGGGACGTCCTCCTCGGCCATCGCCACCGCCAGCTCGATCGCGTCCGGCATCTCCTCGGCCGAGGCCACCCGCTCGTCGCCGAAGATCTCGCCGGCCAGCGCGGCGAGTTCCTCCGTCGGCATCGCCCGTGGCGAGCTGTTGCGGGTGACCACCACCTGGTCGACCACCGGCTCCAGCAGCTCCAGCAGCGCTTCCGCGTCCTTGTCGGCCAGTACGCCGATCACGGCCACCAGCTTGCTGAACGCGAACTCCTCCTGGAGCGCGGTGACTGTGGCCTTCATGCCGTGCGGGTTGTGCGCACCGTCCAGCAGGATGGTCGGGGCGTTGCGGACCCGCTCCAGCCGACCCGGGGAGCTGGTCGAGGCGAAGCCCTCCCGGACCGCCTCGATGTCCAGCTGACGTCGAGCCCCCGCGCCCAGGAACGCCTCCACGGCGGCGAGCGCCATTGCCGCGTTCTGCGCCTGGTGGGCACCGTGCAGCGGAATGAACACGTCGTCGTACACGCCACCCAGCCCCTGCAGGGTGAGCACCTGACCGCCGACCGCGACCGCCCGACCCAGCACGCCGAACTCGCCGCCCTCCCGGGCGATGGTGGCCCCGACCTCGGCGCAGCGTTCGAGGAGGGGGCCAGCGGCCTCCTCCTCCTGGGCCGCCGAGATCACTGTGGCTCCCGGGTGGATGATGCCGGCCTTGGCCAGCGCGATGTCCTGAAGCGTGTCACCGAGCCACTCGGTGTGGTCCAGCCCGATCGGGGTGATCACACAGACCCCGGCCTGGAGGACGTTCGTGGCGTCCTCGGCACCGCCGAGGCCCACCTCGACCACAGCGATGTCGACCGGCGCGTCGGCGAAGGTGGCGAACGCCAGCGCGGTGGTCATGTCGAAGTACGTCAGGGGCTCGTCCGACCGCGCGTCGACCAGCTCGGCCAGCGGTTTGATCTCCCGGTACACCGACGCGAACCGTTCCTCGCTGACCGGCTCCCCGTCCAGACTGATCCGCTCCCGGACGGTCTCCAGGTGCGGGCTGGTGTACCGCCCGGTGTGCAGCCCGTGCGCCCGCAACAGCGAATCGATCATCCGGGCGGTGGAGGTCTTGCCGTTGGTGCCGGTCAGGTGGATCGCCGGGTACGCCCGCTGCGGGCTGCCGAGCAGGTCGAGCAGCGACTCGATCCGGTCCAGCTCGAAGACCATGCGGGTGAAGCCACGGGCGTTCAGCTCGGCCTCGACGGCGGCGAATTCGGTACGGTCGGTCACGAGGGCAGTGTCTCCAGAGCAGCGTTGATCCGGACCAGGTCGGCCTCGGCGGTGGCGAGCCGGTCGCGGATCTTCGCGACCACCGGCTCGGGGGCCTTGCCGATGAAGGCAGGGTTGTCGAGCTTCGCCCGGGCCTGCGCGACCTCCTTCTCGGCTGCCGCGCGGTCCTTCGTCAGCCGGGCCCGCTCGGCGCCCACGTCGATCGACCCCCGGGTGTCCAACGCGACACCGACCGCGCCGGGCATGGCCAACGTGGCGCTGGCCTGGAAGTCGTCACCGGCCGGATCCAACCGGACCAGCGAACGGATCAGCGGCTCGTGGGCAGCGATACCCGCGCCGGACAGCCCGTCCAGGCGGGCAGCCACCCGCTGCGTGGGGCGCAGCCCCTGGTCGGAACGGAACCGACGGATCTCGGTGACCACCCGCTGCACGCCGACCAGCTCGGCCTCGGCGGCGTCGTCGACCAGCGACCGGTCGGCCACCGGCCAGGCGGCGGCCTGCACCGTCTCGCCGCCGGTCAGCGCGAGCCACAGCTCCTCGGTGACGAACGGGATGACCGGGTGCAACAGCCGCAGCAGTTGGTCGAGCACGTGCCCGAGCACCCGACGGCTGGCCTCCGCGCGCTCACCGCCCTCGGCGAGCACCGGCTTGCTCAGCTCGACGTACCAGTCACAGACGTCGTCCCAGGCGAAGTGGTACAGCAGGTCGCACACCTTGGCGAACTCGTACGCCTCGAACTGCTCGTCGACCTCGGCGGTGACGTGCGCCAACCGGGACAGGATCCACCGGTCGACGGTGGAGAGCTGCTCGGTGGGGGGCAGGTCGCCAGTGGTGTGCGCGCCGTTCATCAGGGCGAACCGGGTGGCGTTCCAGAGCTTGTTGCAGAAGTTGCGGGAGCCCTGGCACCACTCCTCGCTGACCGGGACGTCCTGGCCGGGGTTCGCGCCCCGTGCCAGGGTGAACCGGGTGGCGTCGGCGCCGTACCGGTCGATCCAGTCCAGCGGGTCGACCACGTTGCCGAACGACTTCGACATCTTCTTGCCGAACTGGTCGCGGACCATGCCGTGCAGCGCGACCACGTCGAAGGGCGGCCGGCCGTCCATCGCGTAGAGGCCGAACATCATCATCCGGGCGACCCAGAAGAACAGGATGTCGTACCCGGTGACCAGCACGCTGGTCGGGTAGAACTTCGCCAGGTCCGGGGTCTGCTCGGGCCAGCCCAGTGTGGAGAACGGCCACAGGCCGCTGGAGAACCAGGTGTCCAGGACGTCCTCGTCCTGGTGCCAGCCCTCGCCGGTCGGCGGCGCCTCGTCGGGGCCGACGCAGACGATCTCCCCCGCCGGGCCGTACCAGACCGGGATGCGGTGCCCCCACCACAGTTGCCGGGAGATGCACCAGTCGTGCATGTTGTCGACCCAGGCGAAGTAACGCTTGGTCAGCTCGGCCGGCTCGATGCGCACCCGGCCGTCGCGCACCGCGTCACCCGCGGCCTGGGCCAGCGGGGCGGTGTTGACGAACCACTGCAGCGACAGCCGCGGCTCGACGGTCGTCTTGCACCGCGAGCAGTGCCCGACCGCGTGCACGTACGGGCGCTTCTCGGCGACGATCAGGCCCTGCTCCCGCAACGCCGCCACGATCGCGGGTCGCGCCTCGAACCGGTCCAACCCCTCGAACGGGCCGGGCACGGTGATCACACCGCGCTCGTCCATCACGGTCAGCGCGGGCAGGTCGTGCCGCTGGCCGATCTCGAAGTCGTTCGGGTCGTGGGCCGGCGTCACCTTGACCATGCCGGTGCCGAAGGACGGGTCGACGTGCGCGTCGGCGACGATCGGGATCCGGCGGCCGGTCAATGGCAGCTCGACCTCGGTGCCGATCAGGTGCTGGTAGCGCTCGTCGTCGGGGTGCACGGCCACGGCGGTGTCGCCGAGCATCGTCTCGGCCCGGGTGGTGGCCACCACGACCTCGTCGCTGTAGCGGATCGAGATCAGCTCGCCGTCGTCGTCGGTGTGCTCGACCTCGATGTCGGAGAGCGCCGTGAGGCAGCGCGGACACCAGTTGATGATCCGGTTGGCCCGGTAGATCAGGCCGTCGTCGAAGAGCTTCTTGAAGATCGTCTGGACGGCGCGGGTCAGCCCCGCGTCCATGGTGAAGCGCTCGCGGTCCCAGTCGACGGAGTCGCCGAGGCGGCGCATTTGGCCGAGGATGGCGCCACCGGACTCGGCCTTCCACTGCCAGACCCGCTCGACGAACTTCTCCCGGCCGAGATCGTGCCGGGACAGACCCTCTGCGGCGAGCTGACGCTCGACCAGGTTCTGGGTGGCGATGCCGGCGTGGTCCATGCCCGGCAGCCACAGCGCCTCGAAGCCCTGCATCCGCTTACGCCGGGTCAACGCGTCCATCAGCGTGTGCTCGAACGCGTGGCCCATGTGCAGTGAGCCGGTGACGTTCGGCGGCGGGATGACGATGGTGAAGGGGGGCTTGTCGCTGTCGGCGGAGGCCCGGAAGTGCCCGCCGGCTACCCACTGCTCGTACCGTCGCTGCTCTACCTCACCGGGCTGGTACTGGCCGGCAAGGGTCGGGGCGTCGGGGCGTCGGGCATCCAGTCTCTCGGTCACCGGACAAGTCTACGGAGGGCTTCCGCAGACCTGACGTGCGCCACCTGCCGTTCGCGTACGGTGTCGGCTATGTCCGACGCACATCTCACCGAGCGGTCGCGCGACGGCGGCCGCGAGCCGGTCGAGCTGACCGAAGAGCCGATCCAGCTGAGCACCCGGGACTCCGGAGGCGACCCCGACGAGCGGCCCAGCGGCTGGTCACGCCGCCGCAAGATCGGTTGGACCGTCGCACTGGTGGTCGGTCTCGCCGGTGCCGGCGTGCTTGGTGTCGGTGGGTGGCGGGTGGCGCAGCAGAAGGACACCCAACTGGCCTCACCCGATCGGGTGGCGGGTCTGACCCGCGACGACAGCGAGCGGGCGAAGAGCACTGCCGACTATCTGCGTAGCGGTCTGGCGGCGAACATCGAACTGGACCGCAGTTTCGGCACTGTCTACCGCGACCCGGCCGACGACAAGCGCTCCGTGCTCATCTTCGGGGGCACCACTCTGCTCTGGCAGCCGGAACGGGACCTGGACAGCCTCTTCCGCCTGATGTCGGACGAGACCGGTGCGGTGAACGGTCTGCGGGAGCTGCCCGCGGGCGATCTCGGCGGGGTGCTGAAGTGTGGCAGCACCAGCGGCGAGGGCGGGGACTTCGCGGTGTGCGGCTGGGCCGACCACGGCAGCGTGGTCATGGCGATGTTCCCGGGCCGGGCGGTCAGCGACGCCGGCGGCCTGCTGCGCAACCTGCGCGACGGCATGCAGACCCGAAACTGACCCGCCCAGACCGCAGACCGGGTTCGGCGCCCTGAACCCCGTTCCCGGCGTCTCAAAGTCATCGGATGCCCCCTATCAGGGAAAGACCACCCAAAAAAAGGGGGGCAGACGCAGATTAGGCCACCCCCGGTGGGGGTGGCCTAATCTGGAAGATTGTCCGGCGGCGTCCTACTCTCCCACACCCTCACGAGTGCAGTACCATC
>NZ_JBEYUF010000049.1:0-9865 GCF_040643355.1 Micromonospora sp. NPDC047187
GGCCGCAGTAGTAGAAGTTCGGCTGGGCCTCGTAGCGCACACCGAGCTGACGCTCACCGGCGGGCTTACGGTCGCTCTGCGTCTGGGTGGCCGGCTTGGCATCCGACGCGGCGTACGCGGCGGTCACCGGTCCGGCGATGGCGCCGCCGGTGAAGGCGAGGCCAGCAGCGGTCAGGGCGGTCTTACGGATCAGATCGGTACGCATGATGGCGTGCTCCTCTGGCGTCGGGGGTGCCCGCACGGCACTCAACGGGGGATCAGTGCGTGCGGGGGAAGTGCGAAGGGGTTCTGCCCGGTGACCCGCGACGAGGGGGTCGGCGTCGGGACAGGGTGCAACGGGTGCCGGTGGCGAATCATTCCGCCTACCCGGGGTCGGCCGTTGTGCTGCTCGGCCGTGCGGGGGATGTAACCAGGGCTGCCGGGCGGGTGTTCCCCGCGGCTGCCTGGCCGTTGTGGTGCTCGGCGGTTCGGGGATGTAACCGGGGCTGCCCGGCCGGTGTTCCCGGCGGCTGCCGTGCCCGGCCGTTGTGCTGCTCGGGCGTCCGGGGGATGTAACCGGGGCGGCCTGGCGGGTGTTCCCGGCGGGGGTCGGCCCGCCATGACCTGGACTGTTGCGGTGGTCTGCCAGGTATAACGACCCGGCCCGGCCGCCGATTCCGCCGCCGGGGTGGCCCGGACCACCCGACACCCAAGGGCAAACCCGACAAACCACCCACCCAGCGGCCGGGGCGAACCCGACACGGAGGCCATGACGGCGTGATCCACTCGGGTTCCTGAAAGTCGCGGTGTCCCGGCGGCGGGGATGCACCGACTTCATAAAAGCCGAGTGGATCATGCCGGTCTGCGCCGTTCGTCCGCCCCGGACCCGGTCGGAGGCGGGGGCAGAGCCCGGCGCGGACCGCCGCTAGATGTGCTCGATCCAGGAGACAGTCCCCTCCCTGCGCCACGAGGCCACTACATCCAGGATCGAGCACGATCATGGGGGCGCGACCGCCGACGAAGGGGCGGGCGAAAACAGTCAGCGTGGGCGGGTCGGCTGCGCCTCCGGCCGGGCGAGCGACGACAGTGCTCAGATGCTGGACTTCGCCTCGGCGCCGTCGCCGGTCTTCGTGTCCTTGTCCAGGGCGACCAGGATCGCCTCGGCGGTACGCCGCCCCACCCCAGGCACCTCGGTGATCTCTTCAGCCGTCGCGGCCGAGAGTCGCTTGAGCGAGCCGAAGTGCCGCAGCAGCGCCTTGCGACGCACCTCGCCCAGGCCGGGCACGTGGTCAAGTGCCGACTCGGTCATCCGCTTGGAGCGGCGCTGCCGATGGAAGGTGATGGCGAACCGGTGCGCCTCGTCACGCACCCGTTGCAGCAGGTAGAGCCCCTCGGAGGTGCGCGGGAGGATGACCGGGAACTCGTCGTCCGGGAGCCACACCTCCTCCAGCCGCTTGGCCAGCCCGCACAGGGCCACGTCGTCGATGCCCAGGTCGGCGAGGGCCTGCGCGGCGGCCGCGACCTGTGGGGCGCCGCCGTCGACGACCACCAACTGCGGCGGGTACGCGAATTTTCGGGGCCGGCCGGTGGTCGGATCGATCAGGACGCCGACCTGGGGCTCGAGCGCGTCCTGGGGGGCGGCCGAGTCGTCGGCCGACTCCACGCCCACCTCGCCCGTCTCGGCCCTCGCGTCCAGGTAGCGGGCGAAGCGCCGACGCAGCACCTCGGACATCGCGGAGAGGTCGTCGGTGGCGCCCCGGACGATGAACCGCCGGTACTCGCTCTTGCGGGGCAACCCGTCCTCGAAGACCACCATGCTGGCGACCACGTCGGTGCCCTGGATCTGGGAGATGTCGAAACACTCGATGCGCAGCGGCGACGTGCTCATGCCCAGCGCCTCGCTGATCTCGTCCAGTGCCTTGCCCCGGGTGGTCAGGTCACCGGAGCGCTTGAGCTTGTGCCGGGCCAGCGCGTCCTTGGCGTTGCGCTCCACCGTCTCCATCAGTGAGCGTTTGTCGCCACGCTGCGGCACCCGCAGCGACACCCGACTGCCCCGGTGGTCGGAGAGCCACTCGGCCAGCGCGTCGGCGTCCGCGGGCAACTCGGGGACCAGCAGTTCCCGAGGCACGTCGGCCTCGCCGTGCTCGCCGCCGTACACCTGGGTGCAGAAGTGGTGCACCAGGTCCCCGGTGGTCAGATCCTCGGTCTTCTCCACCACCCAACCGCGCTGGCCGCGGACCCGGCCGTCGCGGACGTGGAAGACCTGCACAGCCGCCTCGAGCGGGTCGTCGGCGAACGCGACGACGTCCGCGTCGGTGCCGTCGCCGAGCACCACTGTCTGCTTCTCCATGGCCCGGCGCAGGGCGGCCACGTCGTCGCGCAGCCGGGCGGCCCGCTCGAACTCCAGCTGCTCGCTCGCCTCGGTCATCTCGCGTTCGATCTTGCGGACCATGGTGTCGGTGCGCCCGGCCATGAAGTCGCAGAACCCGTCGACGATGGCCCGGTGTTCCTCGGCGGAGACGGTGCCGACGCACGGCGCCGAGCACTTGCCGATGTAGCCCAGCAGGCAGGGACGACCGACCTGGCCGGCCCGCTTGAACACCCCGGCGGAGCACGTCCGCGCGGGGAAGACCCGCAGCAGCAGGTCGAGGGTCTCCCGGATGGCCCAGGCATGCGAGTAGGGACCGAAGTAACGCACGCCCTTGCGCTTGGCGCCGCGCATCACCTGCAGCCGGGGGTACTCCTCGTCGAGGGTGACGGCGAGATAGGGGTACGACTTGTCGTCGCGGTAGCGGACGTTGAACCGCGGGTCGTACTGCTTGATCCAGGTGAACTCCTGCTGGAGCGCCTCGACCTCGGTGCCGACGGTGATCCAGTCCACCGACTCGGCGGTGGTGACCATCTGCCGGGTGCGCTCGTGCAGGTTCCAGACGTCGCCGAAGTAGGAGTTGAGCCGGCTGCGCAGATTTCGCGCCTTGCCGACGTAGATCACCCGGCCGGTGCCGTCGCGAAAGCGGTAGACCCCCGGTAGCTCCGGGATGGTGCCGGGTGCGGGGCGGTAGGTCGAGGGGTCAGCCACGCCGACAAGCCTAGTCCGCAGCACCGACAGCCCACCGCAGGCGTGATCCACTCGGCGTCCCGAAAGCCGGGGTGTCGACACCCCGCTGACACCCCGGCTTCCCGAAACGCGGGTCGACCCTGCGACGCCGGGCCGACCGACCGGTCAGCGTGCGGCCGGGCCGGCCCGCCGGCCCCACGTCGGATCAGGCCAGCGAGATCTGATCGCCGGTGACCTTGATGCTCTTGGGCGGCAGCGGCTTGGTGGCAGGGCCGGCCTTCACCGAGCCGTCCTCGATCGAGAACTTGCTGCCGTGGCAGGTGCAGTTGATGGTGCCGCCGTCGACGTTCGTCACCGGGCAGTTCTGGTGCGTACAGATCGGGCTGAAGCCCTTGAACTGGCCCGCCGCGGGCTGGGTGATGACCACACCTTCGGCGGCGAGGACCTTGCCGCCTCCGACCGGGATGTCGGCGGTGGTGGCCAACGACTGCGCGTTCTGCCGGTCGCCGCCGCCGGCGTCACCGGTGCTGGGTACGGCGGGGCCACCACTGGTGGGTGCGTCACTGCCGCTGCCGTTGCCGCCGTCGTCGCTGCCGCAGGCAGCCAGCACGACGGCCGCGCCGACCGCCCCGACGCCGGTGAGCAGGGTACGACGTGTCTGCGTACCCGAACCGGTCAGCGCCTGATCGTCACTCATGCCTCGCCTCTCTCTAGCCCGCTGCCGGTCGAAAGCCGGCCACACTTCTCCACACGGGCAACTGTGCCGGATGGTTCATCGCGTACTCGTCCGACCCGGCAAATGGGGCGGGGCGGGTCGTCAACCGACCCGCCCCGCCCCCGCGAACACGCACAGATTGGTCAACGCGCGGCGGCCGGCACCTTACGGCTGGCCCGCGCCTTGGTCACGCCGTTGGCCTTGGCGGCCCGGGTGGTGGCGGCAGCCGCACCCTTGGCCTTGCCGTCGAGCTTGAGCACCTGGCGCAGGAACTCGCCGGTGTGGCTGTCGGCCACCTCGGCGACCTCCTCGGGGGTGCCGGTGGCGAGCACTGTGCCGCCACGGTGGCCACCCTCGGGACCCATGTCGATCAGCCAGTCCGCGGTCTTGATCACGTCGAGGTTGTGCTCGATCGTGATCACCGTGTTGCCCTTGTCGACAAGCCCTTCCAGCACCATCAGGAGCTTGCGGATGTCCTCGAAGTGCAGACCGGTGGTCGGCTCGTCGAGCACGTAGACCGTCCGCCCGGTGGAGCGCTTCTGCAGCTCGGAGGCGAGCTTGACCCGCTGCGCCTCACCGCCGGAGAGGGTCGGCGCGGGCTGGCCGAGGCGGACGTAGCCCAGGCCGACGTCGACAAGGGTCTTCAGGTGCCGGTGGATGGCCGGGATGGCGGAGAAGAACTCGGCGGCCTCCTCGATGGGCATCTCCAGCACGTCCGAGACGGTCTTGCCCTTGTAGTGCACCTCCAGGGTTTCCCGGTTGTACCGGGCGCCCTTGCAGACCTCGCAGGGGACGTACACGTCGGGGAGGAAGTTCATCTCGATCTTGATGGTGCCGTCACCCGAGCACGCCTCGCAGCGCCCGCCCTTGACGTTGAAGGAGAACCGGCCCGGACCGTACCCGCGCACCTTCGCCTCGGTGGTCTCGGCGAAGAGCTTGCGGACGTGATCCCAGACGCCGGTGTAGGTGGCCGGGTTGGAGCGCGGCGTGCGGCCGATCGGCGACTGATCCACGCCGACGACCTTGTCCACGTGCTCCAGCCCGGAGACCCGGGTGTGCCGGCCGGGCACCAGCCGGGCGCCGTTGATCTGGTTGGCCAGCACCGCGTACAGGATGTCGTTGACCAGCGTCGACTTGCCCGAGCCGCTGACCCCGGTGACCGCGATCAGCTGGCCCAGCGGGAACGAGACGGTCAGGTTGCGCAGGTTGTGCTCCCGCGCGCCGTGCACCACCAGCTCGCGGGCCGGGTCCTGCGGGCGGCGGCCCGTCGGCGTCGGGATCGACCGCCGACCGGACAGGTACGCCCCGGTGATCGACTCCTTGTTCTTCAGCAGCGCCGGCACCGAGCCGCTGTGCACGATCTTGCCGCCGTGCTCACCCGCGCCGGGCCCGATGTCGACGATCCAGTCGGCGGTGCGGATGGTGTCCTCGTCGTGCTCCACCACGATCAGCGTGTTGCCGAGCCCGCGCAGCCGGATCAGGGTCTCGATCAGCCGGTGGTTGTCGCGCTGGTGCAACCCGATCGACGGCTCGTCGAGCACGTAGAGCACGCCCACCAGGCCGGAGCCGATCTGGGTGGCCAGCCGGATGCGCTGTGCCTCACCGCCGGAGAGCGTGCCGGCCGGGCGGTCCAGGGAGAGGTAGTCCAGGCCGACGTCGAGCAGGAACCGCAGCCGGGCGTTGATCTCCTTGAGGACCCGCTCGGCGATCATCTTCTGCCGGTCGGTCAGCTCGATGCCGGCGAGCAGGTCGGCGCACTCCCCCACTGACAGGTTGCAGACCTCGGCGATGCTCTTGCCGGCCAGCGTGACCGCGAGCACCTCGGGCTTGAGCCGGGCACCGCCGCACGCCGCGCACGGCACGTCGCGCATGTAGCCCTCGTACTTGTCGCGGGACCACTCGGACTCGGTGTCGGAGTGCCGGCGCTCGATCCACTGCACCACGCCCTCGAAGCCGGTGTAGTAGGAGCGCTCGCGGCCGTACTTGTTGCGGTAGCGCACGTGCACCTGGTCGTCGGAGCCGTGCAGGATCGTCTTCTGCGCCCGCGCCGGCAACGCCCGCCACGGGGTGTCGATGTCGAAGTGCTGGGCCTCGCCGAGTGCCTCCAGCAGGCGCAGGAAGTATTCCAGGTTGTGCCCGGTGGACCAGGGCTGGATGGCGCCCTCACGCAGGCTGCGCTCCGGGTCGGGGACCAGCAGCTCCGGGTCGACCTCCTTCTTGGTGCCCAGGCCGGTGCACTCCGGGCAGGCGCCGTAGGGCGCGTTGAAGGAGAAGACCCGAGGCTCGAGATCCTCGATGGCGAGCGGGTGGTCGTTGGGGCAGGCCAGGTGCTCGGAGTAGCGGCGCTCGCGGTCCGGGTCGTCCTCGGGAAGGTCGACGAAGTCGAGCAGGACCAGGCCGCTGGACAGCCCCAGGGCGGCCTCGACCGAGTCGGTGAGGCGCTGCTTGGCGCTCGGCTTGACGGTGAGCCGGTCGATCACCACCTCGATGGTGTGCTTCTCCTGCTTCTTGAGCTTCGGCGGCTCGGTCAGCGGGTGAACCACGCCGTCGACCCGGGCCCGGGCGTAGCCCTTGGCCTGCAGCTCGGCGAAGAGGTCGACATATTCGCCCTTGCGGCCACGGATCACCGGGGCGAGCACCATGAACTTGGTGCCCTCGGCCATGGCGAGGACCCGGTCGACGATCTGTTGCGGGCTCTGCCGGGAGATGCGCTCACCACAGACCGGGCAGTGCGGCTCACCGATGCGGGCGTAGAGCAGACGCAGGTAGTCGTAGACCTCGGTGATGGTGCCGACGGTCGAGCGCGGGTTACGCGAGGTGGACTTCTGGTCGATCGAGACGGCCGGGCTCAGGCCCTCGATGAAGTCGACGTCTGGCTTGTCCATCTGGCCGAGGAACTGCCGGGCGTACGACGAGAGCGACTCGACGTAGCGGCGCTGCCCCTCGGCGAAGATCGTGTCGAAGGCCAGGCTCGACTTGCCCGACCCGGACAGCCCGGTGAACACGATGAGTGCGTCCCGGGGCAGGTCGAGACTGACGTCACGCAGGTTGTGCTCGCGCGCGCCACGGATGATCAGTCGGTCGGCCACGGTGCGTGTACTCCCGGGAGAAGACGAAGCGAAGGATCTGTCCCGCTCTGGGTGGTCTTGAGCGGTCGTACGGGCGCGGAAAACACGCCTCGGCAACTCTAGCCCCGAGGTGTGACAGTTTCCCTCGCCCGCACATTCCCCCAGCTCAGCCCGGTCGGCCGCGCCGCCCGCAAGCCCGGTCGGCCGCGCCGCCCGCAAGCCCGGTCGGCCGCGCCGCCCGTAGGCCCGGGCGCCCGCGCGTCGGCGGGCGCCCGGTCAGTAGCCGCCGGGCGTCGGCGGACGCGCGGCCCGACGCCGGGCCGAACGCCAGCCGCCGCGTCGCTCCGCCGCCACCCGGGCCTCCCGCCGCCGGCTCTCGTGGGCCACCTCACCCTGCAGCCGCCGCCAGCTCTCCCACCGACGGGTGGAGAGTTCGCCGGTGTGCAGCGCCTCCCGGACCGCGCAGGCCGGCTCGCCGTCGTGGCCGCAGTCGGCGTACCGGCAACCCTCGGCCAGCCCGGCGATGTCGGCGAACGCCCGGTCGAGCCCGGTCGCGCCGTCCAGCAGGCCGACCGCCCGGACACCGGGCGTGTCGATCACCGCACCGCCACCGGGGATGGGCACGAGGGCCCGCCAGGTGGTGGTGTGCCGACCCTTGCCGTCGACGCGCCGGATCGCCTGGGTGGGCATCATCACCGCCCCGACGAGGGCGTTGACCAGGCTCGACTTGCCCGCACCGGACGGGCCGAGCAGGCCGAGCGTGCGGCCGGGCGTCACCTCGGCACGCAACGGTTCCAGCCCGAGGCCACGTTCGGCGCTGACCGGGAGCACCGGCACCCCGGGGGCGACGGCGGCCAGCTGGCGGGCCAGCGCGGCCGGGTCGGCCGCGAGATCCGCCTTGGTCAGTACGACAAGTGGCCGGGCGCCGGACTCGTGGGCCAGGGAGAGCAGCCGCTCGATGCGGCCCACGTCCGGCTCGGGGTGCACCGGCTCCACCACGGCGGCGGCGTCGAGGTTGGCGGCCAGCACCTGACCGCTGGCGTCCTTGCCGGCGGTACGCCGGATCAGCGCGCCTCGCCGCGGCAGCACCACCTCCACTGTGACGCGGCGGTCCGGCCAGTGGGTGAGCAGCACCCAGTCCCCGGCGCAGGGCAGCGCGGACGGGTCCCGTGCGGCGACGTTCAGCACCGCCGCACCCAGGCTGGCCCGGACCGGGCCGACTGCGGTGAGCACCGTGCAGACCCCCCGGTCCACCCGGGCCACCCGACCCGGCTGGTGCTCGCCGCGGCGCGCGGCGTACGCCGTCCGCTCGGCGTCCCAGCCGAGGGCGGTCAGATCGATCGTCATGGCATCCTCATCGGTGTCGAAGCTGGTGATGGCGGAACACGCGTGCCACGTCCGGCATGATCACCACCTCCGTCCGATGTCCCGGTGCCGCGTCTGCCGCTGACGGTAGGTCGCGCGCCGACGCGCCGAAAGCGATTTCCGCGGCGACGGCGCGACGGCGGACCGCTAGGGTCGACGGGTGACAACGGATCCGCTGTTGCTGATGGGCGAGGTGGACGCGGCCACCAGGCGACTACTGCGTACCGCCGCTTCTTTCGACACCGCGGACCTGGCCGCCGCGTCGCTGCTGCCGGGCTGGACGCGCGGCCACGTGCTGGCGCATGTGGCGCGCAACGCCGACGGTTTCGTCAACCTGCTCACCGCGGCCCGCACCGGGGCGGCGCTGCCGATGTACGCCTCGCTGGACACCCGCACCGCGGACATCGAAGCCGGTTCGGGCCGGCCGCCGGCCGCGCACCTGGACGACCTGCGACGCACCGCGGACCTGTTCTCCGAGGCGGTCGCGGCCATGCCGGCCGACGCCTGGGCGGCGACGGTGCAGGCGCGTAAGGGCCCGTGGCCGGCGGCGCTGCTGGTCTGGGGTCGACTGCGGGAGATCGAGGTGCACCACCTCGATCTGGCCGCCGACTACCGGGCCGCGGACTGGTCGGAGACGTTCGCCCACCGTCTGCTGCGGGAGGCGGCCGGTCATCACGCCATGAGGCCGACACCGCCGTCGATGGTGCTGCGCCTCGACGGCAGCGAGCATGAGGTGGTGATCGGGGAGCGCGTGGACGCCCCGGTCGTCGCCGGCCCCGCCCCCGACCTCGCCGCCTGGCTGATCGGCCGCGCCGACGGCGCCCAGCTCTCCGTCACCCCTGACGGTCCCCTGCCTACTCCACCGGAATGGATATAGAAACGTCATGACATACAGCGGAGACGTCACGCACGGCGGCGCACCGGCGGTTCGGGAGCTGGACGGGCTGACCATCAGCAAGCTGTCGGTGGGTCCGATGGACAACAACGCCTACCTGCTGCGCTGCACGGGCACCGGTGACCAGGTGCTGATCGACGCCGCCAACGAGGCGCCCCGGCTGCTCGAACTGATCGGTGACGGTGGGCTCACCGCCGTGGTGACGACCCACCAGCACATGGATCACTGGGTGGCGCTGGAGGAGGTCGTCGCCAAGACCGGCGCCCGGGCGTTGGTGCACGCCGATGACGCGTCGGGTTTGCCGATCGAGGCGGAGCGGCTGGCCGACGGCGACACCGTGCCGGTCGGCGACTGCGCGCTGGAGGTCATCCACATCAAGGGGCACACCCCGGGTTCGATCGCGCTGCTCTACCGCGACCCGGCCGGCACCCCGCACCTCTTCACCGGCGACAGTCTCTTCCCCGGCGGGGTGGGTAACACCGACAAGGACCCGGAGCGCTTCGCGGCGCTGATCGGTGACGTCGAGCACAAGCTGTTCGACCAGCTCCCGGACGACACCTGGTTCTACCCGGGTCACGGCAAGGACAGCACCCTGGGCGCCGAGCGCCCCGCCCTCCCCCAGTGGAAAGCCAGAGGCTGGTAACCCCACCAAACCACCAACAAAGATCACCAACCGTCGGTACAGAACCATCAAGATCAATACCCACCGACGGCGGCGGCACCCTCGCACAAACCGGAACCGCGACGGGGGCGGGGGCCCGCCGTGCCCGGCGCAGGGATCAATC
>NZ_JBEYUF010000050.1:0-6987 GCF_040643355.1 Micromonospora sp. NPDC047187
CTCGTGGCCGCGCCCCGCCGCGCGGTCGGCCGCGCCCCGCCGGGAGGCCAGGCCCGGAGCGACGCCCGCCCGGCGCCCGGCGGCGCCCCGGTCGACCGGGCCGCCGCCGTTGGGTTCGCTCAGCCGGATGTGGCAGACTCGCGGCTCGGCACGTCTCGATCTCACCGCCGACGGAGGTGATCATGCGCGCGACGCACCGCAGGCTGGCGGCGACCGCCGCCGGGTTGATGCTGCTGCCGGTTGCCCTGGTCGGCTGCGGGATCGGCGGCAAGGACGAGGAGAAGTCCGCCGCCAAGCCGGCCCGAGCCCCCGCAGAGGAGGCGGCCACCCGCTCCCGGGAGCGCGTGCAGGCGTACCTCGACGCGATGGCGGCCAAGGACGTCGCCGCCGGCCGCAGCCAGCTCTGCGCTCTGCTGCACGACGGCTTCGACCTGGGCGCCACCGGCCCCAACGGTGACTTCGCCGACCACTTCCAGGTGCCGGAGGCGGCCATCACGGAAATCCGGTCCGGTCCGCTCGGGCAGGAGGTCCGCGTCTCGGTTTCGGTGGCGGTCGGCAAGCGCACCGTCGTCCGGCCGTTGGTCTTCACCGTCACCCGGGACGGAAGCGACTGGTGCATCGCCAGCGAAGCGCCGGGTGAGCCGGCCGCCGCGACGCCGACCGGCGTCGCCCCTACCCGCGCGTCCTGACCAGCGCCCGGCAGGTTGATCTCCCATCTGCCGGAACCGTCCCCCTCGCCGCCCGGGCACCCCGACCGTCGCCGTACGCTTTCTGTCATGCGCCATGAGTGGCATCAGCTGAGCCATCCCGCGGTGGGCAGCCCGGGCCTGCAGACCAGCCGACCGACCGTCGACTCCGCCGAGGACGCCGCGCTCGGTCTGGACCGATGGCGGGAACTGCCCCGCGAGCAGGTCCCGCCGTGGTCCGACCCGGCTGCCGTGGCCGCGGTCTGCAAGGTCCTCGACACCGTGCCGTCGGTCGTCGCGCCCTACGAGGTGGACCAGCTCCGGCAGAAGCTCGCCCTGGTCTGCGAGGGCAAGGCGTTCCTGCTGCAGGGTGGTGACTGCGCCGAGACGTTCGTGGACAACACCGAGAGCCACCTGCTGGCCAACGCCCGCACCCTGCTCCAGATGGCGATCGTGCTCACCTACGGCGCGTCGCTGCCGGTGGTCAAGGTCGCCCGGGTCGCCGGGCAGTACACGAAGCCCCGCTCGCTGCCGACCGACGCCCGCGGCCTGCCCGCGTACCGCGGCGACATGATCAACTCGCTGGAGGCCGACCCGGCCGCCCGGGTCGCCGATCCACAGCGCATGATCCGCGCGTACGCGAACTCGGCGGCGGCGATGAACATGCTCCGGGCGTACCTCGCCGGCGGGCTCGCCGACCTGCACGCCGTGCACGACTGGAACAAGGGCTTCGTGAAGAACTCCCCGGCGGGGGAGCGTTACGAGGCGATCGCCCGGGAGATCGACCGGGCGTTGGCCTTCATCCGGGCCTGCGGCATGACCGACGACGAGGCGCTGCGCACCGTCACGCTCTACTGCTCCCACGAGGCCCTGGCCCTGGAGTACGACCGGGCGCTCACCCGGGTCTCCGACCGTCGGGCGTACGGGCTCTCCGGGCACTTCCTGTGGATCGGCGAGCGCACCCGGCAGATCAGCGGGGCGCACATCGACTTCATCTCCCGGATCGCCAACCCGATCGGGGTCAAGCTCGGCCCGACCACCTCCCCGGACGAGGCGATCGAGTTGTGCGAGAAGCTCAACCCGGACAACATCCCCGGTCGGCTCACCCTGATCAGCCGGATGGGCAACCACCGGGTACGCGACGCGCTGCCGCCGATCGTCGCCAAGGTCACCGCCGCCGGGGCCAAGGTGGTCTGGCAGTGCGACCCGATGCACGGCAACACGCACGAATCGTCAAACGGCTACAAGACCCGGCACTTCGACCGCATCGTCGACGAGGTGCTCGGCTACTTCGAGGTGCACCGGGGGCTGGACACCCACCCCGGCGGCCTGCACGTCGAGTTGACCGGCGAGGACGTCACCGAGTGCCTCGGCGGCGCCCAGGGGATCGAGGATCTCGACCTGCCCGACCGGTACGAGACCGCCTGCGACCCGCGACTGAACACCCAGCAGTCGTTGGAGTTGGCCTTCCTCGTAGCGGAAATGCTGCGTGGCTGAGCTTGCGAGCCCGCAGCCGGCATGACCATGGCTGACGCGAGGAGTGAGCTTACGAGCCCGCAGTCGGCAGTTGAAAGGATGACAGTGCCTGATCTGTTCGTGGACCTGCGGTCCGACACGGTGACCCGACCCACCGCCGGGATGCGGGAGGCGATGGCCACCGCCGAGGTCGGTGACGACGTCTACGGCGAGGACCCGAGCGTCAACGCGCTGGAGGCCGAGGTCGCCGCCTTGTTCGGGCACGAGGCGGCGCTGTTCGCCCCGAGTGGTTCGATGGCGAACCAGATCGCCCTGCAACTGCTGGTGTCGCCCGGCGACGAGTTGCTCTGCGACGCCGACGCGCACGTGGTCACGTACGAGATCGGCGCCGCGGCCGCGTACGGCGGGATCACCTCGCGGACCTGGCCCGCCGTGGGCGCGGACATCGACCCGGAGATGGTGGCCGGGATGATCCGACCGGACGGTTACTTCGCCGTCCCCACCCGCGCGATCGCCGTCGAGCAGACCCACAATCGCGGCGGCGGCGGGGTGATTCCGCTCTCGACCCTGCGGGATCTGCGCGGGGTCGCTGACGAGGCGGGCGTCGCGCTGCACTGTGACGGCGCCCGGATCTGGCACGCGCACGTCGCCGACCAGGTGCCGCTGATCGAGTACGGCCGGCTCTTCGACACGCTGTCGGTGTGCCTCTCCAAGGGCCTCGGCGCACCGGTCGGTTCGCTGGTGATCGGCAGCGCGGAGAAGATCGAACGTGCCCGGCTGATCCGCAAGCGGATGGGCGGGGGCATGCGCCAGGCCGGCATTCTCGCCGCCGCCGGTCGGTACGCGCTCGCGCAGCACATCGACCGGTTGGCCGACGACCACGCGAAGGCGGCCCGGCTCGCCGAGGCGGTCGCGCCGTTCGGTGTGTTGGCCACCACTGTCCGTACCAACCTGGTCGCGCTGGACCTCACCAAGCACACTCTGGACGCGCGGGCCCTGGCTGCCGCGGCGCGGGCCGAGGGCGTACTGATCTCCGTGCTCGGCCCCCGTACCGCCCGCCTGGTCACCCACCTGGGCCTCAGCGACGCGGACATCGACCGCGCCCTGGCAGCCCTACCCCGCATCCTCGCCGCGGCCTAAACCCCCTGACCCCAACCTCGGTGATCAAGAGATTCGCGTCAGATCCCGGTCGCCGGGTGACGCAAACCTCTTGATCAACAAGGTTGGGGTCAGGGGTGGGACAGGCGGGTGAGGGTGGCGATGTCGGCGGCGTGGCCCACCTGCTTCTCGCTGGGGGTTTCCACGACGGTCGGGACCCCAGCGGTCGCCGGGTGCGCCATCAGCTCGGCGAAGGCGGGCTCGCCGATGCTGCCCTTGCCGATGTTCTCGTGCCGATCCCGGGTGGAGCCGCACAGATCCTTCGAGTCGTTGGCGTGGACCAGCTGCAGCCGGTCCGCACCGACGGTGGCCACCAGGGTGTCCAGGGTCGCCGTCATGCCGCCCTCCGCCGCCAGATCGTGGCCGGCCGCCCAGGCGTGGCAGGTGTCGAAGCAGACCCCGAGCATGGGGTGCCCGTCCACCGCGTCCAGGTAGGGCCCGAGCTGCTCCACCCGGGAGGCCAGTGAGCGGCCCCCGCCGGCGCTCGGCTCGACCAGCAACATCGGCCCGCCAGCGGCGGCAGCCCAGTCGAGCAGCGGCAGCAACACCTCGCGGACCTGTCCCATCGCCGCCTCGGCGTGCCCCTCGTCCACCGAACTACCCGCGTGGAACACCACCCCGCGCGCGCCGATCGCCACGCCCCGACGAAGCGCGTGCGCCAGCGTCTCGGCCGACTTCTCGACAGTGGCCGGGGTGGGCGAGCCGAGGTTGACCAGCAGCGCGGCGTGGATGAACGCGGGAATGCCCCGCTCGGCGCAACCGTCGCGGAACAGTGCGTCCTGCGCCGGGTCGCCGTCGGGCAGTGCCCAGCCTCGCGAGTTGGAGACGTAGACCTGCACCACCTGCGCACCGGTCGCGTCGGCGTACGGCAGGGCAGCCTTCGCCAGCCCACCCGAGGTCGGAGTGTGCGTGCCCACCGGCCGCGCGGAGATCGTCGGCATCAGAAGCACGTCAGGGTGACCGGGGTGCCGGGTGCCACCTGCGAATTCTCGCCCGGGATCTGGATCCGGACCACGGCGTTCGGGTTGATCGCCATCGTCACCGGGAAGCCCTGACCCTCCAACGCCTGCTTGGCCTGCTGGCACGGCAGGTCGATCACCCGCGGCATGGCGACCAGCGGTGGCCCCTTGCTGACATCCAGCTTGACCTCGGTGCCCTTCTCCACGCCGGCGCCATCGGCAGGGCTCTGCCCGAGGATCTCGTCCCTCGGCTTGTCGGAGTCCTTGTAGGTCTCCTTCAACACCAGGTTGAGCTGGGCCAGGGTCGTCCGGGCGTCGGTCAGGCTCTTGCCGACCAGGTTCGGCACCGTCACCGGCGCCCTGCCCCGGCTCAGAATGAGGGTGACCTTCGCACCGGGCTTGACCTCGGTGCCCACCTTGGGGGAGCTGTCCACCACGACCCCGGCCGGCAGGCTGTCGTCGTAGCGGGCGGTGCCCCTGGCCACCACCAGCTTCACGTTGACCAGATCCGCCTCGGCGAGCTCGAACTCCTTGCCGATCACGTCCGGTACGGGGAAACGCTCCGGACCGAGGGAGAGGGTCAGGGTGATCGTGCCACCCTTGGCGATCTTGGCAGCGGACGCCGGGCTCTGCTCCAGCACGCTGTCCTTCGGGGCCTTCTCGTCGAAGCGCGGCTCAGCGTACTTGACGAGAAGCCCGCTGCGGTCGGCCCGCGCCTGCGCCTCGGCCTTGCTCAGGCTCACCAACTGCGGAGCGTCCGTGTAGCGGCCGACGCCGAACCACCAACCCCCGAGCGCGGCCACCAGGCCCAGCGTCACGACCACGGCCGCGACGGCCAGCCGGCCACGGGGGTTGCTCAGCACCGTGCTGCGCAGCGCGGCGAGCCGGGCGCCCAGGCCCTCCGCCGGCTCCGGGGCGGCCCGACGCCGCCCCGGCCCCTGACTGCTGGCGCCCTCGGGCAGTCGTGCCCACGACGGGCGGTTGGGCGGCTGGACCGTCGCGACCATCATGGTCGGCTGGGAGAGCGACGGCGCGTCACTGATCGGGCGGAGTACGGCGGTGTGGCTGTTGGCGTCGCCCAGACGATCCCGGGCCACCTGCACCTCGGCCAACAACGCGCCGGCGTCCGCGGGCCGTGCTCCCGGGTCGCGGCGGGTGGCCCGCTGCACCAGGTCGTCGAGGACCGACGGCAGGCCCGGCACCAGCGTCGAGGGCGTCGGCACGTCCCGGTCGACGTGCTGCCAGGCGACGTCCACCGGGCGGTCCCCGTCGTACGGCACCCGGCCGGTGAGCATCTCGAACAGCACGATGCCGGCCGAGTAGACGTCGGTGCGCGGATCGGCGCGGCCCTCGGTGACCAACTCCGGGGCGACGTACGCCACGGTGGCCATCAGTTGGTTGCCCTGCTCCTCGTCGGCGCTCGCCTCGACCGCCCGGGCCAGCCCGAAGTCGGCCACCTTCACGACGCTGTCGACAAGGTTGGCGACGCCACCGGTAGGCGCCTCCGCGACCAGCACGTTCTCCGGTTTGACGTCGCGGTGCACGAGACCGGCCCGGTGCGCGGCGGCGATCGCGGCGAGCATCTGTTCGGCGATGGCCAGCGCCTCGTCCGGGTTGAGCCGGCGCCGCTCGGCCAGCACGTCACGCAGGGTGCGGCCACGGACGTACTCCATCACCAGGTACGGCAGGCCGGCGTGCGTGCCCTGGTCGTAGACCGCCACCACGTTCGGGTGGGTCAGCCGGGCGATGGTCTTCGCCTCGTCGGTGAACCGGGCCACGAAGTTGGCGATCCGGGCTCGTGCCTCGCTGGCCTGGGTCGGGTGAATGATCTTGACAGCGACGGTGCGCTCAAGGCGTTCGTCGGTGGCGGTGTACACGGTCGCCATGCCACCACGGGCCACGCGACCGCGAATGCGGTAGCGCCCGTCGATCAGCGAGCCCAGCAACGTGTCGGCGACCTGAGTGTCCATCGGCAGGCAGTCTATGTGTCCAGAGGGTGAGGGATGAACAGGATGCTACAGCCGTATGCCGAACCGGTCCGTCCCGCCGCGTTCCCCGCCCCTTGTTCGCTGGTCAGCGGCGATCAGGGAAGAGGACGCAGATGGGCCGCCCGGGGTGCCGGTGGCTCGTCGCGGCGGCGGCGTGGCAGGGTGGTCGGGTGACCGAACCCGTACCCGACCAGGCCGCGCCCGGCCTGGAACTCGCCGGCCCCACCGACCCGGCCGACTGGTTGACCCTGCCCGACGTCGCCGAACGCCTCGACGTGTCGATCAGCAAGGTGCACCAGATGATCCGTGACCGGGAGCTGTTGGCGGTCCGCCGCGACGGCGTCCGCCGGATCCCAGCGGACCTGGTTGCCAACCAGACCGCGCTCAAGCACCTGCCCGGCGTGCTCAATCTGCTCGCCGACAACGGCTACGACGACGAGGCCGTCCTGCGCTGGCTCTACGAGCCGGACGACACCCTCCCCGGTGCCACCCCAGCCGCCGCCCTCTCCGGCGACCAGGCCCGCGAGGTAAAACGCCGAGCCCAAGCCCAAGGCTTCTAACCCACCCCGCCCCACCCCAGACCCCCCACCCCGCCCCGCCCCGGTTGATCATGAAGTTATTGCCAACCCGCTCGGCGTGTCGTGGCAATAACTTCATGATCAACGCGGGCCGTGGCCCGCGCCCGCGCCCGCGCCCGCGCCCGCGCCCGCGGGCGCGGGC
>NZ_JBEYUF010000051.1:0-6941 GCF_040643355.1 Micromonospora sp. NPDC047187
GGCCCTCGCCGGCCGGGTCCGGGCCGCGCCGCCGGGGGTGCGGCCCGCACCGCCCGCAGGCGGCTCGGTGGCCGGCGACCGGCTGCTCTGCGTCGCGGCGGTCACCCACCACAAGGGGTACGACGTGCTGGTCGACGCGTTGACCACGCTGGTCGGCCGGTCCTGGACGATGGTCTGCGCGGGCACGTTGACCCGGGAACCAGATCTCGTGCACCGGCTGCGCGACCGGTTGACCGGAGCGGGCCTCACCGGGCGGGTGCGGCTGGTCGGCCCGCTGACCGGCGCGGCGTTGGACGACGCGTACGCCGCCGCCGACCTGCTGGTGCTGCCGTCGAGAGGCGAGACGTACGGCATGGTCGTCACCGAGGCGCTGGCCCGCGGCCTGCCGGTGTTGACCACCGAGGTGGGTGGGCTGCCGGAGGCGCTCGGTCACGCGCCCGGCGGTGAGCGCCCGGGACTGCTGGTCCCACCCGGCGACCCGGCGGCGCTGGCCGCCGCGCTGATCCGCTGGCTGGACGACGACGCGCTGCGCGCCCGGCTGCGGCGTGCCGCTCTCGCCCGGCGCGACACCCTGACCGACTGGCCGGTGACCAGCGCGTTGCTGGCCGGCGTGCTGAAGGAGGTGGCGGAATGACCGCCGAGGAGACCCTGCCGTTCGCCGACTGGCTGCGGTTGCGTGAGCCGGCCGACGCGGCGGCGCGCGCCGAGGACCTGCTGGATGCCGTCCGGGTCCGGCTGACCGGGGACGCCCCGACGGTGATCCACGACCTGGGTAGCGGCACCGGGTCGATGAGTCGTTGGCTGGCCGCCCGGCTGCCCGGACCACAGCACTGGGTGCTGCACGACCGGGACGCCGACCTGCTGGCCCGGGCCGCCGAGGGCATGAGGGGAGTGACCGCCGCCGACGGCGCCCCGGTCACCGTCCACACCCGCTGCGGCGACCTCACCCGGTTGACCGCCGACGACCTGGCCGACGGTTCTCTGGTCACCGCGTCCGCGCTGCTGGACATGCTCACCGCGGAGGAGATCGAACGGGTGGCGACCGCCTGCGTCGGCCGGCCAGCCCTGTTCGCCATCTCGGTGACCGGGCGGGTCCGGTTCACCCCGGCCGACCCGCTCGACGAGGCGGTCGAGGCCGCGTTCAACGACCACCAGCGGCGTACCGTCGAGGGCCGGCGGCTGCTCGGCCCGGATGCCGTCGCCGCCACCGCCGCCGCGTTCGCCCGGCGCGGCGTCGACGTGCGGGAACGGCCCAGCCCGTGGCGTCTCGGCCCGGAGCAGGCCGACCTGACCGCCGAATGGTTCCGAGGATGGCTCGGGGCCGCCTGCGAGCAGCGCCCCGACCTGACCGGACCCGCCCAGGCGTACGCCCGCCGTCGGTTGGCTGACGCGGCGGCCGGCCGACTCACAGTGCTCGTCGAACACACTGACCTTCTCGCCGGTGGATGAACCGTTCACGCCCTGGGTACGTGCACTAGGGCAAGTGGACGATCTTCAAAGGGAGGGCCGGCGCCGATGTTCTGGGCCTGGGCACGAGTGGTCGGCGGGGTGGGTCTGCTCGCCGTCCTGCTGTGGCAGGTGGGCAGCGGCCCGTTCCTCGCCGGAGTACGACTGATCGACGCGTCAGCGTTGGCCGCGGCGCTGGCCATCGGGGTGCTCACCACGGTCTGCGCGGCGTGGCGGTGGAGTCTGGTGGCCGGCGGGCTCGGCGTACGCCTGCCGCTGGCGACCGCTGTGGCGCACTGCTACCGGGCCGTGTTCCTCAACGCCACACTGCCCGGCGGGGTGCTCGGCGACGTGCACCGGGCGGTACGCCACGGCCGCGATGCCGGTGACGTGAGCCGGGGCATCCGCGCGGTGGTCTGGGAGCGTGCCGCCGGGCAGGTGGTCCTGGTCGGGGTCGCGCTGGTGGTGCTCGCCGCCTTCCCGTCCCCGGTCCGGCCGTACCTGCCGGTCGCCGCCGCGCTGCTCGTCGCCGGCGGGCTGGCCGTCGTGCTGTTGGCCCGGGTCCTACCGAACGGTGGCGGATCGCGTTGGGCGACGGCACTGCGCACCGCAGTGGCGGACGTACGGTCGGGTCTGCTGGCGCGGCGCACCTGGTTCGGTGTGCTGGTCGCCTCGGCCGTGATGGTCGCCGGTCACCTGGCCACCTTCCTGGTGGCGGCGCGTACCGCCGGGTCGGACGCCCCGCTGTCGCGTCTGCTGCCGTTGACGTTGCTCGCCCTGCTCGCCATGGGCCTGCCGTTGAACGTGGCCGGCTTCGGGCCGCGCGAGGGGGTGGCGGCGTGGGTGTTCGGCGCGGCCGGCCTCAGCGCGGCCGAGGGCGTCGCCACCGCCACCGTCTACGGCGCACTGGTGCTGGTGGCCAGCCTGCCCGGGGCCGCCGTGTTGCTGGCCCGTCGGCGTCGAATCCCGGTCGCCGCCCGGGAAGCCGCCTCCGGCGGCGGATGTTGAGTCGGTTGTGAGACGGTACGCGTCGCCGGACGGCGGTGGCGCCGGACAAAGGAGTCCCATGCCCGAAGCATTGCCGGTTGCCACGATCCGCACGCAGGTCACGGTGCCGCTGGCGTTTCCGGATGGCTACACCACGACCGCCCGGGTGTTCACCTTCAAGGGCCTGGTGGACGGTCGGGAGCACCTGGCCCTCGGCCTCGGCGACTGGGCGGGCGCCCTGGACCGGCTCGCCGCCGGGGGAGCGGCTCCGCTGGTCCGTCCGCACAGCGAGTGCCTGACCGGCGACGTGTTCGGCAGCGAACGTTGCGACTGCGGGCCGCAACTGCGCGAGGCGGTGCAGCGGATCGCCGAGACCGGTGGTTTCCTGCTCTACCTGCGACAGGAGGGTCGTGGCATCGGCCTGTACGCCAAACTCGACGCGTACGCGTTGCAGGACGCCGGGTTGGACACCTACCAGGCCAACGTCGCGCTGGGCCGGGGCGAGGACGAGCGGGACTACACCGCCGCCGCGCAGATGCTGGCCACGTTGGGCGTGCCGCGGGTCCGACTGCTGAGCAGCAACCCGGACAAGGCCGAGCAGTTGACCCGGCTGGGCGTGGACGTGGCCGAACGGGTGCTCACCAGCGTCTTCCTCTCGCCGGCCAACGCCGACTACCTGGCGGCGAAGGCGGCCAAGGCGGCGGAGGTCGAGGCGGCCGAGGCGGTCGAGGCGGCGGATGTGCTCGCGGGTCGCGCTCCTGAGCGGCCCGTCTCCCGATGAGCTGGCGGCCGGGCCCGACGCGGCCGTACGTGCTGCTGAGTTGTGCCGCCTCCATCGACGGGTACATCGACGACGCCTCCGAGCAGCGGTTACTGCTGTCCAACGAGGAGGACCTGGACCGCGTCGACGCGGTCCGGGCCAGCTGCGATGCCATCCTGGTCGGCGCCGGCACCGTCCGACGAGACGACCCTCGGCTGCTGGTGCGCTCCCCGAGCCGCCGGGCCGAGCGGGTGGCGGCCGGTCGACCCGCCTCGCCCACCAAGGTCACCCTGACCGCCCAGGGAGACCTCGACCCGACCGCCCGCTTCTTCACCGCCGGTGATTCGGCCCGGCTCGTCTACTGCGCCACCGGCGCGTTGGAGAAGACCGAGGAGCGGGTCGGCCGACTGGCCACCGTGATCGACGCGGGTGAGCCCGTCGACCCGGGGTGGCTGCTGACCGACCTGGCCGCACGGGGCGTACAGCGGGTGATGGTGGAGGGCGGCGGGACGGTGCACGCCCAGTTCCTCGCCGCCGGTCTCGCCGACGAACTGCACCTGGTGGTCGCCCCGTTCTTCGTCGGTGACGGCCGGGCGCCCCGGTTCGTCGGAGAGGGTCGCTTCCCCTGGCACCCGGGCCGCCGCGCCCGCCTGGCCGAGGCCCGCCAGATCGGCGACGTGGTCCTGCTCCGCTACGCCCTCTCCGACCGCTGCCCCACCGCCGCCCCCGCCCGCCCTACCGGTTGATCATGGGATTGGCGGGTGATTCGATCTCTGTGGAACCCGCCAACCTCATGATCACCGCGAGTAGGTGGGTGGGTGGGGTTATTTTGTGGACGGCGGTGCCGGTGCCCCGACAGAATCTCCGGATGTCCGTAGCGCCCCTGGCCCTCCTGCGCTGGCAGTTCGACCTGACGTGGTCGCTGTTCGAGTACCACCTTGAGCGACTCGATCCCACGGACTTCCTCTGGGAACCGGCCCACCACTGCTGGTCGGTGCGGCAGAGCACCGACGGCACCTGGACCCCGGACTGGGCCGACACCGAACCCGACCCGGTCCCGGTGCCGACGATCGGCTGGCTCACCTGGCACGTCGGCTGGTGGTGGACCGTGGCGATGGACCATCTCCGGGGTGGATCAGCGCGGCAGCGCACGGCCGTTGTCTGGCCGGGCGCGGGCGAGCCGAGTGTCGCCTGGCTGCGTGGACTGCGCACCGAATGGCTGGCTCTGCTCGACCAGCTCGGTGACAGCGACCTCGACCGCCTCGCGACGTTTCCCTGGCCGGACGGGACCGACCACACCGTCACGCACACGATCGGTTGGGTCAACTCGGAGCTGATGAAGAACGTCGCGGAGATCGGTCAGCTCCGGCTGCTTCGCGCCGCCCGGGCCGATCGGGACGACCCGGCCGCTCGACCGTAGTGCCTTTCGTCACCCGAAACCGGAGGCGGCGTGCTCAGTGCCCGGTGTGTCGAGTGCGAGGCGGAACTGCCCGTCGGCGCCGGCCGGGGGCGCCCGCGCCGCTACTGCTCCCGGCGCTGCCAGGCCCGCGCGTACCGCAGGCGTCGTGAGCACGGCCCCACCAGCAACCCGCGTCGGATTCGGGACCTGCCCGCGCCGACCGGCGGCGACCCGCGCCACCGGTTGGTCGCCCTCGCGGTCGAGCTGGCGGACGCGGGCGGTCTGGACGCCGTCTCCCTGCGGGTCCTCGCCCAACGCGCCGGCCTGCCCGCCCACGCCGTGTACCGGCACGTCCGGAACCGGGCCGACCTCCTCGCCGCGATGGCCGAGCAGATCACCTCAACCCGTCCGCCCGGCACCGCGCCACTACCGCGCGATCCGCGCCGACGGCTCGAACGGTTGGCCGGGGACGAGTGGGCGATGTACCGCAGGTACCCCTGGCTGCTGGCCATCCTCGCCACTGACCGGCCGCCGACCGGGCCGGCGGTACTCGCCATGGTCGATCGGGTGGTGACGGCGTTCACCGGCGCCGGGTACGAACCGGCCGATGCGTTCCGCGCCTACCTGGCGCTCAGCGGCTACGTCCAGGGCATGGCCCTGCTCATCCGGCGTGACCCCGATGACACCACCTACCATGCCTGGTGGTTGGCGACCCGCACCCGGCTGGAGCGGACCGGCCGTACCCGGGACCGACAGTGGCTGGCCGAGGCCGGGCAGACCAGACCCGACGCCGACCTGGACACCTGGTTCCAGTTCGGCCTGCGTGGGCTGCTCGACGGCCTGTTGCACGGCCCCGCTCAGTAGGGAAGCCGGGGCCGGACGGCCCGGAGCAGTTCTACCTGAAACTCGGTTTCCAGCTGACCGGGGAGACCAGCGAGGACGAGGTGGTGGGCGTCCACTCCACCCGCTGACCGGAGGCAGTGGACCATCCCGGACCGAGTGATCAGCAGTGCGGCGGCGCCTGCGTACGATGCGGGGTCGAGTTCCCCTCGTCGCGGCGGAGGTATCGGGCAATGGCAGGCCAGCACGAGGGTTTCGCCCTCGGCATCGACCTCGGCACGTCCAACACTGTCGCGGTGCTGCGCTGGCCGGACGGGCGGACCCGTCCACTGCTGATGGACGGTCAACCGCTCAGTCCGTCCGCCGTCTACGCCGACCCGGACGGCACCCTGCACACCGGCTGGGACGCCCGCCGGTTGGCGCAGGCCGACCCGGCCCGGTTCGAGGCGAACCCGAAGCGTCGGGTGGACGAGCCGACAGTGCGGCTCGGCGACCGCGCGTACCCGCCGGCCGACCTGCTCGCCGCGGTGCTGGCGGCGGTCGGGCGGGCGGCCGTGGGCGCTGTGGGTTTCCTGCCGCCGGCCGTGGTCACCTGCCCGGCCGCCTGGGACGCGACGCGGCGGCAGGTCCTCGCCGACGCGCTGCTGCGGGCGGGCTGGCCGCAGGCGGTCGAGCACACCCTCGCCGGGCCGACACCGCCCGGCACCCGGCTGCTGCGGGAGCCGGTGGCCGCCGCCCGCTACTACACGCAGGTGCTGCACCGTCCGGTGCCGGTCGGCGGGGCGATCGCGGTGTTCGACTTCGGTGGCGGGACACTCGACGTCGCTGTGCTGCGCAACGAGGGCGCCGACCCCTGGGGTGACTCCGGCTTCAGCGTGGTCGCCGATGGCGGACTGCCCGACCTGGGCGGTCTGGACCTCGACGCCGCGCTGGTGCGGCGGGTCGGCGAGTTGGTCGGTGAGCGGCACGCCGCGCAGTGGGCCCGGCTCACCCGACCGGCGGATCCGGCGCAGCGCCGCGACCAGGTCCGGCTCACAGACGAGGTACGTGGTGCGAAGGAAACGCTGTCCCGGTCTACGGTCGCCCCGGTCGCGGTGCCGGGAGTGGCCGAGACGATCCAGCTGACCCGGGCGGACGTCGAGCGGGTGGCCACGCCGCTGCTGCGCCGGGCGGTGCAGCGGGCCCGGGAGGTCATCGCCGCCGCCGGGCTGCGCCCCGATCAGCTCGACGGGTTGTTCCTCGTGGGTGGGTCGTCACGAATCCCGCTGGTGGCCCGCATGCTGCACGCCGAGCTGGGGATCGCGCCGACGGTGCTGGACCAGCCCGAGTTGCCGGTGGCCGAGGGCGCCCTGACCGACCTGCCGCTGCGCAAGCCGCTACCCGTCCCGGCGTACGCGGGAGCGCCGCTCGCAGCACCCGCGCCGGCTCCGGTGAGCCCGCCCGCCCCGGCTGGAGCGCCCGCGCCGGTCGTACCGTCGCAGCCCTGGCCGGGATCCACCCCGCCGGCGG
>NZ_JBEYUF010000052.1:0-6831 GCF_040643355.1 Micromonospora sp. NPDC047187
GGGCGCCCGAGGGGCGCTGGACGGACGCCGCCGATGGAGACCCTGCTTCCTGGCAGGGCTACCGGCTCCATCAGGCTGTCGTCCGCGACAAGCTGTCGCAGCCTGATGAGTGCCAGGTGCCGACGGAGCAGGCCTATGTGCTCAACGCCGAGTTCAACCAGGCAACCGAGGACAACGTCGACGTCAGCGAAGAAGCAGTGCTCGCGGATATCGCCGAACGGCACAGCATCTCGGCTGCCCGCGCTGAAGAACTGGTCCTGGCTGTCGAGGACTGGACAATGTGATGAGCCCCAACACGCAGGCCGAGTCCACCCGGCCCTTTAGGGCATCGGTCGATCCCGCGGGCGGGCCGAGCACGAAGACCCACCTCGCGGTCGACGGACGCGGCCGACCGTTGTCGGTCCTGCGGCGCGATGATCTGGTCGGTCAACTGGGACGTGACGAACGGCAACCGCTTCGCCAACACGGTCGGCCCGCACCTGGACGCGCTGCCCTGAGACCGGCACCGCCGGCACGGATCCCGCAACGGGATCCGTGCCGGGTGGGCCGATCAGATGAACGCGAGCGAGCTGAAGAACGCCGGGTAGCAGTCGACATAGATGTCGTAGACGCCGGGCGGCACGTGCACGGGGCCCAGGGTGGCCCCGTTGGAGCACCGGGCGCTGACCGCGGTCGTCGGCTGGCCGGTGAGGGTGCAGCCCTGGAACACGATCAGCCACGGGTCGACGTACTGCCCGGCATACGGGCAGGAGCCCGACATCACCGAGAAACCGCCGCCCTTCGCCGGTGAGGCGGCGGCCGCCGTCGACGTCGTGACGCTCAACGTGCCGGCGGAGCTCGCCGATGCCCGCTCGGCTCCGATGGCGGCGACAGCCGCGTCGCCGCTCGGCGCGGGTGCCGCGACCGCCGCGGACGGTGCGGCCATGAACGCGGCGAGCATCGCCGTCGCGGCCAACAGCAGACTGGATGCGCGGAGAATGCCGGATCGTGCTCCGGCGGAGGGCCGACTACGCCATGTCATAACCAGAACCACCTCTCGATTGCTGTGCGATCTGCGGATGCCGGGGCGCGTACCTGGTCGCGCCCGAGTAGGCCGGGCCGTCGTCCGACGTCCATGGCGAAGCGTTCCAGGGTGCCGGTGGCCGGGTCTTCGTGACAGAGCGAGAACCGGGTCGCCGGCGTACCCCGGTTCTTGCGAATGTCCGCAAGGCTGTCCGGTCCGCGTCAACCGGGCGGCGTGGCCGGAACGCATCGATTACCGTTGACCGGCATGGGCGGTCTGTTCAGCCTCTGGCGGCAGCGAGTGGCCGACAACGCCCACCGGGCGGTGGACGCCTACCAGGAGGAACTGCTGGAATACCGCAACCTCGCGGCCATGCCGCAGGTGCGGTCGGAGATGCTCGATTTCGCGGTCTTCCTCCGTCAGCGCACGGTCGACCTCGCGGCGGACAGCGCGCCGTTCCACGTGCAGGATCTGGACCTGATGGCCGCGATGGGCCGCCAGCGCGGCGAGAAGGGACTCACCCTGACCGCGCAGCGGCAGGTGCTGCTCGTGCACACCCGGCTGACGCTGCGCGAGGTGTACGAGGCGGCCGGCCCGAACGACATCGCCGCGACGATGCACACGCTCGCCTGGCTGGCTCCCGCGGGACTGGCCGCCCAGGGCGCGTACACCCGGGGCTGGATCGAGGGGCAGCGGCGCACGCTGGCGACCGCCGCCCAGGTGCGGCTGCTGACGGTGATGCTGCTGGCCGGCGACGACAGCGCGACCGACCTGGCGAGCAGCCTGCACATGCCGGTCCCCGACCACGTCGTCGCGACGGTGGTCCGGGTGGCCGGCGGGTCGCCCGGGCCGGACCAGGCGGCGCGGGACGAGTTCGCCGGCGCGCTGCTGAAGACGCACTGGATGCCGCTGAGCTGGCCGGAGCCGCACGAGGTGGTCGCGCTGATCCCCAGCTCGCCGGGCGCCCGGCAGCCGGCGGTCGAGCGCGGGCTCGCGCTGGCCCGCGACGTGGCCTCGATGACCGGCCGACCGTGCGCGGCCGGCACCGCGCCCGGGCGGGTGCGCGCGTTCGGCGACGCCGTGGCGCTGGCCCGGCAGGTCAGCGAGGTCGCACCGGTGCGGGCCGTGCCGCGCCACGCGTACACGGTCACCGACGTCTTCGCCGAGCTGGGCGCCGCCCGGCTGACGGAGGTCGGGCAGTGGCTCCAGGTGGTCGGAGCGCAACTCGACGCCGGCCCCAACCTGGTCGCCACGCTGGACGCCTACTACCAGCACGACATGAACCGGCTCGACACCGCGGCCGCGCTGTGCATCCACCCGCGCACGCTCGACTACCGGCTGACCCGCGTGCGCGACCTGACCGGGCTAGAGGCGGGCTCGACCCGCGGCGTACGCGTGCTGAGCACCGCCGTCGCCCGGATCCTCGCCGGCTAGATCAGCAGCCGAGTGAGCTCCATGTTCTTCATACTGATGTAGCTCAGCTTGTTACCGAACCGCATCGAAACCTGTAGCGAGCTGATCATGCCGGACGGGCCCGTGGGGCTCGAGAATTGGGTTACGCCGGCTGAGCTGCAGTTCGCTCGACATCGACCTGGCCGACACGATGAAGGCCATGAGCACATCGCTGATGTACCTGCTGCTTCGCCAGGTTCTACAGATGTTGTCCCAGCTCGCCCACGATGGTGGGGCCAAGGACGTGTAAATCCTGGTACTCCGGCATCAGGTGGCGGTGCTGCGCCGACAGGTGCACCGCCCAGATCTCCAACCCGCCGACCGGGTGGTGTTGGCGGTGTTGTCGCGGCTGCTGCCCCGCCCGCGCTGGTCGGCGTTCTTCGTCACCCCAGCGACACTGCTTCGGTGGCATCGGGAGCTCGTCGCCCGACGATGGACCTACCCGCATGCCCGGCCGGGCCGGCCGCCCGTCGACAACCGGGTCCGTCGGCTGGTGCTGCGCTTGGCGGCGGAGAACCCGACCTGGGGGCACCGGCGCATCCAAGGTGAGCTGGTCGGCCTGGGCTAAAAGGTGGCGGCCAGCACCGTGTGGAAGATCCTCCACCAGGCCGGCATCAACCCCGCGCCGCGGCGGTCCGGGCCCACCTGGCGACAGTTCCTGACCGCCCAGGCCCGCACGATGCTGGCATGTGACTTCTTCACGGTCGACACCGTGCTGTTCAAGCGGGTCTACGTGCTGGTCTTCGTCGAGATCGCCACCCGCCAGGTCCACGTCGTCGGGGTGACCACCCATCCGAACGGCGCCTGGTAGCGCAGCAGGCGCGCAACCTGCTGATGACCTCAACCAGCGGGTGGCCGAACTGCGGTTCCTGCTCCGCGACCGGGACACGAAATTTACGGCGGCCTTCGACGCGGTGGTCACCGCCGCCGGTAGCCGCCGTCGCCATCACCGGGCGCCCGTCCAGCTTCTCCTGCGTGCCGCTGGTGCGGTAGACGACGCTGTCGTTGCGGTTACCGGGCTACGGGTCGCCGACGGCGATGACCAGGCGGGTGCTGGCGTCGATGGCGACCTGCAGGTTCGTCGAGTACCTGTAGTTCTTGCTCCGGGCCGCCAGGCGGTGATCGCGGGTCGGGATCAGGGTGCCGTCGATGATGGCGATCTTGCTCGACCGGCCGTTTCCGCACCGGTGCCAGGGCCCAGATCAGCCCTACTACTGACGTTGCCGCCGGAGAGCACGAAGCCCAGGGTTCGTCCCCGGCTGTCGTAGGCGAGGTGAGTCTTTGGTTGTCAGTCCACCTCGAGATCGACCGAAGGCGTGATCTTGCGGTTCGTTCGAGTCTCCGCGCCCCCTTTCGCGCCGGCGGCGTGCTGGTGGGCGCGCCCGATCGTCGAGTCGACCGACACCAACCAGTCGATGTCCCCGGCAGCGTCCGCGTCGGCCTGGATCCCGGCGAGCATCCGCTCGAACGTGCCATCGAGGGCCCACCTGCGGAGACGGGTGCAGATCGACTGCCAGGAGCCGTACCGGGGCTAGTCGCTCTTGTCACTGCCCGTTCGTGTCGATCGCTCGGCGTACCCCACATTCAGCCAAGATTCCTTGGTGATCGGTGAGCCGTAGCTAAAGCAGGGTTCCGGTGGCGTGAAAATCGCTAATCGCTGTTCGGTACGGACGTCTGCCATGGTGGCGCCGGGAGGCAGGCTGTCTAACGGTGGAAGCTCACGAATTTGCTGTTTGACGTCGGTGGAGGCAAGCAATGCCTTCACGACCGCATCGAGGACTCGCTCCGCCAACTCGTCGGATGTGACGTCTCCCGCGTCTCGGGCAGCGGTCACGGCGGCGGCCCGCATGGGTGCCAGCACTGAGTCAGGTAACACGGTCCCTCGAACCTTCATGGTTTCCCCAATCATCAGAGCCGGTGGTCAGAGTATCGCTGACCGCCTCGTGCCTTAACGTTCAGCGGCGCCTGCGGATCTGCACCGCATCCTCATCATTACCTGGGTCACCACAAGTACCTGTCATCGGCAAATCCGGAGGTCGCGGATGATGTAGGACTGTCGCATGGAGTCCCGTCATCGGTGACTGCCAGCGCGACGCCGAGGATGAGATCTCCACCGTGCAGATCCTGGATGACCGATGCAGTCACTCAACATCCAGCGCGAGGGCTGTTCCGGCAAGCTGTACCGCTGGTCAGCGGGGGCATCGTCGGAATCGAGTGCCAGGCGGGTAGTTCGCTATCAGCGGCGCGACGACTGAAGCCTTTGACCAACGGTCGCGGTCCAGCCGGAGCCTCGCCATCTGGATTGGCTCCTGCCGGACCGCGCGCGAAGGTCAGTTGCCACGCACCTTCTTGAGGGCGCGTTCGGTCAGAACGAGGGCAAGGTCGACCGCGTCGCCGTCGTTGAGCGGGCAGTTCACCGCGTACTTCTGGGTCTGCGCGACGTTGCGGAGTTTGATCCGGTCGTCGTCCAGGTCGTTGACATCCTCGGGGCGCAGTCGCAGCGTGAGGCCTCCGTTGCCCGGCTTGACGTAGACGACGGCCCCGTACTTCTTCGGTCCCTGGTCGCGGACCATGATGTAGTCGGTGTAGCCGTCGTGGGTGCGGTCGGACTCCCCAATGGCGACCACAGTCTTGAGCTCCAAGGCGCGGTTGAGGAACGTCAGCACCCTGTTGGCCGTGCCGCCGTCGTTCGCACGGGTGTAGACGAACTGCTTGATGAAGAACGCTTCCTCGTCGTCGGAGTCGAGCGCCGACGTGCTGCGAGTCGGGAGCGCCTCCTTTTCCGGAGCTGCGGTTCCGTCGTCCTCTGCTGGCGGGACATGGTTGGTGCGGGTTTGGTACTCGATGATCTCATCGACGGTGCCTTCGATGATCCTCATGACTCTCCACTCTCGCATAGCGGCGACGGTAAGAGTCTACTTTGGCGTGAGCATTCTGTAAACACGTGAGCATGCGTGTGTACGCCTACTCTGCCCAGAAGTAGTCAGTCTGAGGGTGATAGTTCGTGCTTGGCCAGCTCAACGCCGCCGGCCCTAGTACTCCAGCCGCACCTGCTGAAGTTGAAGTCTTCGCTGGTAGTGGGCTGTTTTGGCGCGGTACTGGTGTCGGCGTCGCCATCGTGACCATCGATGGATGTGGTCGAAGGGTCGGATGGTGGTGATCAGGTGTGCCAGGAGACGTCGGACCTCGCCGAGCGTGAGAGGAATGAGACCCTCTTGCTCGAATCCGGCACCCCCTTTTTGGCGTGGGCGGCGGTGACGGCGAGGTAGGCGTGGGCGCACAGAACGAGCGTTATGTGGCGGTACCAGGCGTCGTAGCGACGCACCTGGTAATGATCCAAGCCGACCTCGGTCTTCGCGGTCTGGAAGCACTCCTCGATCGCCCAACGGGTCCCAGCGACCCGGATCAGATCCTCGTCGGGCGTCCCGGCCGGGCCGAAGCACAGGTAGTAGGCCAGGTCCGTGGGGTCGGTGATGCTGCGTCGGATCAGCAGCCAGTGGCCGTACCCGTCGACCGTACCGGGCAGGGAGGCCACGGCCCAGTCGTAGAGTCGTGGCCCTTTGGCGCCGTCGCCGCAGCTGCGCCGCTTCCATGCCAGGGCCGGCGCGTTGGCGGCGAGGACGTCCGGGCGGGAGTTGCCCACCGTGGTCGGGACCCGCTGGTTGCGGGGCACGGCCAGGACGTAACCGATGCGCTGCTGCTGCAGCCACGTCCGGAACTTCGAGTCGGCTCTGGCACACATTCTGTGATTGATCTTGGTAGCGGCTCAGGGTGTTGCGAGGACTCGTTTGCGGAGGAGGTCGAGGTTCGCGCGGCCGTACATTTGTCGCTTGATCGTTTTGATTCGGTTCACGTGGCCTTCGACGGGGCCTGAGCTCCAGGGTCGGGTGAGGCCGGCGACGACCGCGTCGCGGTCACTGATCAGGCCAGCGGCGAAGCCGCGCAGTTCGGGGTATCCGGCGTTGCGGGCACGGTCGATCCAGGCGTCAAGGTGCTGGCTGGTGCCCTGGTGCCGGACCAGCGCGGTGAACCCGCGGGCGAGGTCGGCGACGGTGTCGAGGTCGGGGCAGCGGCTGCGGGCGTCGGCGAGGTTGGTGCGGTCGTCGTCGGTAAGTTTGTGTCCAGGGCGCATGATCCAGGCGGTGATCCGCCGAGCGGACGGCACTCGGACGGCCACAGGGGTGGGTTTGGTGCGGTTGGTGGTGAGCCAATCTTTCAGTACACGCGAGCTGCCCTGGTAGCCGCGGGCCAGAATCTCGGCATGCAGGGCAACTGTCTCGTGGATGCCGTCGGTGAGTCGTTGCCGCAGGTAGGGGTGGAACGGGGCGAGGACGCTGGGTCGGCTGCTGGCGTTCGGGCCGATCAACGCCTCGGCG
>NZ_JBEYUF010000053.1:0-6424 GCF_040643355.1 Micromonospora sp. NPDC047187
CCGGGCGGGGCCGGGCGGGGCCGGGCGGGGCCGGGCGGGGCCGGGCGGGGCCGGGGTGAGGGCCGGGGTGGGGGCGGGGTTAGGGGGTGCGGACTGCTTCCAGGGCCAGTAGGGCTACGTGTAGGGAGAGGCTGGCCTCTACCGAGTCCAGATCCACGTCGAGGATGCGGGCGATGCGGGCCAGGCGTTCGTAGAAGGCCGGCCGGGACAGGTGGGCGGCGGCGGCACCGGCGGACTTGTTGCGCCCCTGCTCCAGGTAGGCGCGCAGGGTGTCGAGCAGCCGTTCCCGGGGGTGCCGGGCGTCGTACTCCAGGAGCGCGCCGAGTTCGCGCTCGACGAACGTCTGGAGGCGGGGCTCGTCGCGCAGCAGGTGCAGCAGCCCGGCCAGGCCGACGTGCGGCAGCCGGAAGATCGGCAGGTCACGCCGGTCACGCCGGGCCGCCTCGGCGATCTGCCGCGCCTCGACCAACGACCGTCGGGCCTCCCGCAGGGTGCCCACCCCGGAGCCGGCGGCCACGATCACGCCACCCGGGCCAGCACCCCGGAACGGGTCGACACCGACCCCCGACCGAGCGGCCTCGACACCGAACGCCGCGCGGGACGGATCTACGCCGAGGCCAGTACGGGCCGGATCGGCGCCGACCGCCGCACGGGAAGCCTCGGATGCGGGGCGGGACCCGTCGACGCCGGCGGCGGCGCGCGCCGGTTCGACACCGGGTGCCGGCCGGCCGGTGCCGGCGTCGAGGCGTACCCGACGAAGGGCGCTGGCGAACGCGGACAGCGCGCGGTCCTCGGCGGCCGGGTCCGGCAGGGCCAGCAGCGCGCCCACCGAGTGGTCGTCGACGGCGCTGGTCAGCGCGGTCAGCTTCGCCTCCCGCAGGGCCTGGCCGACCGCCTCGGAGAGATCGCGTAGCCGGGCCTGGCCGGCCTCGGGGCCGACCTCCCCAGCGGGATCGTCGGCGCGGTGCCGGACCATCACGCCGACCAGGTGTCGCCGGTCGAGCACCACGCCGAGCGCCTTGGCCCGCAGCCCCACCTCGTCCACCGGGCGGGAGTGGTCGAGCAGCGCGGTGAGCAGGGTGCGGTGGATCTGCCGTTCCAGGCCCTCGGCGTCACGGCGGATCAGCCGGCCCAACGCGAGGGTGGACGCGGCCCGCTCGATCAGGATGGTGAGCCGGGTGGGCGGGCCAGCGGTCGGTTCGACGGCCTGGGCGCTGGGCACGTCGCCGCTGGCCGGCCAGCGCAGCAGCAGCCGACCCCAGTCCTGCCCCCGGGCGCCGACGGTGGTCACCAGCCAGCCGCTGTCCGGGTCGTACGCGGTCCGCCCGGCCGGGCGGATCCGCCGGGAGTGCTGCTCCCAGCCGTCCAGCAGCAGCTCGGCGCTCTCCCCCGCCGGGTCGTACCCGAGCACCTGCCGGGACAGGTTCTCCAGCACCACCGGGCAACCGGACAGCTCGGCGGCCTGGCGGATCACCTCGGCGGCGTCGGCGCCCTCCACGGACAGGTCGTTGAACCGCTGGTGGATCTCCTCGGTGGCGCGCAGCTCGGTGAGCTGCGCGTCGACGATCAGCGCGTGCACCGCCTCGGTGATCCGGACGAACGGGGTGGCCCGGCGCAGCTCCACCAGGGGAAGCCCACGCCGTTCGGCGGCGGCGGCCATCACCCGGGGCACACCGCTGACGTACCGGCGGCCCAACTCGACGACGAGTCCGGAGACTCCGACGTCGGCGAGATCACCGATGAACGCGCGTAACCCGGCGTCGTCCCCGGGCAGACCGATGCCGGTGGTGAGCACCAGTTCGCCACCGCCGAGCAGGGTGGCGATGTCCGGCACCTCGGCGACGTGCACCCAGCGGACGGGTCGGTCCAGCCCTTCGTCGCCGGCGACCACGCGTGGCGCGCCGTGGCGGACCGGGTCCAGGCCGAGGACCTCACGGACGGTAGGGAACACGGCCGACACGCTACCGTCCGTGACGCCGGAACTCGACTTACCACCGGCACGAGGGGTCAGTCGACGCCGAACTCCATCGCTGCGCGGTCGAGCGCCTCGTCCTCCGCCGAGGCGACGCCACGGGACGCGATGGCTTCCGCGCCGCCCTCGGGCATCGCGCCGATCAACCCGGTGGAGGCGGCCTGCGCGGCTCCGATCATCCGCTGCGGGTTCCCGCCGCCGACCAGGCCGAGGGAGGCGTACTGCTCCAGCTTCGACCGTGAGTCGGCGATGTCCAGGTTGCGCATGGTGAGCTGGCCGATCCGGTCCGACGGGCCGAACGCCGAGTCCTCGGTGCGCTCCATCGACAGCTTGTCCGGGTGGTAGCTGAACGACGGGCCGGTCGTGTCCAGGATCGAGTAGTCCTCGCCCCGGCGCAGCCGCAACGTCACCTCGCCGGTGACCGCCGTGCCGACCCACCGCTGCAACGACTCGCGCAGCATCAGCGCCTGCGGGTCCAGCCAGCGGCCCTCGTACATCAGCCGACCGAGGCGGCGACCCTCGTTGTGGTAGTTCGCCAGGGTGTCCTCGTTGTGGATGGCGTTGACCAGCCGCTCGTACGCGTAGTGCAGCAGCGCCATCCCGGGCGCCTCGTAGATGCCCCGGCTCTTGGCCTCGATGATCCGGTTCTCGATCTGGTCCGACATGCCCAGGCCGTGCCGGCCGCCGATGGCGTTGGCCTCCAGCACCAGGTCGACGGCGCTGCCGAACTCCTTGCCGTTGATGGTGACCGGGCGACCCTGGTCGAAGCCGACGGTGACGTCCTCGGTCGGGATCTCCACAGACGGGTCCCAGAACCGGACGCCCATGATCGGGTTGACCGTCTCGATGCCGGTGTCGAGGTGCTCCAGGGTCTTCGCCTCGTGCGTGGCGCCCCAGATGTTGGCGTCGGTCGAGTACGCCTTCTCGGTGCTGTCCCGGTAGGGCAGGCCGCGTTCGAGCAGCCACTCGGACATCTCCTTGCGCCCGCCCAGTTCGGTGACGAAGGCGGTGTCGAGCCACGGCTTGTAGATGCGCAGCATCGGGTTGGCCAGCAGGCCGTACCGGTAGAACCGCTCGATGTCGTTGCCCTTGAAGGTCGAGCCGTCGCCCCAGATCTGGACGTCGTCGGCGACCATCGCCCGCACCAGCAGGGTGCCGGTCACGGCGCGGCCCAGCGGAGTGGTGTTGAAGTACGCCCGCCCGCCGGTGCGGATGTGGAAGGCGCCGCAGGTCAACGCGGCCAGGCCCTCCTCGACCAGGGCGGCGCGGCAGTCGACCAGACGAGCGACCTCGGCGCCGTAGCTGAGCGCGCGGCCGGGCACCGAGGCGATGTCGGGCTCGTCGTACTGGCCGATGTCGGCGGTGTAGGCGCAGGGAATGGCGCCCTTGTCGCGCATCCACGCGACCGCGACCGAGGTGTCGAGGCCGCCGGAGAAGGCGATGCCGACACGTTCGCCGGTGGGCAGGGAGGTGAGAACCTTGGACACGGGGAAAATTATGCAATAGAACGCATGGCCATGCAAGCCGAAGCGGTCTACTCGCCGCCGAACGGCGGATCCTCACGTCCCAGCTCCCAGAACGCCACCGCCGCCGCGGCGGCCACGTTCAACGAATCCACGCCGCGCCGCATCGGAAGGACCACCCGCACGTCGCTGGCGGCCTGGGCCGCCGCGGTGAGGCCGGGCCCCTCGGCGCCGAGCAGCAGCGCCGCCCGCTCACGCTGCGCCGGGGTCAACCGCTGGATCGGTACGGCGTCCGGCGCGGGCGTCATGGCGAGCACAGTGAAGCCGGCCTCCCGTACCTGGTCCAGGCCCTCGGGCCAGCGGTCGAGCTTCGCGTACGGCATAGCGAAGACCTCACCCATGCTGACCCGGACACTGCGCCGGTACAGCGGGTCGGCGCAGGACGGCGACAGCAGCACCGCGTCGATGCCGAGCGCGGCGGCACCCCGGAAGACCGCCCCGAGGTTGGTGTGGTTGTTCACGTCCTCCAGGAGCACGACCCGGCGCGCGGCGGCGAGCACCTCGGCCGCCGTCGGCAGCGGCCGGCGGTGGAACGACGCCAGCACCCCCCGGTGTACGTGGAAGCCGGTGGCCCGTTGCAGCACGTCCTGGGTCGCGGCGTACACCGGCGCGTCGCCGGTGTCCAGGTCGGCGAGCTGGTCGACCCGCTTGGCGTCGACCAGGTACGACCGCGCCGGGTAGCCCGCGCGCAACGCCCGGCGCAGCACCAGCTCCCCCTCGGCGATGAAAAGGCCGTGCGGTGGTTCCCAGCGGGTGCGCAGCTCGACGTCGGTGAGCGCCCGGTAGTCGGCGATCCGGTCGTCGTCGGGGTCGGTGATCTCGTGGACGGGCACCCGACGATTCTGCCGGACGCGGAGCAGCGCGCTTCGACGCCCGTCCGAGCGGGTGTTTTGTCCGAAGAAGAAGGGGAATGACCGGCGGGCATCGGACGCGACGGGAAGGACCAGCCAGGTGAGCGCAGACGACACCACGCCGGACGAAGCGGGCACTCTGCCCCGGCGTCCGACCGTCGCCGACCACATCGTGTCGCGACTGTTCAGCTGGGGCGTACACCGCTACTTCGGCTATCCCGGCGACGGCATCAACGGCCTCACCTCCGCGCTGCAACGCACCAACGGCCGCGCCCAGTTCATCCAGGTCCGCCACGAGGAGACCGCCGGCTTCGCCGCCTCCGCGCACGTCAAGTACGGCGGCGGGCCCCTGGGCTGCGCTCTGGTCACCAGCGGGCCGGGCGCCATCCACCTGCTCAACGGCCTGTACGACGCCAAGCTCGACCACCAACCTGTGGTCGCCCTGGTCGGTCACACAGCGACCACCGCCGAGGGCGGCGGCTACTACCAGGAGGTCGACCTGCTCGCCCTCTACAAGGACGTGGCAGCGGCGTTCCTGGCCCAGCTCGACCACCCGGCACAGGTACGCCACCTCGTCGACCGGGCGTGCCGGACGGCGCTGGCCCGACGCACCGTCACCGCCCTGATCCTGCCCCTGGACCTCCAGGACGAGCCGGCCGTACCGAACCCGCCGCACGCGCACGGCTACTACCAGACCAGCAACGCGCCGAGCAGCACGCCGACAGTGCCGCCGGAGGCGGACGTACGCCGGGCGGCCGAGGTGCTGCGCGGCGGGCAACGGGTGGCCATGCTGGTCGGCCAGGGTGCCCTCGGCGCGCGCGACGAGGTCCGTGAGATCGCGGATCGGCTCGGGGCCGGCGTGGCCACCGCGCTGCTCGGCTTCACCGCCGTCGACCACCGCGAACCGTGGGTGACCGGCGCTATCGGGCTGCTCGGCACCCGACCGAGCTGGCAGCTGATGAACGGCTGCGACCGGCTGCTGATCGTGGGCAGCAACATGCCGTACTCGGAGTTCTACCCGCCGCCCGGGCAGGCCCGCGCAGTGCAGATCGACCTGGACGGCACCCAGCTCGGGCTGCGGTACCCGACCGAGGTGAACCTGACCGGCGACGCCCGCCCCACGCTGCGGGCGTTGCTGAACGAGCTGGGCCCCGGCCCCGGGCCGACCGCCTGGCGGACGGAGGTCACCGAGGCCACCTCGGCGTGGCGCCGGGTGCAACACGACCTGGCCGAGCAGGCGGCCGACCCGGTCAACCCGCAGTTGCTCTTCCACACCCTGAACGAACGGCTGCCCGACGACGTGCTGCTCACTGTCGACTGCGGCACCACCACCGCCTGGTACGCCCGACACATCCAGGTACGCCCCAGCATGCTGGCCAGCCTCTCCGGCACGCTGCTGTCCATGGGCGGCGCCATGCCGTACGCGCTGAGCGCCAAGTTCGCCCACCCGGACCGGCCGCTGGTCGCGCTGATCGGCGACGGCGCCATGCAGATGAACGGCGTCAACGAGCTGATCACCGTGGCGAAGTACTGGCGCAGCTGGGCCGACCCGCGCTTCGTGGTGCTGGTGCTCAACAACCGGGATCTGGCGTTCGTCAGCTGGGAACAGCGCTCCACCGAGGGGACGCCGATGTTCCCGGACAGCCAGCAGTTGCCGGACATCGCCTACCACCAGTGGGCGGAGGTGCTCGGGCTGCACGGCGAGTTGATCGACTCACCGGATCAGGTGCGCGACGTCTGGGACCGGGCGCTCGCCGCCGACCGTCCGGTGGTGATCAACGCCCTGGTCGACCCGGCGGAGCTGATGCTGCCGCCGCACTTCACCGTCGAGCAGGCCCGCAAGACCGCCGCGGCGGTGCTACGCGGCGACACCGACTGGGCCGGAATCATCCGCCGCGGCCTCCCCGCCACCCTGGCCAGCTACCGCCCCCGCCGCCGAGACCGCTAACCCCGCCCTCGGCCCGGCCCCCGCCGGCCCCGCGATCTTGCACTTTCTGCACCGACAAAAGCTTGCAAGAAGGTGCTTTTAGGCAACCGAAAGTGCAAGATCGCGGGGATGGGGGCGGGGTGGGGGCGGG
>NZ_JBEYUF010000054.1:0-2439 GCF_040643355.1 Micromonospora sp. NPDC047187
AGCCCCGGTTGGGGTTCCACTGTGGTGGGGCTTCTGGTCGGTGTGTGGTTGTTCTTTGAGAACTCAACAGGGTGCTTGTAAAGCCAGTGCCAATTATGATTTATACCCCGGACTGGTCAGTTTTTGCTGGCTGGTTGGGATTCCTTTGGCAACATTTGTTTGTTGTCAGGATGCTGTTCAACTAATTTTTTGTTGGAGAGTTTGATCCTGGCTCAGGACGAACGCTGGCGGCGTGCTTAACACATGCAAGTCGAGCGGAAAGGCCCTTCGGGGTACTCGAGCGGCGAACGGGTGAGTAACACGTGAGCAACCTGCCCCAAGCTTTGGGATAACCCTCGGAAACGGGGGCTAATACCGAATAGGACTGCTGGCCGCATGGCTGGTGGTGGAAAGTTTTTCGGCTTGGGATGGGCTCGCGGCCTATCAGCTTGTTGGTGGGGTGATGGCCTACCAAGGCGACGACGGGTAGCCGGCCTGAGAGGGCGACCGGCCACACTGGGACTGAGACACGGCCCAGACTCCTACGGGAGGCAGCAGTGGGGAATATTGCACAATGGGCGGAAGCCTGATGCAGCGACGCCGCGTGAGGGATGACGGCCTTCGGGTTGTAAACCTCTTTCAGCAGGGACGAAGCGAGAGTGACGGTACCTGCAGAAGAAGCACCGGCCAACTACGTGCCAGCAGCCGCGGTAAGACGTAGGGTGCGAGCGTTGTCCGGATTTATTGGGCGTAAAGAGCTCGTAGGCGGCTTGTCGCGTCGACCGTGAAAACTTGGGGCTCAACTCCAAGCCTGCGGTCGATACGGGCAGGCTAGAGTTCGGTAGGGGAGACTGGAATTCCTGGTGTAGCGGTGAAATGCGCAGATATCAGGAGGAACACCGGTGGCGAAGGCGGGTCTCTGGGCCGATACTGACGCTGAGGAGCGAAAGCGTGGGGAGCGAACAGGATTAGATACCCTGGTAGTCCACGCTGTAAACGTTGGGCGCTAGGTGTGGGGGGCCTCTCCGGTTTCCTGTGCCGCAGCTAACGCATTAAGCGCCCCGCCTGGGGAGTACGGCCGCAAGGCTAAAACTCAAAGGAATTGACGGGGGCCCGCACAAGCGGCGGAGCATGCGGATTAATTCGATGCAACGCGAAGAACCTTACCTGGGTTTGACATGGCCGCAAAACTCGCAGAGATGTGAGGTCCTTCGGGGGCGGTCACAGGTGGTGCATGGCTGTCGTCAGCTCGTGTCGTGAGATGTTGGGTTAAGTCCCGCAACGAGCGCAACCCTCGTTCGATGTTGCCAGCGCGTTATGGCGGGGACTCATCGAAGACTGCCGGGGTCAACTCGGAGGAAGGTGGGGATGACGTCAAGTCATCATGCCCCTTATGTCCAGGGCTTCACGCATGCTACAATGGCCGGTACAATGGGCTGCGATACCGTGAGGTGGAGCGAATCCCAAAAAGCCGGTCTCAGTTCGGATCGGGGTCTGCAACTCGACCCCGTGAAGTCGGAGTCGCTAGTAATCGCAGATCAGCAACGCTGCGGTGAATACGTTCCCGGGCCTTGTACACACCGCCCGTCACGTCACGAAAGTCGGCAACACCCGAAGCCGGTGGCCCAACCCTTGTGGAGGGAGCCGTCGAAGGTGGGGCTGGCGATTGGGACGAAGTCGTAACAAGGTAGCCGTACCGGAAGGTGCGGCTGGATCACCTCCTTTCTAAGGAGCACCTTCACCCGAAGGGGTGCAAGGAGCCCGCGGCCCACGAATGTTGGGTCGGGGTGCTCGAATGGCGGAGACACTGGCAAGTTTTGCCCTGGCAACGGCCGGCGGCGCTTAGTACAGCCATCTTCGGGTGGTGGGAACGGATGCTGTTGGTGCGGCTGGGGGAGAATGTGAGCACCCTGTTGGGTCCTGAAGGAACAACCATTGGTTGTTGTTTCAGAGACGCGCCGGCCTCCTGTGTGGGGGCTGGAAGTCTGCCAGGCATGGCCTGGCCCCACATACCGTTGGTCCTTTCGGGGGCTGGGTTTGGTGTGGGGCGGATCGGGTTGTGGGTTGGTCGTTTGTTGAGAATTGCACAGTGGACGCGAGCATCTTTGTGGTCAAGTTGTCAAGGGCGAACGGTGAATGCCTTGGCACCAGGAGCCGATGAAGGACGTGGGAGGCCGCGATAGGCCTGGGGGAGCTGTCAACCAAGCTGTGATCCCAGGGTGTCCGAATGGGGAAACCTGGCACCAGTCATGTGGTGTCACCCACACCTGAACACATAGGGTGTGTGGAGGGAACGCGGGGAAGTGAAACATCTCAGTACCCGTAGGAAGAGAAAACAATTTAGTGATTCCGTGAGTAGTGGCGAGCGAAAGCGGATCGAGGCTAAACCGGCTGCGTGTGATACCTGTCAGGGGTTGCGTGGTCGGGGTTGTGGGACCCCGCTGAGTGTACTGACATGCG
>NZ_JBEYUF010000054.1:2537-5467 GCF_040643355.1 Micromonospora sp. NPDC047187
ACTCGAGGAGTTACAAAGTCAGTGGCTAGTCGAACAGTCTGGAATGGCTGACCGTAGACGGTGAGAGTCCGGTAGGTGAAAGTTGCTGACCTTCTGTGGGTGTTCCCGAGTAGCGGCGGACCCCTGAAATCTGCCGTGAATCTGCCAGGACCACCTGGTAAGCCTAAATACTTCCTGGTGACCGATAGCGGACAAGTACCGTGAGGGAATGGTGAAAAGTACCCCGGGAGGGGAGTGAAATAGTACCTGAAACCGTTCGCCTACAATCCGTCGGAGCCTTGCGGGGTGACGGCGTGCCTTTTGAAGAATGAGCCTGCGAGTTAGTGGCATGTGGCGAGGTTAACCCGTGTGGGGGAGCCGTAGCGAAAGCGAGTCTGAATAGGGCGATTCAGTCGCGTGTCCTAGACCCGAAGCGGAGTGATCTAGCCATGGGCAGGCTGAAGCGCGGGTAAGACCGCGTGGAGGGCCGAACCCACCAATGTTGAAAAATTGGGGGATGACCTGTGGTTAGGGGTGAAAGGCCAATCAAACTCCGTGATAGCTGGTTCTCCCCGAAATGCATTTAGGTGCAGCGTCGCGTGTTTCTTGCCGGAGGTAGAGCACTGGATGGTCTAGGGGGCCCACAAGCTTACCGAAATCAGCCAAACTCCGAATGCCGGTAAGTGAGAGCGCGGCAGTGAGACTGCGGGGGATAAGCTTCGTAGTCGAGAGGGAAACAGCCCAGATCACCAGCTAAGGCCCCTAAGCGTGTGCTAAGTGGAAAAGGATGTGGGGTCGCATAGACAACCAGGAGGTTGGCTTAGAAGCAGCCACCCTTTAAAGAGTGCGTAATAGCTCACTGGTCAAGTGGTTCCGCGCCGACAATGTAGCGGGGCTCAAGCACACCGCCGAAGCTGTGGCATTCACATTTTATCCTCGCTTGGACTTGATTCCTTGTGCAGGTGTGTGGATGGGTAGGGGAGCGTCGTGCCGCGAGTGAAGCAGCGGGGTGACCCAGTTGTGGACGCGGCACGAGTGAGAATGCAGGCATGAGTAGCGAAAGAAGGGTGAGAAACCCTTCCGCCGGATGACCAAGGGTTCCAGGGCCAGGCTAATCCGCCCTGGGTGAGTCGGGACCTAAGGCGAGGCCGAGAGGCGTAGTCGATGGACAACGGGTTGATATTCCCGTACCCGCGAAAGAGCGTCCCTGATGAACCTCGTTGTGCTAACCACCCGAACTTGGTGAGGTCTTCGGACTGAGCTGAGGGAGCGTGGGAACCTGATGGGTAGTAGTCAAGCGATGGGGTGACGCAGGAAGGTAGCTGAGCCCGGCCGGTGGTTGTGCCGGGGTAAGCGTGTAGGCCGTGTTGTAGGCAAATCCGCAACACATGAAGGCTGAGACGTGATGCCGAGCCGATTCAGGTGAAGTCAGTGATCCTATGCTGCCGAGAAAAGCCTCTAGCGAGTTCTTAGCGGCCCGTACCCCAAACCGACACAGGTGGTCAGGTAGAGAATACCGAGGCGATCGGGCGAACTGTGGTTAAGGAACTCGGCAAATTGCCCCCGTAACTTAGGGAGAAGGGGGGCCGGAGACGTGAAGCCCCGCGCGGGTGGAGCGTTGTATGGCCGCAGAGAGCAGGGGGAAGCGACTGTTTACTAAAAACACAGGTCCATGCGAAGAAGTAATTCGATGTATATGGACTGACGCCTGCCCGGTGCTGGAACGTTAAGGGGACCTGTTAGCTCTTCGGGGCGAAGCGGAGAACTTAAGCGCCAGTAAACGGCGGTGGTAACTATAACCATCCTAAGGTAGCGAAATTCCTTGTCGGGTAAGTTCCGACCTGCACGAATGGCGTAACGACTTCCCCACTGTCTCAACCACAGGCCCGGCGAAATTGCAGTACGAGTAAAGATGCTCGTTACGCGCGGCAGGACGGAAAGACCCCGGGACCTTTACTATAGCTTGACATTGGTACTCGAATTAGCTTGTGTAGGATAGGTGGGAGCCGGTGAAGTCCATACGCCAGTATGGGTGGAGGCAATCTTGAAATACCACTCTGGTTGATTTGGGTATCTAACTTCGGACCGTTATCCGGTTCAGGGACAGTGTCTGGTGGGTAGTTTAACTGGGGCGGTTGCCTCCTAAAAGGTAACGGAGGCGCCCAAAGGTTCCCTCAGCCTGGTTGGCAATCAGGTGTTGAGTGCAAGTACACAAGGGAGCTTGACTGTGAGACTGACAGGTCGAGCAGGGACGAAAGTCGGGACTAGTGATCCGGCACTTGCGAGTGGAAGCGGTGTCGCTCAACGGATAAAAGGTACCCCGGGGATAACAGGCTGATCTTCCCCAAGAGTCCATATCGACGGGATGGTTTGGCACCTCGATGTCGGCTCGTCGCATCCTGGGGCTGTAGCAGGTCCCAAGGGTTGGGCTGTTCGCCCATTAAAGCGGTACGCGAGCTGGGTTTAGAACGTCGTGAGACAGTTCGGTCCCTATCCGCCGTGCGCGTAGGATACTTGAGAAGGGCTGTCCCTAGTACGAGAGGACCGGGACGGACGAACCTCTGGTGTGCCAGTTGTCCTGCCAAGGGCACGGCTGGTTAGCTACGTTCGGAAGGGATAACCGCTGAAAGCATCTAAGCGGGAAGCCTGCTTCAAGATGAGGTATCCCACCCACTTTGTGGGGTAAGGCCCCCAGCTAGACGACTGGGTTGATAGGCCGGAAATGTAAGCCCGGTAACGGGTTCAGTTGACCGGTACTAATAGGCCGAGGACTTGACTACTAAGCTGCTACGCGTCCACTGTGCAACTCTGAACAAGCGAACACCCGTGATTGTGTGCCGGGGTTGTTTGATATGTTCATAGAGTTACGGCGGTCATGGCGGAGGGGAAACGCCCGGTTACATTCCGAACCCGGAAGCTAAGCCCTCCAGCGCCGATGGTACTGCACTCGT
>NZ_JBEYUF010000055.1:0-5184 GCF_040643355.1 Micromonospora sp. NPDC047187
CGGCGACCACCCCGCTGATCGCCGCCGCGCCCGCGCAGGCGGCCGGCGCGGCCCGGCCGCGCACCTGGGACCTCACCCTCCTGGGCACGTCGGACACGCACGGCAACGTCTACAACTGGGACTACTACCGCGACGCCGAGTACGACGACAGCAAGCAGAACGACATCGGCGTGGCGAAGCTGGCGACCCTGATCAACCAGATCCGTCGGGAGCGGCGCGGCAAGGCCACGCTCGTGCTCGACGCCGGCGACACGATCCAGGGCACGCCGCTGGCCACGTACTACGCCAAGCAGGAGCCGATCACCGCCACCGGGGAGAAGCACCCGATGGCACGGGCCATGAACGTCATCGACTACGACGCGGTGACGCTGGGCAACCACGAGTTCAACTACGGGCTGCCGTTGCTGGACCTGTGGATCCGTCAGCTCGGCTTCCCGGCCCTCGCCGCGAACGCCGTCAACGCGAAGACCGGCAAGCCGGCCTTCCTGCCGTACGTCATCAAGAAGGTCTCCCTCGGTTTCGCCGCGCCGACCCTGCGGGTCGGCATCCTGGGGTTGACCAACCCCGGTGTGGCCATCTGGGACAAGGGCAACGTCGAGGGCAAGCTGCGCTTCGACGACATGGTCGCGACCGCCGCGAAGTGGGTGCCGATCATGCGGGCCCGCGGCGCGGACCTCGTGCTGATCTCGGCGCACGGCGGTGACAGCGGCACGTCCAGCTACGGCCCCGAGCTGCCGAACGAGAACCCGGTGGCGCTGATCGCCCAGCAGGTGCCGGGGATCGACGCGATCCTCTTCGGTCACGCGCACAACGAGGTGGTCGAGCGGTTCGTCACCAACGAGCGCACCGGCACGCAGGTGCTGCTCTCCGAGCCGTCGAAGTGGGGCCAGCGGCTCACCCGGATGGACTTCACGCTCACCCGTGAGCGTGGCCGGTGGGCGATCACCAAGAAGGCCGCCACCATGCTGAACACCAACACCGTGGTCGAGGACCCGAAGGTGCTCGCCGCCGTGCGGGCCCAGCACCAGAAGACCGTGGCGTACGTCAACCAGGTCGTCGCCACGTCCACAGTGGAGTTGTCGGCGGCGGAGTCACGGTACAAGGACACGCCGATCCTGGACTTCATCAACCACGTGCAGACCGAGGTGGTCGGCGCGGCGCTGGCCGGCACGGCGTACGCGGACCTGCCGGTGCTGTCGATCGCGGCGCCGTTCAGCCGGACCGCCGTCTTCCCGGCCGGCGACGTGAAGATCCGCGACGTGGCCGGCCTGTACGTGTACGACAACACCCTCGAGGCGGTCGTGCTCAGCGGCGCCGAGGTGCGCGCCTATCTGGAGTACTCGGCGAAGTACTTCCGTACGTTCGCGCCGGGCGCCCCGGTCGACCCGGAGCAGATCAGCGACCCGGCGGTGCCGGACTACAACTACGACGTCTTCTCCGGCCTGGACTACGACATCGACATCTCCAAGCCGGTCGGGCAGCGGATCACCCGGCTGGTGCTGGCCGGCACCGACACCCCGGTGGCGGACAACGCGCAGTTCGTGGTGGCGGTGAACAACTACCGGCGCAGCGGCGGCGGCAACTTCCCCGGCATCGTGAAGACCCAGGTCTACAACGCGCAGCAGGAGATCCGTCAGTTGCTCATCGACTGGGCACAGGCCAAGGGGACGATCGACCCGGCCGACTTCTTCCAGCCCAACTGGCGTCTGGTACGCGAGGGCGTGCCGGTCTTCTGACCGCAGCGCATCACCAACGGGCCGTGGGTGGCGACACCTGCGGCCCGTCGCGCGTTTCTCAGCCCTGCACGTTCCAGCGGATCGGGTCCTCGGACTCCTCCGGCCGGTCGCGCCCGGGATCGGTCTCGGTCAGGGCCACCCGCTCGTCGGGACGGACGGCGGGCGGCAACTCCCCGAACCGCGCGTGGCGCAGAAACGCGTACTCGTCGTCGGTGAACGGCTGCTCGGTCATCAGCGCCTCCTCTTGCTCCAGTGTGATTGTCCGGCGGCCGGGCCGGTCGACACCAGTAGGCGCGGGCACACCCCGTAAGGCGTCCTAGGATCCTGGGTGAGCCGTGGTGGCCTGGCGCGATGGATGGGACAACCGGTCCAGCACCGCGAGGGCCGCCCGGATCGGGCGGCGGCGCAGCATCTCGTCGAAGCTCGCCCGCCCCTGGCAGAACTGCACGAACATCCGCCAGCCCGGCGGGGTCGCCAACAGGGCGTGGAACACGTCCGGGCGTCGGGTGAACACGTCGAGCAGCCGGAACCCCGCCCGCATCTCCGGCAGCAGACGCTCGGCCACCGCCCGCTCGTACCCGGCCAGGTCACCGTCCGCGACCGCCGCTCCGGCCAACTCCCCGGAGCGCAACGCGAAGCTGATGCCCTCCCGGCTCCACGGCTCCAGCAGCCCCGCCGCATCCCCCACCACCAGCACCCGGCCGTTGCGCAACGGTGAATCCTCCGCGCGGCAACGGGTCAGGTGACCGGAGTCGTGCTCCGCCGGCAACCCGGTCAAACCCAACCGGTCGACGAACCGCCGCAGGTACTCGCGGGTCCCCTCCCCCGCCCCCCGCGCGGCGATCACACCGACGGTCAGCCGGTCACCCTTGGGAAAGACCCAGGCGTACGAGCCCGGCATGTCGCCCCAGTCCAACAGCAGCCGGCCCCGCCAGCGCTCCTGCTCCGCGGGCGGCACCGGAATCTCCAACTCCAGACCCAGATCCACCTGCCGGTACCGCACCCCCACGTGCCGACCGGTCACCCCCGACGAGCCGTCCGCCCCGATCACGGCACGAGCCGCGATCGTCGTACCGTCGGCCAGCCGCAGGCGTACCCCCTCGGGGTCCTGCTCGATCGCGCGGACCGCGACCCGCTCCCGCAGCTGCGCGCCGGCGGCGACCGCCGCCGCGCGCAGCCGGTCGTCGAACTCCTCACGGCGCACCATCGTCACCACCGGACTGCCGTTGCGGCGGGTGAACTCCCGACGGCCGTCGCGGGTGAACGTCACCCGGTCCACCCGGTCGTGCGCGGGCACCTCGATCCGATCCTGAACGGCCGCCAGCGAGGTGCCGATCAGGCCACCGCCGCAGGTCTTGTACCGCGGGTGAACTGCTCGCTCGACGACAAGAGTGGAGACGCCCGCACAGGCAGCGGCGTGCGCCGCGGACAGCCCCGCGGGGCCGGCGCCGACAACGACGAGATCCCAAACGATCACGGAAGCAGCCTAGGGCACCTCCCCGGCCGCACCGCCGGCCGTCGCGACCGCCCGATCGGGTGTGCATCTTCGGGCACCGAGGGGGTAACCGGCGCACGGCAACCGCCACCGCGGTGGCGGACGAGCACAAGGAGGAACCATGCAGCAGGTGCAACTGTCGGAGGCCGAGCAACGGGTGTACCAGGCGGTCACCACCCTCGAGGCACGCGGGCAGGTGCCGTACCCGGACCTGATCGCCGAGGAATCCGGGCTCACCCAGGAGCAGGTGGGCAGCCCCCTGCACCTGCTCACCGAGAAGGGCCTGCTGCACCGCGAGGACTCACCGATGGCCGGCCTCGACTTCGGTCCCCGGTTCTGCGCCCGCCAGATGGCGTGACCGACGGAACCACCCGACACGGTTCGCCCCCCGAAGACCCGGGTAGCGGTCAACCATTGACGACCGAGGGTCGACGGGGGGCGCGATGAGCGCGGCGCAGACGCCGCAGCCGGTGACAGCGGCCGAGAATCGCCGACGCTGGCAGGCGGTCGGCGTCGGACTCGTCGCCGCGTTCATGACGCTGCTCGACGTGAGCATCGTCAACGTGGCCGTGCCCTCCATCGACCGGGCGCTGCACGCGTCGTCGAGCGACCTGCAGTGGATTCTCTCCGGGTACGCGCTCACCTTCGGCCTGGCGCTGGTGCCCGCCGGCCGGTTCGGCGACGCCCGCGGTCGGCGCAACGCGTTCGTCTTCGGCATCGCGCTGTTCACCATCACCAGCGCGCTCGCCGGCCTCGCCACCTCCCCGACCTGGCTGGTCATCGCCCGACTGCTGCAGGGCGCCGCCGCCGGCGTCGTCAACCCGCAGGTCATCGGGCTGATCCAGCAACTGTTCCGGGGGCCCGAACGTGCCCGCCCGTTCGGGTTGCTCGGCGCCACCATCGGCATCTCCACCGCCGTCGGGCCGTTGCTCGGCGGACTGCTCATCGCCATCGGCGGCGACGAACACGGCTGGCGCTGGGTCTTCTTCGTCAACGTGCCGGTCGGTGTCCTCGCGGTGATCCTCGGCTGGCGGCTGCTGCCCGGCCGAGCCGGCGGCCAACCCGGCTGGCATCGACTCGACCCCGTCGGCGTCCTACTGCTCGGCGTCGGTGTGGTCCTGGTCCTGCTGCCACTGGTGCAGGAGCAGCAGTGGCGGACGCCGTGGAAGTGGGCGCTCATCCCGGTCGGCCTGGCGGTGCTGGTCGCCTTCGGGCTCTGGGAACGACGGTACGCACGCCACCACCAACCCCTGTTCGACCTCCGACTGTTCAGCTTCCAGTCGTACACGCTGGGCTCGATCCTGGCGCTCGTCTACTTCGGCGGCTTCACCGCGATCTTCTTCATCTTCACCCTGTTCCTGCAGATGGGGCTCGGCTACAGCGCCCTCGTCGCCGGCCTGGCCATCACCCCCTTCGCCCTCGGCTCGGCGGCCGCCGCCGTGCTCGGTGGCCGCATCGTCAACCGTTTCGGCCGACCACTGGTCGCCATCGGACTGCTCACCGTGGTGGTCGGACTGGCCGCCACGGTGATCGCACTGCACCTCTTCCCGGGCGCCCCCGCGCCCTGGGTCACCGCCGGCCCACTGCTCGTCGCCGGCATCGGCAGTGGGCTGGTGATCGCCCCCAACCAGACGATCACCCTCTCCGAGGTGCCGGTCGGGCAGGCCGGCAGCGGCGCTGGCATGCTCCAGACCGGCCAGCGGATCGGCGCCGCCGCCGGCATCGCCGCCGTCGGCTCCTTGTTCTTCTCCACGTTGGCCGACAGCCGCGGCGACTGGACCAACGCCTTCGAACAGTCCCTCATGCTCGCCACCGGCATCATCGCGCTCGCGCTGATCACCGCGCTGCTCGACATCTGGCGGAGCCACAACCACAAGAACTGACCGGGGTACGCCGCTGGCCGGCACCCGGGGTTGCCACACCCTCGGGCAGCCGGTCCCGATGGCACAGGCC
>NZ_JBEYUF010000056.1:0-5140 GCF_040643355.1 Micromonospora sp. NPDC047187
GGTGGCGGCCGAGCATCCCGGCGGCCAGCGGCGCGGCGTCCAGGTCACCGGCGGCGAGCCGGGCGGCGAGGGTACGGCGTACCAGCCGGTCGGCCAGCGCGGGCGCGTGCCGGCCGACGGCCATCTCCAGCCGGCCGCGTGCGGTGGTCGCCACGTCCCGGGGCGCGCGTCGGGCGGTGGCGGTGCGCAGGATCGCCGCGACCACCCCTTCGACGGGCTCGGGGCGCGACACCCCCTGCAGGGACAGCCCGGCCTCGGCGGTGCTGTCGTGGATCGGTGAGGCGACCATGCTCGGGTAGACGACGCTGACCCCGACGTGGGAACCCACCTCGTGGCGCAGCGCGTCGGCGTAGGCGACCAGGGCCCGTTTGCTCACCCCGTACGCGGCGGCGAGCGGGAGGGGCAGCACCGCCATCCGGCTGGCCACGAAGATCACCCGTCCGCGTGCGGTGAGCAGCGGGGGCAGAGCGGCGGCGGTCGTGCGCCAGGCGGCGAGCAGGTTGACCTCCAGTTGCCGACGGACCACCTCGTCGGGCGGCAACTCGGCCGGCGCGGGACCACCCACCCCGGCGTTGTTGATCAGCAGGTCGAGCCCCCCGAGCCGGTCGACGGCGGCCCGCACCGCCGCCGGTACGGCGTCCGCATCGGTCAGGTCGCAGCCCAGCACCGGCACGTCGTCGTCGGGACGGGCGTGCAGGTCGAGCCCCACCACCCGGGCGCCGGCAGCGCTCAGCGCGGCGCCGAGATGGCGGCCGAAGGTCCCGCTCGCCCCGGTGACCAGCACCCGCCGACCGGCCAGGGAGCGGCCGCTCACCGGGGTACCCCCGTTGAGGGCGTCGTGCCGGAGCGGGCGCGGCGGGTCCCGGCGGTCAACTCCCGGGCCAGCTCGGCCAGGTAGACGTCGAAGTCCACCCGCATCGCCGGGCGGCGCTGACCCCAGCGGGCGGTCGCGGCCCGCAGTTCGGCCCGGCAGGCGGCGCGCTGTCGCTCCGGGTCCGGCAGCGCGTACCGGCCGGCGAGATGCGCCGCGATCAGCTTGGCCTGCGCCTCGACCAGCGGGAACGCGGAGCCGGTGGACTGCATCAGCCCGACGAAGCTCAGCCCGGGGGCCTCGGGGTGGAACACGTGCCGGTACAACGGCAGGGTGTCGGCGCCTCCGGCGAGCAGCGCCGGGTCGAGGAACGCGACGTCCACCCGGTAACCGGTGCACCAGATGATCAGATCGACGCTGTCGATGCGGCCGTCGGTGAACTCCACCCGGTCGCCGTCCAAGGCGGCGACGCCGGGTCGGGCCTCGACGTCACCGTGGGTCAGCCGCGACAGCAACCCGTCGGAGAGCGTCGGGTGGTCCTGCAGGAAGCCGTGCGTCGGTGCGGGCAGCCCGTAGCGGGTGGGGCTGCCGACGGTGGCGCTCAGCATCGTCTGGCTGATGCGTTGGCGCAGACGCCACGGCAGTCGGCGGGCCAACGCCCCGTTGAGGGTGTCCGAGGGGCGACCCAGCAGGTACTTCGGCACCACCCAGACGCCCCGGCGCAGCGACAGCAGGGTGCGGGTGGCGGCGTACGACGCGTCGACGGCGATGTCCATCGCGGAGTTGCCGCCGCCGACGACCAGGACCCGCCTGCCGGCCAACTGCTCCGGGCCCCGGTAGTCGTGGCTGTGGATCTGCTCGGCGGTGCACTCGCCGGGGTAGCCGGGGTCGGGCAGCCGGGGCACCCGGTTGTGCCCGTTGGCGACGACCACGGCGTCGACGGTGACCTCGACCGGCCCGCTCGGGCCACTGGCGGCCACCGTCCAGGTGCCGTCGGGGTGCTGGGTGACCCGCTCGACGGTGTGGCGCAGCCGGATGGTGTCGGTCAGCCCGAAACGCTCGGCGTAGTCGGCGAGGTAACCGGCGACCCGACGGTGGTCGGGGTAGTCGGGCCAGTCGGTGGGCATCGGGTGGTCGGCGAACTGGGTGCGACCACGGCTGGTGTTGAGGTGCAGCGTGCGGTACGCGGGCGAGTCGGGTGCCCCGTACACCCAGAGGCCACCGACCTGCTCGGCGGCCTCGAAGCCCACCGTTGGCACGTCGGCGTCGCCCAGTGCCTTGACCGCGGCGAGCCCGGCGGCGCCGGCCCCGATCACCGCCACCCGAGGTGGTACGCCCATTGCCGCCCCCATTAATCCAACGTCCGATGGATAATCGTCGCGCGGCGGCGGCCCGTCAAGGGGTCGGTGATCCGTACAGCCCGTCGAGCAGGCGATGCACGAACGCCCGGAACTCGCGCCGCTCCCGAGCGCCGGGCGCACCCGCGGCCAGCGCCACCACGTGCCCGTGCGTCGCCCACACCAGACTGCGCACGGTGATGTGCGGGGTCGGCTCGGCGAGGGCGCCGGTCGCCGCGGCGGCGGTGAGCAGCTCCGCGACCAGCCGGTACAACGGGTCGGCGTAGCGCTGGTCGAGCTCGGCGTGCCGCTGCGGTTCCAACCAGCGGCGCAGCCACAGCGCGGTGGTCTCGGGGCGGTCCTCCAGGAAGTCGACGAAGACGTCGACCAGCTCGTGCAGGGCCCGTAGCGCCGCGTCGGGGCCGGCGTCGAGGGCGGCGCGGGCCTGCTCGGCGGCCTCGGTCAGCACGTCCCGTTCGGCGGCGAACACCCTGGCGAAGCACGCGTCGTAGAGCGCCGCCTTCGTACCCGTGTGGTGCGCGACAGTGGCGACGTCGACCCCGGCGGCGGCGGCGACCTCCCGCAGCCCGACGGCGTCGAAGCCGCGCTCGGCGAAGAGCGCTGTCGCCGCGGTGAGCACCACCTCGCGGGTCGGCCGGGTCTCGTCGCGGCGGGGCCGACCCGGGCGGCGGCGGGGCATGGTCATGGCCGCCATTCTGCCCCTAGAATCCAGCAACCGTTGGATTGCGGAGAGGATGCGGCGATGACCGGGCTGGACCGGCGGCCTGCGGCCGCCACCGACGCGACGCTGCCGCGCGGGCCCCTGGCGGGCTTCGCGGCCGGGTCGCTCGGCATGGGTGTCTGGGTGACGGTGCCCGGCCTGCTGCTGCTCTACTTCCTCACCGACGTGCTGGCCGTCGGGCCGTGGCTGGCCGGCCTGGCGCTGCTGCTGCCGAAGATCGCCGACGTGCTGCTGCACCCCTGGGTGGGGCACCGCGCCGACGTCGAGCAGACCCGACGCGGCGACCGTCGTCGCCTGCTGCTGCTCGGCTGCGCCCTGCCGGTCGCGTTCGCCGCGCTCTTCGCGGTGCCCGGCGGCCTGACCGGCGCGCCGGCGGCGGCGTGGGTGGCGGTGTTCTTCATCGCCGGCAACCTGCTCTTCGCCGCCTACCAGGTCCCCTACCTGTCCACCCCGGCCGATCTGCGCATCGGCTACCACGAACGCACCCGGCTGATGGCGTTCCGGATGGTGGTGCTGACCCTGGGCATCCTGGTCTCCGGGCTGCTGGCCCCGCTGCTCACCGGCGGCGACGCCGCGACGCGGGACGGCTACCAGCGGATGGGCGTGGTGCTGGCTGTGGGGATGCTGGTGGCCATGCTGGTCGGTGTCGCCGGCATCGCCCGGCTGCGCGGGTCCGCGCCGGCCAGCGCCGCGTCGGGGCACGGCGGGTGGCGGGCGTTGCGCACGGCGCTGCGTGACAGGCAGTTCCGGTGGCTGGTCGCCGCGTACCTGGCGATGTCCACCACCACCCACCTGGTGCTCGCCGGGGTGCCCTACTACGCCGAGTACGAGCTGCGCGCCCCGGGCCTGACCACGGTGCTGGTGGCCGCGTTCGTGGCGCCGGCGCTGCTGGTCACCCCGGCCTGGCTGGTGGTGGCCCGACGCGTCGGCAAGCAGCGGGCGCTGCTCGGCGCGCAGGGCGCGTTCGCGATCGGCTCGGTGGTGTTGGCGGTGGGCCGACCGGCCGGCCTGCCGGTGCTGGTCGCCGCGGTGGCGGTGCTCGGGGTGGCGTTCGCCGGCATGCAGTTGCTGCCGTTCTCGATGCTGCCCGACGTGATCCGCGCCGCCGGCACCGCCGGCGGCACCGGGGCCGGCACCTACACCGGGGTGTGGACTGCCACCGAGGCGACCGGCGCGGCCCTGGGCCCGTACGCGTACGCGCTGTGCCTGACAGTGGGTGGTTTCGTGGCCTCGACGGCGGGTGAGTCGCCGGTGCAGCCGGACGCCGCGCTCGCGGCGGTCCGCTACGGCTTCGGGTTGCTGCCGGCGGTGGCGATGCTCGCGGCGCTGCTGCTGCAACGCCGCTACACCCTGGACGCGACGGCCCGGGCGGCGAGCTGATCGGCCGGCACTAGACTTCGCCCTCGATGGACGCCCAGCCCAGCACCACCGAGACCCGCCCGTGCGCCCACTGTGGAGCGCCCGTGCCGCAGCGCGTCGGCGCGGGTCGACCGTTTCGCTACTGCCGCGACAACGACGGCGCCTGCCAGCGCGCCTCCCGCAACAGCCGGATGCGGCACCGCAACGCCCCCGGTCTGCCCGGGCAGGTGGCCCGCACCTGGGAGGCGGTGGACCGACTCGACCAGATCGTCGAGACGTTGACCGAGTCCCTGCACGCGGAGTTGTCGCCGGTGGGTGTGCAGCGGCAGCTCGCGCAGGTCCGCGCGGAGGCCGCCACCGAGATCGCGGCGGCGCAGACCGAACGCGACGAGGCGCGCGACGACGCCGAGACCGCGGCGGGCGACGCGGCGCGCGCCCGCGAGCAGGCCCGCGAGGCCCGCGCCGAGGCCGACGACGCCCGCCAGCGCGCCGAGCTGGCGCAGCGGCAGGCCACCACCGCCGACGAGCGGGCGCGGCACGCCGAGGCCGCCCGCGACCAGGCGCGCCACGACGCCAGCGCCGCCGAGGCGTTGCGCGCCCAGGCCGAGCGCGACCGCGACCAGGCCCGCGTCGAGGCGCGGGACCTGCGCATCGAGCGCGACGCCGAACGGCAGCGGGTGACCGACCTGAGCGTGGAACGCGACGCGCTGCGCGCCGAGGCCGAACGGGCCAGCCGGGCAGCCGCCGAGGCGACCGAGCGGGCCGGTCGGTGGCAGGCCGAGGTGCAGGACGTCCGCCGCCAGATCGAGCAGTCCCGCGCCGACGCGGCGCGGACCCGCACCGAGGCCGCCGACGCCGCCCGGGCGCGTGAGCAGGCCGACCGGGCCCGCG
>NZ_JBEYUF010000057.1:0-3515 GCF_040643355.1 Micromonospora sp. NPDC047187
TAGCCACCCGCTACGACAAGCTGGCCGTCCGGTTCCAGGCCATCCTCACCATCACCATCATCTGCGAATGGCTCTGACCCAGCTTATGAAACACGTCTTAGGTAACTCACGTGCCCGCCCACGTCTGCGGAACGCCGATGCGGATGTTGTTACCTGACCCGGCGCCGACCTGGTCGTGTTTTTCCTAGCTAAGGTGCTCGGTCATCTCCTCGTTCAACGCGGTCTCCAAGACCGGCTTGGTCAACTGCTTCAGCAGCCCGTCCGGACCCGTCAACGACAGGCCCTGCTCCTTCGCGGCCCGGACCAACTCGGCCGCGGCTTTCGCCTTAGCCGACGGCTCGGGCCGCTTCTTGCGTCCAGTCTGATCGTTCAGCGTCACGGTCATCACGGCACCCTCACCAGGCACAACGCCCCGGCAGGTCTGACCGGAGACACCCTTAGATCCACAGACTCCGGGCTAACACAGTGGTCCACTTCGAGCCGTAGGTGTTCAGCATCGTCATCGGTGAGGCAATCGGTCGTGTCGCCCTGCCAACACGGTCCGCGCGCACCTTGAGCGAACCGTCTGCGGGATGCAGATGGCACGCGGCCATTGACCGCGGTCCTGGCGTGCGCCATGATCGCTCTCAACTTGATACTGATGGCCGTCGCTCGCACATCCATTGCTGATGCGAGGCGGCGGTCGCGCGTCGGCGTCTCACGGGGGAGATCGTTGCCGGATGACCATGTCCAGAGTCAGGGCTGCCACCACATCGGAATCTCGGGCGCAGGCGGCCGAGGGCGACAGACCGGATGATCGGCAACTGACCGTTGGTCGTCGCCGCCTGCTCACCGGTGGGTCCATCGTCGCCGCGTCACTGGTAGGTCAGGGCCTCCTCGGCAGCTCCGCACTGGGGGCGGCGGGCACCGAGCTGTCCGTCGGAAAGGTGGAGATCACTCCGGCGGCGGACACGTACCTGGCCGGTTACGGCGTCGATGTGCCCCGCCAGGCGTCCGGGACCGCCGCCCCGCTGTTCGCGCGGTGCACAATCCTGTGGCACGAGGGCGTGCCCCGCGTCATCGTCACCGCCGATGTTCTCGGCTTCGCACGTGGCCTGCACCGGTCGATCCGCAGCCAGGTGGTCGATCTCGGGCTGGCGTCGGAGAACTTCGCCCTGACGGCCACGCACACACACAACGGTCCAGTGCTCCCCGACAAACTGGACCCGTTCATCTCGTACGGGATGAATTCCACTCTGCAGGCACAGGTGCGTGCCTACGGCGACCAGTTGGTCACGAAGATCGTGCAGCTGGTCCGGGACACACTTGAGGGCCCACGAACGGCGTGCACCCTCGACTACCAGGTTGTCGACCAGCACTTCTCGAAAAACCGGGAAAATCTGCCGTACGTCGAGTCGGACGTACCTGTCCTGACGGCCCGTACGCCGGGTGGTGAGCCGCTGGCCGTGCTGTTCAGCTACGGGTGCCATCCGGTGGTGGCGGGGTCGCAGACCATGTTCGACCCGGACTACCCGGGGGACGCGGTCACCCGGATCGAGCAGACGACCGGGGCCTTCGCCCAGTTCCTTCTCGGGCCGGCCGGCGACCAGAACCCTGACGGCGCGCGGGGTTGGGCCCAGCGGAGCCTGCGGGGCGCCGAGCTCGCGCAGGCCGTCACGACGGCGCTGCTGCGGCCGGGACGGCCGGTCGCCGGTCCGACGACAACCCACTACCGGGAGGTGAGCCTGCCGCTGGATGTGACGCTGACCGCGGGCAATCTTCGGGACGTGTCCGCGGCCTACGCCGTGCGGTCCAACAACCTTTCCCTGCCGGGTTACTACCGGCGGCACGCGCAGCAGATGATCGCCCAAATCGACGCCGGCACGTTCGCGACGTCGATTCCGGTGCCCCTGCAGTCCTGGAGGTTCGCCGGCAGCCCGGACCTTCGGCTGCTGCTGGCCGGCGGCGAGATCGTGTCCGGATACGCCGTCTACTTCCGGGCGCGATACGGCACGTCGAGCCAGCTGCTGTTCGCCGGCTACGCGAACGAGGTACCCGCGTACCTGCCCAGCGACGAACTGCTGCGCAGGCCCGCGACGTACGCCGGCGGGATCGACACCGACTTCCCGGGCATCGCCGGCGGCTCGATGACCGTCTACGGCTGGTTGGGGCACCTCAGAGGAAAACCGACAGCTGCATCTCCCGACGGAGCAGAGCAGATCCTCATCAGAGCGATCACCACGGCGCTGACGGCCTAGCAGACCCTTCAACCAGGCAAGCGCCCACACCGCGGCCTACGTCATACCGGCTGACAGCCGTTAGCCGTGAGGGATAGCTGGAACAAAGGATTCTCCGCATCTCCTGGGCGGAGGGCGGGGCCGCCTTGGCCCTGAAACCGATCACCACGTCGTTCCATCATCTGGAGGTTCGCTTGTTACGACGACTCATCGCTTCGTCCATTGCGGTCGTGGCACTACTCCTGGCCTCGACGGCGTCACCGGCGGTCGCGGCCGGTTACATGTTCAAGCCGGGACACCCGATGTTCTTCGGATTTCCAAACAACCCAGATGACTACTGCACCGGCGGCTACGCCGTTCGAGGCACGTCCGGCATGTTCATCACTACCGCCGGGCACTGTTTCGGCACTTCCGGTCTGCCGCCGGCAGCGCAACGCGTCGTCTACGGCACGGACACCCGCTTCGGATACGCGATAAGGAACGACAACATCGGCGACTACCGCGACAACAGTTTCGATGGAGCATTGGTCAAGCTCGACGCAGGAAACGACGCCCAGCAGATCGTCGTCGACCCGCTGACAGGCAGGTCACCGGGCAACGGACGGGTGATGGGCTACTACAACAATAGCGCCCTAACCCCGGGCTTCGTCATCGGAAAAATGGGCCGGACAACTGGTTGGACCGAAGGCTCCGTGACGAACTGGCAGCACGTCGGTTACGACGAGAACGGCGACGGCATTGCCGACACACTTGACTATCTGCTGTGCTCGACCGTCCCCGCGGCTCGCGGTGACAGCGGGGGACCGGTCTGGCGGATGGACGCCAACGGCGTCATGGCGATCGGAATCGTGGTCGCTGTACTGAACGAAAACGGAAGGATGTGTTTCAATCCCATCCAGAACGTTCTCAATCGGTTCGGAGCCTGGCTGCCGGTGTTTGCTGCAAAGGGCGCCAGTGCCTCGGCGTCGACCGCCCAGCCTCTTGTCGTGACCGAACGCTCCGGGCCCGCGGTCCCGATCAACCTCACGCCGGTATCGGCCACGCGCCTCTAGCCCGGGACGTCCGAAAGTTCGATCCTCGTTCGTGCGAGCGACCCTTGGCCGGCATCGCCGAAAGCTGGCAGCTTGCTGTAACCCTCGGTCGGCGCGGATCCCGTCAGCGATGCATGACGACGGACGGACGCAGTCCCCTATGGTGGTGACCTCTTCGGATCACCCGGACGGCTCACCACCCAACGAAAGCGAGCCCCAGCCCCAGCAACTGGTGGACGACCGTCGGGTCGTAGATCGGTTGAGCAGA
>NZ_JBEYUF010000057.1:3525-4276 GCF_040643355.1 Micromonospora sp. NPDC047187
CCCGCGGACCCCGTCCCCGTTGCCTGACGCCGCCCGGCCGCTGACCCCTTGGGGGGTCCCCTCTCGGTAGCCGCCGAAGAGGACACCACCATAGCTAGGCTTGCGCGAGCCTCGCCTGCTTGCGCACGGCGAGCTTGTCGAACCTGGTGGCCGTGGCTCGATGGCGTTTGAGCCGGTTGATGCCGCACTCGACGGCGTGACGCTACTGTAGATGTGGGCGTCGAAGGTCGGCGAATGGTCGGAGTACCTCCGTTGCGTCAGCTCGCCGCAGGGGAGCTGCCCGCCGGTGACCTTGAGGTCCGGCTGGAGCGGGTCGACGGCGAGACTCTCAGGTGGTCATGGGCCGCCGCCGACGAGCCGATCTTCCCTGATCCGCTGGACACGCTGCCGGAAGACGAGTCGAGTACCGTACGGCTGACGTCCGGCCCCGACGGCTTCACGCTGCGGCACGAGGGGGTGCTGGGTCGGCACGCCTTCGCCCTCGGCCTGATCTGGGACCATCTGCTAGTCGCCGCCGGGTCGTATTCGTGGGTGGAGACGTTGCGTGGGCAGGCGGCCGAGGCGACCGCATTGGCCGAGAAGTACCGCCGCCTGCGGGCCGAGCGGTGGGGAGGTGCTCCACCGTCGGATCGCGTCCGCGGACTCTTCAGCTAAGGCGTGTTTCATAAGCTGGGTCAGAGCCATTCGCAGATGATGGTGATGGTGAGGATGGCCTGGAACCGGACGGCCAGCTTGTCGTAGCGGGTGGCTA
>NZ_JBEYUF010000058.1:0-2214 GCF_040643355.1 Micromonospora sp. NPDC047187
GTGCCCACGGATGACCTTCTCGATGGTGTCGCTGAGGTTTCTTCAGCAGGTGCCACCGGTCAGCGACCTGAACCGCGTCAGGTGCTCCCTTGCGGGCGCCGTCGGCGTAGCTGCCGCCGCGGTCGCGGCAGATGATCTGAACGCCGGGGTGTTCGCGCAGCCAGGCGGCGAGGGTGTCGGCGGTGCGGTCGGGCAGGACGTCGATCGGCCGGCGGGTATGCATGTCGATCAGCACGGTGGCGTATCGGTGCCCACGACGTCGGGCGAAGTCGTCCACACCCAGCACTGTCGGCGTCACCGGCGGTGGATCGGGCATCCGCCGGATCATCCGGATCAACCTCATCCGAGACACCGACACCGCCAACCGATGCGCCAACCGGCTGCCCGGTCGACCGCCCAACGCCACCGCGACCGCCTGCAGGTCACCCGCCGCCAGGACCGTGTGACGGGCATACCGACGGGTCAGACCGGGCACCTGCTCGACGAACGTCCGCCGCCGGCACCCGACGCTTGACGCAGGTGAACCTGCGAACCGTCAACGCGAGCAGCACTTCGTGGCCGCCCAGCCTGACGTCGGCCAGCCGCCGCACATAGCAACCATGCAAGGTGGTCGACCAGGTGCCGCAGGCTCCACACGCGGACCGAACCGTCCGGGTCGCCGCGTCGATCCTGACCCCGACGCCGCGGACCACCACCGCTTCCAGCCGCAGGCCAACCAGGTGCGGAAGCAACGCCACGATGATCTCCACCCCGGCACCCAACCCGAACCCTCAGCGAGCACGACTCACAAAATGTGTGCCAGAGCCAGGGTTGGGGCGGCGTTGACATTGACTGCCACCTACTCGGCTGTCTGCGGTGGTGGCAGGATACGTCGCATGCGACGATCCTCTTCCCGGCTGCTGCTCGCGGCGTTCATCTTTCCGATGTTGGTGTCCGGGTTGAGTGCTTGCGGCGACCAGGCCGAGCACAGTTCGGGCTCGCCTCTCGGGCCCACGCCTTCAACCGTTGAGGTGGTGAAGCCGTCGGCCAGCATACCGGCAACTCCGTCGGCTCTAGCCACGGCTGCGCCTGCGCCTCCTGAGCTCCATTTCAGCAAGTCGATGGTGCGCAGCAATGAGGTCAACAAGCAGAACAAGGGTGGGCAAGCGAACGTCGAGTTGGTCGCTGGTAGCAACGACCTGAAGACGCTTGAGCGCGTCGGCCGGGAGTGCGTCGAGGTCTTTCTGCAGGAGCAACAGGCGGCGTTCTGCAAGGTCTTCGGCACCGAGGTTGACTACAAGGCTCGCGATTTGCGGAGGGCGGGAGATTCCAACTGCTGGGCCTGGTACGTGGGGGTGCCGCTGGCGGGTGGCGGGACGATGGTCACCGAGGGAAGCGATATTGGATACGTTGCCGAGCGCTGTCCCGGCAAGCTGTATCGCTGATCGCCAGGGCGCTGCCTATCGGAACGACTGCCAGGGTGCGCCGAGGGCGCCACCATAGCGGTGGCGCCCTCGGTAACCGGGAGAGCTCGATCGAGGGGCGTAAGCGGTGTGGGCGGGCGGTCAATCCACCGAGCTGCGCGTCTTGAGCTGCTCGTGAATGCCTTGAAGCTGCTCGGCCACGGCGAGGACCGTCAGGGCGAGAGCTTCGAGCCAAAGCCTGTGGCCCCTCTCAGGGGCGGTGTCAGACTCCTTCCGCTCCCATGGGTGCAGAGCTGCTACCCGGTCTGACCGAGCGGTAAGTATTTTTTCGGGCTGTAGAGCATCGTCGTCGATCTGCCAGCGTTGTCCCGCGCGGGCCGCAGCAGTAGCCGTACGACGACCAGTGAGTCGTTCGTCCGGGCTGACGGTTTCACTGTTCGGCCGAGCGTAAGTGGCCGCGGCGGTCACGACAATTGTTGTACGCCCTCTCACTGGAGAAGCCGTGCAGCAGACACCCGATTCGTCGGAGCCATCCGCTCAGCAGCCGGCCGGGACCGACGCGTCGCCTTCTGCAGGGCGGCCTTCGGTGCAGCCTGTGGCCCCGGCTGCTCAACTTCGCCCGGGCGGCCGGTCGGGCGTGCGGGTGGGAATCGTCCTGTCAGTGGCAGTCGTCGGTGGGCTCTTCATGTGTTGCATCGGTGTAGGAGCTCTTGTCACTGTCGGTTTGATCATCGGCGAGGCGTCACCTTCTCAATCCGCTCCGACCGTCTCTGCCGCCGGACCGACGCCGTCACCAACTACCCGAACACCT
>NZ_JBEYUF010000059.1:0-2082 GCF_040643355.1 Micromonospora sp. NPDC047187
CAACTCTTCCCGGCCAGCGCGCGCCGCAGCAACTGGCGCTGCTCGCCGGGCAGGGCGGCGGCCCGGTCGAGCACCGGGTCGACCAGACGTTGCAGGCCGGCGTACGGCAGGGCGGCCTCCTCGGCGAGCCCGCTGCCGGCGAGCACTGTGCAGCCACCCTCGGCGTGCCGATGGGCGTAGCCGACCAGCGTCGTCCGGCCCGATCCGGGCTCTCCGCGCAACAGCAGGGCACCGCCGGCGTTGGTCATGCCGTCGAGCAGGCTCCGGACAGCCCGGCACTCGTCGTCCCGGCCACGCAGCACGGTTAGTTGCACTCTTGATGCAGTAACCATGCCTGCCAGTGTTACCCATCGGAAACCGAATGGAAAGAGGGGGCAATATCGGGCCGGGCCGGAATCAGTCGGGCGCGACCTCGGCCAGCAGGGCGCCCACGGTCCGGGCCATCACCGCGCGGGCCTGGTCCACGCCCAACTCGAGCCCGTAGCGCAGCATCGACCAGGCCTGCCAGGTGCTCGCCGCCACCAGGGCGTTGAGCAACTGCTCCCGCCCCGCCCCGGCCTCGGCCAGCTCGACGGCGAAGAGGTCCTCGACCTCGTCGCGGACCCGTTCGATGTGCTTGAGACGGTTGCGGTGCAGCTGTTCGGAGACCGGCTCACGCATCTGGGCGGCCCGCGCCGACGGTGCGATGAGCTGGAGCAGTCGAGCCCGCTGCCGGCAGTACGCGTCGACCCGCTTCGCCAACGGCAGCCCCGGTGAGATCGGCCGGTGGGCGGCGTCCTGCTGGCGGAGCACCTCCGCGCCGCTGGCCTCGAAGAGCGTCTCCATGTCCTTGAAGTTGGTCCAGAGGGTGCGCAGCGAGATGCCGGCCCGCTCGGCGATGCGTTCCCCGGTGGGGCGGAGGTCACCCTCGGAGATGAGCGCGAGGTGCGCCTCGACGATGGCCGCGCGGGTCCGCTCGGCGCGGGCGGTACGCCCGTCCACCCGGCCCGCCACATCGACCCCGTCCATCCGCCCTCGCCCCCTCACCGCCACGGCGTCCCCCGACGCACCGCCGAGTCTAGACAGCCGTTGATCAGCGGCTTCGGACGCTCCGCCGACGCCGTCATCCGGCCCGGCCGGTCAGCGAGACGCCGCCGTCGCAGATGATGGTCTGCCCGGTGATCCAACTGGCGTCGTCCGAGGCCAGGAAGGCGACAGCGCCCGCCACGTCCGACGGCAGACCGAGGCGCCCGAGCGGGTACCGCGCGGCGACCTCGGCCTCCCGCCCGTCGTAGAGGGCGGCGGCGAAGCGGGTCTTCACCACGCCGGGGGCGACCGCGTTGACCCGGACCGTCGGCCCCAACTCCACGGCGAGGCTGGCGGTGAGATGGTTGAGCGCGGCCTTGCTGACCCCGTAGCAGGCGATGCCGGGCGACGGGCCGAGCCCGGCGATCGACGAGACGTTGACGACGCAGCCGCCGCGCTCGCTCATGCCGGCGGCCCAGACCTCCTGCACCCAGCCGAGCGCGGCGACCACGTTCACGTCGAGGATCTTGCGGGCCGCGGCCAGGTCCAGCTCGACCAGCGGGCCGTGCACCGGGTTGATGCCGGTGTTGTTGACCAGCAGGTCCACCGGCCCGAACGCCGCGCTCACCTGGCTCACCGCGGCGGCCCGGTGCGCGGGGTCGTCGGCCCGGCCCGGCACCCCGGGGGGGTGTGCCGGGCCGCCCAGGTTGGCGACCGCCTCGGCCAGCCCCTCGGGGCGGCGGGCGGTCAGACCTACCCGCGCGCCTTCGGCGACGAGGCGTTGGGCGATGGCCAGACCGATCCCGCGACTGGCGCCGGTGACGATGGCGACCCGGCCCGCGAGTCGGCCCGAATATGCATTCACGGTGCAGATAGTAGGAGCGTCGATCGGTATCGGTCAACGCCTCCGACGATCGGCCGGCAGGCCGCGCCGGCAGCACGCGCGCAGCCGTGCGCGCCGGCGGGGGGGGGGGGGGCGACCCCCCGGGGGGCGGCGGGGCGGCGGGGGCCCACGGGGCGGGGGGCGCCCCCGCGGGCGGGGGGGCGGGCCCGGGGGGGGGGGGCGCGGGGGCGCGG
>NZ_JBEYUF010000060.1:0-1961 GCF_040643355.1 Micromonospora sp. NPDC047187
CCGTCGCGCTGGTGGCGGTGGTGCTCGCCGTCGAGGCGGCGCGGCACCTCGCCACCGTCTGCGTGCTCTGGGGAGTCGCCGTGGCGCTGCGGCTGCTGCGCCGGGGCGAACCGGCCGGGCGGCGGTGGGCGTTCGCCGGGATCGCCGCCGGCAGCGAGCTGCTCGGGGCCTGGGTGCTGCTGGCCGCCGGTGGAGTGACAGTGCTGGAGGCGTACACCCTGCCGGCCGCGGCGCTCGCTGTCGGAGCGGGTCTGTTGGCGCTGCGCACCCGGCCGGGGCTGACCAGCTGGCCGGCCCTCGGCCCGGGGTTGGTCGCGGCGTTGCTGCCCAGCCTCGTGTCGGTGCTGGCCGGGGCGGACCCGCAGCCGTGGCGGCGACTGCTCCTCGGCGCGGCGGCGACCGGCGCGGTGCTGGCCGGCGCGACCCGCCGGTGGCAGGCGCCGGTGCTGCTCGGCGGCGGGGTGCTGACGCTGTTGGCGCTGCACGAGCTGGCCCGGGGATGGGATCTGCTGCCCCGGTGGATCTACCTGGGGATCGGCGGGCTGGCGCTGGTCGGGCTCGCCGCCACCTACGAGCGGCGTCGCCGTGACCTGGCTCGACTGCGTGCCGCGGTGGGCCGACTGAGCTGAGTCGAACCAGTAGGGGTAGGGCCTGCCCTACCCCCCATTCGGGGGTTGTCGGGGTTACTCAGGGCTACCGCGATCGGGAGACTTGACATTAAGCCCGAACCACCCCGGTACGGGCGCAAGCGGAACGGGAGCAGCGATGGCGCTCGGAGCGGTGGCGGAACCGCCGGTACGACGGCGAGGCAGTGACTACGCACAGTTGTCCCGACGGATCAGCCAGGCAGGCCTGCTGGAACGGCGCCCCGGCTGGTATGTCACCCGCATCCTGCTCACCCTCGGGGCCTTCGTGGCCGGCTGGGTGGCCGTGTTCCTGCTCGGCGACTCCTGGTGGCAGCTTCCGCTCGCGGCAGTGATGGCAGTGGCCACCACCCAGGTCGCCTTCCTCGGTCACGACGCCGGGCACCGCCAGATGTTCCGTCGGCGTGGCCCCAGCGAGTTGGTGGGGCTGCTCGCCGGCAACGTGGCGGTGGGGATCAGCTACGGCTGGTGGGTCGACAAGCACAACCGCCACCACGCCAACCCGAACCACGAGGACGAGGACCCGGACGTCGGCGCGGGTGCCCTGGTGTGGACGCCCGAGCAGGCGTTGGAGACCCGTGGGTTCGGCCGTTGGATGGCTCAGCGGCAGGCGTACTTCTTCTTCCCCATGCTGCTGCTCGAGGGCCTGAGCCTGCACGTGGCGAGCATCCGGGCGATCGTCGGCCGGGAGGACGGCAAGTACACCGTCCCGATGCGGCGCCGGGCGGTCGAGGCGGCGTTGCTCGTCGCGCACACCGCCGCCTACGTGGCGCTGCTGTTGGCGGTCATGTCCCCGGTCAAGGCGCTGCTCTTCGCCGTCGTGCACCAGGCGCTGTGGGGCCTCTACATGGGCTGCGCGTTCGCGCCGAACCACAAGGGCATGCCGATGCCGACCGCCGAGGACGAGCTGGACTTCCTGCGTAAGCAGGTGCTGACCTCCCGCAACGTGCGCGGCAGCCGACTGGTGGACACCACGCTCGGCGGTCTCAACTACCAGATCGAGCACCACCTCTTCCCGAACATGCCCCGCGCCAACCTGCGCCGGGCCCAGCCGATCGTCCGCGCCTACTGCGTCGAGCAGGGCATCCCGTACGCGGAGACCGGGCTGGTCGAGTCGTACCGGCAGGCGCTCGGTCACCTGCACGAGGTGGGCCGGCCGCTGCGCGGCTGAACAGCACGGCCGATGCGCGGCTGACACGATATTGATCGGCGGGGGGGGGGGGGGAGGGTGGCCGCCCCCCCCCGCGGGACGGGGGTGGAGGAAGGCCCCCCCCCCCCCCCCGGGCCGGGCCGGGCGCCCCCCCCCCCCCCCCGGGG
>NZ_JBEYUF010000061.1:0-1398 GCF_040643355.1 Micromonospora sp. NPDC047187
TGCAAGACGCTTCTATGTCGGTGGTGATCGGTTCGGCTGGTTGCCGCTAGGTTCGGCGTCGGTGACCGCTTGGGTGGCTCATTGCCGATCCGGCCGCTCGGAGTGCGGGTGTGCCTTGTGCAAGACCTGTCCCCAGGTGGTCGTCGGCGCCGGCCCGGCCCACCTTGCTGGCCTGATCAGAAGCCTGCCCGTGCGAGCACACGTGGCCCATCACAGATTTGCCGCCGAGGTGACCGCATCCCGAGCCGACGCCGACTGTCCCGGTCGTCACTGGCAAAGGAGCAACACCCGAGATGGCACAGATCGTAGAGCGGGTCACGGATCGCTATGACGTGGTGGTGGGGGTGGATACCCACACCGACACGCACACCGCTGCCGTGCTCGACCGGTTCGGGGCGGTGCTGGCGCAGGTCACTGTGTCCACCGACGCGGACGGGTTGAGCCGGCTGGTGGCCTTCGCCGCCGCGCACACCCCACCGGACGGGCTCCGGTTGTGGGCGGTAGAGGGCACCCGGGCGCACGGTCAAGGACTATGTCGACTGCTCAGCGCCGCGGGTGAACCGGTCTGCGAGGCACCCAAACCGGCCGCAGCGGCCCGCCGTCGGGGCGGCAAGTCCGATCAGCTGGACGCGGTCGCCGCCGCCCACGCGGTGCTGGCGCTGTCCACCGACCATATCGCTGTGCCCCGCAGCGACGGACCACGCGAAGCGCTGCGTCTGCTGCTGGTCTGCCGCCGCCACCACAGCGACGCCCGCACCGCCACAGTCAACCTGGTCAAGGCGCTGATCCTGACCGCCGACGACACTCTGCGCCACGCCCTACGCGGGCTATCCACCGCCAGCCAGGTCGCCCGCCTGGCCGCCCTCGACCTACCCGAGAACACCCACCTTCCCATCGAGGAACACACCCGCCGCCGCGAACTGGGCACCCTCGCCCGTCACATCCACACCCTCGACGCCGCGCTGGCCGACAACCACCGCCGCCTACGTGCCCTCGTCACCGACCTGTGCCCACCCCTGCTCGACCAACCCGGAGTCGGACCCGTCACCGCCGCGATCGCCCTCACCGCCTGGTCACACCCCGGCCGCGTCCGCTCAGAAGCCGCCTACGCCACCCTCGCCGGCGCCGCCCCCATACCCGTGGCCAGCGGCCGCACCGACCGACACCGCCTCAACCGCGGCGGCGACAGAACCCTCAACAGCGCCCTACACACCATCGCCCTAACCCGCCGCCGCATCCACCCCGAAACCCGCGACTACATCAACCGACGCCGCGCCGAAGGCCGCACCACCAGAGAAATCACCCGCTGCCTCAAGCGCTACATCGCCCGACAGCTCTACCGAACCATCACCACCCACCACCGCACCCCTTGACAACCCCCACTCACAGATCGGCGCG
>NZ_JBEYUF010000062.1:0-1030 GCF_040643355.1 Micromonospora sp. NPDC047187
GCGTGTTTCAGGAGTCGTGGTGGCTGGTGAAGGTCCCGGCGTGGCGGTGATCGACAATTGAAGAGGTCTCCGGTATCTGGTTCTGCGACCAAGCAAGAACTTCATACCGGAGACCTCGTGGCCGCCTTAGCGGTGACGAGGCGGCAGGCCCCGACCGACGCTCAGTGGCAGCGGCTCGCCGCACTGCTGCCTGCCGCGTCGGTGAAGGGTCGTCCGCCGAAGTGGGAGAAACGGCAGCTCATCGGCGGGATCAGGTGGCGGATCCGGATCGGGTCGCCCTGGCGTGACGTCCCGGCCGAGTACGGACCATGGCAGACGCTCTACGGCCTGTTCCGTCGCTGGCAGCGCGATGGGACCTGGGACAAGATCCTGGCCGCGTCACAGGCCACCGGGGATGCGGAAGACCGGATCACCTGGACGATCAGCGTGGACTCGATGACCAGCCGCGCCCACCAACACACCGCCGGCGCCCGCAGAGATGGCCACCTGCAGAAAGAGCCACCCGGCGGCGTGCACGACGAACCCGCCGATCACGGGCTCGGACGATCTCGTGGCGGTCTGACCACCAAGACGCATCTGGCCTGTGAGCAGGGACAGAAGGTCCTATCGATGGTCGTGACCGCCGGGCATCGTGGTGACAGCCCGCAGTTCATCGCGGTCCTGCGCCGTATCAAGGTGACCCGTCTCGGAGTAGGCCGGCCCCGCACCTGCCCCGACCTGGTCCTGGCCGACAAGGCCTACACCAGCCGAGGTAACCGCGCCTACCTGCGCAGGCGTGGAATCAAGGCGTGCATCCCGAGCAAGACCGACCAGGACGCCCACCGCAAAGCCAAAGGCAGCCGCGGTGGACGCCCGCCCAAGTTCGACCCAAACCTCTAACCGGATGCGACACGCCGTCGAGAACGGCATCAAAAGGCTCAAGCGCCACCGCGGCGTAGCCACCCGCTACGACAAGCTGGCCGTCCGGTTCCAGGCCATCCTCACCATCACCATCATCTGCGAATGGCTCTGACCCAGCTTATGAAACACG